>JAKFDP010000068.1:0-1726 GCA_036676095.1 Anaerobacillus sp. | reverse complement strand
GGATTTCAATAAGATTTGGTAATTCTAAAACTTCACTGATTCGTGCGTAACTTCTTCGTTGGCGGTGTCGTCCATACTGAACTAGTTGACCTGTCAACTGATTCACCCCTCAAATCAAGCGTTATTATTAGTAAAATCTATAAACGTTTATGGAGCAGAATTTTACTTCCTTTCCAGTAAACAAAAAGAAAAAGGGTTTTTTACTAAAAACCACATTTTCACATTTAGACTATTATTTTGTCATCATTTCCTTAATATCCCTTTTTTATACTTAAAATAAAATATTATAAGGAATAATTCGGAAATTATTATGATGGCATTTTATAATGCTATCATAGTGACATTTTCAAGTCAACTTTTTTTAGCCTTAATGACAAAATAACCTTTGGATTTGTCAATAGTTTCGACGTGATTAAATAAATTATTTAATTTTTCAATTGCGGATGGTGCACCTTGTTTCTTTTGAATGACTACCCACAGTTCTCCCTGAGAAGCGAGATGCTCAAAGCTTTGTTCGAAAATATCATGAACAGTTTTTTTCCCCGCTCGTATCGGAGGATTCGTTAAAATAGCAGCAAAAGTATTTTCCTTCACACTCAGCAAACGATCGCTTTCATAAACTTTAACGTTCTGAATCCGATTAAGCTCAGCATTTTCCTTCGCTAATTCAATTGCACGTCCATTAACATCAACCATATGTATCATACGATCTTGATAATACTTTGCAAGAGAAAGACCTATCGGGCCGTAGCCACAGCCTACATCCAGAAGTAATCCCTCTGTATCCGGCATTTCAAAAGACTCAATTAATAACCGTGAGCCGAAATCTACTTCTCTTTTTGAAAACACACCGTTATCCGTTTTAAAACGGAATTGGTTATTTTTCAAAGTAAAATCCCAAAACTTCGGGTCACTTTCTACCTTTTGAGTTCGAGAATAGTAGTGTTCAGACAACAGACTCACCTCCGAGGAATATTAGTAATTGAAGATAAACGAGGACTGAAAGTTCAGTTAAGGCAAAAAAAGCCCGCTTATACAGCGAGCTTTTTTATTTGCTTATTACTTAACTTCAACGTTTGCTCCAACTTCAGCAAGTTTAGCTTTAACTTCTTCAGCTTCTTCTTTAGAAACGCCTTCTTTAACAGCTTTTGGAGTGTTGTCAACAAGGTCTTTTGCTTCTTTAAGTCCAAGGCCAGTGATTTCACGAACAACTTTGATAACCTTGATCTTTTGATCGCCAGCGCTAGCTAGGATTACGTCAAATTCAGTTTGCTCTTCAACAGCTGCTACCGCTGCGCCGCCCATTGCTACTGGAGCTGCTGCAGTTACGCCGAATTCTTCTTCGATTGCTTTTACTAGGTCGTTAAGTTCTAAAACAGTCATAGTTTTAACTGCTTCAATGATTTGTTCTTTAGTCATGATAATTTTCCTCCTTAGTTTTCGTTCAATTAATTTATTTATTGCGTATTCAGGCTAACTTACGCGCCTTGTTCTTCTTTTTGTTCTGCAACTGCTTTTGTAGCAAGAGCAAGGTTGCGGATTGGTGCTTGTAGTACGCTGAGTAACATAGATAGTAAACCTTCGCGTGATGGTAGGTCAGCAAGAGCTTTAATTTCTTCTGCTGATGCAACGTTACCTTCAATTACACCCGCTTTAAGCTCAAGTGCTTCATGCTTTTTCGCGAAATCGTTTAAGATTTTAGCTGGTGCTACTACGTCTTCAGTAC
>JAKFDP010000067.1:0-16006 GCA_036676095.1 Anaerobacillus sp. | reverse complement strand
CCCCCCGATTTCTCTTTATAGAAATGTATTAAGTGGCATCGGGTTTTATGTAAGGATTATTTTGAGTTGTAGTACAAGCTACCTGTACATAAAAATGTAAGACAGGCACTTTTCTTATTAACGACGAATTAAGAAACGGAGAATTACTATGGAGCTACCTAGAAAAGTAAATCATGCTATTTGCTATCTTAGACGTTCCAGACAAGACGAGGAACGTGAGAAAAAGCTTGGAATTGATACACTCCATGAGCAAAGACAGTTAATGATTAAAGAGTTGGCTAAATATGATTTTTTTTATGAGATACGCGAGGAAATTGGTAGTGGTGATACTATATCTTCTAGGGAAGTTTTTAAAAGTGTTATTTATGATATAGAAAATAACAAAGTAGATGCTATTTGTGTAAAGGATTTTAGTCGTATGGGTCGAGGTGACTTTGAAGATGCCGGACGTATTTATAAAATGATCCAAAAATATAATATTTTAATTATTACACCTAATAAAATTTATAATCCATTAAACTCTTCAGACCTCCAACAAATGCGGTTTGAAATGTTTTTATATAGAGAAGAATTTGAATTAATAAAAAAACGTCTAACGAATGCTAGACATAATTATGCACGAGAAGGAAAATGGATGACTGGTGGAGCAGGCATTCCTTTTGGATATAGATACAATGATCGAACTCAAAAATTAGAGCCTGAGCCAAATCAAGCAAGCGTTGTTTATTCAATATTTCACTGGTACACGGAAGAAGATATTGGTCTTCAAGCTATTTGCACTAGACTAAAAAAGAAAGGAATCCTAACCGCAACTGGAATACAGGATTGGAAGCAAATTGTGATAAGACGGCTACTCTTAAATGAAGTATACATTGGAACTGTTCGATTTCGAACAACGAAAAGGATAGATGGAAAAGTCGTTCATCTTCCACCCGAGGAACACATTGTCGTTCCTAATGCTCATAAACCACTTATTGATGTTACTACATTTGAAAAAGCACAGAAAAAACTAAAAAAACAAAAGAAAATGCATCCTGTAAGAACTGACTTCTCCCCTGGTATTCTTGCAGGGTTAATTACCTGCCCTCATTGTAAACGGAAAATGTTAAAAAATACTTCAAACGCTAAATATAAAAAACAAGATGGTTCAACTAGCTATTACAAACGAGAATTTATCTCATGCATTCCATGTAGCATGTATGTGAAATACGATGATGTAGTGAATGCTATTTTAACCTATTTAAAAGAATTAACCAATATTGATCAGAATATATTAAAGAAAGAAATAGAAAATGGCCTTAGTGAGCACAAAGACCAATCACATAATAGTGAACATGAATACTTAAATCTAGAAAAGCAACTGGATATTATTAAGAAAAAACGTTCCTTCTTACTAGACAAATATTTAGAAGGACATATAGAAGATAGTATCTATCAGCAAAAGGATAATGAATTTAAAGAGCAATTAAAAGGGATTCTCCACTTAATAGACGAGTTATTAAATGAAAAAGAGGTTACTGTCGATGATAGCCTTAATATTAATGATTTTCAGATGAAAATATCAACTGTACTTGACGTATATAACCAATTGCAGAGTAACGAGAAGAAAAATGAATTACTAAGGGAGATTATTGAATACGCTGAATTACATGTAATTGAAAAAGGGCGCGGTAGGAAAGCGGCAAAGTTTAAGCTTATAATAAAGCCGAACTATAAGCTGTCTTGAGGTTACAGAGCCTTCTTGCTGCTCTAGACAAATAAAATAGCCGTTATCATTTTAAAAAGCATATACGGCTATTCGTAATGCGTACCAGGAAAGTACGCATATTTTTTATAATTCGGACTTACTGTTCAACCTTCATTAAAGAGTGTTCAAAAAGGTAGCTGCTCTAAGTCTTGTAGAAGAACGAATTTTACAAGGGTTAAAGGAATTAATGGGAGCTTTGAATTAGATGAGTCGATGATTCAAATTGAGCACGGCCGATTGCCGATTTTATAGTAAAGCAAAAAGGCTTATAAAACAAACAAAACTTTAAAGTAAGAATTACTAACAGGGGAATTTTAACTAATATGTAAAGATAAGGGGTCATGACTCGATTTAGGATTGACCCCTTAAATGAAATAAATGTTAATAATAGTTTTATTTCTTTCTTTTAACTATAAAATAATCTCCTAAGTTCGTAGTTTTAAATATTCTTTCTAAATTCCTTAAAAGTATTGAAGAATTAACAGAATGACAAAAAATATCCATATGATCAGTTGGAGTTATAATTAGTTGTTTATTGGGTATTAAAAATTGGACAAATGATTCATACTTTAAATTACCTTCAATTAAACTTTTAACTTCACTTAATTCTTCAATTTCATAAACACCTGAAAAATCATTATTAATTTTAAATTCACTCCACTTCTCACTTTTTAAAAACTCTTTATGAACCCAATAATCTTCATACTTTCTTATATAGACTTTATTATCTAATTCCATTTGAATTAGGAGTAAAATAATTTTTTGTATGTTAGTAGTTTGTTCTTTAAAATCATACTCTGCTGAATCATTTACTTCACTGTATCTTACTGGTTTTTTAACTTCGATTATTATTTCTTCACCTAAACTTTCTAGATTTTCAAAGTCATAATAATTAAAAAAATTACTAATATTTATAAAATCTACTTCCTTCATTTAACATCACTTCTTATTGTTATTTTTTGGACCATTTGGCCATAACTTCTTTCCTTGAAAGTCTACTTCTAAAACCTTTTTGCCTTTTTGGTCAGACACATCCCAATGATCTTTATGAAGTTTATCCTTTTTCCAATTTAAACCTGTTTTATTCTCCTTATAACCTTGACTTCCCCTAAGTTTTGTAAAATCCTTTGGGCTGGATTCGGGGGTATTAATTATTTTATGAAAATAGATATTAATCGTTACAAGTGTGGCTGCATAAGCTGATGCCAATATAACATAACCAATGTAAGGTATAAAGACAGCAATGTCTCCATGTGGATCAAAATATTTAACTGGGTTATTATTACCATATGCATAAAGATTTAATGTAATTGGTTTGTTATCAACCCCATAAAATCTATCTCTCGTTATAAACCTCCCTAAGTCAGGATTATAATAACGAGACATTAAATAATACATTTTCGTCTCTTCATCATATTGATATCCAGCATAGCGATATGGATTAATAGCTGCAAGTGCTCCTTCTTGATAAATAATATTGCCCCATGCGTCATAATCATATCTAGCTACTACATTACCAGCTTGGTCAATTAATGCAACTACATCTCCATGACCATTTGTAAAGTAGTAATACGTTTGTCCATTACGTGTCATTGTTACAGGATTGCCTTCTTCATCCCATGTATACTCGGCTATAATATTATCGTTCTTATCCGTCTCATAATAGACTTTATCGCCAATATAGTGGAAATGTACTTCTCTTTCTGGTGTTTTCAGGCTCGTTCGTTTTCCTTCATTATCATAAGTATACGAAATTAATTCTTGGCCTGCTTGATTTAAAACACGAGTCAGTTGATTAAAGTTGTCGTACTCATACCGAAGTGTTCCATCATCCGTCATATTTCCATTGTCATCGTGATATACTGATTGACCATTTTTTGAAACAAGTTGATTTGCATTATCATATTGGTAGGTTGTTGTATTTGCACCAATACTCTTTTTGGTCCGATTTCCTACTGAATCATATTCATAAATAATAATTGTACCATCAGATAAAGTCTCATTCTTAAGCTGATTTAATTCATCATACTCATAAGAAACCGTTCCGTTATTACTTTCAATCCGATTAATATTATCGTTAGCATCATACTGATAAACATAGTTATTTAAAGTCGTACCATTTGGCAACTTATTTGTGAGCTGCTCTAATCGATTACCACTATCAAATATTCGATTTGTTGTACTTCCATTATTTCTTACAATGTCTTTCATCATGCCTAATTCATGGTATTCAAATGTTGCTAACAAGGTTTGTCCTCTGCTTAGCTTGAAAAGTTGATTATTATTATTCGGTTCAAATTTATTAGTGAAGGAGTTACCTTTCACATTAAAGGTTATTAAATCAAGATAACCATTAGTATAGTTAAAATCATGTTTATGGTTTCCATTACCGTAAGAAATACTTTTAAGGAAATCATTATTATAGTAATCTAGAGTTTTAAGCGTACCGTTATTTCCTGTAATAGATGTAATATTACCATTTGCATCGTAAGTATAATTCCATATTATTGTATTTAAAACTTCTACTGATTCTAATTGATTAAGAGAATTATACTTATTTTGAATCACTGGCCCTAACGGAAACTGTATACTCGTTTGATTTCCATTGGCATCATAATTCATCAAAACTGATTTTCCATTGGCATCGGTAATCTTTGTAAGTTGATTCATTCCGTTATAATCGAACTTGGTCTCCAAACCTTTTGCGTTTATTATTGTATTCCTATTACCAGCATTATCATACTTATAGGTTGTTACATAGCCTTTTGCATCTATTACTTTTTCTAATTGATTTAATAAATTATAGTTAAATTCCGTAACTAACCCTTTTGCATCTGTTTTCTTGGTAACATTACCGGCATTGTCTGTTTCTGTTACAATTGTTCGTCCAAGTGGATCAGTCACGGATTTTACATAGTTAAAATCAGCTTTATATCCATAGGTTATAATCGTTCCATTCGATAAAATTTCTTTATTTAAATTTCCGAATTCATCATACTCGTAAGTAGTAAATTGTCCTTTAGGATCAGTTACTTTTTTAAGATTACCTACTGCATCATATTCATATATTGTTATATTTTGATTAGAATCAGTATGAGATGTAACCAAATTTAAACTATTATAGGTAAAAGTCTCAGTATTCCCTTCCTCATCTGTTGTTGATAATAAATTACCACGACTGTCATAACTATTAACTGTTTTTGTCCCTGTTAATAGTCCTTTTGGTGATGTTATCTCTTCTATATTATAATTAGTATCTAAAGTATAAATAGTTTCATTATTTTCTGCATCCTTTATTCGGTTGACAACATAGTTTGAGTTTGAATAATATGTGGTTTTATTATTATTTAGATCAAAAACTTCTGAATAATTATTTGCTAGATAATAGTTAAAAATCATTCCCGGTCTAGTAGGAGGATCAATTTCAGTTCCAATAATTGCCGGAAGTTGGACTTTCTCAATTACTTCAAAGTTTTGATAAGTAAAGTCAGTCTTTCTACCATTTGGGTCAGTAAATTGAATCATATTATGCTGACTATCATATGCATATATTGTTCTAGTAATTTGATTAGGTGTTGCCGTTAGGTATTGATCGACTGTTGTAAGATTGCCGTTACTATCATAATAAAATTTCGTTTCTTTTCCTGCAAAATCAATAACCCTCAAAATTCGGCCACTTGTATAGTATTCAATACTTAGTTGCCGTCCTGAAGAATCCGTAATATCTAGTAGCCTTCCAGTTGTACTGCTATAGTTATAGTTAATTCGGTTACCATTTAGATCTTCTTTATAAATAATTCGGTATCTATCCACCGGTTGGTGTTTATCATAACTTAATTTTTCAAAAACATATTTAGTCCCGTCCTTATAAGTCACCGTGTACAAAGGATTACCACCAGTTAATTTCATATAAGTTCCAGGAGGAGCTATGTTTGAGTTTGTTGCTGGATCAAAAGTAAAAACATGAGCGGTTCCGTCTGCATCTGTATAAATACGATAATTACCATGGCTGACAATCGTTTCTGAGCCTGTAAATGACCATCCAAATCCTAACGAAGAGTCATCGACTGCTTTAGAATTGTAAGTACGAGTAAAATCAATTCCAAAGCCACCTCTTCCATTGAAAGCAGTATCCCTAAATTGAACAACATGGTTTCCGGTTGTAATATTTACATTACTACTCCCATTATTCAATGGGTTGGTAATATAATCCCAATATGATTCAATTCCTAAACGACTCCCCGGATAATAGGTGACCGCAAGTAATGGTGTATAATTTGAGTTCTGTGTGTTATCACTTGAAATAAACTTCTTCCAACTATTCGTTGTTTCATTGTTACTTTTTAAGATCATCCCACGATTGGTTGAAGGTGTTTTATACCATTTATTAACAAGATCTGTAATGGTCCATCGATAATTAACACTTAAATCAGTAAGAACATCAACTCCCAATGTAGCTACTCTTGTAGCATTAAAATCTCCACCTGGATTTGTCCATGCTGTACTACCATTTGCCGTATTCCAAGTTGCGCCACTTTCTGTCCAAGATTTTGTTACTTCATGAATGTCAACATTAACAGTTAAATTATTTGCAACACTAGCTAACCATAGGTTTAATTCCGCATTTAAAATATTTGCACCTTTAGGAATGGAGGATAAATCAAATTGTAATAATGAACGAATTCGATTACTTTGGTTAGCATCTTGATACAATCCGACACCAAAACTAGTTTCAGCACCCCCAGTTTGTGTTGGAAAATGGCTACGAATATTCGTATCTATCCCTTCAGACTGTGGTTGAAATTTAACAATCGTTGGATCAATCGTAACTGGATAAACACGAGATGGATCATCTAACCATTCGCGACTAGGTATAATGTCAATAAATAATTGATTTCCCCTCTTTGCAACTTTCATATCTACATCATAAGAGTAAGATCCTTCAGAAAATTCTTCTACTTCTGGTTGTTTTTGATATCCTTCTGGTTGAAAGGAGTCAAACATAAACGGTTTTTCCAAATAAAATTTTTGTTCGCCTGTAGTACTATCCTTAAAAAGTATTTTTCCATCTGAAGTTTCCTCGTAGTTTAAACCTTTAAGTTTAAGTTTAAAGGAGTAGATTATAGGAGTAGATTATAGGGGTATCTGCTGTTGGTTTTTCTTTAATAATAATATCTTCTTTCACTTTATTTGATCCCATATAGTACTTTACGTCTACATTGGGATAAATATTAGGATAAGTAATCGAATTCTTTTGGACTTTACCTGTTAAAGTATATTTTTGTTCTTTCATAATGCCTTTTGGCAAGTTGTCTTCATTTTGTACAGGTTCTAGTGCGATTGAAGCATCTCCTTCAATAACTTCGATTAAATCCGCTCCAATTTTATTTTGCTTTTTAAATCGAGCAGTAAATGAATTCCCTTTGTTTGTTAGTTGTTCTCCATTACCTTCCAATACCAACATATTATCAATAGGCTTCCATTTTTTTGTTTTTTCCTCTTGATAATGAATAGGAATTTGCGAGATTTCCGTTGTCAATGAACCATCTGTATTTATGTAAGTTCTTGACATTTCTGTTCTTTTATCCTCCCATTCAATAGGTTCTTCTAATATGGGAGGTCCTCCAAATTCACTATCATCCTCAGCTTGAGCGTTTAAATTAGCCAGTACTTCTAAGGAAAAACTTGTAAAAAGTAAGGTGAAAATTACAACCATACTAATTCCTTTTCTTACTAACAACTTCAATTCTTTCATGACTTTCTCCTCTTTTCTTGATTTTTCTAAGATGTATAAAAGTACATATTTTTATAATTACTTATATTTTTTGGGAAAACAATCTGAAAATTATGGTAATTTTATAGATTGAAGGTAATTGAATGAATTTCATAAATCTGAGCCCTATTAGCTCAACGGTTTTCGAGCATGAAAAAAGGAGTACCTCCCAAAATGTCGAATCAAGTAAGTGACTGGCAAACTTATTCGAATGGGAGGAAGCCTCTTATGTCTAAAATATACGCAATCAAATAATCCACCTTGTGGTGGGCACAAATTTACTCTTTTAATCTTGCAGCCATTTCTTCACTATAAATATCAGTTACAACAATATTTACACAACACCATCCATAAATATAGGAAAAGTGTCTTGTAATCACTTTATAAATACCGGAATCAAATGATACCGAATCTCCAACAGATGGAAGTGGAATATATTCACCTTTCTCTGATAAAAACTTCTCTTCGTGAATTATTTCATCATAAGAACCTTGACCACATCTCTAAGTAAAAAACACGTTTCACTTCAATTGTAGCTTGATCAATTTTTATCGTTAACACGCTCTCTTGAACAACTGGTTTTTCTTTGACTACTACTGAGATTCACTTTGAACTGGTGCAATTTTTCCACTTTCTTCAAAAGCAGCTACACGCTCTTTCCACAGTCGCTTACGACGTATTGAAAAAGCATTAAGTTTAACTCAATGCTTTTTCGTTTTTTAATTACTTTAATTTTCGTTTAAATATTCATTTTTAACCTGTATAAAATTTGCAAATAAAAGATTTTCATCAATATCCATCTTCTCTTTTTTTAGTTTCTTTACTATTAAATGCAATGCCTCTTCTAAATAAAATATTAAATATTTTCTAATATCCTCAGGGGATTTATCTTGCCACTTGTTTTTGGGCATTCCGATATCCAATGTAATGTAGCGTTGTTTCTTGTATAAGCGTAACTTTTCACATCCTTCAAAGTTCCAGCTATCTATTTCCCCGTCTACTCTTAAAATAGGAGCAAATTCATCTAGTAATGAGTATTTTTTATTACAAAATTGATAAAGTAGAGACCTTAATTCAATTAAATGTGGCTGTATTGCTTTAGCAGCATCCATACCACCTATATCAGCACCAAATGTAATAAAATAATTATTTTCCAATTTATTATCTCCTCCTTTTCCCAGCCCATTTCTCTCTATTTTCAGGCCCAGGATATCTTTCAACCAATCTTCTCTCAAGCTTTAACATGTCTCTTCGTGATCCACGCCTCATTCGAATAACCGATCCACCTGCTATTTGCTTTTTAGTATACCTTTTTGTTGGATTTTTGTGTTTTGTTATTCCCCATTTGAGAAACTTACCATTTACATCTAATTTTTTATAAAGTGTTGCTGGCCTGTCATCAACTTTGTTTGCATGAAGACTAAGAATCCTTTTAGCCTTTTTAAAGTAACCAATTTTCACAAAGTTAGATGCAACTGCTAATGCAATTTGTCTCTTATTTTTTCCTGCTTTATATGCTTTATAACCGTCATATGCTGCAAATCCCGCATTTACAGCCATCCAAACCCAGTGACCATCAGGATCAACCATCATTACCGGATTATTATTCGCATACGTGTACCCATTTTGCGTTAGGATGTCGTCGCTATCACCGGGATCTGGATCTAGTGATAAAAACACTCCATGCGTAGGATGATAGTAACGTGCCATTAAGTAGTATAGACCCGTTTCTTCATCGAAATGATAGCCTGCATAACGAATTGGGTTTTCTAAGGCAATTCCTGTTCTTTCTTCTGAAGTACTAGGATTCCCCCAGCTGTCATACTCGTATTTGGCTACAATGTTGCCAGTGCCATCAGTTAAGGCGATGACATCACCACGCGGGTTGTAGTGATAGTAATACGTTCCTGTAACGGTTGTTCCTGAATGAGTATTAAGTGCAAGCAGCTGGCCATCAACGGAATATACATATGAGCGTAGAACTTGTTGGGACTCATTTGTTTCGTAAAGGACGTTTAGACTGTCGCCATCATAGATGTAATTTGTAATAGTCCCGTTAACTTTCTTTTGGATACGACGGCCATCGTCGTCATATTTGTATTCGGCAAAAAATGTCGTTTCTCCTTTAACAGTTACGGCAATTAATTGGTCTGCGGCATTCCATGTATAGTCATATTTCTTATCACTCTCACGGTTGCCGTTTTCATCATAATTGATGTTTTCTGTACCAAATGTCTCCATCTGGTTTGCCAAGTTATAGGTTGGTGTTACAGCTTCTTGATTACCGATTTTGATATAGTTACGATTTCCAAATCCATCGTAACGGTATTCATTTGTTTGTCCATCTGGCAATGTTTCTGTTCTGAGCTGATCTAAATCGTCGTAAGTAAACTGCATGCTTGTTCCATCAGCATACGTAATTCGTTTTCTGTTACCATTCAAATCATATTCATACTTCTCATTTAAAATGGACTGAACATCCCCCGATGGGTTGATGGCCCCTGTTGAAGCCGAAGCGACTTGTCCAACCTCATCATAAATGTAGGTCGTCCCTGCACCATTTGCTGGAGTATACGTTTTAACATTACCTTTTTCATCATAGTCAAAACGGTAAGTTCCGGTTCCATTTTTTACAACTGTATTTTGATCCAATTTGTTGAACTCATATGTTGTGCTTTGACTTGTTCCATTATGTGAAAACGCAATGCTTGATAACTTGTCTGAGTTTGTTGGATAGGTCCATGTTGTCAAACCAACCAAGGTCTCATTCTTTAAAATGTCTTGTTTAGTTAATCGATTTTTTGTATCAAACGTTCTTACTCTATTTAGTTGATTTTGATAATCAACAATGGATGTTTCATTCCCATTTTTATCTTTAGTATACTCAAAGACTAATTGACCATTATAAAATTGCTTATTTAATCGATCAGCCAAATCATAAGCTGACTCGACTTCATTTCCATTTGGCAGTAAAGTTTTGAGTATATTTCCATTATCATCGTACGTGTACGATGTAACATGTTGTAATGGATCCACCACTTTAGTTAATTGGTTGTTTTCATTGTAATCGAAAGTTGTCGTTTGAACTTTTCCATCTATATTAGATTCAATGGATTTAGTTGACATGTTTCCATTATTATCATAATCGTATGAAACGACAGTTAAGTTCGCTAATGATAACTCTTCTAAACGATCCATTAAATCGTAAGCATACTGCTTCTTAATTCCTTTTGGACTGGTCTCCTCTAAAATATTTCCTACTTGATCGTATTTCTTTTCTGTTTTTCTATCTAACTCATCAATAGAGGATTCAACGTAATTTTTGTTTAAATCATACACCTGTTTGGAAAGAATATTCCCTTCCAGTAAACGAATGGCATCAAACCAAACAGTCCCAATGTTATTATTTCTAAGTATGACATAAACGTCTATCGATTCAATGGCTTTACTTGGTTTAATATAAATGGATGAACGGTTCCAATTTTGTGTGCCTAATGGGAACATAGCTTGCATATCTTCCAATGTTCCATCCACGTAATGAACTTTTGCCCATAAAGAATAATCCTTATTTGGACCATTATCGACCGTATTTTTTACATTTATAGCCTTTGAAAGTCCAGTTAATGTAACAGCGTTTAGTGAGCTTTCTTCTTGATTCAATACAAACGTTTGTCTATACTGAATGGCTGCCTGCGCTGTTGACGTTCTGGTCATTTTCAACATTTTTTTGCCATCAAATGCTTCGTCTATATTTTCTTCGATAATACTACCACCACTCGAATCACTTACAATCCAATTCGAAATACCTTCCTCAAAACTACTATTTATTATCGGATTGTATTGAGAAGAAACATCTGCTTTTTCCAATTGAACGGTATCAAACCAAGCTTCGCCAGAGGTAGTATTATTTCTATGTTCTATTTCTAGAAAGATTTTAACCTTATTAACATTTGATGGTGTTTTAAAAGTAATTTGCCTTTCAGTCCATGGATTTGTACCTGTTAAAGAAGAGTAACGATTATCAGCCCATTTAACATGTGTTGAACCATTTAACATTTGAACATTCAAAAATGCTCTTGCATTATTTAGATTGTTTGTCCTTATTTTACTACTTAATGTATAAGTAGTATCCGGTTCTACTAGAATATCCTGAGTAACTGAATTAAAACCTATCTCACTAGCTGTTGATGTAGATAGAGTGGATAATTTTAATGCTTGTTTACCCCCTAATACTAATCTCTCATTTGTGGGTACCGAAACAAGACTTATTTGACCATTATCCCTAGATGGTACCATTGTCCAATTGTTTATGTTTACCTCAAAATTCGAGTTTGTTATAAAATTCGTTGCAGAAGTTAATTCATCGCTGGACTCAGTTATATTCCCATATTGATCGTATTTTGCTACTGAAGAAACAACTCCCGTTTCATCAGTTTCAGATGTAGGATTCAATCCATCATAAGCAATAGTCGTTGTTTGATTTTCAGTATCTGTAAATGATGTAACATCATTATTTTTATTGTAAGTAAATTTTTCTTCACCATAATGATCCTTTGAAGAGATAATGTTTCCATTTGCATCGTATTGATATTCTTCTGTAGGAGAAAGACCTATATCCTTTGGATCCCATGATTTAACAAGTTTGTTTCCAAGGTACTCATATTTAGTCTCAAAGTTTAGATTAATATTATTTGGTTGTAAAGGATCATATGCTTCTATAACCTTTGTAGGATTTCCTGCCGCATTATATTCATAATAGGTTTGATTCCCATTTGGTTCTGTTACAATAACCGATCGAGTTCCATTTTCATATACCAGCTGTGTAATTTTATTTTTAGGGTTAGTTACTGTTGATACTCTTTGGCTCTCATCGTATTTGATTTGTGTAACGATTGGCTTTTCAGTTGAATGATTTGGATCGTAAACTTTCGATAATCGATTTTGATCATCATACTCAAAAGTAGACTTCTCACCCTCTGGATTTACTATTGAAAGAAGATTCCCCTCTGGTGATACATCATAATCATATATTCGATTTCCTGGACCTATCACTTTATCAACGAAACCATTTACATCATATTGAAAATCTAGTTTTCTAGCAGTACCTCCCTCTACTGCATTTTCAACAATTGAAGTTAATTTACCATTCTGATATTGAAATTCAACCTTATTATTATGACCATCTACAATAAATAAAAGTAAACCTGTGTCTTTAGAAAAATGAGCCTTTGACTGGTCTTTACTTGTTAATATATATTCCGTTGCATTTGATTCTAAAGTTAAATAAACACCTGTAGGAGGCTGATATGTTCCATCTATTTTTTTTACAAAAGTATGGACAGTTGCATCATCATCAGTAAATGTAACAGTATTCCCACTATCTACTGATTCTAATTTGATTTCAGCATCACTATGCCAACCATAACCAAACATTCCTATGTTTGACGAAAGATGATTATATACACGATTAAGTCCAAGTCTTGGTCCTTTTCCATCAATAGAAAAATCTTCATCTTCCATGATAAAGTTTCCAGTTGCTGCATTTACGGTACCCATTGGTACTGAAATACCACTCCAATATTCTTCCATTCCTAAATAAGCACCGCTATTATTTGTACCTGAAAAATCAATGCTTACTTCATCTGACTGTGGACTAACACCATGTGTAGAACTATTGGCTATAATATAAAACTTATATTTTGTCTCTGTTGAAGATGGATTAGCATTTTTATAGACAGGAGTAGGGTCTAAAGATAATTCAGTTCCTGACTGATCCGTTTTTAGTAGATACTGGCCCCCATCGATTTGTTGCTGGGTTGGCCAAATTCGTTTATCTTGAGTTGTCCAATTATTTTCATTCGTTGAACCAACTTTCTGAAAATCCTTCCCATTGAACATATATACATCATAGGTTTCTGCTCCTGAAATATCTTCCCAAGAGAGATTAATATATCCTGATTGTTCACTAGGAGTGTTTACATAAGCTATTACTGAAGGAACTGCTGGTTTAGCAAAAGGCATATAGAATGTATTTTCTTGTGATTGAGGGCTTACCCCTCCAGGAAATATTGCCTTAACTCGAACCCAATAGTTGGTACGACCTGCATAGGCTCCCCCATATAGTGCGGCATTGTTATATACGGGACTTGGATCAAAAGCTAATTCTCCTCCAGTTTGATCGGTCCGTAGGTTATATTCCCCTTCATTAATTTGGGACTCTGTTGGCCAAAGCTTTTTATTTCGAGACGACCACGTTAGTACATCTCCAACGGAAATCTCTTCATAATTTAATCCATTGAATATTAAAACTTTATATCCTGTTGCATAAGGAACCTTGTTCCAAGAAACATCAATATAACCAGTTTTAGAATCTAACGCATATTTGTTTACAGTAGGCTTACCTGGTGCATCATAATGATAAGTCACTGAAATATAGGGAATATATGAACCATTATCAATAGAAACTATTTTCTTCCAATATGTTTATCCATTTCCATTGGTGTGTAATTTAAATCCGTAATTATTTTTGGTACCAGCCAACCAAGCTTTAACAGTATTTGTAACATCAAATTGAGCCCATTGATCTCTTGCTACATTTACATTGTCAATGTTGGTTGAAGATGGTTTGTTATTCCAAGTTATGCTTGTAGATGCCCATGTACTATTGACTTCGTCTAACCACAAGCCTGTTGGAGTACTTGGATAATATGAATGAGTAACGTATACATTTAAAGTAGCACTATCAATAACTGCTCCCTTAACGACAGAGAAATATTGTTTTAAGTAGGCATAGTTTGTGCCTGTTGTCGAATCATAGTACCCTGTTTTCAATACATATTGATTATTATTTGGGTCCCATTTCTGTGAAGAAGCTCCGTAATTTGTAGTTGGATAGGCACTAGCTACAAATGCGTCTGAATCAGTTTGAATTGACGTAGTGGGATCAATGTAAACTGGATAAACTCGTTCTTCGCTTGTTAACCATTCTTCATTTGCCTGAATTTTTAATAGATAGGATCCATCTGTTTCTTTTTCAATCGAATAGGTAACATCATTCGATTGTTGTGTTTCACCTGATTCTTTATTGAAATCAGAATCGTACATAAAAGGTTTAGGTAAATTTAGGATGGTCTCGTTATTTGCATCTTGGAATACAATGATGCCATCATCTCTTTTTACAGGTGATAGATCGGTTTTTATTCTGAATATAAAATTATTGTAGCCATTGTATGAATGTAATACTAAATCTTCCTTTACCTTATCGTTAAATGTCAAATTCCTTAAATCTATATTAGGATAAACTTCCTTATGTAGAATTTCATTTTCAGAAAAGGTAGCCTCTACATCATTAGGCTCTATCTTACCTGCACTTCCTTCAGCAGAGACTAAAGCATATGTTAGAGAATGTCCATTCTGAGTAAAAAGGGCATACTCCCCATTCTCCATTCTGGAATAAAATTGAGATCCAAGAAATGTATTTTCCGTTTCAATACTTTCTACTTCTTCTATCCCAGGTACCATTTTGTTAGTTGCAATTAATCTAGAAGATAAAGTATTCCACTTCCCATTTTCTTTCATATGAACAGGTTCGAAGTATATATTCTTGGTAAATGTTCCATTTCCATTGTCAAATACTTTTGTGTTTTCCGTTCTTTGTTCCAAAATCTCTCTTTTTCCTGTTTTCCCTAGCAATGGCTGAGAAAGTTCAATTTTAGGATCGGAGTTCTGATCGGAAATTTCTCCATTATTTACGCTTGAAATTGTTTCGTTTGCTAGCACATCTAGTGGTATTGAAGATATGACTAGCATTATCGTAAGTATCCAAGCTAACCACTTTTTGCTTACTCTTAGCTGCATTTATTTTTTCCTCCTTATTTATTAATCATGGATATTTTATTAAATATCGTGAATCTAAACTAGTTATAATTATTGTCAATAAATCTATATAGTGAGACAAAATATAATTATTGGATTGTATAAGTGAGGGAATAAATTGTTCTAAACACAAATCAAACGAGGGCCTTAAGCAGAGTGAATCTTGCATTGGTTAGTAGAATATAACGTGTTATTATTTAATTAAAAATACTGAGCGTTTTTGAAGTCGAAGCCCAAGAACTTGGTCCTTGAAAAGCAGTTAATTCAATTAGCATAATTAACCTCTATTACTTAAAAATTCCTAAAATGATACCTTTCTACTAAGTAGAACAAAATAACAATAATTTAGTTTTTATTTTATCAATAACATTACAATGTACGAAAAAATACCGCTAAAATAAAAAAAGGTCTATACAATTGCATAGATGAACTAGAAATATTACCATATATAGTATATTATATAGAGAGAAGTATTTAGTCTTATCCTTACACTGCACACTCATCTGCAGAAATTAAGGCAAACCTGCCCGCTTTAAAATTTCCTTCTTGTGTAAGCGATAGTAAATGCCACAAGAACTTCTCGTCACACTTGAGCATTTCCTGGAATTCCA
>JAKFDP010000066.1:0-2385 GCA_036676095.1 Anaerobacillus sp. | reverse complement strand
TGTTGCTTGGTTATGTAGTGAGGAAGAATGTGTCGATGGAATAGTTGGATACTATGGTTCACGTATTCGGGATTATGTAGAATTAACACCACAATGTCCTACAATGCTATTCTTTCCGCAAGAAGAACAATCATTTAATGTAGACGAGTTAATTTTAACTTTAGATAAAAAGAATACCGAAGTACATAAATTTAACGGAACACACGGATTCAGTGACCCTTACTCTACAAAATATAATGTAAAATCTGCACAAAAAGCATTTAGCGAAATGGTGAATTTTATTGTGAAACATTAATTAAATAAACTAAGGTGTTATTAAGCAAACGGGTGCAAGAGTTAAAGAACGGGGATCGCTGCGGCGATTCTTTTTGTTTAAAGTAACATAGTTAGTTGTGGTAAAGTACTTTGCAAGTCTTTCGCAAAACCGATTGATAATGCTAAAGCTCCTGCAAAACCAATGGTTAAAACTAATTTCCATTTCATATAAAAACCTCCTAATAGTTTCGAGCTTGCACTAATAACATATTTTAGTATTTGCACAAACTGAACAATTAAAAGTAAAAGATGAACAAACAGCCACTAATAATGGAGATCAATACAGAGTTATATCAGTAGAAGAGCAAAATCGTAGAGAAGGTAATGTAGCTGAAGGAAAAGATGTTACCACTACTATATCAGCAGAAGAGCAAAATATGGTGGAAAATAGTTCAGCTCAACAAGGGTTTGTTCCACAAGAAAATGGGACAGGTTCTTTTTTACTAAAGTAAAATGAAAATAAATTTATAACTCACTACTTTTCACTAACGGATGCTTATGTTGAAGATCCAGCTGCCATCGATGCAGCTTTTTTTATTCAGCTAACGAAGCAGGTTAGTAGAATAAAGAAGTATTGTTTTTAAAGAAAAATATAATTAAAATAGATTGAACGAAATCAATAAAAGAGGTAAGAAATGTTTGATTACAAGTATAAAAAACTAATTGAGGATTTTATAAATGAAGTAATTTCTGTTGAGGAATTTGAACGGACCTATCTAAAAACTTTTAAAAATGAGACAGAAAGAATGGATAACACGCTATTCGAAATCTTAAACGGAGTTTTTGAAGCAGTTGATTGTTATTGGCACGAATGCCTTCCTGGACAAGAAACTGCCTTTGAAATTTCCGAAAAACAACTAAGAAAAGAAGTAAGTGAAGCGTTGTTAAAATTAAATAGTTTATTGAATCGCCTTTAATTTCTTAACTAACAGGTGCAAGAGTTAAAGATCAAGCTGCCATTTTGGTGGCATTTTTCTTATTCAGTTTAACTCCTTTAATGCTTCAATTTGGATTGAAATGGTAATTTTATCTCCTATGAGAAAACCAAATGGATTTATAATTGAGGTTAAAGATAAACCGTAATTGTTTCTATAAATTTTCCCCTTGCTACTAAATATAACCTTTTCATTTTCACAAGAATTCTTTTCAGATCTATTAATAGAAATATTGAATGTTTCAAGGCGTGAAACTCCTCGAACAGTTAATAAACCGCAAATATTAAAATTATCTGTATCCGTTTTCACAATGCTTTTTGATTTAAATGTGATTGTAGGAAATTGCTCATAATCAAATAAATTCGTCATAAGGAGAGCATCTAGAATAGTATTATGGGTTTTAATACTAGATACATCTATATTGAACTGAATATTTGCTGTTGTTAAATCATCTAGGTCTGCACAAATTGAAGCATTAATTTTATGAAATTCTCCGTAAACCGTAGAAAATATCATTTTGTTTACTAAAAAATTAACATTGCTATTGGCAGGGATAACGTTCCAATTTACTTTTGTCATTTTGTTCCTCTAATTTCATCTGAGAATTGGTAACAATAAATAAAACATTGCAATAATTACAATAATATCATATTCCATTTTGGTGTGCATTACTTCAATTTGCAGGTGTAAAATTTCCATTGCAAAAATTAGTATTTTAAAAAGCAAAAATGAGGGAAGTTCTTCAACTAACGTGTGCGATTCTCTAATAAGGAAGGATCGCTTTTCTTTATTCAAGTAACGGCTCAGTTCAGTTGAAGAAGGGATGATAAAAAAGAGTGTAACAGCAGGTATTCTAATAATTTTCAAGAATCAATAATTATGTTACAAATTATGATTTGGAGGGAATGGAATGATAAAAGAATTATTACAAGAGAAAGAATGGCTTGAAGCATTTCCAGTTTTGAACGAATTAAGAACCCATCTAAACAAAAGTACATATCTTGATTTTCTTCATAGTATGAGAGAAGAAGGATATAAGCTTTTTGCTTTATATGACAATGAACAAGTTGTTGCAGTAACAGGAATAGCAATACGAACAAATTTTTATTATGGAAAACATATTTTTGTTTATGAC
>JAKFDP010000065.1:0-1857 GCA_036676095.1 Anaerobacillus sp. | reverse complement strand
TTCTCTTCCTTATCCCTGGTATTGAACACTGATAGGAACTGGAAGATCTTTGCAATACTTAACGCTTTTTATTGTTACACTGGAGGACTGTTCCAAGGACAGCCCCACGACTGGCGCATAACGGTTTACGTATTGGCGATGGTGGGGTATTTGAAAAACGTCAGCCGAGTATTTGCACAAATGCCCAATAGTAGCACAAGTGCTTAATTTACAACTGTCAGCCCCACTATTGCCAATACGATGTTATGCGGTCGCTTTTTGATGTTCAATTATTTGTTGTTTTAGTTCGTCTGAAATGTTTGTCCACAAAGTTTGTTCAGTCAAAATAAGTTTACAGTTACATTCAGTCTCTGTCACTCCAGTTATTTGTCTGAACCAATCAAAATAAGTCCATTCTCTTGGTTTCGGTGAATATAGAAAAAGTCCGTTGTTGTCCCAATGAACTTCTGTCGCTGTCCTATAAATAAGAGTAAAGCGTTCTTTATTCGGCTTTATAAAAAGTCGTTCTTTGTCGTCAATACCAATTTCTAAAATTTTGTCTGTTGTCATTAGTTGTCCTTGAATTGGTCTTCATATGCTTTCACGTGATGAGGAAATTCTTCTTCATAAAATGGGTATGGTATGCCTAAAATTGCAACTTCAAAAACGTCACTATCCATACCGTCAATACTTGTTCCTTGCCCTTTAATCTCAACTCCATCTGAGTTGATGATTTTCAGCGTTGGAATGTCAGATGTTGCAATGAGTTTGTCCTCGGGATAATCGTTAATAATCTCAATTCCATTTGTCATACAATATGATTTGAAAAATTCATATCCTGATGAAATCTCATACAGTTTTATGTTACCAAAAACAACACCCATTGGTGCGTCTGCTTTTTCAAGTTCAGTCGTTCCTATTACTTTGTCGTCAAGAAAAATGTCATACCGTTTTGTTGTCATTGGTAGCGTGTTTCGTTAAAGTGCCGCATAACGTGAAGGGATTGGCGAAGGCGGGCGCCAGTTACCCATTTATTCATTTGAATGTTGACAGCCCGCTTTTGCCAATACCATGTTAGCGGTAGTTTTTATTCGAATTTTCTAACATTCTGATTCCAATATTTTTCTATGAATTCCCACTTATTGTCGAAATTTATAAGCGTTTTTATATAGGGAAGTTTCGCGATTAGTTGTCCTTTTTCTTTATCATTGATTACTTTAAATATTTGGATTAGTTCCTTTTTAAAATCGCATCCTTGTCCATCCATGTGTCCAATTTGAACAATTTTAAAATCGACAATTCTAAATAAGTCACTAACCCAATTCATATCTGCGCAACCAGCTCGATGATAAGAATAAAAATATTTTGGATTGGATTTCAATTGAACTGCATCAGGGAAACTCATATAGTTTGAAATGTTTTTATAAAGTTTACTTATGGGGTCAAACAAATAAAGATAATATGTTGGATTATTTCCAAAGTAAGTCAGTAAAATGTCCGGATAACCATCATTGTCAAAATCTGGAAATTCTATGTTTCCAAGACCCACACCATCAATAGTGTCATGAAGAGCAATCCGAGATGCATATTTGCTATTTAATAAAACAAAATTGCTATCTAGGAACTTTGTTGAAATACGAAGCGTTTGTTTATTTATTTTATACGTAGTATCAAAAGAAGGAATTTGTGCAATCGTCACGGTTGCCAAATTTAACAACAGCAGTGTCATTAGGGTTGTTCTCATAAAATTACCGCTAACGTTGAGGTATTAGCGAAGGCGGGCGCCAGTTATACTTACTTTCATTTGGGTGTTTGAAGCCCGATTTTGCTAATACCATGTTATGCGCCGGCCGCTTAATCTTTCACCGCTTTGTTTTA
>JAKFDP010000064.1:0-44880 GCA_036676095.1 Anaerobacillus sp. | reverse complement strand
AGAAAAGCGCAGAGCGCCCGCCTAGCGGCGACAAGCAAATGTTCTGGCAGTAAAAAGTGCGCTTTTTCACTTTTTATCTGACAGGTTATTTGACCTCGAGCCGCTGGCGCTCGGAGCTAGACATCTTTCAAAGTTCAAAAACCGTTTACTTTCTTATCTTTGAACAAAGGCAAATGCCTTTGTTCTTTTACATTCTTAACGGCTTTTCACTAATAAATTTACAGCTTCTTTAATCGTTTCTTCAGTACCTTCACCTTTTTCAATTTGCTTTCGAATGCATTCTTCCAGATTTGCACTGACAACAACGCCAATTGCTCGATCTAGAGCGTTACGGACCGCTGACATTTGTGTGACAACAGCTTGACAATCTTTTTCTTCTTCCATCATTTTAATAACTCCTCTTACTTGTCCTTCAATCCTCTTTAATCTATTTTTAACCTTTTCATCATAATTTTTCATTGTAATTCCTCCATATCGTTTCTATCGACGATCGTAAACTATGAAATCCGACAATTACTACCTTTATTTTATGATATGTAACTGAATGAAAGCAATCTTATTTCATAATACTTCCATCAAATTGTATATTGAGATTTTTTCGGAATTTTGTTGGTAGCCATTAGTAATTGAAAGATTATAATGTTTTTACTACTTCTATGATTATTAACTATTTTAAGTTGTAATTGTCATTATTTTTTCATACTTTTCTAATTATTTTTTAGGAATCTTTCTAATATTATGTAATTATAGGGGGCTTACATTTAGAAGAAGGAGGGATATGATGGCTAGAAATAACACAAATCTTGAAACTAACAAAGACATTGTTCCAGCTGAATTAGAATCTTCTTTAAAAGGAACATTCATTTTTGTCATGTTGCTTGGTTTATTCATCGTTGGATCATGGTCAGCAATGTTTTGGATATTCTTAGATAGAATGTGATTTGTGAGGGGGAATTATTTGATGCATTTACATCGTTACGAGAAAATCTGGTTAGCTTTTGGCATTGGTTCGTTAGTCGTATTCTTGACGTTATTAGGTATTACAGCATTTGGATTTGGACATCATCCACCAAGTCATATGGCAATAGTCAACTCCCAAAATTTGCGAAATGAAGCTCCATTTAACAAACCTGGCCTACAGCAAATCGATAAAACTACTTATCAAGCGAACATTATTGCAATGGCCTTTGCTTTTTCACCAAATAAAATTGAGGTGCCAGTAGGTTCAACTGTACGTTTTAACGTTTCAAGTGCTGATGTCGTCCATTCCTTTACAATTCCAAAAACAAATGTAAATTTCATGGTAACACCTGGGCATGTTAACATGGCTGAACATACATTCACTGAGCCTGGTACTTATCTCGTTTTATGTAACGAATATTGTGGTTCAGGACACCATTCCATGCAAATGGCGATTGAGGTGAAATAAATGAAAAATACAACATTAACAGTCAATGAATATACTCTAGATACCAATGTAAAAGTAGCCCCTAAAGATGCCGCACTAAGTTTGGCCCATATTTATGTAGCATTTATTGCATTTATTATTGGGGCGCTTATGGGGCTTTTACAAGGGTTAGTACGGGGAGGATTAATCGAGCTTCCTAGTTGGCTTGGATACTATCAAATTTTAACTGTTCATGGTGTTTTATTAGCACTTGTATTTACTACTTATTTTATTTTTGCTTTTCTTTTTGCAGGCGTAAGCCGAACTTTAGGGGGAATGTCTAATGGAATTCGCAGAGTTGGTTGGATTGGCTTTTGGATAACAACAATTGGTACATTGCTTGCTGCATGGTTAATTCTTTTAGGTAAAGCGTCAGTTCTTTATACATTCTATGCTCCCTTGCAAGCCCATCCATTTTATTATATTGCTTTAACATTATTTATTGTTGGTACTTGGATTGCTGGAGCTGCTATTCTTGCCCATTACTTTTGTTGGAAAAAAACGAATAAAGAACAGAAAACACCGTTATTTGGTTATATGGCAACAGCAACAATTATTCTTTGGATTATTGCTTGTTTAGGTGTTGCCGCTACCGTTTTATTCCAAATGATCCCTTGGGCTTTTGGGCTTACCGACAAAATTAACGTTTTATTAAGCCGAACCTTATTCTGGTATTTTGGTCACCCACTAGTATATTTCTGGTTACTACCTGCTTATATGGCTTGGTATGTTTGCATTCCAAAAATTATTGGCGGAAAATTATTTAGTGATTCTCTTGCTCGACTTGCGTTCGTTTTATTCTTATTATTTTCTATTCCAGTTGGCTTTCATCATCAGCTTATGGAAGCTGGAGTATCAGAATTTTGGAAATTTGTGCAAACTATCTTAACATTTACCGTTATCGTTCCATCATTAATGACTGCTTTTTCAATCTTTGGTACTTTTGAGCAAACAGCTCGTGCAAAAGGTGGCAGTGGTGTTCTTAGTTGGCTAGGGAAACTTCCTTGGAATGATGTTCGTTTCTTTGCACCATTTATGGGAATGGTTATCTTTATTCCAGCTGGTACAGGTGGTGTGATTAACGCTTCTCATCAAATGAATGCTGTTATCCATAACACACTTTGGGTTGTTGGACACTTTCATTTAACAGTCGGTTCAACGGTCATTCTAACCTTCTTTGGGACTTCTTACTGGTTAATCCCTCATTTAACTGGAAGAAAGTTCACGCCATTCCTAAACCGTTTAGGAATGTTACAAACTTGGTTATGGACGATTGGGATGTTCTTCATGTCCGGATCAATGCACTTAATGGGAATATTGGGTGCTCCACGTCGTACTGCCTATACAACATATCAGAACCATGCAACCGCACTAGCATGGTTTGATGGAATGTTTACAAACTATGTAACAGTTGCGATCGGCGCTGCAATTTTAACTATTGCAGCTGGGTTAATGTTTTATAACTTTATTTATATGACATGGCTTGCACCTAAAGGGGAAACTGCGTTTCCAATTAGTGAACCAGCGAGTGATACTTCCACTACACCAAAGATTTTAGAAAACTGGAAACTGTGGATTGGGATTGCCGCCCTACTTATTCTATTTGCCTACACGATCCCAGTGTACAACATGATTGTTCATGCTCCACCAGGTTCACCGGGGTTTAATTATCTTATTAACTAAGGAGAAAGCAGGACTACGAAACAAAACCGTAGTCCTGCTTTTCTAGACATAGTTAGTATATTTGAAAAATTTATAAACATCTTACAAAGCTTTTACATATAATAATCGAAAGAGTATTAAAAATTATATTTACTAAAGTAATTTTTTTTTATAGTGTAATACCTAAGGGATTTCTTTTAATCGTTTTAATTTTACTATGCAAGGAAGTGTTACTTATGAATGAAGATCAATTAACTGTTCTTATCATTAAGTATTTAAAAGAAAATAAAAAAGGTGCTTTTGAGAAAATTACCGACGAGCTTCAGCCATATGATATTGCTCAACTTTATCGTAACCTTCCTGAAAAGCATCATTTTAAATTTCTCTTGTATTTATCTCCAAAACAAATTGCTGATCTTATCCAAGAACTAGAAAGTGAACTGCAAATTGAAATTCTGCATCGACTTGGAGTTGAAAAAGCAACAAAAATTATGAATTTGATGGAGCATGACGATTTAGCAGATTTATTAAGTGAACTTTCGGTAGAAAAAATTCAAGAATATTTATCTACAATGAAACATGAACATTCCACAAATATCCAAAGTCTAATGAGTTACCCACCTGAAACAGCTGGGGGACTAATGACCAACCAATTTGTCTGGATTAATGATGATTATACGGTTCGCGATGCCGTGGACAAGCTCAAATCGTTTGCAGAAATGAACCATACAATTTACTATTTATATGTAATTAATGATCATAAAGAGCTTGTTGGTGTTGTATCTTACCGGGACCTCCTATTATCAGATGTCAACGAAAAAATAAGTGAAATAATGTTTAATCGCGTAGTTTCTGTACCCGCTGATTTAGACCAAGAAAATGTCGCTCAACTGATCGAACGCTATGACTTCGTAGCTGTTCCAGTTGTTGATGAAAATAATAAATTACTCGGAATTGTAACGGTTGATGACGTCATTGACGTCGTGATCCAAGAAGCGAATGAAGATATTGAAAAATTATCGGCTTCAGGGAAAGCAATTGATTTTCATACAAGAGCTACAACAGCCTCTATTCGCCGTTTGCCATGGCTCATTTTATTATTATTTATTGGCTTAATTTCCGGAAGTATCATTAGTGGGTTTGAAGAAACATTGGAACGAAGCGTAGCATTAGTTTTTTTCATGCCAATGATTGCTGGAATGACGGGAAATACTGGAACACAGTCACTTGCAGTTGTAGTACGTGGCTTAATTAGCCACGACTTAGATAAAAAAACGGTGATTAAACTGTTGTTTCGCGAATTAGGTGTTGGCATGATCATCGGCATCACCTGTGGTTCACTGATTGCGCTGATTGCTTTAGTATGGAAAGGCCCAGCAATCGCCATTGTTGTTGGCACTTCGTTAGTATTAACAATGATTTTTGGCACAATGGTTGGAACGGCTGTCCCATTGTTGCTATATCGCTTAGGTATTGATCCAGCAGTCGCTTCAGGACCGCTCATTACAACATTAAATGACATTTTCTCGTTAATTATTTATTTTAGCCTAGCAACAGCCTTTCTAGCTTATATATAAGAAAAGCGCAGAGCGCCGCCTAGCGGCGACAAGCAAATGTTCTGGCAGTGTAGCGTGATGATTTTTACTCATTACGCTACATTTTTTATTATTTTTATCCTCTTTCTTGCACACACAATTTATAGCAGTTTCTCTCCAAATAGCGAGCCCATTAAAGCGACTGCAATTGTTGCTGTCATATTTCGATTATCTAAAATTGGATTAACCTCCACAAACTCAGCTGAAGTAATAATATCGGCTTCAGCAAGCATTTCCATTGCTAAGTGTGTTTCTCGGTAGGAAGTACCCCCTAATACAGGAGTCCCGACTCCCGGAGCGTCGTGTGGATCTAACGCATCTAAATCAAAGCTTAAATGGACACCATCTGTACCGTTTGTTACGTGAGCGATTGCTTCTTCCATCACCTTTGTCATTCCTAAACGATCAATCTCATGCATGGTATATACTTTTATCCCTTTTTCACGGATTAACTCTTTTTCACCTCGATCTAGTGCACGGGCCCCGATAATTACGACATTTTCTGGGTTAATCTTTGGAGCATAACCTCCAATCCCCGTTAAATATCGATGGCCAATTCCTAAACTTACTGCGAGTGACATACCGTGAATATTTCCTGATGGCGAGGTTTCTCCGCTATTTAAATCTCCATGTGCATCAAACCAAATGACACCTAACTTTTTATAGTGTTCGGCTACACCTGCAAGAGTGCCGATAGCAATGCTATGGTCTCCTCCAAGAACTAGTGGAAATTGGCCGTTGGCAACGATATTAGAAACAACCATCGCCAGCTTGTGATTCGCCTTGACAACTTCTTTAAGATCTTTTAAATTTTCTTTATCAATGACATCGAATTGATTCGGTCTACCAATTTCAATATCACCAACATCAGTTACAACGTAATCAAGGGATTGCAGACGTTCAACGACGTTAGCATAGCGAAGCGCACTTGGTCCCATATCAACGCCACGTCTTCGCTGTCCTAAATCCATCGGTACTCCAATAATCGATATTTGCTTTTTCATCTTCACAACCCCTTTTTTGTTTCATAGTTTATTATTTTAATAGACCTCTTAATGCAAATGTAACATTTTGTGGTCTTTCCGCAAGCCTTCGCATAAAATAGCCATACCAATCATTACCAAATGGAACGTAAACTCTCATAGTATAGCCTTCCTTGGCAATCGCCAACTGCAAATCAGGCCGAAAGCCATACAACATTTGAAACTCAAATTGAGTTTTCGGTATGTGCTGCTCATTTGCAAACTGTTTTACTTTCTCAATAATGTGATGATCGTGACTAGCAATTGCTGTGTAGCTGCCATTTAGCAAATGCTGTTTAATAATTACAAAGTAATTTTCATCGATTTTCTGTTTATCTTGAATAGCAACTTCAGCTGTTTCTTTATAAGCACCTTTTACAAGTCTTAATGAAATACCTTTTAAATGGTCAACATCTCGCTCTGAGCGATACAAATAAGCTTGAATGGCTGTACCAATATTATCAAATTCTTGTCGCAACTCATTTAAAATTGCCAAAGTAGCCTCACAATGTGCGTAATCTTCCATATCAATTCTAACAAAATTGTGATATTTTTGGGCTGTTGCAACAATTTTTTTCAAATTATCACGACATAAATTTCGCTCAATATCTAAGCCTAATTGTGTAAGCTTTAATGATAGATTACAATGAACTCTGTGCGCAGCTATTGCTTCAAGCGTTTTCACACAGTGTTCAGTAGCCTCGATTGCTTCTTGGCGATTAAAAACAAACTCACCTAAATGATCAACGGTACAGACAAGCCCTTGGGCATTTAACCGTATAATAACATCAATGGCACTTTCAATTGTTTCACCCGCAATTAAATGCTTCGCGCCAAGTTTTAATCCCCATCTTTTTGCAATTTTATTGACTGTTTTATTTTTTGATAAAAAGAGGAAAACATTTCTCAAAAGCATTTCCATCAGAAAAACCCTCTTCCGCTCATGTCTTTATTAGTAAACGGTGTTTTTTCGTTATTGTGAACTGCTCTATAAGCGCTCTTTGAAATCTTTTCTACAACTACCCTTTTAATCTGCTAAGACATTTTTGATCTGGAGCAATGCCCAGTCTAATTCTTTTTGCGAAATTACTAGAGGTGGAGCAAAACGAATGACATTTACATGAGTTTCTTTACATAACAATCCTTTTTCTTTTAATGCTTCGCAATATTTTCTAGCTGGTTGTGTTAATTCGACACCGATCATTAAACCTTTCCCCCGAACTTCTTTGATTACTGAGCTTTTGATTTGTTTTAATTTTTGCTGAAAATAATTTCCTAGTGCCAAAGAACGTTCGACTAATTTTTCTGTTGCAATGACCTCTAAGGCGGCAACTGCAACTGCACAAGCTAGAGGATTACCTCCAAACGTTGATCCGTGAGAACCTGGTTCAAACACACCTAGAATTTCACGATTGGCAGCAACTGCAGATATTGGCATTACGCCACCACCTAATGCTTTTCCTAATATATATATATCTGGTATAACATCTTCCCAATCACAGGCAAACAGCTTTCCTGATCGTCCTAACCCAGATTGAATTTCATCGGCGACAAAGAGAACATTATGTTGTTGGCACACCGTAAATGCTTCTTTAAGAAATCCTTCAGGAGGAATGATAATTCCTGCTTCGCCTTGAATTGGCTCCAGCAGAAATGCTGCTGTATTCTCGGTTATTGCCGCTTGTAAAGCTTCAATATTTCCATAAGGAATCAATTTGATTCCAGGCAAAAGTGGTTCAAAGCCTCGTTTATATTCAATATTTGAAGAAAGAGAAATGGCTGCCATCGTTCTCCCATGAAAATTATTTTCACAAACAATGATTTCTGCTTTTCCATCTTCAATTCCTTTGACAAAATAAGCCCAACGACGAACAGCTTTCAGGGCCGTCTCTACAGCTTCCGCTCCAGTGTTCATTGGTAAAACCATATTTTTCCTTGTGAGTTTTACAACTTTCTCATAAAAGTCACCGAGACGATCATTATGAAATGCCCGTGAGGTAAGCGTAATACGCTCTGCTTGATCTTTTAGTGCCTGAATAATCTTTGGGTGTCGATGACCTTGGTTCACAGCAGAATACGCACTTAACATATCAATATATTTATTCCCTTCTGGATCTTCTACCCAAACACCCTCTGCTTTCGCAATTACAATTGGCAATGGTTGATAATTTCTCGCACCATATTTTTCCGTTTGTTCAATTATTTCTATCGATTTCCTCATAATTGCCCCCTAATTATTAATTAAACGTTTAATTAATATTGTTCAGAAACCAATTTTGCTTGGGTAAATTGCAGTAAATAATCCGGCCCACCCGCTTTTGAATCAGTTCCTGACAGATTAAATCCGCCGAATGGATGGTAACCTACGATAGCTCCGGTACAACCTCGATTAATATATAAGTTTCCAACATGGAACTCCGCTCGTGCTTTTTCAATGTTTTTGCGATTACGCGAAATAACAGCACCAGTTAATCCATATTCCGTGTTATTGGCTATTTCTATTGCATGGTCAAAGTCCTTGGCTTTACAGAAGGCAACTACTGGACCAAAAATTTCTTCATTCATGATCCGTGCATTTTCTGCGACATCAGCAAAAATAGTTGGTTGGATGAAGAATCCATGAGAGTTATCTCCCATCCCTCCTACCATTAATTTCCCTTCTTGTTTTCCGATTTCAAGATACCTTGTCACTTTATCATACGCTTTTTGATCATTAAGTGGCCCCATTATATTGTTGAAATCAACTGGATCACCTACAGTTAATTGTTTGGTTAACTCGACAGTTCTTACTAAAACTTCTTCATACACATCTTGGTGAATAATGGCTCTTGAACATGCAGAACATTTTTGTCCTGAAAAACCAAATGTCGACTTGACGATTGCCTGTGCAGCTAAATTTAAATCAGCTTCTTTATCAACAAGTATTGCATCCTTCCCACCCATTTCGGCAACAACCCGTTTTAACCAAAGCTGACTTGGGTGTACTTTTGCAGCTCGTTCGTAAATTCGTACGCCTACAGTTTTCGAACCAGTAAAAGAAATAAAGCGGGTCCGCAAATGGTCAACAAGGTAATCACCAATTTCAGCACCAAATCCCGGAATATAATTTACAACCCCATTAGGAAGACCGGCTTCTTCTAAAACTTCCATAAACTTGTAGGCAATCACTGGCGTCGTTTGCGCAGGCTTTAGCAATACTGTATTCCCTGTTACAACAGCTGCCGCCGTCATTCCTGCCATAATCGCAAATGGAAAATTCCAAGGAGGAATCACAATCCCTACACCTAGCGGAATATAAGACAGCCGATTATGTTCAATTTTTCTGCTTTGGACCGGAATCCCTTTACTAAGTTGAAGCATTAGTCGACCATAATACTCCAGGAAATCAATCCCTTCAGCAGTATCAGCGTCAGCTTCCGCCCAAGGCTTACCAGCTTCATAGACTAAATAAGCGGAAAACTCATGCTTGCGCCGTCTTATAAGCGCTGCTGCTTTAAATAAAATATCAGCACGTGCTTCTGGTGCCCACTTTTTCCAGGTAGTAAATGTTTGATCAGCTACTTGCACCGCTTTTTCCGCTAACTCAATTGATGTACAAGAAACCGTTCCAACAATTTGTTGTTTATTCGCAGGGTTAAGCGAAACAATTTTTTCTACTGTTGCGATTCTCTTTCCATTGATAATAAGATCATAGTTTTTTCCTAATTCAGTAGCTACTTTTTTTAAGGCTTTTTCAAAGTCAAGGCGATTTTGCTCCACTGTAAAATCTGTAAATGGTTCATGTTCATACCGAACTACCATGCACGATCCTCTCCTTTTTCTAAATATCTCCCTATACCTATATACTATTGCAATCAGCCTACTAAGTTTACTAATCGTTTTTATAGATTTTGAGCAGTAGTTGAACGACAGCAATCGTCATTGATCAAGAAAGATAACGACAAAATATTTCCCAGGAAAGCACTATTCGCCATTGGAAAAACTTCTTCGACAAGTCCTTATTGCGAAAACCTTATTTTTCCTTGGCTAGCACTTGAAATTTTAACATCATACAGGTACTTTGATTCCCGTTTTCCCAATCTTGGACATCTTAACGGAATATAATGCACAATGGCCCGAAAATTTGACAAAAAAAAAAACAAAAGGGAAGTTTATTTATCATTTAAGGCAATATATCACATTAATAAGTATTTAAATAGCTGTACTGATGATTGTGAGCCTTTATTCGTATCGGAAGGAAAACCACATCACAGGTTATTATTACAGTTCCTATAGATTTTGCTTAGTAATACTCTACAATCAACTGAATATGGTGGTTCCTTAAACCAATATTAATATTTCAAAAAGTTTAAATAAAAAACCTAGGCATTTTTGTGCCCAGGCTAATCAATTTAATACACGGTTACTTCAATGACCATATATTACTATTTTACCATTTTATAAAACTAACTTTTCAGAAAATTTATGATCTTTTCCCAAACAGTAGAATCAAAGAACCAACTTCCATGACCGTGATCAACTATTTCTAATTTTGAGTTTGGAATTCTTTCAGCCATTTTTTTAGTTACCTCTGGAGGATTACTTCCATCATAACGCCCTCCATAAACTAAAGTTGGTATTTTAATATTATGAAGATGATCATACGCATCGTGTTTTAGAACTGCATTTACCTGATTAAAGTAACCTCTTAATAGATCTGGATTTTCTTGCATTATTTTTTTTGACTTTAATGCTTGTTCTTCGAATCTCTTAACAAAATCCGGATTAGCCACAGCCCATGCTTCATCTTGTCGAATATCAGATGTCCGTAAAGTTTCCAGAGTAGACATTTTATCTAATTTGTCAACTAAGATCGGAGCTCCATTCTCTCCCCCTGCATTAGTAACACCAAGAACAAGTTTCTCTAAACTAGAAGGATAATGAAGTGCTAACTCCTGTGCTACCATTCCACCCATAGATGCACCAAATAGATGATATTTTTCCCATCCAACTGCTGAAGCAAGACCAGCTGCATCATCTGCCATATCTGCAATACTACAAGGTTCATTCGAGCTATCAGATTCTCCCAATCCACGGGGATCGAAAGCTAGTACTGTAAAATGTTTGACCAGTGGCGAATTAAAAATTCCTATTGGATTCTTCAAATCAGCTCCAATCCCATGAATAAAGAGAACTTTCGGACCTTCTCCGCAAATTTCATAATGTAAATTAATATTATTTACTTTTACAAATGGCATTAGTAAATCACTCCTTTAAAATATTTATGGTTTAACCGCCTTTATAAAAATATCTACACATTGCTGAATGGCTAAATCTTGGTCAAATTTATCTATTTCAAAATAAAACTGTTTTACCACTTCAATAAAAGCAAATTCAAATAAATCTTCTACTACGTAATTAGGCAAATCTTTTCTAATTTCATTGCTTTCTTGTCCTAATCTGATAATTTCAAGACCTAAAAGATACAAGCCACTTTTTTCACCTTCATCTTGGTAGAATGAAACCATATTTTGCATTCTATAAACCACATATTTTTCAAAAATATCTTTATGTTCTCTAACCCCTTGAATTAATTCGTTAAAAACGACAATCATTCTAGAACGAGTATTTTTTTCATTCCGAAATCTAAGGATTCTTTCAGGATTTTTCCCCTTAAATGATCTTTGAATAAAATCACTAATAATAGCTTCCTTAGATTTAAAGTACTTATATAGCGTCCTTTTTGAAACATCAGCATCATTTGCAATTCTCTCCATAGTGGTTTCTTCAATACCTTGTGTTTTAAATAAATCAATTGCAATAGTGATAATATTTTGTCTAGTTTTTTCCTTTTTCCGTTCAATTCTACTTTCATCGTTTTCCTTATACATACTTACCACCACCTCGCTTTCTAATGGTATACGAGGTATACATGTATACGCCGTATACCTTTTGGTAGTTTTATTGTAAAATATTCATTTATATTTGTCAATCATGGAATAAACCTTTAGTTAGCTTGTATAAAAATGAACTTCTCCTTAAAAATAAAAAAGCTAACCACCAGGTAAGCTTTTTTACTGTACAATAGCCTCTTATTGTTCATCAGAAGTTTAGTGCACTTTGGAGAACTATTGTTTAGCAATGATATTGTAATTGAGAAGATGTCTAGCTCCAAGCACTAACGACTTAAGGTCAAATAACCTGGAATTACTAAGAGCAAGAATAGCGACATCATCTTATTCTACTTTAAATTTACTAACTTGTTGTGTAAGTTCATTCGCCATCTGCTTTAGTTGATCGGCAAAAACTGAAATTTGCGCCATTTCTGTTGTTTGTTGTTCAACTGAGATTGCTGCTTCATTTATATGTTTTGCTGATTTCTTGGCAACGTTGGCCATTTCTTCAAAAGAAGCATATACTTCTTCCGTACTCGCAGACATTTCTTGTGTAGTAGATGTAAATAAATCAACTTGATTTACAACGTAATGAGCAGACTCTTTAATTTTCTTAAAAGTCTCACCTGATTGACGAATAACAACCACACCAGTATCAACTTCCGTTGACACTTGTTCCATTGCTTGAACAGAATTTGTCGCCCCTAACTGAATTTTTTCAACTATTTTTGAAATGTCATTTAAAGAAGCACTAGTTTGTTCAGCTAACTTTCGAACTTCATCAGCTACAATCGCAAAACCTCGACCATTTTCACCTGCTCTAGCTGCTTCAATTGCCGCATTAAGTGCTAGTAAATTAGTTTGCGAAGCAATTGTTGAAATAATTTCAATTATTTTACCAATTTCAACTGAATATTGGTCTAAATTTTTCACGAGTTTAGCCGATTCTTGAACAGAATTGTGAATTAAGGTCATTTGTTCGGAAACTTGTTCTAACGTTTCCATCCCCAAATTAGCTTCTTCAACAGAGGCATGTGAGGCATCATTTACTTGTAACGCTGTTTCGGCAATGTGATATACACCTTGAGTAATATCTCCCATCGCCCTTGCACTCTCTTCAGAAGTTTTCTCTGTTGTTATAGCATCCATACTTACCTCGGCCATTTCAGTCATCATTTCTTTATTTTTAGTGACTGTCGTATGAAAACTACTAGCTAACCTTTCTGAAGTTTCCGATAATTTACTTGTATTTTTGTTAATACTATTAATCATACTGTTCATTTCATTAACCATATGCTGAAATGCTAATCCTAAAATCCCAATTTCATCTTTGCGATGCGTTGTAAAATTGACAGTTAAATCGCCTTCTTTCACATGTTCAACTTGCTTAGTTAGTAATTTTAGCGGTTTTATTAATAACTTTGTTAATAGGAACAAAACTATAACACTAAGTAGGGCAATTCCTAATGTTACGATAATCGCTGATCTTCTGTTTTTTTCTAATCCATTTGCAACTTCTGTAGCTTTAAAATCAGCGCCAATGATCCCAATAACCTCGCCTGAATCATTTTTAATTGGCGCATAGGCATAAATGAGTGTTCCATAGTCTTCAGTTTTAACTAATTCACCGACCATTGCTTCACCAGTCTCAAATACTTCTTTAATAATTGGATCTTCACTAATATCTTCGACATCTCCAAAATCAGAAGCATCATCAGCGTCAAGTGGAAGCCCATCAACTACGTATATGTATTCTTCACCATTACCAGTATTTCTTTTAGTCATTGTATATAAGTATCTTAATCCGTTAATCTCGCGAAGATTATTTAACGTATGTCGTAATTCATAGTAATACTCATTTTTTCCTTCTACTAAAACTTGTTCAAACTGCGGTATATTTATTGCTTTTGCCGAACTTTTAGCAATTGACTTTGCCTGAGCTCCAACTGAATTTTCTACAAGATTTTTGGCATTATTAAACATAATCATTCCAATAAGCGAGACTGTTACAAAAAAGAAAATTGAAAAAAATACTAATATTTTTGTTTGAATACTTTTCACTTTCACCTTTTCCCTTCTATTTCTATTGTATGGATTTTAATTGATAATAATTATCAATTGTACCTTATCCTTCCAATCGTCGTCAATAACTTATTTTTTAAGCACACCATTTCAACTATATGATGTGCTTATTAGTTACCAACAACGTTTAGCGAATAAAATTTGCATAACGTGGAATTTCAATTGCTTTTGTTAGAGAATATGGTCCAACATGGGTTGCTTCTAAGCCTTCAAACTGGACAAATGTGTTTCCAAAATCTCGAGCTGCAAATAAAATCGCTTCTATCATCGCTAAATTTTTCGGATTATCTTCAAGAATGGTTCCTTCTGTAAATGTAATCGTTGCAATGTTACCTGTTTGTAAGACGTTTGTAATCACAAATTCCTCAGGAATTGCAGCATGATAACCTAACTGTTGATTTCCTTGCTTCATGAACTCTATAGTTTCTTGTAAACTTAAATATTGATTGTTTGCATTCTTCTGAGGCGCAGCAACTGTAATACCTCGTGCTAAAAATATGTGACCTGTTTTACTTTCAAAAAGATAATAACCACGGTTTTCTACTTGTAAATCGATACGAGATACAGAGCCAGTTTGCCCCAAATCAACTCCCGGTTTCCCATCAGAACTTAGCTCTATCTCTCTGAACTTAGGCCAAAACGTTTCTTTTAATGATTGCTGATAAATTAAAGCTTCTGAACTAGTTAAACTTTCTAAACTTCCTTGAGGAACATCAATTTTTAAAGTTTGCTTGTTTCGCGCCACAATTGAGTTAATTGGAAAATGTGGAAACATCCCAATCCCCCAAGCTTCACCAGAAAACGTTTCTTTCACCTTTAGAAATCTTTCAATTTCATTAGCACCGTCTGAAATAAGTGTCACTGGAAGGACAAGCTCTCTCGTAGAAGCCTGAACAGGTAGAGCAATTGTCACAAGTTGTTCTTGTAATAGTTCTGCTTCAGAAGGTTGAACTGCTCCGAGATACAGAAAATCGTCAACATTTTTTAAAGACGCAGTTTTGGGTGTTGATTTCATAATTCTCATCTCGTTAGCATCTTGATTTGCTTGTTCGGCAGCTTCTTTCACCTTAAAGCTTTTATTAATAGCAAGATCTTCCCTTACATTCACTTGATTCAAGAAGGATGGAATCATGAGCAATAAAAAGAAGAAAACACTAGCAACAGCGAGTGAAGGGACGAGCCAGCTTTTGTTCTTTTTTCGTTCCTTTATTTGAAGCTCATCGGTATTTGCTTTGATTTGTTTAAATAATTCTGCTTTGCTTTGCTTATCTTTTATTTGAGGCAATTGTTTTAAACAATTTTCCAATCTTTTTTCATCCCAATTTGTGGATTGCTTCATTTTCTCGCCACCTCCTTTAAATCTTGATGCTGGTTTTCATTAAGAAGTGTCTGTAACAGTTTAATTGCCCGATGTTGTGTCGTTTTTACCTTACTTTCCGTCCATCCTAATATATCCGCTGTCTCATTAATCGAAAGGGATTCTATGTATCTTAAAATAATCACTTGTTGTTGATCAAATGAACATTTGCCAAGCATTCGATAAACTTCCTTAATTTCTTCTTTTTCTATTATCATTTCATCTGGCAATGGTTCTTCGTCTCTAATCTGAAACTCTCTTTCTGTTAATTGAAATATTCCTAAAAACTTTCGCTTTTTACGATTTTGACTACGTATCCAATCAACACCGACATGCCTGGCAATCGAATATAACCAAGTTTTCTCACTACTATCCCCTTTAAATGAAGCATAAGAATGAAAAACTTTGATATATACTTCTTGTACTAGTTCTTCTGCTATTTGTCTATTACGAACCATATAAAACAGAAATTGAAAGATGGAATGGTGATAAGTCTCGTACAAGCGTTCCAATTCATCATTCACTGCTCCTTACCCCCTTATTAAACTAGTCGATTTTTTCTACATAAAAGTTACTTTATTGTTTTTTTGAAATAATTTAAGTTATCTTCAATACTCTTATTCTATTATAACTGTTAACAATAAAAAACAAGTAAGAAGTGGCTAATCGTACACCAAAAACCAGAAATGAAGCATTGGACTGCAGAATAGTCGGCACAGGAGCCCAAAAAAGACTGCCGAGAATTTTAAAAAACGGTCTTTTACCTTTGGCTATTATACTTTTTAGCAATTCTATCAAAAAAAGCAGAAACACTCACCTGAATTCGGTAATGTTTTCTGCTTTAAAAGTTGATAAGCCGGAATATTTATCTATTTAACAATTAGAGAACTTAATTAATTAATTTTCTAGTAAAATCAATCATTCAATAATGTTCGTAGTACAAGTCAGGGTCAATAAATCTATGTTTTCTTGTACTACTCTTGATGTTCGAGCTCTAAGTAAAGCGCGTTGTAAATATGCTCAATTTCTTGATCTGTCATATGCTTTAATTGACTTGAATCTAACCCCTTCATCTTCTCAATAAAGTTAATCATGTTTTTACGCTCTTGTCTACTCATTATTATTAATCTCCCTCTCTTGTAATAGTACAATATTTGATTTGTTAATCGTATTATATAACAGAGACTTTTACTTCGTCAACATACAATTAGTTTTTTTTTTTTATTTTTTCCTTTATTATGAAATGACTTCTTTTCTATGCTATGCTATGCTTGTTCATATATGCCATACTTTTTCTGAACTATTAATAAGGAAGGTGTTATTAGTGAAAAAAGGGAATTACCTTATCTTAACACTAACATTGTTATTATTACTTGTTGCTTGTGGAAAGGATACTACTGAACATACTGACAACCATGATTCAATGTTGGATTCAGAGCAAGAAACTGAACAAAAAGAAACCCCAGAAACTCCAGAAATTGCAGATGAAAATGCTATAGAAACGGAAAAAGAAAACGTTGTACTTAATTCAATTTATTTATACTTCTCCGATCATGATTTAATGAATGTTTATCGTGTAGAAACTAAAGATTCATTTACGAAGAATGAAGAAGGAATTTTAAAAGCGTTACAACTTTGGGCAGATGGGCCTAAACAAGAAGGTCTTCATAGTCTCCTTCCAGAAGGTGTATTAGTACAGACGGTCGAAAATAAAAATGGCATTGCCTATATTTCCTTTTCCAATGAACTTTCCACAGCGAATTTAGGTTCTACAGGTGAAGGAATGCTAGTTGAACAAATTGCAATGATCGTTAAACAGTTTGGTTATGATGAAGTATTTATTTTAATTAATGGTGAAGTGATTGATTCTTTACTAGGGCATCTTGATTGGAGCGAACCATTTAAAGTAGAGAAATCAGCAGATGACTACGAAGTCTATACACGATCTTAACGTATCATTTATACTAAATGTAAAATCTTTTATTGGGAAGGTGAAATAATGCTAAAAAGTACGAATGAAACCGTTCTTCACTGTTATCCTGGTTTAATGGCCCTAGTAACTTCTGAATGGAACGGTACGAAAAGCATAATGACTGCTGGTTGGCACTCCTACATGTCGTTTGCACCACCGATTTATGGAGTTGCAATTGGTGAAGAGCGTTTTACACATCATTTAATTAAAAATTCAGGGGAATTTGCTATCCAATTTGTTCCGGCTGAATTTGCACAATATATTGAAGGAGCCGGTAAACTGTCGGGGCGAGATGGAGATAAGTTTGAACGATTAAATATTCCCTATAGAAAAGGTGAAACGATTCAATCACCAATATTAACGGATGCTTACGTCGTTTACGAATGTAAAGTAAAGGATATTCAAAAAATAGGGGATCACGATTGGGTCATAGGAGAAATTACAAATTTCCAAAAAGACGAAACTCGTTTTGCAGCTGGGCTTCCAAATTGGGACAAGCTAGAAATTCCGTTGTATATTGGTCAATCTCAATATGCAATTGCTAATAAAGATACAAAAATCATCTCAATTGATCTTAAATAGAAACTCACATGATTTAATACTCACACCCTTGGATGAAAGTAGCATATTCAATTTTACTTTCATCCAAAAAGCGGAGAGCACCAAATTACCTAAAAGACGCCCACGTCCTGTGGGCGTCTTTTAGGTGTAATATCGCCAGCCAGCCTCCAGACTGACTTGACAAAGATCAAACACCTCTAGTCATAAATGAATAGAGGTGTTTGATCCTTTTTCTTTTTCATCAGTTTTCTTTTCTAAGTTGCAAATAAAAACTAGTTCCTATTCCTTCCTCACTCTCAACTGCCACACTGCCACCATGAACTTCTACAATTTCTTTGACAATTGCTAAACCCAAGCCACTACCGCCGCTCTCGCGTGATCTTGATTTATCGACTCGATAGAATCGTTCCCAAATATGTGGCAATTCCTCATTACTAATTCCAATACCATTGTCACGAATTTCGATGACAATTTCCTCTGCTTTATCGACTACATTAATCCAAATTGTTCCCCCTTTAGGGGTATAACGAATGCTATTTTCAAGCACATTAATAACTGCTTGACCAAGGCGGTGTTGGTCAACCATTGCTTTTAATTCTGGCTGATTTGAACTTACTTCACACAGAAGTGAATGATTATCTAACATTAACTGTCTCGTTGCTACAATCGATTTTAGCCAAACAAGAAGCTCCACCTCTTCTTTGTGAAGAGTGATTCTTCCTTCTTCAAGCTTTGTTAATTGGAACAAATCACTTACTAAATATTCCATTCTAGTTGCTTCTTTATAAATAACATCAAGGTTGCGACGCCATTCATTTTCATCATGGAGTGGTGCATCTTTCATAATCGCCGAGTAGCCTTTTATATACGTAATCGGCGTTCGTAAGTCATGGGAAATATGAGAAATAAACTGCCGCTTGGAATCACGGTATTCCTTTAATTGCTTTGTCATCGCATGAATATCCTCAGCTAATTGCCCTACCTCATCATTACTATCGATTGAAAGATGAATATTTAAATCGCCTTTGGCAATTTTTCGCGTTGATTCACTTATTTTAATGAGTGGTTTAGAGATCACCTTTGTTAAATAGATTGTTAAGAGTCCACCAATTACGAATGTTATCAATCCCATAGCAAATAAAAGTAACAACAATTGCAATTTTGTTTTTTCAAATTCACCAGTATCTTGGTCGATAAAGAAATAACCGATCAGTTGTCCATCTTTCATTATCGGTTGAAATGCCCAAATATGAGGAATATGAAAGCCGATTCCTGTATCTACGTATTGTAACGTTTCATTTTCGTTTTCCAAACATTTTTTGATCCAAGCCTGATACTGTTTTAACCACTCCTCACTGACATGGTGAGCCGAATAATTGGACTGCAAATTGAGATCAAAAAAAATCATTTGGACATGGTGACCAAGATTTTTTTCACCAACGAGATAGGCAATCGTCTTCTCATCAATTCCTTCTTCGAACATTGTCGTATATGCTTGTAATTCTTCATGAACCTTATGGGCTAACTGTTCCTTATAAAAGCTTTTAAAAAAATTGTATGAAAACAAAACCATTGTACTAATGACAAGGAGTAAAATAAGAATAACGAAAAATGTAATTTTTTTGGTAAGCTTTTTCTTCAATATTACTCATCCTTTATGGAATCTTCTTCAAGCATTTGATAACCAATTCCCCAAACAGTTTCAATAATTTGCTTTGTAAAGCCAACCGCTTTCAGTTTTTCACGAATATTTTTAATATGTGTGTCAATCGTTCTGGCGTCACCTTCGTAATAATCCTCCCATTCAAGTTGCACGAGTTGTTCTCTTGAATAGACTCTGCCCGAATTTTTGGCTAAACGAAGTAATAACTTATATTCTTTCTTCGTTAGTGGCAATGTTTGCTCACGATAAGAAACTTTTAATTTATTTTCTTCAAATAAAAGTTGATGCAAACTAAATTTTCCTTCTTCCAAGACACCACTCTTTTGTGCCCTGCGCATCACCGATTGAATTCTTGCTAAAAGTTCTCTAGGTTCAAAAGGTTTTACAATATAATCGTCAGCACCTAGCTGCAATCCTTTTACAATTCTATCCGTATCCCCTAAGGCCGTTAATAATATAATCGGCACATCTTTATCAAGTATTTCACGAACATTTCTTAAAACTTCAAAGCCGTCTACTGTTGGCATCATAATATCTAGTAATAATAAATCATACTTTTCACCGATTATTTTTTCAAGCGCCTCAAACCCTGTTTGTGCCTCATCAATCACATAACCAAATGGCTTTAAACAAACCGACAAGAGATTTCGCATTTCCTTTTCATCATCGACAATTAACACTTTATTCTCCATTCATCTCACTCCTTATTAAAGGGCTACACTTTTTGCTAAACTCGATGGCTATTACCTTTGAATGTACCATATTTTTATGAAAAATGTATGGAGAAACCTTGGCAAAACTAAGCCTTTACGCTAAGCTGAAATTTTACATTTCCCAAATGAACAAGAAAAGCAGAAAAGTGTAGAGGCTCGGAGCTAGACAGCATTCAAAGTTAATAATTTTTCACACACGTAAAAAAGATCGAAAGATACTAGAACTACTCTAGCTTTCCTTCGATCTAAAAAAATTAACCTGTAAACACTTCATCTTCAGGATATCTAATGTTCGCTTTCTTTGGTTTTGCTAACGTAAAGGCTAACGTTAACGGCCCAATTCTACCAATAAACATCATAACCATAATAGCTTCTTTACCAATAGATGATAAATCTCCGGTTAGACCCATTGATAAACCAACTGTCCCAAATGCCGAAATTGTTTCAAAGACAATCATAATAAATGAAGCATCTTCAGTAAATGTTAATGTAAATATGATTAAAAAAATGAAGGATAAACCTACAACGATCACTGCTAATGCTTTTAAAATAACATGTGGTTTAATTGTCCGACGGAAAATCACTGTTTCATGTTTCCCTTTAAGAAAACTAAACGTTGATAGTATCATTATTATAAAGGTCGTTAATTTAATTCCACTTCCCGTTGAACCACTTCCTGCACCGATAAACATTAATAACATCATATAAAAAATCGAAGTGGTCGTCATATTACCGATATCAATTGTATTAAATCCTGCCGTTCTTGGTGTTACTGCTTGAAAGTAAGAAGCCCATAATTTTTCACTTAAAGTAAACTGACCCATTGTTCCTGGATTATTGAATTCTAATAAAAAAATAAGTAAAAGAGATATGATGTTAATTAAGAGTGTACCGATGATCATTAACTTGGAATGGAGCGATAAAAGTCGAAATTTACGCTTGCCCCACAAATCTGCTACTACGGTAAAACCAATTCCACCTGTAATAAATAAAAAAGTAATAACTAAGTTAACTGTTGGATCTCCAACATAAGCTGATAGATTTTCTGTCCATAATGAAAAACCAGCGTTATTAAAAGCGGAAATTGTATGAAATAAACTAGTAAACATCCCGAAACGCCAACCGAATTCAGGAACCCAACGGATCGATAATATTACAAACGCAATGAATTCTACGGTAAAGGTGAATACAAATAGGATTTTGACAAGTCTGATAAGTCCACCGATCGACGTTTGGCTAAAAGCCTCTTGAATTAACACTCGTTGCTGTAAACCGATCTTCTTCCCTAAAAGCATCAAAATCAGAATAGCAAATGTCATTAATCCTAAACCACCTAATTGAATTAAAATCATAATCACGACTTGCCCAAAGACTGTAAAATCTTTCCCTGTATCTACAACACCAAGTCCTGTTACCGTAATGGCCGACGTCGCGGTAAAAAGTGCATCTAACCACGAAATAGAAGTTGTTGTGGCAAAAGGGAGTTTCAATAGAAACCCGCCAATGATGATAAAAGTTAGAAAGCTCAACGCTAAAGTTTGCGGTGGAGATAAGTGAATTACGCGTTTATTATTAAGTTTGTCTTTGAAAGTATTCATAAAGTTCATATATTATAACCCGACTTCTTCAAACTTTTTTAGTTCATTATTTCTACCAACAATAATTAAAATATCCTTTTCCTGAATAAATTCTGATGGATGAGGTGAGATGATAATATCTTCTCCTCTTTTGATTCCTAAAATCGTACAACCATACTTAGCACGAACGTTTAAATCAGCGATTGAATAATTAGTGACTTTCGTTGTTGCCTTTAGTTCGACAATACTGTAATCTGGCGAAAGTTCGATATAATCAATAATTTTTTCTGATACTAAATAATGAGCGATTCTTATCCCCATATCATATTCCGGGTGAATAATTCGGTCTGCCCCGATTTTTTCCAGCACCTTATGATGATAATTGCTTTGAGCTTTCACCCAAACATTTTTAACTCCTAGTTCTTTCAATAGCAGTGTACAAAGGATACTAGATTGAATATTATCACCGATAGCAACGATCACATAATCAAAGTTTCTAATTCCAAGCGAATTAAGGGCGTTTTCATCGGTTGCATTCGTTTGTACAGCATAAGTAGAAAGGACTGCATAGGCATTAACACGCTCTTCATCACTGTCAATTGCTAATACTTCATGACCTAAACGCTTTAGTTCTTTACAAACACTACCACCAAACCGTCCTAGTCCAATGACTGCAAATTGTTTTTTCATTCGTTTTCCCTTCGTTTCTATATGAAATCCATGCCCAACTTAGTATTTGCAAAACAAAAAAAGACCATTACAAAGAATGATCAAAAACACTCAATATTTGACCCTCCTCTTCATAACGCTTACGAGGTTAGCTGTCGGATTAGGGACGAAAGAGTATCCCCTCTTAACTTATGTAAGATTCACCCCAAAACAGTAAAGACTGTTCAATGGTTCCCCCGCTCAATAAATTGATTTAGCGATTTATAGGTATATTAACATGATATGTAAATTTACTCCTAATTTAGGAATTTGTCAATATAAATTTATAGTTAAGAAAACTCGGACTTTTCCAAGCCTTCAGGTGCCTGGACAAAAAAAAAGGATTCCGAATGAAAATTCGTCAGCATCCTTTTCTAAAACCCGTTTATTTTATTTGTAATTTAGTGACCTGAATTTTTCGATAAGCCACCAATTCGTTGCATTAACAAAGAGCTTTCTCTATTCATTCCTGTTAACTGAACGTTAATACCATTTTGTTCATATTTCATTTCGACTTTATCAATTGCGCTAATGGCAGAGTCATCCCAAAGATGAGCACGGCTAAAATCAATTTCTACTACCTTTACATCTTCTTTATAGTCAAAGGATTTGAGAAAATCAGAAACAGATACGAAGAAAAGTTGACCTTCGACAAAATATGTCTTTTTCTCACCTAAATGTTTTGCTGTTACTTTCACATTTGAAATTTTGGCCCCAAAGAAGATCGCACTTAAAACAACACCTGTTAAAACACCTATTGCTAAGTTATGAGTAAAGACGACTGTAAGAACAGTTACTAACATAACAGTGGCGTCAGTTCGCGGAATTTTGTGCAAAGTCTTTAAAGAGTTCCAATCAAACGTCCCAATTGAGACCATAAACATCACCCCGGCAAGAGCGGCCATTGGTATTTGGACAACAATGGAACTAAGAACCATTATTAAAAAGAAGAGAAAAACACCAGCAACTAGCGTGGACAAACGCCTTCTTCCTCCAGATTTAACATTTATCACTGATTGACCAATCATCGCACAGCCAGCCATACCGCCCAAAAATCCGGCGACAATATTGGCAATCCCTTGGCCACGACTTTCTCTGTTTTTATTACTTTCCGTATCAGTCATATCATCAACAATTTGCGCTGTTAATAATGACTCTAGTAATCCTACAATTGCTAATGCTAAAGAGTACGGCAAAATAATCATCAATGTTTCCAATGTGAATGGAATAGATGGGATCATAAAAACTGGCAAGGTGCTCTCGAGCTTCCCCATATCACCAACAGTCCTTACATCTAAATCTCCAAAAATAGCGATTGTCGTGACGATAATAATTGCTACTAACGTTGATGGAACGGCGGTTGTAATTCTTGGCAAAAGATAAATAATTGCTAATGTAAGGGCAACTAACGCATACATTATCCAAGTTGCATTTACAAAATTATTTAGTTGCGCCATAAAAATTAAAATTGCCAGCGAGTTAACAAACCCGACCATTACCGATCTAGGCACAAATTTCATATATTTCGCCAACTTAAAAACACCAAATAAAATTTGGATAACACCAGTTAAGATCGTTGCCGCAAACAAGTACGGCAGTCCATAACCTTTGACTAGCGTTACCATTACCAAGGCCATTGCACCCGTGGCAGCCGAAATCATTCCGGGACGACCGCCAACAAAAGCAATTACGATCGCAATACAAAATGAAGCATATAACCCGACCATTGGATCTACTCCTGCAATGATCGAAAAGGCAATCGCTTCAGGAATTAAGGCTAACGCCACAACTATTCCTGCTAATATGTCTCCTTTCACATTGCTAAACCATTCTTGTTTAATTGCTTGTAAATTCAAGCATACACCTCTTTTCAAGTTTATTTATCTTTGACTTTCGACTCTCACGAAAGTCAGTCCGCACTAAATATAGTGAATTCTATCACAATCATAGTAGAAACAAAATTACGATATAAACGGATAAATCCTCCTATTTTACTTGGTTTACTATTAATTTCACTCGTTTTCTACCTTTTTCACAAATATGACACATTTTTATATATTAAATGTAAAAGAGGCTGACTTTCGGTTGAATTACAACCTTGAAAGTCAGCCTCTTTATTTTTATTTTATTTGTTACTACTGTTTTTCATAAGTGGTTTAATCCTCGTCCACCGCTAAATCTTTGACAGGTAATGCTTCCATTTCACGGTGTGTTGGCTTTCTCAAGTTGAATAAAGCTTTTACGCTAAACAACGCAAGTGCAATAACCCCAAGTAAAAAGATTGTATCTGGGATTGCGCGAATAGTTAGAAGCTGCTGAACAACCTCTTGCTGTAAAAACTCAGGTGAACGTGATACCGAATAACCGTTATAAAACGCTTCTTTTAATTGTAAGAACCCAACTGGTAAAAGGGTGATGACAACCATCCCTGCTAAACCAATATTTAAAGTTAAGCAAGAGAATTTTAGCAATTTATCATTCCATTTTTCAGGTTTTACAATGTTTCTTAAAGAATAAAGCAATACGGCAATTCCAAACATACCGTACACACCCATCATCGCTGCGTGACCGTGTGCTGGTGTTAAAAATTGTCCATGTTCAAAGAAACTAACTGCTGGCAGGTTAATAAGGAAACCTAATACCCCTGCTCCGACTAAATTCCAAATAGCTGTTGAAATTAAGAACCAAAATGTTGATTTATATGGGAAGTTTACTCCACCATCTCTTAACATCTTATACTGCTCATATGCTTCAAGAACAAGTAAGGTTAATGGAATTACTTCTAATGCTGAAAAAACAGCTCCAAGTCCAATCCAAGCTTCACTTGATCCATTGTAATAGTAATGGTGACCAATTCCGATTACCCCACTACCAAGAAGAATTGTTAACTGGAAGTATAAGGCACGAACGGTCGATCTTTTCGTTACTAAGTTCATTTGTACAAGCAAGAAACCAATAATGACAACCGCAAATACTTCAAAAATCCCTTCAACCCATAAATGGATAATCCACCAACGCCAGAAATCTGACATCGTAAAGTTTGCACCTGGATTAATAAAGAAGGCAAAAATATAGAATAACGGTACAGCAACAGCTGCGTAAAATAATAAGTGAATTAAGCCGCCTTTATCACTTTCACGTTTTAAACCACTCTTAATTCCACGGAAAACAATGAATAACCAAATTAACATTCCCACTGTTAAAACAACTTGCCAAATACGACCTAGTTCTAGGTATTCCCATCCTTGGTGACCTAATAAGAACCAGTTATTTGCTAAATAGCCATTTACCCCAAGCCATTGACCAATCATACTACCAAAAACTAAGACAACTAGGGCCCAGAATAAAATATCTACTAATAAACCTTGGCGTTTCGGTTCATGTCCTCCAACAAGTGGAGCAACGAAAATTCCCATGCCAAGCCATGATGTCGCAATCCAAAAAATTGCTAGCTGTAAGTGATAACCTTTAGAAATACTGAATGGTAAAATATCATAAATCCACTTCATTCCAAAAAAGCTGTCTGGCTCAACATAATAGTGAGCAAGTAGTGCTCCAAACATTGATTGTAAAAAGAATAACACTGTTACAACAGCAAAATACTTTCCGGTTTTTACTTGTGATGCCGTCAACGGCATTTTACTTAAATTAAATGTAGGATAGTTACCTTCTGTATAAGCTTCTTCCATTCCAAGATGATAACGGTAGAATACGAACAAAATGATTCCAAGAGCTAAAATTAAAATCGTTACACTAGCACCGCTCCACCATAAAGCAGAAAATGACATTGTGTTCCCAGCGTCTTCATAATAAGGCCAATTATTTGTGTACGTAATATCATCATTTTGACGTAATGTACTTGAAAGCCATGCTGTCCAGAAGAAAAAGTCTGAGATTTGCGTAATTTGATCACCATCATTTACCCATGCACGATCAGATTCTGGCATATGACTTTCTTGAATCAAGCCAGCTTTAATACCCCAGCCATCACCATTCGTAAAAACATCGCGGTAATATTCACGAACTTTTTCTAACCCATAAACTTGGGCGTCTGTTAATTCTAGGACCTCTTTATCAGTATCATAACGATTGACACGCATTTCTTCAACAACATTGCTTTTAATAACTTGTTGTTGATCCTTCGTTAACTTATCAAACGGCTGCCCGTGAGATTCAAGTGCCTTAAATTCTTGCATCCCAGTAGTATAAATCTTTAAAGCCTCGGCCGTGTAATCAGGTCCCATATATGAACCGTGACCAAGAACTGTTCCATAATCCATGAGCGCGTACTTCTGAAAGACCGCCTGCCCACCTTTAATTGCGTCTTGACTTGTGATTACTTCACCATTTGTATTCACCACTTCAAGTGGCCTTGGTGCCATTTCTTTGAAAATCGAATATCCACCTAAAATTAATACTGTAAAACTAGCTAGAATTGTCAACATTAACACTGACTTTAAAAAGCTGTTTTTAGTCTGATAATTCGACTTTCTTGCTGTTTGGGGACTATTTAAATGAGGTGCACCCATCACTTTCACTCCTTTTGTTAAATTTTTTTGTTGCTGTTGTTTCTTTATGTTACATTGTTTTTAAGGAGTCGTCAGTGAGTTGGCTCAACGATAGGGTGTGATTTTTTTCATACTTTCTATACTAATAAGTATAGAAATGGTGTTAAGATAGTGACAATCATCACTTTAAAAATATTGAAAATTGATAAAATAAGAAAGAAGAAAAATATTGAACTTAAACTATAAAGGGTGAAGAAGCAATGTGCTCAACGGAAACCATTCCAACTTTATTAAAAAAAGTTCCGTTATTTAAGGAACTAACCGATGAAGAAATAGAACCAATTGTTGAAATGGCGTACCCTCGTCAATTTCGAGCTCGAATGCTTATTTTTATGAAAGGAGACCCGCTTGACCGTGTCTTTTTTATTCATAGTGGCAAAGTAAAAATTTATAAATCAGACATTAACGGCAAAGAGCAAATTATTTCGATTTTGCAAGAAGGCGATATGTTCCCTCATGCTGGTTTTTTCAGTACAGGAAATTATCAAGCACATGCAGAAGTTGTTGAAGATGCCACCATCATCGTCATTCCAATTGCTAACTTTGAAAAGCTTCTACTACAACGTCCTGATCTTTGTATCAAGCTATTCAAAATGATGAGTGAACGGATTGTTGATCTCCAAAACCGACTTGAAGAACAAATTCTTCATAATACAAGTGAACAAATCTTAATGTTGCTTCTCCGTCTTGCGAAAACATATGGAAAGAATCGAGCAGACGGTAGAATTGAATTAAATACTCAATTTACGAATCGTGAACTGGCCAACATGATTGGAACCTCACGTGAAACAATTAGCCGTACACTTTCACAACTAAGAAAAAAAGAAATTGTTGAGTTAAACGAAAATGGCTATTTTATAATCGCAACTGATTTAGTTAATGAAGAGCTTTTCTATGTTTTGTAATCTTTTTAATTAAAGGCACCGTCTAACCTTATCATTATCGTAGAAAGTACAGCGCATCTTGTTAACCCTCAAAATACACAGTGACGATAAGTAAAGACAGGCGCCACAACACACAAATTACCTGCTAGAAAAAAGTGTACTTGTCCACTTTTTATCTGGCAGGTTTTTTAATCCCGGTAGTTCATTAAGCTATTTAGTCCTCGATAAGTAAATATTCAGAATCTTTGATGGTACAAATGGTCAAACTATTAATAGTAGTATCGGAATGATCGACATAGATAATATAAACCGATTCTTCATCTTTTTTGAAAATTTCTTTAACCTCATGTCCATCATTAGTTGTTATTACTGCATTCCCTACTTTTTTAAAGCCAAGATCAACTAAAGCTTCTCCACCATTTTGAAATTTCTTAGAAGTATCTGTTTTCATAATTCTAATGTCCATGCTAAGTTCCTCCAGCGAATTAATGATTAAAACTTTTATTTGTGTTAACTATACCATAATATTTTCATTTTATAAATTTGTCCGTGAAGCACTTCAAACATTCGCACTGAAACATCTCTTATAGATAGACGTTCCTTTTTCTCCTGAGATTGCCATTGCAATCACACTCCCGAAAAAATTAATTAAACGTTTAATTAAGTAATAACCCTCTTGAAACATAAAAATTTTCAGTCTTAATCATCTTAATTCATTACTTTTACTCTCTCTAACTAAATTGTGAAAGCTTTTTTCGTTTCATATGGTAAAATCTAAACATATGGAGATATGAGTAGATTAGACATCTTGTGTACGTAATATCTTAATTTGAAATTGTTTGAAGGGCAGTGAAAAAAATGAACTATAAAAAAATACTTAGCGAACTCTTTGATTGGAGCAAAACACTTTTATTTGTCTTATCAATCTCAATCATCGTTAGCGCTTTTATTTTTCAACCTTTTAAAGTAAGTGGAAGTTCTATGGAGCCAACACTAGATGGAATTGATGGTGATAATAAAGATAAGGTTGGAGATCGTGTCATGATCTTTAAAAGTGGCTATCTTTTAGGAATTGAACCGCAATATAACGATATCGTTATTATAGACAGTCGGGTTAATCGAGATAGGAAAGTAAAAGATAATTTCTTTGAAAGTCCGATTGTTAAAATGATTTTGCGAAATGAAGACGATGAAAACAACCTTTGGATAAAGAGAGTCATTGGTGAAGCTGGAGATAAGTTAGAATTTAAGAACGGCAAAGTGTATCGCAACGGTGTCGAATTAGTAGAAGATTACATAAAAGAAGATATGGCCTTCCCCTTTGAAACGATTGTAGTTCCAGAAAATCACGTTTTTGTGATGGGTGATAATCGAAATGGTAGTCTTGATAGTAGAGTCATAGGATCTGTGCCCTGCGAAAATATCGTTGGCAAAGTTATTCTTAGATTTTATCCATTTGAAAAAGTAAGTACGTTTAAGAAATAAGCTTTATTATACTAATTAATGAAATGATAGCAGAGATTACTGTTCCCTGCTGTCAGGCCTTGCTCTACCAGATTTCCAATATAGATATTGATAGTTACCCAAACTTTGTCATATTCATTAAAAGAATATTGGATCGTTGATCCTGTTCATAAAACAAATGGCTACGGATGTACAACAGAACTGATTTGTACATCCGTAGCCGTTAACTCTTCATCATTCCACTTTCAAGATTTACTGTTTTTATTATAAATTCCATCCTTCTTTTAATAAGCGAATTCCTTCTTCGATTTCGGTTTGCTGTAAACCTCCGTAACCTAATAAAATTTCAGGCGTGTTCGTAGGATTGGGGTGTTCGTAATATATTGATGTAGGATATACCTTTACATTCATCTCTTCAGCCTTAGCAATTAACTCCGCTTCGGACATTCCGTTTTGTACTTTAATAAGAATATGTAATCCCGATTTTTCACCAATTACTTTCACTTGATCGCCTAAATATTTTTTAATAGCTTCTAGTAAGGCGAATTGTTTTTTACGGTAAAGGGTTCTCATTTTATTTAAATGTCTTTGCCAATGGCCTTGATCCATAAAATGAAATAATGTTTCTTGATGAAGACGGGAAACCGTTTGTTTATAAATGGTTAATTTTTGCTGATATTTCTTCATTAAAGTTGTAGGCAGAACAAGGTAGCTAATGCGAAGCGACGGGATCAAAGACTTTGAAAACGTTCCTAAGTAGATAACCGTACCGTTCGTGTCTAATCCTTGCAATGAAGGAATCGGTTTTCCTTTATAACGAAATTCGCCGTCATAGTCATCTTCGATAATAAATGCTGCTCTTTCCTCGGCCCATTTTAACAATTCTAACCTTCTTGAGATGGGCATAACCATTCCACAAGGGAATTGATGTGATGGCGTTACATAAACAATTGTTGCATCGCTTGCTTCTAGCTGATTTACAGAAATACCATCTTCATCAAGTGAAATCGAACGAATCTTTACCCCCTGGTCTTTTAAGACTACTCTTGTACGATGAAAGCCTGGATTTTCAAGTGCATATGTATGTTCTCTCCCAAATAATACACAAAGAAAGCCAATTAATAGTTGTGTACCTGCTCCAATGACGATTTGATCAGCGGTACATCGTACACCTCTTGATTCGTATAAATAGTTTGTGATGACTTCACGAAGACAGCGCTCTCCTTGAGGATCGCCCATATTGAATAGCTTACTTCGATCAGTATACAAGGATTCAGTTGTCAACTTTCGCCATACATTATATGGAAAATGTTCTAAGTCAACTTTACCAGAGTTAAAGTCGATTTTAACTTGCTTTTTTTCTTTTACTACGTTTTCTACAAATTTAGGTGCATCTGTTTGCTTAGAGAAAATTTTGTCTTCGATTGCTTTAACATATAACCCTTTACGCGGTTTACTTTCAACGTATCCCTCTGCACACAACTGATCAAAAGCAGCTTGAATCGTATTAATGCTCAAACCTAAGTAGCTCGCCAACATTCTTTTGGGTGGTAATTTCTCCTTAGATTTTATATTTCCATCTGTAATTTCCTTTTTAAAATAGTCTGAGAGCTGAATGTATAGTGGTTTTCTACTTTTATCATCTAAATTAGGCGTAATTTCTAGCATTGCTACCCCTCTATCCTCTATTGGTACCATTAAATTTATTAAATCTAATACCTTTGATTATACCAAATTATTTACAATAACTTCAAAATGAGTTGATAAAATGGTAAAAAATCGAGTGGTTAAAATAATAGAATTAAAAACGGAGCAAGAATGGCTTGAAGCTCATTAAGAGAGTACCACCAAAAGCTTACTTTTAGTGATACCCTCGGAATTTATACATTTACACCTTGGCGATAATTTCTCCCATGTTTGATACATCATAGTGGCCCATACCGACAACTTCTTGTTTAAAAGCTTTGGAGCGAATAACTGATAGCAATGCTTGAAAATGCGGTTTTTCTAACTCTTCTTCGCGAATAATCATATCGTAGCGTTCCTTCTGCAACGGAATGAACTCTATTCCTTGAACTTGCATTGCTACCTTCTCAATACCGACGCCAACATCGGCGTCACCTCGGGCAACAGCGCTTGCGATCGCCAAGTGACTCATTTCTTCTTGTTCATACCCGTTTATCAGTTTTCGGTCAATTGCATGTTTCTTTAACTGTTCATCGAGTAGAACTCTAGCTCCGCAGCCCCTTTCGCGATTGATAAAGCGAACATCTTGTTTAATTAAATCTTGCCAATCGGTAATTTTCTTCGGATTGTCCTTATGAACATAAAAACCGGCCATACGAAAGACAAGATTAATGACTACGGCATTGATACCCGGCAATAACCTTCGAACATAAGGAACATTATAGTCATTTAAATCACCAGCCCATAAATGACCTGTTGCGATATTGGCCTTGCCGTGATACATAGCTAGCAATCCGCTAAAACTACCAACATAATTACGTAAAATAGGTACATTTTTAACTCGACTATCTAAGTGGCGAGTTAAAATGTCTAAGACGATATCTTGACCACATATAATAAAGCCTTCATTTGGTGCTTGAATTGAAGGCGATGGTCTTTCTACTATAGCTTGGTCAGTTAACCTATGTACTGTTGCCGAACCTTTTCTTTTTTGCTTATAAACCTCTAAATCGCTTTCCTCAATTCGCATCTTCCGACCAATTCGATAAGCTTGGAGTTCGCCCCTTTTGATCATCTCATAAACGGTATAACGTGATATTTTTAGGATTTTTGCAACTTCCTCTGGGGTGTAAGAAACATTATCCGACAAGCGATCACCTCTTTTCTCCTTGGCTTTCTTTATTCTCTTAATTATAACATATTGTGATCGCTTTATTTATCTTAATTAAATAGTAGTTAAAAATAGCCGCTCAGGAGGTAAATGTACATATAAGTTCGTATCTTTGTTTATTTTCATATTCCAGTGTTCTTTATAAATTATTACCTGAAGATGAACTTTATCAGAGCTTAAGTTCAGATCGTTAATTTGAATATAGGCGGTAATTTGATGTGGTCCTTCTTCAAATGATAGTAATCTACAAGGGTACACATTTGGCTCCTTACAATATTCCTCAGAAACAAATTGAATATGGTGGGCTCGGATCCCAACATAAGCTAGTTTAGTTTTGTCCAAAAAATGATGCTCCAGCTTTCTTGTTGGAACTTGTAAAGTCGCATTGCCCCATTCAATCGCTTCAATACAATAGAAATTTTCAGGAGCTTGATCATTATTTGCACTATCAAGGATTTTTACTTTCGCTAAATTTTTGCACCCTGTAAGCTTAGCAGCCATAAAAGTTGGCGGGTTTAAAAAAATAGTATCACGTTCTTGATTGGCAATGACTTTACCGCGATCCATAATCATTATCCGCTTACTAACACGGTAAACCTCCTCAAGATTATGAGTGACAAATAAAGTAACTCCTTTATACGCTTTCAGTATTTCAATTAGCTCTTGTTCCATATGTCTGCGAAGATGATTATCTAAAGCGGAAAAAGGTTCGTCTAGCAGCAATGCCTCTGGGTTTGTGACTAATGCTCGTGCTAGAGCAACTCTTTGCTGCTGACCGCCTGATAATTGATGCGGATACCTTTTACCGAGATCTTTCAACTGGATCATTTCTAGCATGTCGTCAATTTTTATTTGTTGTTCCTTTTTCGCTAAATGACGAATGCCAAAAGCAATATTTTGCTCAACCGTCAAATGGGGAAAAAGAGCGTAGTTTTGAAATAAGTAGCCAATATTTCGCTTACGCGCTGGAACATTAATTTTTTTTTCGGAATCGAATAAGACACGATCATTTAAAATAATTTTGCCTTTTGTAGGTGTCGTAAGTCCTGCAATACAACGAAGGGTGATACTTTTGCCTGAACCAGATGCCCCAAGGATGCCAAATGTTTCACCGCCTGCTTGAAAATCGGTTTTTAGTGTAAAATCCCCAAAGCCTTTCTCGAGATTAACCATTAGTTTCATCGGTTAGTCCCCCCTTATGCGCCCAACAGCTGAATAGCGTTTATTTGTCCAAAGATTAGATAAGACAACAACAAGCAATGAAATTGTAATAATAATAATTACCCAGATGAATGCATGATCCATATTGCCGCCTTCCGAAGCAAAATAAATCGCAATCGGTACTGTTTGTGTTTTTCCAGGAATACTTCCTGCAAGCATAAGCGTTGCGCCAAACTCACCTAAAGCTCTAGCAAAAGCAAGAATTGTTCCGGCAGCAATTCCGGGCCACGACAAAGGCAGCACTACCTTCCAAAAAATGTGCCAATCATGATACCCAAGCGTGCGTGCAGCTTCAATATACGAAAGCTCAATTTGTTCAAACGCTCCTCTTGCTGTTTTATACATTAACGGAAAAGCGACGACGGTTGCAGCAATGACTGTAGCCCACCAAGTAAAGACTATTGTAATATCAAAATTACTTAATATCTTGCCAATAAATCCATTTTTACCGAAAATTAACAATAAGATAAAGCCAACAACTGTTGGCGGTAAGACCATTGGCAAAATGAGTATTCCATCAATTATCCCTTTTAAACGACCTTGATAGTGGGCCATCCAATAAGCAACGGCCATCCCTAAAAAGAAAGTGATGACCGTTGCAGTAATAGCCGTTTTCATAGATATCCATAAAGGGGTAAAATCAATCATCTATATCCCCTCCAAACTGACTATATAAAAATATATCAAATTTAGTAAAGAAAAAACAATGTTACTATAATAAAAAATCGTTAAATTACTTTACAACTTTTTTAAAGCCAAACTGTTCAAATGTCTCAATTGCCGTATCAGCTTGCAGAAATTGGACAAAATCTTTGGCAGCATCAACTTGTTTTGTTCCTTTAACAACTGCTGCTGGATAAACAATCGGAGACGCTGATCCTTCTGGAGCAGCTGCAATAATTTTTACTTTGTCAGAAACTACCGTATCAGAGCTATAAACAAACCCAGCTTCTGCATTCCCAGTTTCAACGAAAGACAATACAGCTCGCACATTTTGTCCTTCGACCAATTTCGATGACAAAACGTCCCAAAGATTCATATTCTGTAAAACTTCCTGCGCATATTCACCGGCAGGTACAGATTCAGGATTACCTATTCCGATATGCTTTACAGCTGGATCTTTTAAATCCTCAAAGCTATTAATTGTAGTTGAATTTGTAGGAGCAATTAAAACAAGTTCATTACTTAAAATATCTACTCGCGTTTCTGGTACAATTAAATCTTTTTCCTCTAACGCATTCATTTGTTTCTGTGCTGCTGAAATAAACACATCTGCTGGCGCACCTTGTTCAATTTGCTGCTGAAGTTGCCCAGATGGTCCTAGATTTACATTGATTGTAACATTAGGATGTTCCTCAGCATATTTTTGCTTAATTACTTCCAATACGTCCGTTAAACTAGCAGCTGCTGAAATCGTCAGTTCTACTTGTTCCTGTTCTTCTGTTTGACTCGGTTGTTCCATTTCATTTGTTTGTGTTTTTTCTGGTGTGCTGCTCGTGTTCCCACATGCCGCAAGGAATACTACTAAAAATAATGTGACAATCATTAAATAAATTTTCTTCATCACTTTCTCCCCCTAAATAAAACTAACTAAAACAAACTAAAACTAACTTACAAGTAGAATTATATAGTTTTAGTTTGTTTGTGTCAATTGGAGGAGGTATAGAGAACAAATTAGACTAAATGTATAACCCCACATCACCTATAAAAGTGGTGCGGGGTTTCGTGTTTAACTGTGATTTTTATCAAAAGTGGATCTAAAAGATTTCTTTTGAGACACCTTCTCCTAATTAAGAACAATAGCTTTTTGTCCTTCTTCATACACTGAATAAAAAAATAAATTTACAGTAACGTCGGTGTCATCTATATTTGGAAATACCTCAATTTGTTTATTAATTTTTTTGTTTAAACCTTCATTAGAACGACTTTTTGAAAAAATGCGTATGTTTTCTTGGTAAATGACACTTTGAGCAACGCCACCAAATTGTTTGTCTTTACTTTGAGAAATAAAAATCAAATTATGATCTTTTTTATAATACGTTATATCCACTAGGTAATCATGAACTTTTGTTTTTATAGTTTGAGGAACATTTGAAATGTTGGTTAGCATGACTTTGTCATGCTGACTTCCTCTATATGTTACCCGTGCATCCATTAATAAAAGTGACATTTTTTCATTTTCTATATTTTTAAATATATCGTTTGTTTCAAATGAAAAATACCCATCTATTGTATTATATCCTTCCAGTTTTTGTTCGCCTATTTGTAATATTATATTGTTGTAATTGATAACTTGGACATTTCCTTGTTCAATCATTTTTTTCTCATAATGTAATTTAATTTTGCTAGGTGTAATAACTAACTTTTCAAACTGATATTGTTCTCTGCCAAAGTTTACGTTTTTATTCACATCAATTACATAAGAAGCTCTTTTTGCAAGGTCCCTATCATAATCAAAAGAAAATGACCATAAATCGGGATGATATTCAACCATATGATAATATTGTAAACTTGCAACTAGTTCATAAACTTTATCTTCTACAATATTTAACGTCTCTCTCTGATGGGAAACATTTACCTGGGGGCGTTTAAAACCTGTTGCAAAACTTGTAACTAATTCTCCATCAAGTCTAAACTTAAGACGAGCATGCTCAACTTTATTTGATTCATCAAAGTTAATACGGTAATCGATTTGATATTGATTACCAATATACTCACTTGAAATGATTTCTATATTAGAGATACCATTTTGTTCAACCGGTATATTACCTAGCTTAAAAGGCAATTGTTCAAATTCTCTAATTTCTTTTTCTTTTAATTGAAGCTCTTTTATTCCACCAAGTTTAACAGCTACTTTACTATTTGCAGGAATTTGCTCTTCTGTGTGTATATATCCTATTAATTTGTTTGATTTATCCTTTAATGACGTTACTACCTCTGCATCTATTTTTTTCTTATCGTCAATTTCTATTATTGCCCTATCAAACTCAACAATATTATTTGTTTCTAAATTATCAATGCTTAAACTAAAAAGAATATTTGTGCCGTTATGATCTGTTACAATGTTCTGGATTTCTAATGCTCCAAGCCGATTGTTAGTTACAATATTTATTGGTTGTCCAAACCCATTCTCAAGAGAAGTTACAATTCCAGATCGATTTGTAATTCGAAGCCAATCTATAATCTCACTTGAATACTTTGCTAATACTGGTGTAGCTGTTATAAAAATAGTCAAAACGATCATTGATATCATGAGATTTGGCTTTCGAAAGTAAGTAGATTTGACTTTATTTGTTTTTATTTGCTCCTTCTTTATTAGTATCTTATTCCACATATAATCTTCATTTGGAATTTTGACATCATCATTATTAGCATAATTCTTTAAAAAATCATTAACTTTATTCAACAATATCACCCCATTTTAAGATTTTCGTTTCATTTAAATGAGTAAATTGTTTAACGATTTTCTTACCTTTAAAATTTCTAGATTTTACCGTACCTATAGGTATTTTCAAAACTTCCGCAATCTCCTTATCTTTAAATTCATAAACATACTTAAATATCATTACCATTCGAATATGCACAGGTAGTTGATTCATAATTTCAGCAAACATACTTGTTGATTCTCTTTGCAATATTTCATCCTCAATGTTTTGTGAATCGTCTATTAATTTAAATGAAAGACTCTGTATTTTTCCTATTAACGATGTTCTTCGTTTCTTTTTTAAATAATTCCGAGACATATTCATTGCAATACTTAGAAGCCATGACTTTTGATTTTCAATTTTATAAAACTCTTCGCAAAGTGCTTTTGCAAATACATCTTGACAAAGGTCTTCAGCGTCATGTGAATTTTTCACCATATAATAACAAGCACGAAATACATCGTTATAATAAGTTTTAAACAAAATATTCCCTTCAAAAATTTGTTCCATTTTATCCCCCCTTTTTTCGTTCTACAAAAGTAACAACTAACTAGATAAAAAGGTTCATCGTAAATAAAAACTTCCTTAATTTTAATGCCCATAAAATAAAAATTGGAGTTGCCAACTGACAACTCCTTGAAATTATATAGAGATTTTTCATCTATTTTCATTTTTACTATGTAATAATGTCGTTCTTCTTTTTCATCCCGCTCACTTATACTTGATTTTTCCGCCCTGAAAAGACAACAAAGCTGTAATCTTTAAACCAGCAATTAACTTCTTCAAACCCTATTTCTCTTAACCATTTTAACTGGTCATCTAATTTTGACATTTTATCTTCTTTCATTCTCTCTAATGCTTTAGCTAATTCTTCTTGTGAAATTCCACTACTGGTAACTTCTTTTAACCATTGATCTCGATATATTGCTTCAATTGAAGTCGTTGAGCCTAACACTTGGTCAGCATTAATGAATTGCCCACCTGGTTTTAAGCAACTATAAATGTTAGTAAATAGGACTTGTTTCTCCTCATTGTCTAAATGATGAATTGATAGTGCTGATATGACAACATCAAATTTTTGTGTAAATTGGTAATTAACATAATTAGCTTCTAATATTTCAAAATTGGAGCTTAACGATAAAAGTCGCTCTTTGGCTATTTCAAGCATACCTTGAGATAAGTCAATTAAAGTCATGTTGGCATTAGGAAACATTTTTAATACATAGTAGGACATTAATCCCGTGCCTGCACCTAAATCTAAGACTTTAATGGATGCTTGACTTTCTTTGTTGATAATAGCAAGCGCTGTTGAATAAAATTTATCAAAGCAAGGTATTAGCTTTTTTCGATTGGCATCGTAGGATGGTGCACCTTCATTAAATAGTTTCTTAATAGTATCCATATTTAGCTCCTTTAAAAGTATAGACTTTACGATTTATTTTGCTAAATTTAGTTTAGCATAAAAATCATAATTTGTTACATTTTACTATTTTTATAGTAAACTAATGATGTACCAATGGCAAAAAACATAACAAATTTTTAATAGATTAGTTTCTTATTCAGAAATACCAACAACAATGGTTATTTCTTTATATACTATCGATCGGGATGTGCTCAAATGGAATTGAAAAAATTCAATGCATTACATGTATTTGAAACATTATTTTTATCTCTAATTATTACTATTGCTTCTTTTTTCACCTACTATTATTTTAACACTTTAATTTACGACTATAATTTTATCGACCATCAATCGGAAAAAGGTTTGAAAATGACTTTTATTCATTTAATGTTTGTATCTTGCGGTGTTGTAAATGGGGCTCTTACTTCGATTGGTTTACATAGAGTTATGTATCAAGTGATTATTACTAGACTACTTATTGGTCCAATATTATTTTATATCATTCTTTTTTTATCTGAATATCATGGTGGACTCTCTAAGGAAGTTGTCGCTATTCATACACACTATTTACCTGCAAGTATTGGTACTTTTATTTGTATAACTTGGCTTAATGTGTTGTTTCTAATAGTAAAGAAATAGCCCATAACCACAGTCGTTAGGGGCTTCTCTGTTTGCTACTACAAATTTATCCATAAACTAAGTTCAAGAAAAATCTACCCTCCAAAGAAGAAATCAATCACATTAGAAACAGTCGAGGCTTCCTTATTGTAAAACTCAGAGTACCCACAATTTTTACAATAAACGACCAAAAACTTATTATTCTGGACGTCAAACAATTTAGATAATCCGGTACCCGTTGTCGCAATTTCTTTAGTTCCTGCTTCGGTACTACCACATTTAATGCACCCTCGTTTTTCCACATTGATCCCCTCCTTAATTACAAACAAAATCTTTATTTAATTAAATATCTTCTTTATAATAACATATAAATTTACAAAAATGGAATTTTTGAAGCACTGTTCTTATTTTTTGAATATACATTTATAAAGAAATTAATGTCGAGCAACCTGATCATGAAGAGTTTCTTGGGAACAATCGTTTTGCTTTTTCCTCACTTCACTTTCTCAATTTTTGTTAAATTTGTCGATTTAATTTCTCCATCTTTTACTTGTTCAGTTTTAATTAACAAAGTAATTTTTACTTTATCTCCTTTAGTCAAGGCGTTAATTTCATTATCGATCATTTCATCTAATTGAAACGTAATTTGTTTTCCATTTATGCTTAATTGGACAGAATTTGTATCTTTTTGACCTAAATATATTGCCTCCATCGTTTCTTCTGTCGTTACAACTATTGGATTTGCTTCTCTTTCAACTTGACGATCGGGGCCAATGTTTTTTTGCGAATTTAGATCATTTTGACAAGCCATTAATACAACTGTTAATAATAATAAAATAATAATATTTTTGATCATTTTTGCAATACCTCCCTAAATCATTATATTTTTATTAGTTTTGTGAACGTTCAATTACCAATCCTTTTCAATTTAATTTTACACTGTAATATCTCATAGCTTTGGGAATACCTTTCATTTCAAATACACCGTCATAAATTAGACACCTCAACCTATATCCTAAAAAAGCATCGTTTACATTGCCTTCTAATTCACCATAAACTTGCCCAATTATTCTGGCTGACTTTATAAAATCTCTTTTCCCCCGTTTTGCATGTAGATTTTGAGCGGTGGTTACTAAGAGGTGATCATAGTAGTTTTCAGGAACGTTTTGAATGATTCCTTTTTCCCATTTACGTAAAACCTCTTTTGTTTCCGACAGCACCAGCCATTCTTTTTGAAGTTGATTTTTCTCTTTATCAGTCAATGGAGTATTTCGTTTCATATCATAAATCATTCTTAGCTTTTCAGGATGAGCTTCGCCTGTATGATGAATTAAATATTGAATATCCTTCGTGTTGAATAGCTCTTGGTAGGCTAAAGTGGTATTGATTAGAGAAACGGTGTTGGATTTTTCTTGTAAAAGATGAAGAAACAACCTTATTCCAGCTTGCTCATCAGCATTTTCAGCCGTCCAAAGAACGATAGGGATATTTTCTGGAATTGATTGTAGCTGCTCAAGAGTATTACAAAATTGCACCTTATATTTTTCTTCAATATCATCCCACATATTTATGTGATCCTTTAACCAATCATAACGGTGGTTTTGTCCTACTTGTTGATGAAGCTTCCAGACGGGTCCCATACCAAAAAAATCTGAAAATCCAATAATCTTATGCTCACGGCCTAAGCCTACTCTTAAAGCCTCCGCACCCGACTCTCCACAAACAATATGTATTGTTTGATATTCTCTTTGGATATCCTTTTCATTTTGTTGAATTTCAGAAATCACATTAAACATTGAATTTAATTCTTGAAGTATTTGCTCTTTTGAAGCACTTGAATCTTTTAATGATTGTATCCTTAAAGTGGTTAGTAATAACAAAGACTTTGCTTCACTCTCGGATAATTTGCTAATGTTATTTTTCAACTCTTCAATCATTTGATAACACTCCACTTTACGTTTTTTTTCGTAACTTTAATCGCCAGCCAATTATTAAAATAATGCAAAACCCAAGGACAATTCCAATCCATAGATAAAGTTGACTTCCCGCTTGTTGAGCGGTCAAATCGACTTCTTTAGAAGGTAGCTTACCTTTTCCGAGTATTAACAAATCTTCCTGAGCTAAATTTAGCTCTGACGTTCGGCTACAAATAATTGCTTTAAGACCTTTGACTTCATACATTTTGGATTCATTCGCATAAACTAAGTATTCTTGTCCTTCTTTAAAATCAAAGCCACAATCCCCATCACCTAACCCGGTAGTGATAATTATTTGTGATTGTTCGACACCCTTCCAACCATTCATAACTTCAAAAAGAACAGATTTTGATAAATATCCATTTAGTGTTCTTTTCTCTCTAACATCAACGACTTTCCCACTAAATACAGCCTCAGATTGTTGAAGAGTGATTTCTACTTTTGGATTTTCTGCACAAGAACAGGCATCCACACCTGAAGCAAATGAACCAATAAAAATACAAATTAATATAATTATTGGTATAGTTTTCTGCAAATTTACCACCTCAATTGATCTTCTATACTATTAATTAAGTATATCATCGATAATCCATTTAATGGGAGGTTGCAATGTATTAAATTTACAATAATTGAAATAGCTGCACTAGCTTTTTACAAATTGATTTGTTTTGCTACATGATCAAATGCTGTATACTTAATAGCCACATAAGATTTACAAAAAGGTAGAAAAAACACTAATACAAATTTAGATATTGAGCCAGGAAATGTTGAATTTCTTTAAAATCTTGGATGTATGTACGGTGTCTATCCAAACATAGGTAGTAGACGCTTTTTGCACTTCCTGCTCTATCACATTTAGTAACTGAATTTTTCCCTCCTTCTGATATTTCAGCCGCCTTAAAGAGTTTTTTTACCGCTATACATTGACATTAATTCTGATAACTAATCATAACTATGGTAACGGTAAATTTTTTAAAAGGAGCTGATTTTTTGTATCCATATTATTATTATCGAGTGAACAACTGGGGACATACTTTAAATTTGTTACACCAAAGTCTATATGCAGAAGAAATGGTATGTGCGATGAGTTCAGAACTTTTTCATATATCAGAAACGAAAAATTTAAAAGGAAATAGCGAAATGCATAATCATCTAGTACCTGCATCATATCATCGAGTTTCAGCAGTTGGTTCGGCCCAGAGACTAGCGAATGGTGAACAACGGCAATCCATTATCCAGACACTGGTAGATTGTATAAATAATGCTGAAAATCAAGATAAAAAAGTACGTGAAGGCTTAAATACAATGGAAGAAAATGCAAGTCCTGAGTTTATAACGTTTATTCAACTAATTATCAGATGGCAAAATCAAGCAGATTCCTATTTAAATCAAGCAAAAGAATCTTTGCGAACGATGGGAATTGCGTCTCCCACTGGAAGTGAACAACAGAGTGAAGAATATAATTCTTACTAATCAGGTTGGCCCTATAAGCCAACCTTTTTTTAAATCAAACCTATCCAATTAGTTGAAGTTACCTCTTAAAGCTTTTTCCCAATTTTCTTCTTTTTCATCATTGTGAAAATCAAAATTGCCTAATTTCCAACTACCTTTCTGCAAACCACAAATAAACTATCACCTGCTTTTAACAAGCTATCCATTGTGAATGTAAAAGACCTAGTCTAATAAATATTGGACTAGATCTTCTGGAATAGAACTTTTTTGTATAGGAAAGTATGTGTAGACAATGGAAATATCCGTTTTTCTACTTATATTTATTAAATAAACGTTAACTTGACTTCCCAAAGGAAAAGATTGTAAAATGAACTTGACGTAAAGTAAACTTTACTTTGGAGGATAAAGTGAAAAATAATATTAAAGATTTGCGTGCAAAACATAATTTAACTCAGGATGAATTAGCTGAGCAATTAAATGTATCAAGACAAACAATTATTTCACTAGAAAAAGAACGTTACAACCCTTCTATTATTTTAGCATTTAAACTTTCACGTATATTTAACTCCCAAATTGAAGATATTTTTATTTATGAGGAGGAATGAACCATGATTGGAACAAAAAAGGCAAAACAAAATCAATTAGTCTATTTATTTCACGGGATCTTGCTAACTGGGATGGGGATTTACTTAAACTACGAGTATATATTCAATGGTGAATTTCCCGATGCAATAATGTTGTTAGCTTTGGGGATAAATCAACTGATGCTTGCATACCTTTCACCACACTTGTTCCCGAAGGATGAACGTTCTAAAGCAATAATGGGAAAAGCATTGACTATCAACTATTTTGTGTTATTTGGCACAATTATCGTTCTTTTTTTATTAACCGGTTCATTCGGACCATTAATACTCGATTCGACTCAGGTGCTCCAATTACTATTTTGCATTATGGCTCTTACTATTCCAGGAACAATGGTTATTTATTCTAAATTAATCTAATTCCTTTTACTTTAATAAGCAGAGGTTACTTCTGTCCAGCAACCTCCATCTTATTTTTAGGAATAGATGGTTAGAGGTAAATGAATAGTTACGGGGTAATTGCATAAAGAAAACTCGGGCTTTGCCAAGCCTTTTGGCGCTGGCTGAGCCTTAGTTGCACTTATACTTAAAACTTAAAATTTTTCACTACGTCGAACAAACATCTTGGCTAAAAATTTCTTTCTTAACGTACAAAAAGACATTCCCTAATTAGCCGCTTTAAAATTATATAAAGGTTTAATCACATTAGTAATGGCGATCGTTTCTTTGCTATTATCGACAATCTCCTGAAAGGGCTTATAGGCCATTGGTGATTCGTCAAGGGTCGATTGATGAACAGAAGTCGTCCACACATCTTTCATTGTTTCTTGAAAATCGTTTAACGAAAGAACCTTTTTAGCTTTTGACCGGCTCATTAATCGCCCTGCTCCATGTGGAGCAGAACAATTCCAATCTTCATTTCCTTTGCCAACTGCAATTAGCGAACCATCACGCATATTAATCGGAATAATTACTCGCTCATCCTTTTGAGCGGAAATTGCACCTTTTCGTAAAATCATTGTCTCCATATCAATATAATTATGAATCGTCGTAAAGCTATCAACAATCGACCATCCCATACGTGTAACAATTTCATCTATCATCGCTTTACGGTTTAATAAAGCATATTGCTGGGCAATTTTCATATCGTTCATATAATTATGAAAGTGTTCACCTTCAAGGTATGCCAGTTCTTTTTTTATATTTGGTAGCTCTATTTCTTTTAATGCTGCTTGAATGTCTCTTTCGCGACCTTGTTCTTTTAACGTTTGTATAATACGTTGTTTTTCCCCTTCTACATTCAGAAGCGTATCATAGGCAAGGTTTTGATAGTATTCTGCAACTCGCTTTCCTAGATTTCGAGAACCACTATGAATAACAATATAAACTCCACCTTGTTCATCCTCATTTACTTCGATAAAATGATTCCCACCACCGAGAGTTCCTATACTATCTTTTGCTCTTTTTAAGTTGAAAGGGGCTCTAATATCGCGAAAATTTACTTTTTTAGAAAGTGGATGGCGTCTATCAGAAGTACGCACAGAAAATCCATTCGGAATAAACTTCATATTTGCAATTTGTTATTCATCATTATTTCTACTGACTATCCAATTAGCTAATATTATACCATAATATTACAAATAATTCGGGAATTTTTTGCTTTTGATATCCTTCTTCACCCTAAATAAAAAAGCCCAAGTCGACAAATATTAGGCTAGAGCTATGGGGAGCAACTTTTATGGATAGGAAAATAAGTTTTGCTGCTAATCTATATCATCCCCTTTTCCCTTCATTTACACTGTGCATGTGACTATCCTAACGGACAAAGTCCGATAGCTTTTAAAAAATACTGATTTTCGAGAAATAACGGAACTATGGTCCGATCCGACTTGGTCACATGTCTTTTTAAAGATTTCTCAAGGAATTCCCTCTATAATTTTATACATATCCTAACTCCATTATTAGTAGACCATGTTGTTAGAGAAGCTGAGCATTTCTTGTATGTGGTCCATGTTTAGAAAGTCGGTTAGAAAAAAAACAAAAAACACCTAAGGGACTTCATCCTGATATCCCTTAGTGTTAAATGAGAATAAAGTTTGCAGAAATAGGTTATTGGATAAACCCCTTGATACATCTGACTTCAATGGCATTTTCCCAATTATTCTTTGAGAATAAAGTTTGCTCAAAGATTTGCTCACTT
>JAKFDP010000063.1:0-5990 GCA_036676095.1 Anaerobacillus sp. | reverse complement strand
TGAAACAGCACTCATTGGTAAATGGCATTTAGGTGTCGGACCATCCTTTCATCCGCTTGATAACGGGTTTGATTATTTCTACGGCATCTATACCGGTGCGGCTGATTATATTTCGCACAAAGGCGATGGAGGAATGCATGACCTGTATGAAATCAGAACTCCGGTTTATACAAAAGGATATACAACTGATTTGCTTGGCGCAAAAACAATTTCATTCTTACAACAAAAACACAACAAGCCATTCTTTTTAAGCCTGCAGTTTACTGCGCCGCATTGGCCATGGCAGGGACCAAACGATCCTGCTTTGCCAGATACTGTTCCTATGAGTGGCAAATTGATGCAATCAATGGGTACGCCTGAAGTATATAAAGCGATGATGAAAAGTCTGGACGACCAGGTTGGAGTGATCATGAAAACATTGGAAGAAACAGGATTAGCTGCAAATACCATTGTGATTTTCACCAGCGACAATGGCGGTGAAAAATTTTCAGACATGAAACCATACGCAAAAATGAAAATGACGGTATGGGAAGGTGGTGTTCGTGTTCCTGCATTTGTACGATGGCCCGGAAAAATAAAAGCAAATACCGTATCGCATCAACAGGTGATTACGATGGATTGGACAGCAACCATTCTTGCAGCTGCGGGAGCGAAAGCAAATAAAAAATATGCACTTGATGGTATTGATCTCCTTCCGGTTCTTACGGGCAATCAACAAACTTTAGCAAGAACATTTTACTGGCGCATCTTTCAACGCCGCAATCAACACGCCATACTTGATCATAACTGGAAATACATTGTTGATGAAACAGGTGAACACCTGTTTGATCTATCAGTTGATGAAGGAGAACGGAATAATCTTATTACGACCAAACCTGCAAAAGCAGAAGAGCTAAAGAAGAAATATAAAAGCTGGGAGCAATTGGTGTTAACGCCGCTGCCGTTGCAATGATTTTGTTTGAACTGTTGGTGAGGACACACAACCGGGGCGTGTTTCTTTCATCGACAGCACCAACAAAGCAAGGCTGGTTTAGAAATTGAAATCTTTTCCTTCTATGTAAGAAAAAGATAAATCTCCTTTGGAAACATAAAATTTCACATTCGTAGCCTTTCGAACACCAACTAACCACTCAGTTAAGTAAAAAATTTCATCAAAATCGTTAGGGATAACGAAATCTTTTCCTGAAATGTATGAAAAAACTAATCGTCTACTAATATAAAACTTCACAACCTTGCCATGTCTAACACCAGTTACATTTTCGGTCAAGTGAGTAATTTTATCTATTTCAGATGGAATAACAAAATCTTTCTCTTTTAGATAAGAAAAAACTAGATCCCTGCAAGTATAAAATCTCAAAGTGTTACTTTTCCGAATACCAAATATCCAATCCGCTAAGTAAATGATTTCGTCAAACTCAATAGGTATAAGAAAATCTTTTCCTTTCATGTAAGAAAAAGCTAGTTTTTTATTATTATAAAACTTTATAGTCTTGTCTTTTCTTACACCAAGCACACCGTCAGATTTTAAAGTTTTATCTAGTTTTGGATTTGCCTCATACTGTGACATATAAAAAATCTCGTCTGTTTCAAATGGTATAACAAAATCTTTTCCTTCCAAATAGGAAAAAGATAAATCCCCATTCGTAACATAAAATTTTATAGTCGTATCCTGTCTTATACCAATTACTCCATCATTTAAATATAATATCTGCACAGATGGGCTTGTTGTAAAAACAGGAGCTTTACTTTCTTTTTTACTAGAAGCAAATGAATTACTAGTAATTAATAAGGCTAAAATGATAATGTATAGTTTCATAGTTCATCAAGTTGTAATATCGGTTGGCTGTAGATTTCGTTATTTAACTCAGATCTTCGAAGTCTGGAGACTTCGAAGGTATATGCAAAAAAGTCTTTGACTGTTTAAAAATTGCATTACAGTTTATTTTGTCAGAGGCAAGATGTATAAATCTTCAAAGTATAGAGACTTTAAAGAGCGAGATTTATAACATTAAGGATAGCTGCGCACACCCAACAACGGCATAAACTAAACTAATTTTCCATACGGTTTTTCGGCATTATATTCATTGCTACAAACATTAATTTTTCGAGCGATTTCAGAAGCCAATTCTAACTTCAATGACAATATTTCGGTCTTGATTTTTTCTAATTGTTCTTCTTTTGTGACTGTCTTTATTTCTTCTCCGTATTTGTTTAACTCGTTGTATTCGCTACAAATAATTAATAAACATTTCTTGATTTCTTCAAATTTATTTTTCATCTTTTTTTAATTAATTATTAACTGTTATACAATGTATTCCAAAACAAGCTTTTTCCCCATTTCCAACCGCATAAATTTCTTCAACTTTTGTTGTTTTCACACTATACCTAATGGCGTTTTTTCGTAGGAAAAGAACAAGATTTTTAGATTGACCATTTTCATCTTTAACTTTATTATAGTATATAGAATACCCTATAGTTATATGTCCAAAAAAATCTTTGTTATAATCATCAGGTTTACCAAGTAACAGTTCTGCTTTTTCTTGAGTTGCATCTAAAAGAATTAATTTTATTTCTTTTAAAGTTTTTATATCATCATTGTCTTCGTGTACAATAGAATTGCTAATGTTTTCCGTTTCCTTAGTTTCACCACTTTCCCGTACTATTTGATAATTAAAATTAAAACGTTTTGATAAGTCTAAAAGAGTTAATGATCCTTTCGGTTTATTGGTTTGTTTGTCAAGAATAATTTCATCTTGAATTGTTAACCCATATCTTTTTAGTTGATTTTCAACAGAACTCTTGGTGTTTTTTACATCACCAACCCAATAATCTTCTTTATTTATTTTTGAATCACTATAAAAGATTAATGCTTTATATTCCATTGCATTAGAAAAATCTATATTTTCTTTTTGATAAGCGAAAACTTTATCATCTTTAAAATAATAATCTTCTTTTATAACATAATTTTCACCATCACCTTCAAAAATATGTAATTTAATAATCTTACCATTTTTGAGCCAATATGTATAATTATCGGTTGAAATTCTGTCTGTATTTTTTTTCTCAACATAGTTATTGATATTTAAGAATTCTTCTTCTGCATTAAATTCGGTTTTGTTCTTTTTATCTGATGAATTGACTTCATCATTTTCTTTAGAATTGAATTTACAAGAATGTATTAAAAATAATACTGAAATTAATGTAACAAGTTTTATAGTAATTTTCATTTACAATTGTTTTAAATTTTAGTAGTCTACGTTTGTTTGACCAGCCTTATCTATAACGGCTAAGTATTCGTGTCTGTTAGGTTACCGTTTTACGTCGCCCACTGCGACGGGTACAGCATATATATGTTGTTGAAGTTATGGACTAACGTTGAAAATTGGACATCGAGCCCGACCTATTGCTGATGCTTGCACAGTATCTTTCTTTTTTTCTCAAGCGAGTCTCAAAAACAACCCGCCATTTATGCCATTTCTAACAACATATGCCGGAAATACCCTTTCATGCCGAAAAGGGCTTACTTGCTATATAAACCGTATCATAAGCGTAGTTATAGGCACACAAAGCCCCATTTCTCGTAAATTCAGTCAACAAAAAAAGCGGCCCCTTTCAAAGCCGCTCTACTGTTTTCATTGCAGGTTTATATTTTGAATAACCATTCGTGTATGTCTGCTGCTTTTCCTTCACGTATATCAGTTAAACGACGTTTCACTTCAGGAGAGATCGTCCATTTATCTGTATCAAACTTCATCACATTATCTTTATAACACAATTCTTTGATCATCGAAATGGTTGCTGCCGTACCTGTACCAAACACTTCTTTCAATGTGCCGTTGTTATAAGTATCCACTACTTCGTGAATACTGATGGGTCTTTCTTCAACTGTTAAACCCATGTCTTTCAGAATTGTAATTACACTGTCTCTTGTAACACCGGCAAGAATCGTTCCTTCCTCCAGACCCGGTGTAATAGCGATGTTGCCAATAATCACAAACCCATTCATCATCCCAAATTCCTGCAGGTATTTGTGCTCAAGTGCATCAGTCCACAACACCTGGTCGTATCCTTTTTTCTTTGCTTCGTTTGTTGGATACATGGATGAACCATAGTTCCCTGCTGCTTTCGCAAAACCAACACCACCGGGCACCGCACGAACAAATTGTTCTTCCACATAGATCTTCATCGGCACTGCATAGTAAGGACCTGTTGGACAAAGAATGATCATGAACCTGTACTTATCACTTGGCTTCACACCAATTACATCATCATTCGCAAACATGAATGGACGGATGTACAATGAATGATCTTTCTTCATCGGTATCCAATCCTTATCAACTTCAATCAGTTTGCGCATGCCTTCAATAAAAATTTCTTCAGGTACGCCAGGCATCTGCATGCGTTCAGCCGATTTATTGAAACGCTGATAATTATCGTATGGGCGGAAGATATACGCTTCGCCATTTTCATGACGAAAAGCTTTAATGCCTTCGAAAATACTTTGACCGTAATGCATAGCAGCATTAGCAGGAGAAATGGTAATCGGTTGATAAGGCTTGATCTCTACATTTTTCCACTCACCATCTTCATAATCGGCAACCAGCATATGATCAGTAAAATGTTTACCAAAAGGAACATTACCCAGATCGAGGCTGCTCAGTTTACTTGTTTCAGATTTTGTAATTAAAATATCCATAGCACCAATCATAACTCGTTATTTTTGTGATGCAAAGAAACGAAAAAAATAAACAAGGGTTTTACTGCTTATCAACTATGTCGTTTGAAAACATTCAACTTACTGACGATCAATTGGCCGATCTCTACGGCAAACAACTCGTAATCGTTGAAAAAGGAGACAATACCAGCAAAACTGAAACCAAAGCAGCTAAACCCGCCATCGCCCCTGAGCCTGTTACAGCATCTGCTCCTTTGCAAGGCATTACAGGCAAAAACAAGAAACAGTTTGTATGGTTGGTGGAAGAGCATTACTTCCCTTACCTCAACGATGCCGATTTCCAGTTCCTGGGCGATGTATTAACCGCCTGCAAAATGAATATGGAAGATATTGCCCTCGTAAATGTGGCCAATAACCGTAACCATTTCGATGAACTGGTGCAGCAATTGCAGCCAAAGTTCGTGATGGCATCGGGAGTGCAGGTTGATGCATTGCCCATTCAACCGGCCGATTACCGTGTGCAGGAGCAACAGGGTTATTTATTATGTTGCACTGAAACACTGGAAGCCATCCGTTCTGATAAAAGCAAAAAATCAAAACTATGGCTGGCATTAAAACAAATGCTGGGCCTGTAAACCTGTTTATGCAACAACTCATTTTCGCCAGCGGTAACCTGCACAAAGCCGAAGAAATTGAAGCCGCTCTTCCGGAAGGTTTCCGCATTCTCACCATGAAAGATGCGGGAGTTGATGAAGAAATTCCTGAACCATTTGATACACTCGAAGAAAATTCAAGGCACAAAGCAGAGTTCTTAGCAGAACGCTTGCAACAGGATTGTTTTGCGGAAGACACGGGGCTTGAAGTGGAAGCTCTCAATGGTGAACCGGGTGTACGTTCGGCCCGTTATGCAGGCGAAGGAAAAGATTTTTCTGCCAATACTGATAAGCTCCTTACAAATATGCTGGGTCAAACCAACCGCAGGGCACGTTTCCGCACTGTTTTTTCGCTTATCCTTGATGGTAAGCTTTACCAGTTTGAAGGAATCTGTAACGGCACGATTTTAGAAAATAAAGCAGGAACAGGGGGATTTGGATACGACCCTGTATTTTTACCCGACGGAAGCAGCAAAGCTTTCGCCGAAATGACGATGGAGGAAAAGAACAAATACAGTCACCGGAAAAAAGGGCTCGAACTGATGATCGATTTCCTCAAAAAAAGTTAAGGAGAAACCAAGATGCAAAGCAACCAAATGATTCCTGATACCGACTTAATTAGTGGATGCATTTCCGGCGACCGTCGCATGCAGAAAGCTCTG
>JAKFDP010000062.1:0-8676 GCA_036676095.1 Anaerobacillus sp. | reverse complement strand
AATCATACCAATACAATCGACACAGTACGCTAATGAATGCATATAAAAATATAAAAGACGAGAGATTTCACCATTATATTTTGAAAGAAAAAGCCGATGTGTATCGAGCTTTGAAAAGTTTCTTTAAGAAGGAAGAAACATTGGTATAGCTTTATTAAAAATCCTTACTTTAACCGCACATTTGCTGGTAGTGAGGATTTTTTGTTCAACAATCGGGCCAGGTTGTGGAATAACGCAGTTGATAGGTTATACTAAAAATCGGAAATAGATTGTGAAGAATTATACTTAAACGACTAACAATTACTAATGAAGGAACATAAACTTATATAATAGATAATAAATATCATATAGAGGTGGATTTATATGCCTAAAATTGACAATATGCTAGCAATTTTGTGGATGCTTAGTTCAGGTGAAAAAATTACTGCAAAACAAATTTCAGAAAAGTTAGAGATGAATATAAGGACTGTGTATCGTTATATTGACACACTTTCAACAAGTGGTGTACCTATAATTTCAGACACAGGACATAACGGTGGATACACTTTATTGAACGATTTTATTGAAGCTCCTCTTTTTTTTGATTTTGAGGAGCAAACCTCACTATATCACGCTGCTGTTTTTGCAGAAGAAGCCGGATATTATGGAGGAGAAGCACTAAATAGGGCTATTTCAAAGCTAAGAAAATATTCAAATCAAGAGCAGGAAGCAAAGATAAACCATCATTTAACCAGTCTTGAAGTAATAAGTCGATTAAGTTCCCTCTCTATGGAACCTTTCTTGAAGGAGTTGGAGCAGGCTGTAGCTGACGGATACTCTGTAAAAATTCTATACCATAAAAGTGGCGAAGAGCAAAAAAATTATAGATTGGTTGACCCATACAGAATTATTTATTGGAATAATAAGTGGTATGTGATTGGATTTTGTCATCTTAGGAATGATATCCGTAGTTTTAGAGTAGATCGGATTGAAAGTCTAATGCTAACCGAAAATAAGTTTAACCGCCCAGAAAAATTTTCAGCACGTGACTTTTTTATGAAAAACCTCCTTCCAACTATAGAAGATAAGGAAGAGATTATTTCTTTAGTTATTAATGGAAATACAAGGACGTTGGGTGATATTTGCCAACATTGGTTTTTAGGACATTATGTACAAGAACGGACTTCAAACCAAGCAGTATTTCTTCTTGAAAAAGATATGTTACATACATATGTACCTTATTTACTTTTACCGTACGGTAAATCTATTCAAGTTATTGAGCCAATAAGTCTTAAGAAAAGACTTATTGAAGTTCTGTCGGAATTAATAAAATTTCATCAAGTATGATAACTTCCCTGACGTTAGCTGTCAGGGAAGTTATATTATAATGGGCTATATCAATTGTGATTGGAGTGTTATTGGATGCAAACAAAAAAAGTTTATCTTTATGTATTTAATACAATGTCAGACTGGGAATATGGATATTTAATTGCTGAACTAAACTCAGGAAGATATTTTAAAAAAGATTTAGCACCTTTAAAAGTAGTTACAGTAGGAGCTAATAAAGAAATTATTACTACGATGGGAGGACTGAGCATAAAACCAGATATTTCTCTTGATGAATGTACTCTTAAAAGTATAGATCTTGTAATTTTACCTGGAGGGATTACTTGGAGAGAAGATATTCATCAACCTATCTTGAATAAAATTGGCGAAGCTTTAAAGCTTGGCACTATTGTTGCTGCAATTTGTGGTGCAACTGAGGGTCTCGCGAATATTGGATATCTAGATTCTAGAAAACATACAAGTAATAACTTAGAGTATATTAAAATGGTCTGTCCTAATTATAAAGGAGAAAAATTTTATGAGATGGGACCTGCGGTATCTGATGGGAATTTGGTTACTGCATCAGGAGTAGCTCCTCTGGAATTTGCGATGGAAGTACTGAAAAAATTAGATGTATTTGCACCAGATACATTACATTCATGGTATAACCTAAATAAGACTCATAAACCTGAATACTTCTTCCGATTAATGAATTCAATAAATGGATGAGCTAAAAAAATCAACTTAGCAGTTTTATATTAGTTTAAATAATTACCATGCTTTAGACGATGTCAAAGCATGGTTTTTGTATATAACTTAAAAATGTTTATGAATGTAAAAAACTTACAAAGTACATCCTGACGTTGTTATAAATATAACTGGTAACTAAATCTCTTTTTAATTCTTATTGAACAACGGTAGGCTTTTTTTCGTTGGTAATTAATGAAGGAACGATCTTCAAGAATCGGGCGCTTTTCTTGAAGAAGAAGGGCGTTCTTTTTGTATCGGGCCATTTTGTGGAATAAGGCCTGTGACCCTTAATAAATCGGTAACAGGTTTTTTATTCACTTGACTTAGAGTTAACTCTAAGTTATAGATTGTTTTTAAAGATAAACAAAGGAGGGATTTATTTGTTTTCCATTAGTGAGGTTGAAAAAAGAACTGATATTAGTTCATATACACTGAGATACTATGAAAAAATGGGATTGCTTCCTCCGTCAAAAAGAAAAGTTGGGGGTCAGCGAATTTACACGGAGGATGACGTTCGTTTCATAAAGTTTATTAAAAGTTTGAAACAAACAGGTATGTCACTAGAAGATATCAAGGAATTTGTAAAGGATGGTTGCATTTTAGAAAGGATTCATTCAGACATAGAAACGTCACAGCTCACCCCATCAATCAATAGTCGTATTGAGATATTAACTAAGCACTTAGAGAAAATGGAAATAAAAAAGAAGGAGTTAGATGAAACTATTTCTACAACAAAGCTAAAGCTTGATACCTATTATTCGATATTGGAAGGGAACGAGGAAAAGTAATGAAGCATTTAAAAATATACTTGATGTTAATCGGCTTCTCCTTTTTCACGGGAGCAACCTTCAACCTTGCAAAATATACAGTTGGGTATTTTTCGCCCTCATCTGCTGCGGCATGGCGTTTCGGCTTAGCTGCTGTCGTGATGCTAATTATTTTAATTTTCACTGAAGGTGTAAAGAAAAGTCATTTACACAAGAATGCCATTTCATATGTTATTCTTGGGATTGTAGGAATCTTTGGATTTAATACTTTGTTTTTTGTAGGTTTGAAATATACATCTCCCGTTAATGGGGCATTAATTATGGGAATAAACCCTTTACTAACAACGATTTTCGCGCGAATTATATTAAAGGATTACATTACAAATAAACAGGTAGTTGGTATATTCTTTGCTTTCATCGGTGTATTGCTAGTCATTACACAGGGTTCTATTGAGACTATTAAAACCCTATCAATTTCAGGCGGAGATTTAATTATCTTTGCAGGAAACGTTTGTTGGGCACTTTATGGTGTTCTTGGACGCCGATTTGTTAAGGATGCCACGCCACTATCTACAACCACTTTTACGATGATAATCGGTGCTGTTAGTCTAATAATGATCTCTCTTTTTACGTCCAACCCCGTTCCTTTGCTGAACATTCCGATTGGAGCTTGGGGAGCGATTGCTTTTATGGCCTTATTTACAAGCGTCTTGGGTTACCTATGGTGGAATCAAGGTATGAAAGAGATTGGTGTAAGTAAAACATCTTTATTTTTTAACCTGGTTCCCGTTGTAACCATGATTATTTCGTTTGTCACTGGAACGCCGATAAATGTATTTCAAATTATTGGAGTTTTTTTAGTTATATTCGGAGTTATAGCTGCATCGGGGATAATAAGTATTCCTAAAGTTAATCGTGAAAAACATTCAGTGGTATAAGAGACTTGAGGTAAATCGTATTTTTAAAAAATTAGTTTTAAAATTAAAACTGAAATAGAAAAAAAGCATTAATCCGCAAACGGGCGCGATTGTAGAAGATCAAATAGTTTTTCTGAAGAGGTATTTTTAAAAACAGTGTATAAAACATTAAATCGTTGCTAATACTAATAATTTATTCGGGTACATCCCGGCTAACTATACCAATACAATCGAAACAGTACGCTAATGAATGCATATAAAAATATAAAAGACGAGAGATTTCGCCATTATATTTTAAAAGAAAAAGCGGATGTGTATCGAGCGTTGAAGAGTTTCTTTAAGAAGGAAGAAGCAGGAACGTTGGTTTAAAAATAAAATCCTTACTGACAGCAGAGATGCTGAGGGTGAGGATTTTTTTGGTGCTACATTATTTTCATAATCGCGAAGTTTCCATAACAGGTAGACAAATAAGTAAATATCCACGGGCGGTGCAGACACCTGTTTTTCCAATAATTCCACTAAATTAGCTTTAATCCCTTCTTGAATTAAAGCACCCTTAACTTTAATAAGAACCTTATTTATTAAGTATTATTTCTTCAACATTACATCTTATTTTATAAAAATCCACAATCAATGGATGTGTGTCCTCAGTAATATTTATTTCTTTTAATCTTCTTTTTCCTAACCTTCTATCCAGCATTGAAAATGCCCTAATAATTATATTTTCTGAGTTCAACGCTTCCTCAATAGATAAAGAACTATATTCCATAAAAGGTGCATAAAGATGATAACTTTCAAAAATGTTTTGATTTATCATGATTTCTTCTGCATTATCTGATACCTTTGTTAACTCCTGCCGTTCCTTTGAATCCCAATCTGAGTTATAAGGAATTCCTTTTAAATTAGCTTCCTTAATCATCTGTTGATATAGTTTCTCATACTTTAGTCTATATGTAACATCAGAAGCACTTAATATTTCTTTTTTATCAAATGTAATCCATACTCTGCTTGGTCCATCATGGAATTTGCGTAATACCGTTGCATATATCTTGATACGCCCTTTTAACTTATTACATAAAAAACTTTCAAGTATTGATTTCGTCTTACTCCATTGCAATACAATCACCATCTCTGTCGGGTAGTTTTTGTTTTATTATCTATTCGTATTGAACAATCCTGCTTCGTTAACACAAAAAATGAATGCCTTTACTTCAGTATTGTACCGGTTAGTTATAGAAGAAAAAACATATTCCACCAATAATTAAAATGCTGAACCCAATAACGGAAAATATTATTCCAACCCATTTTGTAAACCAATTGTTTATCATGAGTTCAGTTTCATCGCCATCGGAATAATACCAAATCTCAAGCATGTCACCAATGGAATACTTACCTTCAGGGAATCTATAATTTGACTTAAATATTTTGATTGAGCTATCGTTTTCGTCAATATATTCTATAATGGGAATAAATGTTTCAATTCTAGATGCACCTACACCTATTCGTTCCATTTTCAAATCAACAATTTTTCCCTTAATTATGGCTGATTTACGGATAAGGTTTCTTGTTTTAAAAAAATGCATAAGACCCACTATAAAAAATAACACCCCTATTATTAACCAATTGAATTTCAGTATAATTCTACACCTCCCAATTGTTATATACGGTCAGAAGAAAAGAAAGTTCCTATAAACTTGTTAAACTAAACTGCATCGTTAAAGAAGCTCTATGTCCTTTTTTGCCTCTTTTAGATATTTTTCCATTAGCTTCTTTGCTTCTTGAATGCCCTCCGCTGTTAAATATACTGATTTCGATCTAGTTCCACCTCTAAGTAGATCTTGATCAGAAAGTTCATTCAATACCTCAAACGGGTACCCTTTCCAACTTCTCCTCATATCTTCTGGAATATCACTTTCTTTCCATGAGGTTAAATACAGTAACAGTAATGTTAGCTCTTTTATCTCTTTATCCATACTAGTTAAGTCCCTTCGTTAGTGTAGATGATTATAGCTTAATAAATAATCTGACAATTCACAAGGTTTCCCAGAATTGTGATTCGACTATTATAGAAAATAAAAAGTTTAGTAGTTTGGGAGGATTTAAAATGAACATATCAGTTGTCCGGAAAGGATATCAATCTGATAAACATATCGAAGGGTACTCATTAACAACACTGAAAGCCTACGAATTACAATCTAATTTACTCATTCGGTATTTTGGTGATGTATCAATCAACTCTTTAACAACTTAAAAATTGAAGCAATACTTAAGCGACAATGTACAAAATCTAAAACCTGCCAGTTTGGGTCATCGAGTAAGATTCAAGCCACTTTTTCGTTGGGTTCACGATGAAGGACATATTATAAAAAATCCAGCTGCCAAATTAAAAGAACCTAAAACCGGCAAACGGATACCAAAATTTTTAACAGAAAAAGAAATTGAATTGTTACGAGAGGCTTGTTATACCCCACTGGGAAACGCAAATTTTGAATTTATGTATTCGACTGGATGCCGATTTGGTGAAATTGTTTCTCTAAATAAAAGTAGTATAAATTTTATGAACCGTTCTGCAATTGTTCATGGAAAAGGGGATAAAGAACGAGAGGTCTATTATAATATTCGTTGTGACATATGGTTAAAACGGTTGTGCTAACATCCGCATGCCCCACAGTCATTAATAATACTGTGTAAGCCCTTTAAAACACCTTTTAAAGCACTTCATTTATTTGATATGTATCGTACCAGGAGGCGTGCTTATTTATATGCGTTGTTTGAATGGGGGCTTACGATTATCCTGCTAAAAAATTAGTAGATTGCAATAAGTGTTCTAATTTTCATTACAGTGTAATAAAGTATACTTATAGTTTACTTTATTACACTAAGTTGAAACGGGTGGTGTGGATGGGTTTAACAGAACGAAAGCAAAAGGAAAAGGCAATTCGAAAGAACGATATTATTGAAGCGGCAGAACGAGTGTTTTTTTTAAAAGGATATTCTGCTTCAACTATGGATGATGTAGCTAAAGAAGCAGAGTTTAGCAAACGAACGGTGTATGCTTATTTTGAAAGCAAAGAGCAGCTCTATTTTGAAATTATGATCAGAGGATGGAAATTATTAAATACGATGTTAGATGATGAACTCAGTATACCAATTGAAGGTAATGCAATTCATCGTTTAAGACAAACTGGTATGACTCTTTTTAAATTTAGTCAGTTACAACAAAACTATTTTAAGGCTATTGTCGAATATGAAACAAGTGAAGAAGATTTTGAAAAAGGAATTAACAATCAATCCAAAGAAGAATGCTATGCTGAAGGTGAGAAAACTTTTAGGCATTTGATGACAATTTTACAAGAGGGATTAGTGGAAGGTTCCATACGAAAAGACTTGGATCTGATAAATACTGCATTAATATTATGGGCATCTGCCATTGGAGTCTTTAATGTAGCGAAGAAGAAAGCTAATTATATTAAACATTATCACCATAGAAATTCTGAAGAGCTAATAGAAGAAGCATTTGAATTACTACTTACCTCAATAGAAGTTAAGGAAGTGAAAGAAAAATGAAAAAGAAAGGGCTTAAGAGAATGATGATGGTTGTTTTTATTTTAGTAGTTATTGTTATAGGGATTTTCTCTATATTAATGATAAAAAGTGGTCTTTTTTTAACTTCACATTATTTGGAACCATGGAAGAATACCTATTCACAGCAATATAAGGATATAAGAGTTCGCCTCGCTGCCCATGGTTTACTAGCATCAAATGGACATAACATGCAGCCGTGGATAGTACGTCTTGATCAGGAAGACGTGAATGTCTTTTACTTGTATGCCGATTCTAGTCGGTTAACTTCCAAAGTAGATCCTTTAGCTCGTCAAACGATGGTGACACAAGGGGCATTTTTAGAATATGTAAAAATTGCAGGTGATCAAATAGGCTATCACACAGACATCATTCTTTTTCCAAACGGAGACTATGATGAAGCGAAGCTTAAAGAAAGCATGGATACAAAACCAGTGGCAAAAATATCCTTAAAAAAAGTAGAGCCTATAAAAAATGAACTGTATCCATATATATTTCTACCAGATACAAACAGATGCGCCTATAAGGAAACCCCATTAGCGAAAGCCCAAGTTAATATGCTTTTAGGTATTCCTAAAGAAAAGGATGTGACATTAGAGGTTTTTCAAGACCAAAAAAATTTAGAAAAACTTAGTCAATATATTATCGAAGGGGCAAAGATTGAGTCTGCCTTACATCAAATTAATGAAGAATCCGCAAATATTTTTCGGGCTAATGAGTATGAAAAGAACAAGTACAGATATGGATTTTCATTAGAAGGTCAAGGAATTAACGGATTAAAGAAACATGTAATACAAGGTATGATCTCCTTGATACCTTCCATCAACAATGAGAAAGCATCTGCAGATTTGTTTGTGGAGTCTACAAAGATTGCTGTAAAACATACACCAACCTTTGTCATGATTATTACAAAAGATAATAGCCGTAGCAATCAGGTAAAAGCAGGTATGGTCTATAGTCGACTCATATTAGAAGCACATAAAATAGGCTTTGTAATGCAACCGCCTAGTCAATTACTGGAAGAGTATCCAGAAATGAAGGAACTTTATACGAAAATCCATAGAGAATATGCATCAAATGGAAAAGTCATACAAATGCTGGTTCGTATGGGGAAACCTACCGAAGAGGCTCAGCAAACTATGAGAAGAGATGTCATGGATCTTATCAAGAACTAACGTAGTAATATCGGCACTGTTCACTTACAAAAGATTACTGCTGCTTATTTATAGTTACATGATTTTCTAAGGAGATGAGAAATTGACTATTTGGAGAAAAGATATCGAGGAAGATGAATATAAACTAAAGAAACTCACTGATTCAGAAATAGAAAAAGCAGAGAGCTTCTTTAACATTAA
>JAKFDP010000061.1:0-70947 GCA_036676095.1 Anaerobacillus sp. | reverse complement strand
GAAAAGCGCAGAGCGCCCGCCTAGCGGCGACAAGCAAATGTTCTGGCAGTAAAAAGTGCGCTTTTTCACTTTTTATCTGACAGGTTATTTGACCTCGAGCCGCTGGCGCTCGGAGCTAGACAGCATTCAAAGTTCAAAGACGTTATTTTTTCTTATCTTATAAGAAAAACTTGGCTAGTCGCCAAATCCTTTAGCGTAAGCCAAGCTTTTGCTTTATTTAATCTTGTTTGCTATTATTAAAAGCCACCTCTAAAATTTGCTTGATTCCTAAAAGGGCATCGTGCTCTTCTCCTACTGAGAGTTGACCTTCATCGCCCTTAATCCCGATTTCTTTAATTGATTTTACGATAATGTCAATAAATACATCTTCAACCGTCATTCCTTGGGAAATCAATTGAAAATTGACGACAGCAGCTTCGGTATTCCCATTAATTAAGTTGTTCAAATAAGCAGCCCAATGTTTGTCTAACTCGGATTTATCATTATGAATATCCCCATCAACAATTTGATCCCATTTGACAAAACGAGGAATGGTTACAGAAAGATTAATTGGCAATTCAAATGTTCTAGAACCATCTAATTCTTCTAATATAGGGCGATATGGTTGGTTTTCATTAACAAATTTCACCCTAACTATTTTGCCATTTGATAATTTAACAATCGAATCAGTAGGATAAATGTTTAATAGTTCAATAAAGTTAATGATATACTGAATATCAAATTTTGTCGTTTTATTTAACAACAACTCAATCGCTTTTGTCGAGGTAAGTGGATCTCGGTACGCTCTTTTAAGTGTCAATGCAGAGTATGTATCAACAATGGAGACAATCCTTACTTCTGAAGAAATATCCGGAGCGGTGAGACAGTCTGGATATCCTGACCCATCTAGCCTTTCATGATGAGATTTGATGATCGCATCGTATTTTTCAGGAAATCCTTTTTCCTTCCTCCACGCAATACCGTATTCTGTATGTCTTTGAATTTCTACAAATTCACCTTTTGTGAGCTTTCCTTCTTTATTTAATAAATCTCTTGGAAGTTTAAGTTTTCCGATATCATGAATTAAACAACTTATCGCAAAGGATTTAATATCTTTAATTCCCGAGACGTCTGCCAATAAAGAACCTAGTAAAAAAACATCGAATGAATGATAATAACTATATTCATCAACTTTTTTTAATGATAACAATGCAGATAAGATTTTGTAGTCAGATGTAACTGAAATAAATAGATTCTCCAGCCATTGTAACTGTTTATCATTATGAAGGACATATCCGTATCTTGCCTCGCTTACGACATGTTGGAGTCCTTCATAAAACATTTGCTTAATATCAAATAATTCTTTAGAGTAAAATATTTTTTCTTTTTTCTTAGCGACTTTTGTAGGAGCTTCGTGAATATGTGGGGAATAATTTCCCGTTAGAGAAATAACGTTGATTTTGGAGATACCCCAAATTTCTAGTTTTCTGATTACTTCTTGATTAATTATAGTTCCAGCTTTTAACAGTAAAATATTATTAAAATATATATCATTAGATATAATATCACCTTGGTTTAGTTGAGCAACAAACACTACTTTAGACAAATTTAACCACCCTTTCCCATAGCCACTATCTATACCGACGCTCTATGATTTTCGGCAGACATTTAGAACTAAGTATATATTACCATGAAAAACCATTTCCGGACAGAATTTTGTAACAAATTAGAAACTCACATGATTTAATACTCACACCCCTGCATGAAAGTAGCATATACAGTTTTACTTTCATACAAAAAGCGAACATCATTTATTCGATGTTCGCTTTTCTATACGATATTATTAACCTTCCAATATCTCAAAAATAAAAATGTAAATCATTTGTAAAAAGTGAAAAATGTGGTATGATGCATTCATAACATAAATATTTGTTTTAACTTATCAATTAAATTTTCTAAAGGCTGTGGTTTACTCATTAAAAACCCTTGTCCCACTTCACAATTATTTTGCTTAAGAAAATCAAGTTGATTGACTGTTTCAATTCCTTCGGCAACTACTTTATAGTTTAAATTTTGCGCTAAATGAAGAACAGATTTGATGATGATACTATCTTTACTATTTTCTTCAATACTGCCAACAAAAGTCCGATCAAGTTTAACAATATCGATTGGCAAATTTCTTAAATAATTTAAAGATGAATAGCCTGTTCCAAAATCGTCTAAAGCAACTTTAATTCCCAGCGCTTTTAAATTTCTAAGTCTTTCAATTGAAAGATCTATATTTGATAAAATCGAAGTTTCAGTTATTTCAATAATAATCTTAGAAAGATCAATTTCTTCTGCTGATAGTAACTTCAACACTTCGTTAAATCTTCTTTCGTTCATTAACGTTTTACTAGATAAATTTATTGAAATTTGAATTTGTTCAAAGCCCAACTGATCAAGTTGCTTTTTTTGTTTTAAAGCTGTCTGAATCACCCATTTTTCAATTTCATAAATTTGTCCCGTTTCCTCAGCTATTGGAATAAATTTAGCAGGAGAAATAAATCCTTTCTCTGGGTGTTTCCATCTTATTAACGCTTCAAGCCCTTTCGTTATCCCATTAGCTAAATTAAGCTGAGGTTGGTAATAAAGTGTTAACTCTTCATTTGCTAATGCATGTTGAAGTTGTTGGGCAATCTCAATGACATCTTTATTACTTTCAAGAAATTCTTCCCTATAAAACAACCATGAACCCTTACCTTCTCGCTTTGCTTGGAGCATTGCTGTATTAGCTTTTCTAAACAAATCGATACTTTCTTCATCGTTCACAGTACTCTTAACTACTCCAATACTAACAGACACAAAAAAACTATGGTGATTTATTTCCCATCTTGTTCCAAGTACTTTCGTATAACATTTGATTTTTCTTTCTAATTCTTCGCTAGAAAAATCACCTTTTAGTAAGATGATAAATTCATCGCCAATTAATCTACCAATTAAATCTGGCTTAACAACTTCTTCTTGTAATTTATTAGCAACAAACTTTAGGAATTCGTCACCGATACCGTTTCCGATGGTAGCATTAATATACTTAAAGTTATCAATATCTATGTAAATTAAAGTAAAAGATTGCTTATGTTTTACTAATTCACTGACTTCCTCTTCAATAAACTTCCGATTAGGCAGACCAGTCAGCTCATCATAATATAAGATATTTAACAACCGTTCTTCCGCTTGTTTACGGTCAGTAATGTCTGTACGTAGCGAAATATACATTAATGGGTTACCTTCTTGATTTAAAATTGGAACGATCGTCGTTTTCAACCAATAATATGTACCATCTTTAGCTTTATTTTTAATTTCACCTTCCCAAGCGAGTCCTTCTTTTATCGTCTTCCACATTTCTTGGAAAAATTCCGTTGAGTGGTGGCCTGAATTAATCAATGAATGATTATGATTAATGAGTTCTTCTTTTGTATATTTCGATAAATTACAAAAATTTTGATTTACATGTGTAATAATTCCATTTGTATCCGTTACTGCAATAATTGTTGCTTGGTCAACTGCAGATAAAATACCTTCAATTTGCTTTAATGGTTTCATTAGATCAAATTTCTCTGGTGTAGACATGAACATTCACCTTTTTTCAATGCTGTTTTTTGAATATGATCATTCTAATTGTGAAAATTTTCTTTTTACATAATGTGTAACTTAACTATTCGTGTTATAAAGCAAATATTATTAACTTAATATTAGCACATAAATTTTCATAATAGCTTATTTTTTTGAAATTTATATAACAATTTCCTACAATTTTCGGAGTTCTCATTTATTTAACGGGACTATAGAATTAGTACTAACTAGAATAAATTGGTATGTTTACCTTCTTAAGACTGAAACTGTAAATTGTGAAAAAATTCAGTTCTCTATTTATAAAAAAAAATCTATACTAGGTACTTCTAACGTGCCTAATATAGATTTTTTTTATTTTTTTACACTTTAAACTTTTGAATAACTGATTGTAATTGATAAGCTAATTCTGAAAGACCCCCACTTGCTTTTGCTATCTCTTCAAGTGATGCGGATTGCTCTTCTAACGAAGATGACACTTCTTCTGTAGCAGCAGAGTTTTCTTCGGCAATAGCAGCAAGATTTTCAAGTGTCTCAACGATTGCATCTTTCATCATTTCCATTTCTTTACCAGAATGATTTAACTTTTCAACTGCCAGTTGGGCTTCCCGCATAGCTTCATTTATGATGATATATTTCTGTCTACTTTCTTGGACACTCTTCTCTTGTTCTAATAAAATAGCAGAAACCCCTTCCATAATATCAACGGAAGCATTTGAATTACTTTGTAATTCTTGAACGACCAAATCGATCATTTTAGTCGATTTGGTTGATTGTTCTGCTAGTTTTCTAATTTCATCAGCAACAACTGAAAAGCCTTTTCCCGCTTCACCTGCTCTAGCGGCTTCAATTGCTGCATTTAACGATAGAAGATTTGTTTGATCGGCAATTTGGGCAATAATTGAACTTGCTTCACCAATCTTTTTTGCACTCTCATTTGTTTTAATAATCCCTTCACGTACTTCATTTGTTGCTTTACTACTCTCACTGGCGATTTTCGTTAAGTTTTCGATTTCTATTAACCCTTCTTGCACTGCATGGTTAACCTGTTGGGAGGCTGTGTTAAGTTCGTTAACGTAGGCTTGGTCTTTGGCGATCGTTTCCCCTAATAAGACTGCCTTTGCCGTGCCTTCTTCTGTATTATTCGCTTGATGTGAGGCGCTTTGCGAAATTTCTTCAACCGTTTTAGCTACTTCATCTGCGACAGTAGCTGATTGTTGTGTCGTAGCTGTCAATTCTTCAGAAGAAGTAGATACGTGTTCTGAAGAATGGCTAATATTTCCAATTACCTCTCGTAAATTATTTGTAATCATTTGCATTGCTTTTGATAATCCGCCAACCTCATCTTGCTTATTCAGGAGATTTTCCGGAACATCCTGTGAAATATCTAATTCAGCAATTTTCCCAGAGTGTTTAATGATATTTATGATTGGGTTGGTAATTGTCGCACCAAGATAATAGGTTATAAAGATACTAACAACCAAAATTATTGCAGTTATTAACATGATTTTGTTTTGAAGCACTGGAATGCTAGCTAATACTTCAGATTCATTAGCTGTAACAACTAAAATCCAATCAGTTCCGGTAATTGGTGCATAGCCAGCATAAAGATCATTACCTGAAAATGTATACTTTTCAATTCCTCTTTTTTCGGAAATCATTTTTTCAAATAAATTGGCAACTGATTGCAAACTTGAATCACTAGCTACACCTTGAAGCGGATTCCACTTGTTTAATATGCGATCTCTTTTAGGGTGAGCAACAACAGTTCCTTCACTGTTAATCATATATGCATATCCATTTTTACGATAGCTAATCTTATCAGTAATATTACTTAATGCAAAACCATCTCTTCGACCGATCATAACTCCAACAACCTTGCCATTTCTTTCAATAGGGGCTGCATACATAAGCACAGGGTCATCTGTACCTTCACTAAATGTTAAATCCGAAACATTTGTTTCCCCAGCAAATGCCTTTTTAACATAATCTCGGTCTCCTAAATTTGCAGTTGTACCATCGTGATAATTAGCGGTACCATTCGGTTGAACAACCGCAAGAGCAAGGAAATTAGTATTTTGAACTTGCTGTTGTAAAACAGGTTGTTGAAGCTCCCAGTCCATACTTTGAATTTCTTGTTCTCCTGACAATAATTCTAAAGCTTGCTTCTGAGTCGCCACTCGACTTTCAGTTAGTCGTACTCCTTCATTAGCTAGAGACTGTAAACCTGCTTCTGCTTCAGTAGTAATTGCTTTGCTAGCATTATGTAACGCAAAAAAACCAATTAATATTGAAATACATAAGATTAGTATTGAAAAATGGACAACTAGCTTTGTTTTTATACTCTTCATTTTCATCCCCCTTTTATTTTTTTTAAAAGTTTAATAATCCTTAATTTTTCCCTTTTTTTGTCGAAAATAGTTACATATTACTATTATAACTTCAATTACTTTTAATAGAAATAATCAATAAATACTATTTTTAAATTAATTTTTCATTTAATATCGGGTGTAAACACTAATCAAGTAATAAGGCTCTACTTCCACAATTGAAAGTAGAGCCCGCGATGTTCCCCAATCATTATATTTTTACTTCTCCCAAACTAGCTCCTTTAACAAATAAACGTTCAATTTTCTTTGCTACAGCTGGATCAGGGATTAAAGGCGGTGCATGATGAGGTTTACTTCGTACATCAAGAATCAGATTGTCACAGCCCCAGTGTTTGTTTTCATAATAACTATTAACACCATATATATCATGCGAAGGATTACTGCGTGTAAATGTAACCCATAAAAAATTATTAATCGTTTTACTGAGAAAATCACTGTCATCACACAAAATTATCATTGGACAAGTTGGCATCTCACCCCTCATTTGAACGGCAGTTGCTAAATCCTGTAGTTCCTTTTGCGCATTTTCGTAACTGTAAAATGAAGGTCCCTCGATTGCTACGATGCCTGGCATTACGATACGGGGATTTTTATAATCTCGTAACTCCTGCAAATTTATTGGTACTTCTGTACATAACTCTCTCTTTTTATCTCCATAAGCCGCAAATATAACTTTGCTGCCTGTATTTAAGCCTGTCCCAGAATAATCTAACGTATCAATCGTTGTATTTGTTTGAAAATGAATATCTCTGTGTAAATCAATTCTTTCCAATATATAAGTTAAAAATTCTACTTCTTTATGCGTATCTAAGCGCTGATGCTCTTCGGCTGTGATAAATAAATACTTCGCTAAACTAAGTTGCCCTGTTCCTAAAATACGATTTGCAATCGTAAGTAGTTCTGTTGGCTGTTTTACTTGTTGATAAGGTGTATAACGTTCACTTCCAATCGCAAAAAGCAATGGATGTACTCCAGCAGCATCTACTGCATGGACTTCTTTTACCCCTGGAATTTCTTGTTTAATTGCATCACCTGTTAATTCATGAATAAGTGCTCCAAACGTTGTATCTTCTTGAGGAGGACGACCAACTACAGTAAATGGCCAGATCGCATTTGGCCTTGCATACACTTTATGGATTCTCATTAAAGGAAAATTATGAGTTAAGCTGTAATAACCTAAATGATCACCAAAAGGCCCCTCAGGCTTCGTTTCTCCGGGGTGAATTTCACCAGTAATGACAAAGTCAGCATCATTACTAATACAATATCCATCAATATAGCTATAGCGAAAACGCCGTCCTGAAAGTAGACCGGCAAATGTCATTTCACTTAACCCTTCTGGCAATGGCATAACTGCCGACAATGTATGAGCAGGAGGTCCACCGATAAAAATACTCACTTTTAGAGGTTCGCCTTTTCGAATTGCTTTCGCTTGATGAACACCAATTCCACGATGGATTTGGTAATGAACGCCAATTTCTTTATTTAATAAATAATCGTTGCCACTTAGTTGCACTCGGTACATCCCTAAGTTGCCATTCATGATCCCACGTTTTTCTGGGTCCTCACTATAAACTTGGGGCAATGTAACAAAAGCACCACCATCATCAGGCCAATGATGGATCAGCGGAAGATCAGAAATCGTTATTTCCTGAGCAGTAACTGGTGCACTCGTTGATTTTTGTAGAGGTAGCGCCTTGGCAGCTGCTATTCCAGTACTAATGTGTTGAAATGGATTCTTTAACGCTTTTACAGGGTCATTCCGCAAAGCAACCACATTCTGAGCTGCTTCCCATGTTTTTCGAAAAATAAATTTACTTCTTTCAATCGTCCCAAATAAATTTGAAACTGCTGGAAACTTTGAACCTTTTACATTTTCAAATAACAATGCTGGACCACCAGCCTCATAAACCTTCAAATGGATCGCAGCCATTTCAAGATACGGGTCAACCTCTTCATGGATACGAACTAAATGACCATTTTGTTCTAAATCAAGGACACATTCTTCTAAATTGCGATACATTTTTTCGCTCCTAATTCTATTGTATTTTAGACCATTATACCCGTTCTTTTAGCCAATGTCTTGTTTCGCTAGTATTAATTTGTTAGACTAAGCAACTTTCTTAACGTACAAAAAGACGAGCCTGCTATTAGCAAAAGCTCGTCTTGTTTGGAACACTCCATCAACTTAAAGCTTAATGGAGTTACAATATTATTATGTTTAAATCAAAGAGAGGAGGTCTTTAGATAAAATTTAATTATTATTGCAATCCCTTATAACATGACAACATTTTATTAACCTAATATTCAATATTACCTGAAACTTTTGTCAGCTTTAATGTAATATGAACTAGAACGGTAAAGCCTTCCCTAATCCTAGTAAAAATGCAGGAATCCATAGCCCGACTGGAATCCAAATAATTAATGCAAGAGCCAATAATTTACCTGAAAATTTACCATAGAAGTTAAGCCATACCATAAAAGTAAGAACTGCATAACCCGCAGCCATCATTCCAAGGTATGGACTATCATTCACCGTAAAATGGATATAAGAATAAATTGATGAGACCAATGCAACTGTAAGACTTACATTACCAATAGATTTTAAATTTTCAAGACCAAATAACAAAGCATAGGCAACACAAATGTAAAGAAGTCCATGAACGAAAAGCAGACCAGCGCCTAATAAAGCATCCTCTTTCCCCATAATGCTTAAAACGCCATCTAGAAAACCACAAGCAATTGTAAGAATTCCTACTAGTCCACAAATAACACCTGTTCCTTTAGCTTCCCCATAACCTAAATTAAGAAGTGCCACTGTAAGCCACATTAAACTAATCATAATTAGAGCTGGTATTACCATTATAAAGCCCCCCTAAATAATTTGTCTCTCCTCTCTTTGAAACTGAAAAACTTTCTCAAATTTTTTAAAGAATAGTTTTTATCTAAGCTCAATTCCACTAATATTCAAACGACTATAGTGATAAGCTTGTTTCACAACAAATGATTGAAGCGCTTACATTTACAATTATTATAAAAGCAAGTTCTATGCCAGTTTATGTAAGTGTTATTGGTAGATAATAAATTCATAAATATTTCACAAATTCAGACAACCTATATTCTCACCGCAAAATACCAAGAATATTAAAAAAATTCTTAAAATTCATTTTTGTATTATTATATCGATATAATTTATTCGCTTGATGATCACTTCGGCGAACTTGATAATATCCGAAAAATCGGATATTATTGCCGAAAAATTGTAACTGAAAGCCGTCGGATTGTAGAGGTTTGAATTTTAAAAGCGCCGAATAAAATGTCCTTGCTGAAAATCTCTTTCTTAATATATAGGCGGAAACAGGCTATTGAAAAAGTTTCAATAGCCTGTCGATATAATTATTTTTCATCTTGAAATAAGTCGTCACAACAATGCCTCTGCCTCAACAATCTCTAATGTTAGGTTATCAGCTATGGATAAATCGATTTCGTATGGTTGTACTTTTTGCTGTTCTTGATCACAAATAATTCTTAGCTGCGGTCGCCCCGCTGCCTGAAAGTTGTATTTTGAGACGATTCCCGTTCTTCCATCATTTAATTTAACGGTCAACCCTTGTGGATAAATCGCAATACAATCCTTAAACAATTGAATCTGTTTACGATCAAATTGTGTCCCATTACCAGCAAAAAGGACTTCAAGTGCTTTATGTGGCAACATTGGTGGTCGATACAATCTTGGACTTGTAAGAGCATCAAATACATCTACAACACTTAATATTTTGGCATACTTATGAATATCTGCATCTTTAATCCCTCTTGGATAACCTAATCCATCTATTCTTTCATGGTGTTGTAAGGCACAATGCGCTATCGTTAACGGGAGCTCATGAAGTTTTCTAAGGGTTTCAAAACCTAATTCACAGTGTAACTTTACTTCTGCGAATTCTTTCTTGCTTAAATTTCCCGGCTTATTTACGATTCCCGGTGAGAGATAGACCATCCCTAAATCATGTAAGGTGGCACCCAATCCGATTTCTTCAATATTTTTCAGTGGCAAACCGTTTTCAATCGCTAGCTGACAAGCGTAAATCGATACGTTGAGACAGTGATTATACAAATAATTCTCGTGAATTTTTGTGGTTGCCATTAAATTTAAGATCGTCTGGTTTTCGGTTAAACAACTTAAAATGTCTCTAAAAATTTTTTGAAAGCTTCGTATTGCTCTTCCGGACTTAATCATCCCTTGCAGATTCGGTCTGCTTGACCTTAATTCAGCAAGTGTGGTAAAACCATCTGTAATTGTATTTACTGCTTCAAGACGCAATTCCTCTGGAATTGATTCAACGATTTCAATTCCTTCAGATGCTTCATCTTCTATGTAAATTGTCGAGATATTGTATTTTTTTAATTTTTTTATTAAACCGTCTGTTAGTTCAGTCCCCTGAGATAAAAGTACTCTTCCATTTTCATTATATATTGGTTTTGCTAATTTAATTCCCACCTGACACCTGTCTAAGCTAACTAAACGCATTTTCAATCCTCTCCTGTTTTATCCGACTCATGCCTTTGCGAAAAGCTGTTTTGTTATCTATGTGGAAATCTTATTTATTTTGCTAAAGGAGGATAAGCTCTTTCAAACTGTTTTGGAATCACAATTTTTTTATTTAGTTTAATAGCTGCTTCCAACGGCCAATTAGGATTTCTAAGCATTCCTCTTCCTACTGCAACAAGGTCAGCGTCTTTATTTCCGATTACAGCGTTTGCTACTTCTGGCTCTTCTAATCTTCCCACAGCAATCACGGGAATGTTTAATGTTTGCTTAATTTCTCTTGCTAATGGTACTTGGTATCCAGCATGTACACCAGGTGTTCCTCCTGAACCAATTGGTCCCTCGCCACCGGAAGTAACGTGAAACATATCGACTCCTGCTTTTTGATATACTTTTGAAAACTCAAGACTCTCGTTAATTCCATAGCCCCCTTCGACATATTCTTTTGCCGATATCCGCATAATTAACGGCATCTCAACAGGGATCTCACTTTTTGTAGCTTCAATGATTTCTTTACCAAACTTCGTTAAATCTTTGCCATATTCATCATTTCTTACATTAGTTAAGGGTGATTGGAATTGGTGAAGCAAATAGCCATGAGCTGCATGAATTTCAACCGTATCGACACCAGCTTTTACCGCTCGTTGAACGCTTAAACGGAATTTTTCAACCATTTGTTTTACTTCATCTGTTGAAAGTGCTCTTGGTGTTTTTGACGTTTCATTAAACGATATTGCTGACGGCGCAACAGGTACAACCGCATCCCCAGCTTTACGTCCCGCATGACCAATTTGAATCCCTACTTTGGCGCCATGTCGATGACAAGCTTCTACTATTTTCGCTAAGGCTGGAATTTGTTCATCCGACCACAAACCTAAGTCGAAATCAGAAATACGACCATCGGGTTCAACATCCGTCATTTCAATTATGATGAAGCCCGTTCCACCAATCGCCCGACTTACATAGTGAACATAATGCCAATCTGTAGCAATTCCATCTTTGTTCGGAACCGAGTATTGACACATAGGTGGTAAAACTACGCGGTTTTTTAATTCTAATCCTTTTAATTTGAAAGGGCTAAATAAATGATCCATAAAAACAACTCCTTGTACTTTTACATAAATAATAAACTAGCTATTATACTTATGACAATGAATATTGTTATTATTATCAACAAATTGACGTAACTTGAATGGTTTTATGTTTTTTCTACCTCAAAACAGTAACTAGTACTTACACTGTTATTATCATCCTGTGAAACGGATGAAATCTGATTGATACTTGTGTGAATATACGATTAGGGTATTTTAATCAAAAAATAGTCTGATTCAAAAGGTTGCATTTAGTAACCGTTTTGAGTTAGCTTTTCTTTATTAGGATAAATGAATTAGATATATTTGAAGCTCTTTGATAACCGATTCTTCTTTTTTGCTTCGTTTTCGGGCGCTAATCGCCAGTTTTAGTTACCTCTTTCTCTCTTTTTATCTCCTTTCGGACACTAATCGCCAGCTTTAGTTACCGCTTTCTCTCTTTTTATCTCCTTTCGGGCACTAATCGCTAGCTTTAGTTACCACTACTACTTATTTTCAACAAATTTCAGGCATAATTCTGTCTAAATTAAACACATAACCCCTTTATCTGGTAATCGCGCAAATTTTAATTGTAAATAAATTAAAAACACGAACTTTGCTACAAAAAGCACACTGCCAATTATTAATAAGAAAAAGGAAGCAACGGCTGCCATTGTAGCAATCGTATAATTCTGTGAAAGCGAAGCTATTCCAGTTCCAGTTAAACTTACTAAACCAAAAGTAAAAGTACCAGACAAATTTACTTTCATCTAGTCGCTTCATAATATACAAATAAGCTTGTTGGAAAAATATAGTTAAAATCCTCCTAACTTTGTATAGCAATATTTCACAATTTTTCGCTATCATAAAGCTGGGCTCGATCTGTAAAGTATGTTTTATAGCCTAATTGAACAAATAAGATAACAGTTAAAGAAACGCTGCCGACAATCCCAAGCATAATCGCAATTTGATATTGAACAGCTGTAATTGGTGATAATCCTGCCAATATTTGGCCAGTCATCATGCCCGGAAGAAAAACAATCCCCATTCCAACCATCGAATTAATCGTCGGTAAAATTGCTGCATCAAATGCTTGCTTAATGATGTTTTCTGCAGCCATTTTCGGTGTCGCACCTAACATTAATGCAGCTTCAATTTCTTGCTTTTGCGTATTCATCGCTTCAACAAGCCGGTATATTCCTAGGGAAATACCAGTCATCGCATTTCCAATCATCATCCCAGCAATCGGGATGAAATACCTTGCATCATACCATGGTGATACTTGGACGACTACTATAATGAAATAAAAGATACTTACTAATGTTCCAATAGACATTGAAATGATAATTACTTGTTTTATTCGTTTATTTAATGGATATTTAGCCCGTTTGATAATATTTTGAAAGGCAAAAAACTGCATAATAATGATAATTAATAATGTCCAAACAATATGATTATTTTCAAATAAATAGATTAATATATAGCCAACTAGCGTTAATTGCAATGTCATTCGGATTGTTGAAATTAAAAGTTCTTTCTCTCTATCAATTCCTTTAATTTTTAAAATAACGAATAGTACTAGTACAAAAATATACGCCGCTAGTAATTGCCATAAACCTAATTCAATAAGCTCATTCATAATCAAAACTCCTTTACATCGATTATTCGGCCATTTTTTAATTCGATAATCGTATCTGCACATGTTTCAGCCAACTTGTTCGAGTGGGTAACGATAATTAATGTTTTCTGCTTATTTTGAACTTCTCTAATAAAATTTCCCATCACTTTTGTTTCAGTTTCGCTGTCTAAAGCGGAAGTTGGTTCATCTAGAAGGTACACTTCTGGGTTGAGAAGTAATACCCTTGCTAATGCTAAACGTTGTTTTTCGCCTCCAGATAATTGTTCGGCATTATCAGTTAAAGACTTATTTAAACAGACAAGCTCTAAAACTGCTTTTAATTTTGGGTCGTCAACGAATGGCTTTTCAGAAAATTTTAAGCCAATCAGTAAATTATCTTTAACTGTTCCTGCGAATATCGTTGGAACTTGCGATGCCATAATTACTTCTCTTCGTAATTGAATGGGATCAATTTGCTGTAATGACACATTTTTATATATGATTGTTCCATGGTCATAAGAGATGAGGTGATTGAGTAATCTTAATAAAGTACTTTTTCCGCTCCCACTTTGTCCGACAATACAAGTTATTTTACGACCAGGAATATGTAATTTTTCGATATTAATAATGTCTTTGTATTGAACCTCTTTTAATGTAAACACCATAAAATACACCTACTTTCTATTTGATTTAGTAGAAAAATGAAAATCTCTACACCAGAGCGATAGGTAAAAGGTGAATGGTTTCATCCAATTTTTTATCGATTTACAATATCGGTTTTCGATACAGAATAATTAAATCACAATATTTAGTAATTTGACAACACTGATTTTGTAACGTTCCATTTTTCTAATAATCAAATCCAAAATATTGATTATAAAAATAAGAAATCATTGTTTTCAACTATTCGTGTAGTCGAATGCTTTATTTTGAGATTTTGGTGTACGTTTAGTTACTATTCGTGCAGTCTATTGCATTATTTCAGGCTTTTGGTGTACGTTTAGTCACTTCTCACGTGTTTTTTATGATTACTTGTGCAACTCCTTGTTTTACTAAAAACCAAATCTATTTACTAGGAATTGCTTATTGTGAAAAACTTTGTTATGCTCTTATTATCGATTTTCGATATTGATTCACGTTATTGAAAGGATGGAGCAACTTGGAAGAGAAAATTTTACGAAAATTATTTTTAGGGTTTGTACAAATTCATATCTTACATCATGCGAAGGAGCAATCTATTTTCGGGTTATGGATGCTCGAAGAATTACAAGAGCATGGTTATACGATTAGTGCTGGTACGTTATATCCAATTCTTCATAATATGGAAGCTGACGGTCTTTTAATGAAAGAAGAACGTAATGTCGAAGGGAAAATTAGAAAATATTACTCGACCACTGAAAAAGGCGAAGCTGTCTTAATTGAAGCTCGAAATAAAGCTTATGAACTCTTTAAAGAAATTAAGGAATAATTATTGTAAAGATATTATTAAATTGTCCAGTATCCGTTGCAAGGCTTTAGAAATTTTTGATAAAATTTTTATTATCAGCTTTCGATATTGAATTCCGAAATTAAGGAGGATACCATGGAATTACAAAAGAAAAATAGAGCTTATAAAGCATTGCTTGAGATATTAATTGTATCGACTAAACTCGGACTAACATCTTTTGGCGGCCCAATTGCTCATTTAGGCTACTTTCACGAGGAGTATATCCGCAGAAGAAAGTGGATGGATGAAAAAAGCTATGCTGACTTAGTTGCCTTATGCCAGTTTTTACCTGGTCCTGCCAGTAGCCAGGTTGGAATTGGAATTGGTGTTATGCGAGCTGGAATTTTAGGGGGAATTGTTTCTTTTATTGGGTTTACGTTTCCTTCTATTATTGCGCTTATCATATTTGCCTTCCTATTACACAATTTTAGTTATACCGACTCGGGCTGGATTCATGGATTAAAAATAGTGGCAGTTGTTGTTGTCGCTCATGCCATTTTAGGGATGGCTAAGAATTTAACACCAGATGTGAAAAGGAAAACGATCGCCTTAGGTGCAATTGTCGTTACGTTATTATGGCAAACGGTATATACTCAAGTAGGGGTCATTTTATTGGCTGGTTTAATAGGTAATATACTATATAGGCACCAAACGATTGATGATGTACAAACAGGTGGAACCTTCCCTATTAGTAGACGAGGTGGGTTTATTTGTTTAACGTTATTCTTTAGCTTATTGATCCTCCTGCCAATTCTAAAAGAGGCAACTAATCTTAATTGGGTTGCAATGTTTGATAGTTTTTATCGCTCTGGCTCACTTGTTTTTGGTGGTGGGCATGTAGTACTACCGCTTCTTGAGCGTGAGTTTGTTCCAACTGGCTTGTTAAGCGAAGAGGAATTTTTAGCCGGTTATGGTGCTACTCAAGCAGTTCCAGGACCTTTATTTACTTTTGCTGCTTATATCGGTACAGTAATAGGAGGATGGCAAGGAGGTTTATTAGCTACAGTTGCTATTTTCTTACCAGCCTTTCTTCTCATTTTAGGGACTCTGCCTTTTTGGGATGGTCTACGTCGCAACACAAAAGTAAAAAGTAGTTTGATGGGAGTAAATGCTGCAGTGGTAGGTATTTTAATTGCTGCATTATATCAGCCAATCTGGACTAGTTCAATTTTATCGCCAGGCGATTTTGCATTTGCTGCGATTTTGTTTAGTATGTTAGTTTTTTGGAAACTGCCACCTTGGGTTATTGTAATAACTGGTGCAATAGGTGGGTTACTACTAACGTTAATTTAAAACGAATACATTAAAAAAACACCGTTACTCACGTCCTTTGAGTAACGGTGTTTTTCTATTTCAATTTTCAACTACATATTTGCTTGATCCTCGTAACTTCATGCTCTTTCAGGGGCTGAAATTAAACCTCGTTTTACATCGCTAGCAACTAAATTAAGTTTTTTATCTAATTTAATAATTGCAATAAATGGTTCATCAATTTTAGATTGGTAGCGTAGGTCAAACCAATGCACTTCATAGCCATCATTTTGAGCAATAATTTTTGCATGTAAATAAGCGGAATGGAGCATTAAAAACTGAACAAAATCATTTTTTCGCGATGCCCCGATTATCTGATTTTTTTCACTAGCTTTCATTAATACTTTTGACCAGCTGACAAGGTTATTTTCATATTTTCCTAGTTTGTATTGATGATTGTTGCTAGCAATTACTCCCCAATGGTTGAGTCGAAACGTAGGAATTAGGGTAAATTTAACAGTAGGTTCACTTTGCTGAATTAACTGCTTTAGAACCATATAGTGAACGACATATCGAATACCAATATAGATCACGATCGTTGTAAAAATGATAGTAAATGTAACAGCCGGTGAAAACCCTAGTATCCAGAAAATAATTCCAATGATATATAGCAGCATGATAAATGGATCGAAAATCGGTAAAATATTCAATGCATACCACCTATTTGACAATGGGCGGAATGCTTGTGTTCCATAAATATTACAAATATCAAATAACACATGAATGAGCACAGCTAATAAGGTCCAGATGAAAAATGTTGTAAAGTAGAAGCCTCCATTAGATAAAGTTGCTATACTCGCAATTACTACCGCGAGGAACCCTTGAGCAAAAAGTGAATGACTAAACCCACGATGTTTTTGTACATAAAGGTCATTTCCTATATATTTATAGAGAAAATCAACATCTGGGGCATTAGAACCGACAATAGTACAAAATAACATTGATGTAAGTAGTTCAGGATGACTAGCAATTGTTGGATCTAAAAAGGACAATCCCGCTAACCCAACTCCTGTTATCACATGAGTTGACGTATCCACTGTGTTAATCCTCCTTTTACACTTTTGCTCGTTTGCTTTGAACTGTTTCCAAATAATAGGTTTTCAAAACATCATCAATGATTGACTTAGTAGCATGAGGAACATAAATATTGGCAATCGACGCTTTCATTTGTTTTAATTTTGCTTCATCATTTATAAGCTGTCGTGTTTCTTCAACGAGTCTTTCCCATTTTTCATGCAAGATTGCTGCACCTTGACTCTGAAAAAACAGGGCATTTTCTTTCTCTTGACCTGGTGTTGCTCGCGGCAATACAATTGGGACGTTTTTGGCTGTTGCTTCTGATAAGATAATTCCTCCTGGTTTTGTCACAATACATGTAGCTAACTCAAACAATTCAGCCATCTCGGTCACATAACCAAAAATCCGGATATGCTTTTCATGCTGAAATTTCATTAGTAACTGTTCATAGAGCTGTTTATTTTTACCACAAACGATCAAAATTTGCAGTCGATCATCCCTCTTTAAGCTTTCACAAATATCCTTCATTTCCTTGGAAACGCCATACGCCCCTGCAACGATTAGGATCGTTTTCAAATGCGGCTTTAGTTGATATTTGTTGAAAAGTGTTTGACGATAATATGTTTTTTCAAACTGATTTTGAATAGGGATGCCGGTGATGGCAATTTTATTCGGATCAATCCCATTGGCAATTAACCTTGACTTTAGTTGTTGTGTAGCTACATAGTATTTAGCAATTGTTGGATGAACCCAAGAATAATGTAAACAATAATCCGTGATAACATTATAAGTAGGTATGTCTGTATTTGTTTTCATTAAATAATGAGGAACGGCAGACGTAGGGAATGTATTAATAATCGCATCTGGTTTTTCTTCGGCAATGATTTTACTTAATTTTGAATATCCATATGAAAAAATCTTTTGTCGCTTTGAAAATTGTTGACTACTATAGTAAAAAAGTCGATATAATTGTCTTCCACTTTTCGTATAACTTCTTAAATATAATTTTTGCGTCCATTCATGTAAGCGTGGATTTGTTTCCTGATAAAGATCTCTAACAACAACATCAGCATTTTTTTCTGCTTTCATTTGTTCTTCAAGAGCACGCGCTACTTGAAGATGTCCATTGCCATAGTTTGTTGTCAAGATTAACACTTTTGGCTTCATCATTACAGAACACGCTCCTTCGCCTTAGTTACTACAAGAATCGCGAGTCATTTTATTAAGCAGAAATTTGCTGTTTTCGTTTCTGTACCTCCCTAAAGCTTGCGATAAGTTGTTCAAAGATCTCATCCCACGAGTATGTTTTGGTAAATTGTCGTGCCTCACTTGAAAAAGTTGAACGTAACGAAGGATTTTCTAATAAAATTGAGGTGCACTGAACAAACTCAGCAATATCCTTTGGTTCACATAAAAATCCTGTTGTTCCGTTATTGACTAAATGTTGTACTCCACCAGCTTTAGCACCAACGACTGGCAATCCAGATGAAAGTGCTTCTAAGACAACATTGCCAAATGTTTCTGTAGGCGATGGAAATAAAAACAAGTCACTTGATGCATAAATTTTTGCTAACTGTTCACCTTCGATAAATCCAGTCCATGTAACATTTGGATGCTGTTGTTCTGAGAGCAATCGAAACAATGGTCCATCACCAACAACCACTAAGTGTGTCTTTTTCTTAATGTGCTCTGGTAACGAATGAAATGTCTTTAAAACAATATCAATATCTTTTTCCGGAGCAATCCTTCCAACATATAGTAAGACGTTTTCTTCCTTAATGTGAAACTGTTCTTTGAAAAAAACGTTGGAGCGTTTTGTCGGTGAGTAAATTTGATGATTAACACCTCGACCCCACAACTCAATTTCATCATGAAAATGATGATTAGCTAGTAGTTTTTCTTTTGTGCTTTCGGAAGGAACATAAACTTTTTCAAAAGAACGGTGGAACCATTTCAGATACTTCCAAATCCATTTCTGTAAAAAAGTTAAATGATAGTATTCGAGGTAATCATCAAAATGCGTATGGTAAGAGGCTATCATCGGGATATTGTGTTTTTTCCCATAGTGAACACCATATAAACCGAGATTAAACGGTGTAGCAACGTGGATTAACGTAGGCTTAAATTCATCCAAAGTTTGTTTAATTTGCAGGGGATTCGGAAGAGCTAAACGACATTCAGGGTAAAATAAAAAGGGAATACTTGTAAAGCGTTGAACTTGAGGTACATTCGGCACTTCGGTGTTACTTTCAGGAACGAATAAACGATATTCAATTCCTTGTTTTTCAAGATAATCTGTATAACGCTTTAACGTTCGAGCAACTCCATTGATCTCGGGTGCATAAGTATCAGAAAAAATGGCAATTCGCATCTTCCCACACTCCCTTATCTTTGAAATCTTTCTCATCACATCCTACTAACTATAATTTAACAAATTAATATGGAAACAATATTGAGGCAACGTTAAGATTTCTTAGAATTGCTCAACGAAAAGATTACGAAAATTTTAGAATACTTAGATAATCATAATTTTACCCATTTGCCTGTATACATTAAAATATTTTCAAAGACACCTTCCGGTCTTTCTTCGGTAATTAAATGTCCAGTTTTTTCATAGGTAATTAATTGTGCGTTGGGCAAATCTTGAGCCAAACGGTAACCAATTTGTATAGGAACTACTTGATCTTCCTCTCCCCATATTAATAAGGTAGGAATTTGAATTTGCTGTAATTGTTGGGGCAATAAATCACCCTCACGATGACGTAATAGCCGAATTAAAGCTTTATAAAACCCTTTCTCGGTTAGCGGCCTAGCGAATTCATTAATTAATTGATCGTTGATTAATGATTGATTAAAAAATACATCTTTCAAGTAATCTTTAACTTCTTTTCGACCAATATAATAGTGAACGAATCTTTCAAAGAAAGGCAAATATGAACTGTAGATTAAAAGTTTTTTTGAACGTTTTAAATATCCTGAACTACATAATAAAATTAATTTGTTGATTTTTTTAGGTATTATTCGTGCCATATTAAGAGCAATTTGACCTCCCATTGAATGTGCGACAATGTCAATGTTAGAAATCCCAAATTTGTTGATACAATCCAGTAGCAAATTTGCATAATTTTGAAACGAATAAACAAACGTAGTTGACTTCTCACTTTTACCAAACCCGGGAAGATCAACAGCAATTACTGAAAACTGTTTTTGTAATAATGGTATTAACCGGCGAAAAGTATAGGACGAAGATGCAAAGCCATGGATAAGAAAAATTGGTGGCTTATCGTTTAATAAGTATTCACAATACAAGTTAAGATTCGCTACTCTGATATATGATTTTTTCAATTCGTTTTCGAACAAAATCTGCAACTCCTCAAAAAATAATTAATTCAGCTGTATTATTTACCAAATGAAATATGATAATGTGGAAAAATTTAAGATAAGCATTAATGAAATGGAAAGATAATTGATGATTAAGAGAAGTAACAGTGGATTTTAGGAGTAAAAATAAATTTATATACGGAGTATTTGTTTGTTCTATAATAATCTTTCGACATAATTCTGCATTATCGAAGAATTTGTGACAAATTTCATCGACATTTGCAGAATTTTCTGTAAAATATTCTTTAGATTAAGATTACAGAAATGGGGAGCAGCGATGATTCACTTTTTAAAAAAATCAAAGAATCCTCCTGTAAGTTTATTAACAAAAAGCAAACAGGAACAACAACATGTACAAATTCAAATTAGTAATCCGGAAATAAGCAAACAACTAGAAATGATTAATCTTACGACTGCCGATTTAGCATTGATACGAACTGTCGCTCCGTTAATTGAGCAAAATATAGAGCAAATTACAGAATATGTTTATCAGTGGGTAAGCAAAGAAGTATCATTAGTAAAGATCATTCAAGACAATAGCTCATTAGAAAAACATATGCAGATTTTTAAAAGACATGTTATCAACATGATAGCAGGGCAAATCAACGATGAATATCTTTCACAAAGGAAGCGGATTGCTCATGTTCACGTGCAAATAGGCTTGTCTATTCCTTGGTATATTTCCACCTTACAAGTTATTTCAAACGGAATATCCGATTTTGCTAGTAAGCATATTACCGATTCCCAAGAACTTATCGCTGTTATTCAAGCTTTTAATAAATTGCTTAATTTGGAAATGCAGCTCGTATTAGGTGAGTATGAAAAAGAGAGCAAGCGGGTGATTGAAAATCAATTAGATATTCAAAGATCTGTAAAGGATACGCTCGGAGAAACAGCACTTAAAGTTTCTTCTTTATCTAAAGAAACGAGTACTGCAATTCAAGAAATCGTCTTACAAAGCAAGGAAATGTCCGAACATTCATTAATTGGTACTCAGCTATCAATCGCCGCACATGAGCGTGCCCTACAAGGAAAAGAACTTGTTAATGAGATGCAAGCGTTTATGATTGATATTAAGGATCGAACCAAAACGATTGTTACTCAATTAGGAGATTTAGAAGAAACGTTTAAGAAAATGAATATGATCACTAAAATGGTTCTCAGTCTTGCGGAACAAACGAACTTACTGGCTTTAAATGCAGCAATTGAAGCTGCCAGAGCGGGGGAACATGGAAGAGGTTTTGCAGTTGTTGCTGATGAAGTAAGGAACTTGGCAGAACAATCGAAACAATCGGCTGCAAATATTACGAATTTAATCGCAACGACTAATCACCAAGTACAACAAGTTGTTAAAGGGATCACTTTAATTAATGACAAAGTAGAAATTGAGCACCATACGAATATGAAAACGAGTGCCTACTTTGAAGAAATCCTCGATACGATGGAAAATAGTAAACAAAAAAATGCTCAGATTGAACAAGATATTGCCGGTCTAAAGCAGGTTGTTGAACAAATTGGCAAATCAGCTGAACAAACCTTAACTTGGATTGATGAATTAGATAAATTAACCCGGAAACTATAAGCACCATATTAGCAAGTACAATGAAAGGACTGTCTAATTTAGTTCAGTCCTTTTCATTGTTTAATAAACAGGTTCAGCTAAAGTTACTTTGTTTTTTCCAGTTTCTTTAGAAAAATAAAGTGCTTTATCGGCATTTTTATACAATTGTTCGAAATTAGTTTCATTCTTATCTATAAATGCTAGGCCAATACTAGCTGTGACAGAAATTTGTTTATTTTCATCAATCGTAATCTTACTAGTTTCAATCCGTTTTCTTAAATATTCCGCTGTTTCTAAACTTTGTTTTTCATTGACTCCGTCTAAAAATATTGCGAATTCTTCACCACCCATTCTGCCCACTAGACCTTTATTAGCAATGATATTTCTTAATATATTGGAAAACTCTATTAATACTTGATCTCCAGTGAGATGACCATACATATCATTAACTTGCTTAAATTCATCAATGTCCAACAGTAACAATGCGATCTTAGCGTTTATTTCTTCTAAATGTTCACTTACTTTATTTAAAAAATGTCTACGATTAAATACACCCGTCAGCTCATCGGTCGCCGCCAAATAAAACAACTCTTCATTCTTTTCATGTAATTCTATTGTTCTTTTGAAAACTTTTTCTTCAAGGGTATCATTCATTTGCTGTAATTTCGTAGTTAGCATTTTGTTTTTCTTCAAAAATAAAGAATATCGATAAGAAATAATAACCGCTTGTGCTAAGAAAAATAAAAAACCACAATACTCTTTTAAGGGAACCGTGTTAATTACCCCCATAAAATAAAAAGTGTCATTAACGATCCCAACAATAATAATCATTAAAGCAATGATATTGATTAATGCTCCTTCTCTTTTGCGAATAACAGCTAGAATACCAACATAACCAACAAAATATAATAAAACAATGACCATTACTATTACATGGATAAATATTGTTTCTGTAAAAATCCGAATTGGCACTAATAAGATATAGCTACTTAACAATAAAGTAATAGCATAGACGATCTTTAGACTAAATTTACGGACTTCCTTTGAATACAAATGCTTCATTAGAAGGATAAGAAACATAAAACCTATAACTTCAATTAAATATTCTAATCTAACGATTATTTCCCAATTGTTGTTTTCAAACAGCATAGACACAAGATATTCACTAAGAAGTAACTTACGTCCCGCTGCAACAATCCCAATTAAGCCAATAAAAAGGAAGGCTAACTCTCGCTTAAGAATACTATAAATAGCTAGATGGAATAGTCCAATAAAAAAAAAGCCGCCAATAATGAAAATATCGTGTATAACATCTTTTAAGATAAACGGAATAAGTACTTCTGTTTCACCATATGATATCTCTCCAATTATTCCCCCTTCACGGAAGGAGTAATTGGAAACTTGAATGATTAATTCAACTAATTGCTGTTTAGGCTCAAAAAATATTAGATTATGGTTTAACTTAGGAAGCTCTTCATTAGTACTTCTTCCGATTACACCTACACCATTTTTTTCAACGCCATCAATCCAAAGTCGATATGCACTACCTATATATGTAAAATACAATGCTTTGTTTTTTCCTATATCTTCTCGAGCTACTTTTACCGTTAAGCGATACGTTCCGTATCCATCATTCGGCAGTTTCTCACCATTAATGGTTTGCCCTTTCCAAGAGGAAGGAACTTGGATGTACACCGGTTGACGATTAATTTTTAGTTTCTTTGGGTTTAATAATTGTTGCCAATAAAATTCCCACTCCCCATTTAATGAAAACATTTGCTCTGTTTTTGTACGATGTTTATTTTCCAAGTTAATAAATCCCTTTACTGCTATAGAGTTGCTAATTGTCTCAGCAGACGTATGAATACTATTTGCCAACAAAATTGCAGTAAGAAACAAGATGTAAATGACAATAATTCTCCTGACCATCCTTTGTCTCCTAACCAACGTTTAATGAAATTACATATATTATACCATTTATTACAAATATTTTTTGAAAAATTTTCATTTTTATTGAATATTTAGGATTCAATTAGAGAAACTTTGCACTTACTATTTTCACCACAATGTCAAATTAACGCCTTACTAAAAATTTATTCCTTAAATATAAAAGCCATTCATCTCTAAGATGAATGGCTAAGTCTTATTAAATAAAACGTACAGAAATAATACCTTCGATTTGTTTGATTTTTTCCTCTAGACTAGGAATTGTATCACCGTTTACTTTATTATCAATATCAATCATCGTATAAGCATAATCACCACGGCTTCTGTTAACCATGTCAGCGATGTTCAAGTTATAAGTAGAGATTGCCGATGTAATCTGACCAACCATGTTTGGAACGTTATGATGGAATGCTGCAACACGACGTTTTCCTGTAAATGGTAAAGAGGCATTTGGGAAATTGACTGAGTTTTTGATATTTCCTGTTTCAAGATATTCCTTCACTTGACGAGCTGCCATAACTGCACAATTTTCCTCTGATTCTTGAGTAGAGGCACCAAGATGCGGGATTGGAATTGCATTTTTCATTTTAAACACATCTTCATTTGGGAAGTCAGTAATATATTTACCAACTTTTCCGTTTTCTAGAGCTACCGCAATGTCCTTTTCATTTACAAGCCCACCGCGAGAGAAGTTTAAAATATAAACATCTGGTTTCATAATACTAAATGCTTCTGAATTAAACATTCCTTTTGTATCATCAGTTAATGGAACGTGTACTGTAATATAATCTGACTTTGCAAACAATTCTTCAATTGACATTGCACGATGAACATTGCGAGATAAGTTCCAAGCTGTATCAACTGAAATAAACGGATCAAAGCCGATGACATCCATATCTAAATCAAGCGCATCATTTGCTACAAGTGCACCAATTGCACCTAAACCGATAACGCCAAGTGTTTTGCCTTTAATTTCTTTTCCAACAAATTGTTTTTTGCCTGCTTCTACAAGCTTACCAATTTGGTCGCCTTCATTCTCTAATGTCTTTGTCCAAGCTACCCCGTCAAAAAGATTACGAGAAGCAGCAATTAATGTAGTTAACACAAGTTCTTTTACAGCATTCGCATTAGCACCAGGCGTATTAAAGACAACGATCCCACTATCTGTACATTTATCAACTGGAATATTATTGACACCTGCTCCTGCTCTAGCAATCGCCTTTAAATTACTTTCAAATTCCATTGAATGCATGTTAAAGCTGCGAAGAACAATTGCATCTGGATTTTCATTTTCATTATCAATTGTATAATTACCGTTTTTAAATACATTTAATCCACTTTCTGCAATATTATTTAATGTTTTTATTGTTTTTACTTCGTCTACTGTTACTGTGCTCATCTGTATTCTCCTCTTTCTGCTTTTTTATAGTATTATAGTTAGTTTTATCATAAAAAATCTACTGTTGATATTTGGAACCTATTCACCTGAATAATACTCACTAAAATCGAAAGTACATTTACATTTGTTATAAATGAAAATAGCTCTCACTATCCCTCCTTATAAACATAAAGAGGCAAGGGGAACTTCCCTTACCTCTGCCCAGGCGAACGGCTATTTGAAACTATATGCTCCCTCACGGTTATCCGTGTTTCGCCAGTTACATACAGTCTTTTAATTTCTTTTATAGTATCAAACTCTTTATCAATCTTCAAGTACGAATATGTTTCCATTTTGTGAATGAACTTCCCCGACTTTTGTTTTAAGCAGTAAAATTGCCATCATAACTTAACATAATCGCGGACTTTACACCACTCATGTTAGCAATATTATTAATAAAGCTCATGTCCTTTTCTTTAACACGAATTTCGTATGTTACTTCATAATCATTACCTGGCATTACAGACTTTGACTTAAGGCAATGTTTTTTAGCATGATTAGAAATAATATGTTCTAATGATTTCTCAATTGAGTTCTCGTGATATCTAACTATGACTAAATATGGATTTTCAACTGTAATCCGATTCACAAAGATCACTAATACTCCCCCAATTAAAATAGAGCCGATAATCGCAAGGAGAATAAAACCTGCTCCACATAAAATTCCTGACACAATCGCCCAGAAAATATAAACAATATCCATCGGATCTTTAATTGGTGTTCTAAAACGAACAATTGATAATGCTCCAACCATTCCAAGCGATAAAAGGATATTCGAAGAAATACCAATAATAATTAATGCTGTCGCCATTGACATAATTATTAAGGAAATATTAAAGGTATGTGAATAAAGAACGCCTGAGAACGTTTTCTTATATACTGCATAAATGAACAATCCTACTACAAATGCGACTAGCAGCCCAAGCACTGAATCTACAATTGAAAAACTACTTGTTTTTTCTAAAATACTAGATTTAAAAATATCATTAAAGTTTATGTTCCCCATCTTCTAATCCCTCCAAAAAATGTTTATTAGCCATACATTCTGCCAATTTGATATTTCGAATACGTCCCTCTTCTTCTATCACCTATTTGTAGTAAATATTTAATGACATCTGGTAAAAATTCATCGTACTTCACTTCAAGAATGACAATATTAGGATTTGTTTCAACCATGGCGATATTTGGGTTTAGCAAATCATTATTGCGAAAGCTTGTTTTTATGTCGCTATCAAATGTCACACGCACATTGCCATAGTGATAAATAAACACTTCTCGCTCATAGTCAATCACTGTTACTGGTTTTAATTGATATAGTTTCATTTGTAAAAATAGCTCTTGCATCAGCAATCTTGAATCATCTTCCATCCAGGTAATATTGCCATGTCTTAATCTTTCGTATTCCTCAGCTGTTATTTGACATTTTTGTTTATACGTAAGATTATTACGTTTGCTTTTTTTTTCTAAATTAATATAGTTTCGATTATAGTCATACAGCCTAACACGAAATTTATCTCGTTCATAAAACCCCTCTTTCTTCTGTATTAAAGCTTTATGATCGAAGTTATCAAAGTAAACGCTACGGATCAGATATTTTCCATCGTTTTTCGCATGTGGATCTTTCTTCATAAAGTGCTTTAGTTTGTTTCTAAGAAGGTAACAATCCATTTTCGTGATTTCATGCTTTAATTCACTTCGCCCTTTCACCACGTTTAAGTTCATAGCCTGCATCTTTATCATTCTCCTTTTTATGTTTCAGCTCTTGATTTACATTATTAGGGGCCAACCTTAAACTAACCTTAAAAATTTTTTATATCACAATTACCTATAGGCTGAATATGATGACGTTGTAAAACAACAAATTGGAGGTAGATAAAATGCAACATCAAATGTCATCATGTCACGTACAGCCAGGAGTACAACATCTTTCAGGAGCGATCGAGCCGACTACACATACGAAACATCTACACGATTTATGTAAAAGATACCACAACCATTTAATGCAAATTGAAACAACTGACGGTCAAGTTTATGATGGAATTATCGATAGTGTAGATGGAGATGGTGTTACCATTCTTATCGCTGTTGGTGATATGGAAAGAGAAGATGAAAGTCAAGATGAGCAAAACCAACGCCAGTTTGGTTATGGCCCTGGATATGGTGGTTATGGCCCTGGTTTTGGTGGTTACGGTCCTGGTTTTGGTGGATATGGCCCTGGTTTTGGGTATGGATTCCCAAGAAGATTTCGTAGATTTAGACGTTTTCACTTCCCGTTCTTTGGTTTAAGAAGACTATTCTTCCCGTTTTTCTATTAATGAATTTCCAAAGTTTTTTGAAAAAACCAGACTTCATGATGCTTTTTTACTTTTAGAAAAACTTGGTACTTGAAATTTTTAACATCGTCGAATAAACATCCTTGCTAAAAATTTATACTTTCCTAACGTGAAATAAAGGAGATCGGTAGCCCGATCTCCTCCTTACATTGGTAATTTAACTTTAAAAGTTGTTCCTTTATTTTGATTTTGTATAACTTTCATTGTTCCACCATGGGTTAAAACAATCCATTGGGCAATCGAGAGACCTAATCCACTTCCACCTGTGTCGCGAGAGCGTGCCTTATCTTCGCGGTAGAAGCGGTCAAAAATATAGGGGAGATTTTCTTTTTTTATTCCTATACCAGTATCACTAACTTCAAAAACCACTTTGTGATCTTCGACATATGTCTTTACTCCAATGCTATCCTCTGCACTAGAGTACTTTAAAGCATTATCAAGCAAAATGACTAGCAATTGATGAAGGCGGACTTGATCGGCTTCTATTTCTATTTTACAGTTTAAATGTAACCAAAAATGTTTAGCTTGTGACTCAGCAATTTCCATATAGGGGGTACATACCGTTTCTACAAAATCATCTACTTGAAAGGATTGTTTCACTAGCTGTGTTTCGGCCGAATCTGCTCTTGCCAAGGTTAACAAGTCAGAGGTGAGTTTTGCTAATCGCCGTGTTTCCGATAAACTAAGAGCTATATGTTCAAATTTGTTTACAATTTTCTCCTGTGGGGTCGTTAATAAAAGTTCCAATTTATTCTGAATGATCGTTAAAGGTGTTCTTAGTTCATGTGAAGCATTTTCCACAAATTCTGCTTGTTTATTCCACGAGTGAATAATTGGTTTCATCATCTTTTTTGATAAAATAAAGCTTGCAGAAATAGAAAGTATGATGAAGATAGATGAACAAATAATGATTAGTCGTTCAAAATTATTGATAATCGTTTCTTCGGCATCAATGTTTATCATTAGCTGTGTATAGAAAATATCTTCTGTATCATTTTTATTTTCAAATAGAATGTAGCGAAAGTTGTATCGATTATTAATCGTAGTATTAGTAATAATGTCCAAATTCGTTTTATCTAGCTTGTAATCTTCTAAGTAATTTTCGTAGAACAACGTCCCAATTTGATCTTTATTGACAATCTCACCAACTTTATTCCAATGGACAACAACGATTCGCGGGTTCGGATTTTTTCGATGCCGTTCTTCATTAGGATGAATACGCTCTCGTTTAATCCTTTCGTTTGGAGGTGGTGGGTATTCTTCAGTTTGTGGATTTTCGAGAACCATATTTTTAAAGGTAACTAATTCCTCATCCGTTTTTTTAAATAAAGTATTTTGTACTTGACTAATAATGATCAAACTAAAGATAGTAAAAAAAATCGTAAAGGCAATAAGAGTAAAAAACATAAATTTCAATTGTTGCTTACGAAAAATCTTTCTTTTAAACATTAGCCTTCACCATTTTCTGTTAGCATATAACCCATCCCTCGGTACGTTTTAATATATTGATCATAGCCATATTTTTTTAAAGTTTTTCGCAAATTACTAGCATAAACTTCAACAACGGTTGTCGAAGTTTCAGATTCAAACCCCCAGATGCGGTCAAAAATTTGTTCTTTTGTTAAAATCGTATTTTTATTGTTGATTAAATACTCCAGCAAGTCGAACTGTTTTCCGTTCAACTTGATTAATTCTGCTCCAATATGAGCAGTTTTATTTTTTACATTCAGTTTTAATTCTTTAAATAAAATTACATTTTCTTTAAAAATACCGATTGTTCTTCTGACCACTGCCTCTAGACGTAATAATAATTCTTCACGATGAAAGGGCTTGACTAAATAGTCGTCTGCGCCAACTTTAAATCCTAAAATTTTATCATCAATTCCATCTTTTGCTGTTAGCATAATCACAGGTGTGGTAATCCCTTTTTTTCTCAAATTTTTTAATACTTCATAGCCATTCAGATGAGGTAACATGATATCCAAAATAATCACATCAAATATATTTTGTTCTGCTAAAAATAAGCCTTCATCCCCATCAAATGCTTGCTCTGTTTCAAACATATTCGTGGTTATTTCACGAATAGCTTCTGATAAATTTTGATCATCTTCAATAATTAATAATTTCATCCGAACTCTCCCCTCTAAGAGCATCTCCTACTACATTATTTATTTATGATTATAGAATCAAATGGAATAAATGAAAATTATTTTTATCAAACCAAATAAATGTAAAAATTCGATAAAGATTTTTAAGGTTACGTTAAGGTTTATACATAATAATCAGAATTGTGATCCACATCAGCAAAGTCTAATTTTACTAAAAAGGAGTTTATTATATGAACAAAAAATCTAAAATGCTTAAATTAACTGCACCACTTCTATGTTCTGCTTTGTTGTTTGCTTGCAATCAAGATTCTGATGTCGCAACCTCGACAGGAAACGCATCTCAAACTAAAAACAAGTATCAACAAGATATTAACACGATTGTTAAGGAAAAAGTTACGTTTGACGGGGAGGACACTGATACTGAATGGGAAAATAATAATCCAACTTATATTGAATTAAATGAACAAAGAGCTAGCTTTGATTCTTCGGCTGCCATAATCGTTAAGGATCGTGTTCTTACAATAAAAACATCTGGTGTCTATGTCTTAAGTGGAAAAATTGACGACGGTCAAATTATTGTCGATACTGAAGACAAAGGAACGGTGCGACTTGTTTTAAATGGCGTAGAAATCAATAGTTCTGATCATGCGCCTATTTATGTGAAAGATGCAGAAAAAACAATTATTACTTTGCAGGAGGGAACAAAAAATTATATTTCCGATGGAAAAGAATACACGTTTAAAGATTCATCGACTGCTGAACTTAGTGCCACCATTTATAGCAAAGACAATTTGACGATTAACGGTACTGGAAAATTAATTGTTCATGGTAATTATAAAAATGGCATTACGAGTAAAGACGAACTAAGAATAACAGATGGCGTAATCCAAATTACAGCTGTTGACGATGGAATGCTAGGAAGAGATTTGCTGGCAATTAATAATGGAAAGATATCAATTGAAGCTGGTGGAGACGGTCTCAAATCAAGCAATGATAAAGATAGCACTAAAGGAATAATCGCTCTTGAAGGTGGTTCTTTTGACATTCATGCAGGTAGTGACGGAATCCAAGCAGAAACATCATTATATATTACTGGTGGATCGTACAAGATTAATTCTGGAGGCGGCAGCCCTGAACAGATTAAAAATAATAGTGAAAACATGAGAGAGCCAGCGGAGAATCCTGCTATGAATACTGAAGATACTGACTCACAAAGTGCCAAAGGTTTAAAAGCAGCAAATGAAATCGCCATTACTGGAGGTACATTCAATATTGATGCAGCTGATGATGCCACCCACAGTAACAATCTTCTAACCATAGCAGGTGGTGACTTTTTACTAGCTTCTGGCGATGATGGAATTCACGCAGATTCCTCCGTTCTAATTGCTGGAGGAACGATCAACATTTCAAAAAGCTATGAAGGAATCGAGAGTAAAATCGCTAAGGTGATCGATGGGAAAATCGATATTAATGCCAGTGACGATGGAGTTAATATTGCTGGAGGCAATGATGATGTTTCAGTTGATGAACATGCAGTCTCAGAAGATAATCAACTTACAATAAACGGTGGGTCTATTTATGTAAATGCCAATGGCGACGGAATAGATTCTAATGGTTCGATTAATATGACAGATGGCGTTCTTATTGTAAACGGACCAACTGCTAATAATAACGGTTCGCTAGATTATAATGGTAGTTTTGAGATGAGTGGTGGATACTTTATTGCTGCTGGAAGTGCAGGTATGGCACAAGCAACTTCAGAGCAATCTGCCCAGAACGCGATCATCATGACCTATCCTAAGACACAAGCAGCTGGAACTGTCGTTCATTTAGAAGATAGTAAAGGAAATACAATTACTACCTTTGCTCCTAACAAAGACTATCAATCAATCGTTATTAGTTCGCCAAAACTCGTAAAAGATACTGCTTATTCATTATTTTCCGGTGGAACCTCTAGCGGAAAGCAAATCAACGGTCTCTACAATGATGGAGAATACAAAAGCGGAACTAAAGTCGTTGATTTTACGATTGCTGACACTGTAACTTGGCTAAATGAAACTGGAGTTACAACTGCTAAAAGTTCTGGTCCCGGAGGGTTTCCTCCTGATGGAGATCAAAATCGCCCTACAGAAAATCCCATGTTTGACAATTTAGATGAAGCAACACGCGACAAAGTTGAGGCAATTATGGAACAAGAACGAGTTGGTGCAATCACTCGTGAAGAAGCTCATGCGCAATTAGAGGCACTTGGAATCATCATTCCTGAAAAAAGAAATAGACCGTGAGAAAAGCGAGGAGCACCAAAGCTAGACATCTTACTAAGTTCAAACATATTACTCTTTCATAATTTTTTGAAAAAGACTGAAAATTCCAACAATTATCACAATTGAATTGCAGAACTTCTCAATTCGTTTTATACTAATTTAATAAAGTCGGTCCTCAAGATCACGCCGCTTCGATACATCATCACCACGTTTAAGGATAGGTGTTTGTATTGGGGCGGTTTTTTTACTTAATTTTTATTTTCATATTTTTCTTAATATTTTATTTGTTGATAAGACATATTTATATAATGTATATTTATAGTAACTAAATTTTTGGAGAGTGATGAAATTTTGGACAGTATACCCTATGACTCGATATTTCTATTAGGGGCATTATTATTATTATCAGGTTATTTTTCAGCAGCGGAAACGGCAATTACAAGTGCGAATAAGGTGAGATTGAGAAATCAAGCAGAAAACAATAATGTAAAAGCCAAACGTTCGTTAAAGATGACAGAGAATTTCGACCAAAGCTTATCAACCATATTGATCGGTAATAACATTGTGAATATTTCAATCGCAACGATTGCTACTAAGATTGCCTCCGATTTATATGATGATAATGGTAGTACACTTTTTGTGACAACTTTAGTTATTACAATCTTGGTTTTGATATTTGGCGAAATTTTACCTAAATCTTTAGCTAAACAATTTGCAGAAAAGTATTTACTGGCAATGTCAGCTTCTTTAGATATCGTCATGAAAGTCTTTTACCCTATTACATGGCTTTTTGTTCAATTAAGAATAGGTGTTTCGAAGGTTATTGGTTCAAACAAAGAGGAACCAACAGTAACTGAGGAAGACGTTAAAGCATTAGTTGAAATAGGTGAAGAAGAGGGGACTTTTCTCACTCAAGAAAAAGAGTTACTTCATAATGCCATTGAATTTGATGATATTGTAGTTAAAGATATTTTAACTCCACGACCAGACGTGATCGCTGTATCATTAGATTCTACAATCGATCATATTAAAGATGTTTTTATTCAAGAGAAATATTCGCGAATACCTATATTTGAAGGCACAATTGATAACGTCGTTGGCATCGTCTCTCATCGAGATTTTTTTCAACAATATGTTGAAAAAAATAATAATTTTGATATTTCTACTATTCTAAGAAAGCCATATTTTGTAATATCATCTGTGAAAATATCAAATTTATTAAGAGAATTACAGAAAAATAAAGTACATCTGGCGATTGTATTAGATGAGTATGGAGGAACTTCAGGTATTATTTCCATTGAAGATATTTTGGAGGAAATTGTCGGTGAAATATGGGATGAACATGATGAAAATGAAACTCTATTTGAAAATATTAACGATAATAAAATCCTGGTCAATGGAAGAACTCCAATTGAAACATTTTGTGAAATAGTAAATATAGACGAAATTGAAACATCCTCCAATACATTAGGTGGATGGGTATCAGAAAATTTAGGGTACTTACCTATAAAGGGAGAATCAATGTTTTTTGGAAACTTACAGATCTATATAGAGGATGTAAGAAATCACCGTATCCAAAAGGTGATCGTTGAAAGACTAGAAACACCTATTAAACAAGAGAATTACCAAAGTGCTATTTAGGAAAGCACCCGCATAGCAGCTCGGAGCTTGACAGCATTCAAAGTGAAAAAATGTTTACTTTCTTATTTTGTAACAGAAAAATTGGCTCAACCAAGCCTTTAGGCGACGGTTGAGCCTTTAGTTTTTGTGATAACGAATAAATTTCTTGTAGCTGAAGGTAGACCAAGAGAATAACTAGTTATAACAGTAAAACTTTAATTTTCCTTCCTTATATCCATGATTATAAAGTTCATAATAATAAAGTACCAAATCCACGTAGTCGTCACTTCGATTATAGGCAAATAAAGATTTTTGAATATTATCAGTCTTTGCCCCGTGATCAGCTAAATATTTTGCAGCAGAGTAGGTTGCATCCAATAAATTAAATGGATCTGCTTTGCCATCACCAGATGCATCGACACCATATCCCCCATGTTTTTTTATGATGTCTATGTTTGTAATATCAAGTCCATCTTTTATATCTCCATATTCCGTACCTGGATATTCCCATCCAACCCAAGTTCTTGGTGCAAATTGGAAGTGGCCAACTGCTCCAACATGGCTAACCATAGGACTTTTATTGGAAAATACTGTTTCTACCCGGTGTACCGCAGCTAAGATTTTCCACGGAATATCATATTCTTGTGCAGCATCTTGATAAATAGGAATATAACATTTGGGAATAGTCTCATCCGTTAGCAGAAGTTCGATAGCTCCTCTTTTTATTTCCAATTTATACTGTGTACCCACAATAAATAGTAATATTAGGAAGGTAGCAACTCCAATCATAAATCTTCTATTCATTTTATGTTTCCTTTCTAACATTACAGCGATGTTTATTTGTTAATTAGTTTGTAATAGTCGCTTGAAATATTGCTTCTTATAAAGAAAAGCTAGCATATTTAAGACGAACAATGGAAGTCTTTTCGGAAAAAATTTGTGCTGATAATATTTACTATAAGCTACTTTAAGGTCACTCCACCGCTTGCACATTTTCTTTTGCCGAAAACGTGCTAAATCAATTATTTTTATCGTTCCATTAGCTGTAACAATTATATTTCGCAAATGAATATCTGAGGGATTTAAACCTTTTTCTTTAGCAAGTAAAAGTGCTGCGTCAACGTCCTTTATATGTTTAACTGTAATTGGTATTCCCTTTAACAAATTTGTAAATAAAGTATTTCCCTCGATGTAATCAATAACTATATAATTTGTTCCAGTCTCATATATTGTACAATAATTTTGCATTCCTCGTAATTCCTTGTAGATATCTGCTTCAACTTGAGCTAAATGACTAAAATTAGGAAAGAATACTTTTAGTACTTTATTAGTTTCCTTTATTTTAAATACAAAAGCACTTCTTCCCTTCCCTATTAATTCTAAAGCTTCATCTTTATCCTTCACCAATATTTTCGAGCCAAGCTTTAAGAATGAAACACTTTCTGCCATTTTATTAAATTGCATAAAGTTCCTCTTTCCTTTTTTCCGCTATTTATCATTATACTTGATATTCTCTAATATATCTTGTCCCTTTATTAGTCTAACATAAAAACCTCTACCATAAATGGTAAAGGCGTTAACATAAAATAAAGACCAGCACCATTAGGTAAAGGTCTTAAAGAAAACGTGGGCTTTGCTAAAAATTTTCTAACGTATAAAGAAAATTTATTCGCTAAAATTATTAAAAAGAGTCTCTAATTCTCTAACACTATACATATCTTTATCACTTATAAACTTTTCTATTTCAACTTTCCCATCTTCCATAAACTCGACTTCCCACCTTTGTCCTGGAACAACCAATTCTACCATAATTGCTTCCGTTCTAACTTTATTTAGCCTATAGAATATGCTTCTGTCCTCTAATTGATTTAGAAAATTGATTAACTTTTTTAGCACCACAAATACCCTCTCCTTTTCACTAATATTTATTGAACAAGTCTACTTAATAGTTCCAAAAAGCTATGTCATTTCTATATTAACATTATTTAACTTTTTTGTTAAATAAATTTAAAATGATTTCCCTTTTTTTTTGAGTAAAGCCCTTGTTTGTTTAAGTAAAATGCATTTTTCTATTGAATTAACCGTTATAAGTATTTTAATTAGAAAAAAAGAAGCTTGCAATAAACAAGCTCCTTAACAATTTTATTATCAACATCCGTACTAATAACCGGAATCTTTTGAAATTAGATTATCAAGCATTGTATAATTATATTGTTGTAATGGCTTTTCAGCAGGGCCTTCAATAACCTCTCCTGTATATGAAAATCTAGAGCCGTGACATGGGCAGTCCCAAGACCGTTCCCCATGATTCCAATTTACTTCACACCCAATATGTGTACACGTTGTATCAACAATATGTAAGTTCCCATTTTGATCTTTATACGCTCCCTTTCGGTGGCCGTTAATTAATACAACTGCACCTTCATCATTTTTTAATTCATTGACCTCTTTATCCGGTATTTCAATTTTTCCTATTATTAGGTGTTTAACAACATCTGCATTTTCCATGAAAAACTTTTTCAAGCTTGGATCAGCGTAAAAACGTGAAGGAGTATATAGTGTTTTGTATGGACTTTTATTTTTAAAAATAAGATCACTTAGTAACCGCGCTGCAGCCGTACCAGTTGTCATCCCCCACTTCCTGTATCCAGTTGCAATTAATACGTTAGGTTGTGAAGATGTAATTGCCCCAACATATGGAATTTTATCTAGTGTAATTAAATCCTGCGTAGACCAACGATAAACTATTTTATCAATCGGAAAAACCTTTTCAGCAAACGATACTAAAGCCTTGTAATGCTCAAGTGTATCTATACCTTGCCCTGATTTATGACTCTCTCCACCAATTAGCACCATTTGTTCATTGTTTATTGTCACGGAACGAAGGGAGCGACTTGGCTGGTCAACACATAAATACATTCCACCGGGATATTCCTCCTTTGTTTTAACAGCGAGAACATAAGAACGATCTGCATACATTCTAGTTGAATATAGCCCTGTTCCTTCATAAAATGGAAAATGTGAACTAGAAACAATATAATTGGCTGTTACACGGTAGCCGTTTCGAGTGAGAACGGTAACATTATCACCATTCTCTTCTACATTTACTGCCGTTGTATTTTCAAACAAAAGACATCCTGCTTCCTTAATAATTCGAATAAGCTGAGTCAGATACTTAGTAGGATGAAATTGCGCTTGGTCTTTCATAGAAATTCCATTTAGAATGTTGATGTCAAAAGGAATTTCACTAATTAGGTCTCCATCTATTTTCAGCTTGTTATATGCCTTGAATTCCTTTTCTATCTTTTGGGCATATTGCTCTGTAGTTGAGTATAAAAATGCATCTTGGGTAAGAAAATCACAGTCAATATTATGTTCATTAATTGTATCCTTAATAAATTGTAAGGCCTCCATATTAGCCTCGTAATAAAGTCTTGCTTTGCTTAAACCAATGTGATTGATCAACTCATCATAGATTAAATCATGTTGGGCTGTAATTTTAGCAGTTGTGTGCCCTGTTGTGCCATTTAACAGTTTTCCGGCTTCTAACAAAGCCACTTTTTGTCCTTCTTTTAATAATAAATAAGCAGCGGTAATTCCGGTTATACCACCACCAACAATGACAACATCAACATTTATATCGTCTATTAAGTGTTCAAATTCCGGTATCTCTAAATTGTCTAGCCAGTAAGGCTCTGAAGTTTGTGGTAGTTTTCCATCAATCAGATTATTTTCGCTCACTAGTTACTCCTCCATTTAGTAAATTATCGATATATTAGTTGTTTACATAGTTGGAAATATTCATACCAAATTTTACATTTGAAATTTGTAAGAAAAAAAAATTAGCTAAGGTACAATTTGTGCCTTAGCTAATACTCCACTTTGTATATTAAAAGTCTTAATTGTTTCTGTTCCTAATTAATTGCAGCAACTTCTTGCAGAAACAAATTTACATATCCTTTCTCTCTCTTCTTTTTTTTATGTACCAACCAATAACCATAAATGTTAGAATAATAATAATTATGTATACTACGTTTGAAAACTTATCCATATAGCTAGAGATTTTTTCCCAATCGGATCCTAATTTAGCTCCCAAATGAATCAAAATTGTATTCCATACAAGAGTGCCAGCAGTTGAAAAAAGTAAAAATAGCCAGAAATTCATTTTAGACATTCCAGCAGGAATAGATATTAAACTTCTAATTAAAGGGATTAATCTACAAAATAAAACTGTCCATATACCATATTTATTAAACCAGGTTTCTGCACGGTATATATCCTCTTTTGTTAATCGTAGTATCCTACCATATTTATCGATAATGGTTTCTAATCTTTTTACGTCTAATAACAAACCTACCCAATATAAAAAAATCGCTCCTGTTATTGAACCTAACGTTGATGAAATAACTACACCTGTAACACTTAGGTTTGTTCCAAAAGTCATATATCCGCCAAATGTAAGAATGACTTCAGATGGAATTGGCGGGAAAACATTTTCAAGTGCTATTAGTAAAAATATTGCCAAATACCCAAACTGTTCAATTAACTCTTTAATTAAAGTTTCCATTGTACCTCCCGTTGATGATAACTAGTGTTCTATTTAAATACCTTTTCTACAAAATATATTGATATTCCTTCTTCCACAAACCTGCGACGTTAGCCCAATCAAATTATAATTAAAATATAAAGGTATCTCCAAACACAACAATTCAAAAATAAATAAAAACCTATCCAATTATAAACATGAAACCACTGACATTGAAAGACCATTTATTTAAGTTTCTGATTTCTGGTAACCTTCGTCATGTGCTTCATCTTCGCTACAAAACCACACAATATTATGCTCAGCTACTTTATCGTAATACACGCCACTAGGCATATGGTAAATTTTTGAGTTTTTATTTCCTTTGATCTTTCCAACACAACTTTTATTATTTGTTATATCATTATCCTGTTCTTTAATCGCTTTTTGATTTTGTTTTTGTAAATCAGTGGATTTAAATCCATTCTCCTGCACATAGTTCTCAATACTCCAAATACCAACACCTTGCTTTTGGGCTTCAAGTTGCTTTTCCCTAAAATAATTTACATATTTTATATCAGGCGGAAAGGTAGCGACCCGTGCTAATCCTTTCTCAATTAATTCTGCGTTATGCATTTTACCATCCAACCAAATATAAGCTAATAAACGTCCATATCGATCACGTTCAGACACATCTTTTTCTAATCCTACCTTCTTCCCTAATAAAGCACGTTTTGTATACTCAAATGCTTCTGGTCCGAATGCTTGAACAGGTTTAGAAGGATGCTTCGTTTCTGGCGTATCAATAAGCAATAGACGAACCCTTTCTTCTTTATTATGAATCTTTACGTCAATGGTGTCGCCATCTACCACATTAGTTACGATAACAGGAAGCAGTTTAACCCCATCTGACCTTGTTTCTTCATTTGTATTAGTAGCTGAATCTTTCTCCTGATCATTTTGTCCAAAACTTGAGCCACAGGCTGTTATTCCTAACAAAAGTATCCCAACCATGGTAAACAAACAGAATGATTTATAGATTGCTTTCATTTTCACCCCCTGAAAAATAAGAATTGAGATCCTACACATTACTCCAAAAACTATCAAATTCCCAAATTATCACCTACTTATTATTGATTAAATTTAACAGAAAATAGAGTTGCGTTAATAGCAACCCTATCTATATTTAATTCACTATTATTTTTTTAAATGATAAGGTACAGTGGTAATGATCACATTTTTCTGAAACAACAAAAAGGAACGAATTAGTAGACCTGATTGGTTATGAAGAATATTGTGCCAACCTTTCTTTGGAATAAACTGCGGGATGACCACTGTAACTTGGTAATTCGATTTTCTTGCTTTATGTTCAACCGTATCAATAAATTTTTTTAAGGGATTAATAATACTTCTATAATGTGAGTGCAGTGTCACCAGTCTTATATCAGGTTGCCACTTCTTCCATTTTTCTTCAAAGTTCTTCTCATTTTCTCTTTCAAATGCAACATACACAGCGATAATTTTTTCAGGAGAAAGAGATTTCGCATAATTTAAGGAACTCTCTACTACGTGAGTCATACCAGCAACAGGAACGATAATCACATTCCCTTCAATGGGGATAGCCGGTTCACCATTTGTAAGTCTAAGCTGGTCACCTACGGCTTCATAATGCTTTCGAATTTGGTGGAAAACAAAGATTAGAATTGGTACAAAAACCAATATTGACCAGACTTGTGCGAATTTTGTTAAAAAGAACATAATTGTAACAATGAAACTAATCAAAGCACCTATTGAATTAACGATTAGTTTCGGAAGCCATCCCTGAGGCTTCTCACGTATCCATTTAACCATCATTCCAGTTTGGGACAATGTAAATGGAACAAACACCCCTACTGCGTAAAGTGGGATAAGATGCTCTGTTTCTGCTTGAAAAGCAAGAATTAGGATAATTGAAGCAACTCCAAGTACGACAATGCCAGTGGAGTATCCTAATCGATCTCCTCTAATCAGAAACATCCTTGGAATAAATTTATCTTTCGCAAGATTAACCGCCAATAATGGGAAAGCGGAATAACCAGTGTTGGCCGCAAGGATTAATATTAATGCCGTCGTTCCTTGAATAAAGAAGTACATGAAATTTCGTCCAAAGATTTCCTCGGCAATTTGTGATACAACGGTTACCTCTGCCTGCGGATAAATACCATAATAGTAGGCTAAATAAACAATTCCCGAAAATAATATCGCAAGCAAGGCACCCATTATGATTAACGTTTTAGCCGCATTATTAGGTGCCGGATCTTTAAAGTTCGGAATAGCATTGGATATAGCTTCAACCCCTGTTAAAGCAGAACATCCAGAAGCGAATGCACGTAATAGAAGAAACAAACTGATTCCCGTCACAGGTGTACCCATTGGAGTGTGTAATTCAGGCGATACTCCTCCTGTTACAATAGTATACATACCTACACCAATTAAGATGAACAAAGCTAAAACGAATAGGTAAACAGGGTAAGCTAATATTGAAGCAGACTCCGTTACTCCTCTTAAATTCAATATCGTAATAAAAAGCACAAATACAATGGCAATTTCTACGTTATAGCTATGTAAGACGGGAAAGGCAGATGTTATTGCATCAGTACCAGCAGATACGCTTACAGCAACAGTCAGTATATAGTCTACCAATAGGGAGCCTCCGGCTATTAAGCCTGAATTCACCCCTAAATTATTTTTTGAAACCACATATGCTCCCCCGCCATGTGGATAAGCAAAGATGATTTGTCTATAAGACAATATAAGAGCAATTAAAAGAATTAATACACCAACTGCAATTGGAATGGAATACCAAAACGCTGCTGCACCTACTGTAACTAATACAATCAGTATTTGTTCAGGGCCATATGCCACGGATGATAAAGCATCAGAAGAAAGAACTGCTAATGCTTTCGTCTTGTTAATTTTCTGTTCTCCTAATTCGGTCGATTTCAAAGGTCGGCCAATTAATAATCTTTTTATGGATGAAATGATTGAAATCATTCAATACTCACCGCCATTAATGTTAATAAGTTATATATTGCCCCCATCTAGACAATAATTTCTCAAAAAGAATAATATTCTCGAAAAAAAAGTATCTACAAGTCATGGTTAATAGACCTGTAGACACATCATTGTTCTTGCGTCACAAGCTTCACCTTCCTTCTCATATAACGCTTACGAGGTTAGCTGTCGGACTTGGACCATTGAGTAGCCCTACCTTAAAAAGGATTCACCCCTAGGATTGCATGACAATCCATAAATGGTTCCCCCGTACCTAATGGTTTCAGCGATTTAGAAATTTGAAACTGTGATAATAATACGCCTGTATTTAGTAAAAGTAAATAAATTTGATGTAAAAAAGATGAAAATTTAGGAAAACATAAATGTTAGTACCATACATAGGAGTTTCTGACTTAGAAAAATATTTATGCTTGAAATAACATTTTTACCTATCCGATTATAAGCTTTCCTTTCGCATAACGGAATGGATCTGGCTTACGACGAAGGGTTATAGCATAAGCAATGGTTAACGGTCCAACCCTTCCAGCAAACATGGTAAACATAATAATCATTTTACCAAAAGGAGATAACTCTGGTGTTAGTCCCATAGATAGACCTACTGTCCCAAAAGCAGAAACGGCTTCAAAAAGGATCATTAAAAATTCTTTACCGGGTTCTGTAATCGTTAATAACATGGTTACAAACATCACTAAAAATAAGCCACCTAAAGTTACAGTTAGCGCTTTATAAATCACTTCATATTCAATTCTTTTTTTGAAAAAATTAACATCATCTTTCCCTTTAATTTGTGACCATACTGCCCCTAACAATGTCACAAAGGTGGTTGTTTTAATCCCTCCTCCTGTAGACCCAGGAGAGGCTCCAATAAACATTAGTATAATAACTAAAAACAAAGTTGTTTGGGTTAAATCGGGAATATTGAGTGTATTAGAACCGGCAGTTCTTGGTGTTATGGATTGAAATAATGACGCTAGAAATTTTCCTGACTCTGATAATGGCTGCAGTGTTTTTGGATTATTAAATTCTAATAAAAATATAAGAACCGCCCCTATTAAAATTAGAATAGCACTCGAAGTAAGGACTACCTTGGTATGCAGAGATAGATGGTTTGGACGACGGTATTCATAAATTTCATTTATTACGATAAAGCCTATCCCGCCAACGGTAATAAGTACACAGACAACCAAGGTTATAAGGGGATCATCAACATATCCAGTTAAGCTTCTAAATTCTCCCATCAAATCAAACCCTGCATTATTAAAATTGGAGACTGAATGGAAAAATCCATAATAAAAAGCTTTTGAAATCGGCATATCAAAAGCAAATCGAATAGCTAATAACATTGCCCCGATTAATTCAAAAGTTAAAGTAAAAAATAAAATCCTTTTCGCTAGCCTAACAATACCTTCAACGGTTAAATTATTTAGTGATTCTTGCAATAGTAATCTTTCTTTTAAAGATATACGCTTTCCTAGAAGAATGGCAAAAAGAGTAGAGAATGTCATAAAACCTAATCCGCCAACTTGAATTAAACTCAGGATAACTAACTGCCCAAACATTGTAAAGGTAGTTCCTGTGTCTACTACTACAAGACCAGTTACACATGTCGCAGAAGTGGAAGTAAAAAATGCATTAATCCAAGTTAAACCTTGACGGTCAACAGTGGCTATAGGAAGTGTTAACAAAAATGCGCCTAATGTAATAATTAGAGCAAATCCTAAAACCAATATCTTAGGGGGATCTAAGTAGAGCTGCTTTCGATTCATCTTAAAACTCCTTTTTATCTTTGACTAAATTTGCACTAATTTTTAATGTACCTTATTTCGTCACTCAAAATCAATAATAAAGAAACTTTTATAATATTCCCTTGTTTTATTAGAATATAAGGTCATCACATATTTAACAAATTAGTAAGATTTATATTAAATATCTTCAATATGACTAGAGCATTCTAACCTTATAAAATTGAAAGGAGAATCAAATTATGGAAGCCACTGTCATGGATATGGTTCAAAAAGAATTGTATATGATCACCATGGTCTTTCTCTTAGGGCTATTGACGATAAAATTAGCAGAACATATTAAAGTACCAGATGTTGCATTATTTATGCTTGTAGGAATCGTGATCGGACCTTCCTTTTTAAATTTAATTACAGTTCCCAATGATTCAGTGTCGTATCAATTTATTATTGTTCTAGGATCGATTTTAATACTATTTGAAGGTGGACGAGCTATACTTTTTTCTGTTCTAAAAAGGGTATGGATTACAATCTCCCTTTTATCGATTTTAGGAGTATTAGTTACAGCTACCATTGTTTCCATTACTGCTTTTTATTTATTAGATATGCCAATTTTGTATGCACTATTGCTTGCTTCTGTAATTGCATCTACAGACCCCGCAACATTGATGCCTGTTTTTAAACAAATTACCATTCAAGAAAAAGTAAGAAGAACTGTGGAAAGTGAATCAGCATTTAATGATGCAACAGCATCTATCTTAACGTTTACTTTACTCGGCGTTGTCCTAGGTCAAACCCAATTATCTATTTCAGCAAGCATTTGGAGTTTCTTTCGTGAAGCTGGAGGCGGGATTTTAGCAGGTACGATTATAGGTTTTGCCGGGGTACTGTTGACTTCGGAACATAAATGGGGAACTTTTAAAAAATACGGAACGGTAGTCAGTTTAGTTGTGGCAATCAGCGCTTATTTGGTTGCGGGATTTATCCATGCCAGCGGCTTTATGGCGACTTTTACTGCAGGTCTTATCTCAGGCAATCCCCATTTATTCCGTTTTCGTGTTTCAGGAGAAACAAATTCAACGGTCTCCCATTTTACAGAAAATCTAACATTAATCATGAGAACACTTATTTTTATGTTGTTGGGGACCCAAGTGGATTTTGGTATTTTGGGTGAATATTGGAAACAAGGAATTTTAATAGTACTCATCTTCATGTTTATTGCACGGCCTCTTTCCGTCCTTCTATGTACTTTACCTGATCGAAAGGCAAAATGGAAATGGAATGAAATCGTCTTTATGTTTTGGGTTCGTGAAACTGGTGTCATCCCCGCCGCACTTTCCGGGATGATTGTAGCTGCAGGTGTCAATTATGCAAATGAGATTTCTTCTATTACATTTATTGCAATATTAGTGACTATTCTTCTTCAGGCTAGTACAACAGGTCTTATAGCCAAATGGTTGGGGATAACTTTGAAACAAGAAAAACGTTTAGTCTAAAAAATGAAGATAAACACAGATAAAGAAAGAGTTAATTCGATATGAAATATTAAATGACTTATTTTTAAGGTTTTTGAGGTTTTTTAACAGAATTTAGGTTTTTTGAACTCTTTACAACTAAAAATTACAGGAGTAGTATTACTCTCATAAAACTAAATCATACTTATTCGCTGAATCATAAATTGAGCGGGGGAACCAATTTCTGTGACGTTATTTGATGTCACTTGGGGTGAATCCTTTACAAGGTAGGGCTACTCTCATGGCCCGAATCCGACAGCTAACCTCGTAAGCGTTAAGAGAGAGGATGTGTAACTGGTGATCGAAAAAATCAACTCGACCACGGGGTAGCCCTCTGTGGTCTTTTTTAGTCTTTAACAATTTAATACCTTAATATCTTAAATCGCTGAATCTATAAAGAGCGGGGGAACCAATTCTGTGACGTTATTTGATGTCACTTGGGGTGAATCCTTTACAAGGTAGGGCTACTCTCATGGCCCGAATCCGACAGCTAACCTCGTAAGCGTTAAGAGAGAAGGTATTGCCACTGGTTTAAAACCCACTGTGTAATACAGCGGGTTTCTTTGTGGTTTTTTACTGTAAAATTATTCCAATTTAATCTTCGTAATTAATCAGGAGGATCTTATGTTAGATATTTTAATGGTCGGTGTGATTGTTTTATTAGCTGGATCTATGTATGGCTTAGCGCAGTGGTCCGAAGGAACAATTACAAAAAAAAGTGGTGATCAATCATGATTTCCTTATTATTTGGAATCTCCATCATTATAATGATTTACCTAATTTATGTATTACTAAACCCTGAAAAATTCTAGTTTTAAACGGAGGGAAAAACATTGGTATTAACGCTTATTTCTATAGCTATTACTTTATTAATCATCTTTCTTCTAGCAAAACCTGTTGGTTTGTATATAGCAAGAGTTTTTGATTATCAACCATCCAAGATGGATAAGTTTTTCTTACCCATAGAAAAGCTTTTGTTTAAGATTGGCGGTGTTAAAAAAGATAACCAATCTTGGAAGCAGTATGCGATTACTCTTGTCGGCGCAAATACCTTTATGATTTTACTGGTCTACCTGGTCTTTAGATTTCAAGGAGTGCTACCTTTAAATCCAAGCAATGTTGCAGGCATGGATCCAGCTCTAGCTTTTAACACAGCGATTAGTTTTATGACAAACACAAATTTACAACATTACAGTGGTGAAAGTGGATTATCTTATTTATCACAGTTAATAGGTATCTTGTTTACGATGTTTGTTGCACCAGGAACTGCACTTGCAGTTGCGATTGCCTTTATCCGTGGTTTGACTGGTAAAGAGATTGGGAATTTCTTTGTCGATCTAATCCGTTCCATTACTCGTGTTTTATTGCCAATTGCATTTATAACAAGTTTTATATTTATCGCTCTAGGTGTACCACAGACGCTCGATCCAACAATTACGGCAAAAACTATGGAGGGAATCGAACAAAACATAGCAATTGGACCTGTTGGTTCATTCTTATCAATAAAAGAGGTAGGGAATAACGGTGGAGGATTCTTTGGAGTGAACTCAGCACATCCATTTGAAAATCCAAATGCAAAAAGTAACGCTTTACAAATTATTCTTATGTTCCTATTACCTGTTGCTCTTCCATATACGTATGGAAAGATGGTAGGAAACCTCAAGGAAGGCAGAGTCTTGTTTGTCTCAATGGCAATGATTTTCCTAATTTTCCTTGGCACATCTCTTTATCAAGAATATAAAGGCAATCCAGCTTTAAATGAATTAGGTATCTCTGCTGAACAAGGTAGTACGGAGGGCAAGGAGGTACGTTTTGGTACAGGCCAATCTGTCTTTTACGCACTTACGACGACTGCTACTGAGACAGGTGCAGTCAATACGATGCATGATACCTTAACACCTTTAACAGGTATGTTAGCTTTATCAAACATACTCTTAAACACTGTTTTTGGAGGTGTTGGTGCAGGGTTTGTGAATATTATCATGTATGTGATGATTGCTGTTTTCTTATCAGGTCTAATGGTTGGCAGAACACCTGAATACTTAGGTAAGAAAATAGAAGGAAAAGAGATGAAGCTTATTGCTCTAACGCTATTGATTTCTCCATTATTAATTTTAGGGGGCTCGGCATTGGCATTATTTACACCAGTGGGTAGCGATGGGATCTCTAATCCCGGTTATCACGGAATCACACAGGTTTTATATGAATTCACATCCGCTGCCGCAAACAACGGTTCAGGATTTGAAGGTCTTGGTGATGCGACACCATTCTGGAATATCTCAACCGGAATTGTCATGTTTATTGGAAGGTTCTTTGGATTTGTCACAATGTTAGCTGTTGCAGGATCGGTTGCTTCCAAAAGATTAGTTCCAGAAACGGTTGGGACATTTAAAACAGATACTTCATTATTTGGGGTTCTATTCATTGTAGCAATATTTATCGTAGGAGCCCTAACATTCTTTCCAGTACTAGTGCTGGGACCAGTCGCTGAATACTTGGCATTGTAAAGGTGGAGGAAAATCATGAGCCAACTATCCGTTGTTGAAAACGAAAATAACAAACAAAATAAAAAATCTCTTATGAACAAAGAGATGATTATACAAGCAGTTAAAGAGTCCTTTATAAAACTTGACCCAAGAATCATGATTAAAAATCCAATTATGTTCATTGTTGAAATTGGTTTTTTGATTACTCTAATTATGAGTTTTGCTCCAAATTCTTTCGGAAGAAGTGATGTTGAGCCTTGGTTCAACATTGTTGTTTCTCTTATTCTTCTATTCACAGTGCTTTTTGCAAACTTTGCCGAAGCCATTGCAGAAGGACGAGGAAAGGCCCAGGCGAGTTCCCTAAAACAATCGAAAAAAGAGATTTTTGCAAATCGGTTGCTAGACAGCGGATTGATTGAGGAAGTCCCTTCTACTCAACTTAGAAAAGGAGATATTGTTCTTGTAAAACAAGGTGAGATGATTCCTGGGGATGGCGAAGTAATAGAAGGTCTAGCATCAGTAGATGAGTCTGCGATTACAGGAGAATCTGCTCCCGTCATAAAAGAAGCAGGAGGGGATTTTAACTCTGTTACTGGTGGTACACGAGTGGTAAGTGATCAGATAAAAGTAAGAATTACAAGTAATCCTGGGGAATCATTTCTTGATCGAATGATCTCATTAGTTGAAGGTGCAGAACGCCAGAAAACACCAAATGAAATTGCCTTAAATACAGTGTTAACAAGCTTAACGTTAATTTTTCTAATCGTCGTTGTAACATTGCCATTTTTCACCAATTACCTTGACTTTAATATTGAAGTACCAGTGCTCATTTCACTTCTTGTTTGTTTAATCCCAACAACCATCGGTGGATTACTTTCAGCCATTGGGATCGCAGGAATGGACCGAGTTACACAGTTCAATGTGTTAGCTATGTCTGGTAAAGCAGTAGAAGCAGCTGGTGATATCAACACCATTATCTTAGACAAAACAGGTACCATAACATTTGGTAATCGTATGGCGAGTGAATTTGTTTCTGTGGGTCAAGTTGATAAGAACGAGTTCTTGCAATGGACAGCAGTAAGTTCATTAAAAGATGAAACACCTGAAGGTAGATCAGTTATTGAACTTCTTAAAGAAAATAACCAATCATACGATGCAAGTGTTGTCCAAAATGCTGAGATCGTAGAATTTAAAGCGGAAACTAGAATGAGTGGTATGGACTTAATAGATGGAAGAAAAGTTCGTAAAGGTGCGGTCGATGCAGTGAAAGAATGGGTTACATCTCAGGGTGGAACGGTACCAAAAGATCTAGATGAAAAAACGAGTTCTATCTCAAAAGAAGGAGGTACTCCACTTGCAGTAGCCATTGATAATCAAATACTAGGATTAATCTATCTTAAAGATACTGTTAAACCTGGCATGAGAGAACGGTTTGAACAGTTAAGAAGAATGGGCATTAAATCAGTCATGTGTACAGGTGACAATCCATTAACAGCTGCAACCATTGCAAAAGAGGCTGGGGTAGATGAATTTATTGCAGAGTGTAAACCAGAAGATAAAATTGATGTAATTAAATATGAACAATCACAAGGAAAATTGGTAGCAATGACTGGAGACGGTACAAATGATGCTCCTGCCTTGGCACAGGCTGATGTTGGTTTGGCTATGAATAGTGGGACAACAGCTGCTAAAGAAGCAGCAAATATGGTGGACCTTGATTCGAATCCAACGAAATTAATTGAGGTTGTTTCAATCGGAAAACAACTGTTGATGACTAGGGGGGCTCTAACAACATTCAGTATTGCAAATGATATTGCGAAATATTTTGCGATCATCCCAGCAATGTTTATGATTGCTATACCTGAAATGGATGTTCTTAACATTATGCGTTTAGAATCACCAATAACTGCAATTTTATCGGCACTCATTTTTAACGCTATTATTATTCCTCTACTCATTCCTCTTGCGATGAAAGGGGTAGAATATAAGCCAATGAGTTCCAATTCTTTACTAAAAAGAAACTTGTTTATCTATGGCTGTGGTGGTGTTGTCGTTCCATTTATTGGTATTAAACTAATTGACTTAGCAGTAGGTTTATTCATCTAATTAGAGAGGGATTAATCCTCCTCTCTTAAATAGAAAAGTTGAAAGGAAGATATAAAATGATAGGAACTATTGTTAGAACAAGCTTACTGCTAATGATTACTTGTGGGCTCGTGTATCCCCTTGTTGTAACGGGAATTGCAAATGTTATAATGCCGCATCAAGCAAATGGCAGTCTTCTGTACAATGAAGAAAAAGAGGTAATTGGCTCAGAATTAATTGGCCAACAATTTACAAGTCCAGAGTTTTTTCATTCCCGTGTTTCAAGTATTGAATATGATGCATCTGCCTCTGGATCAAAAAACTATGCACCTTCTAATCCAGAAATGATTTCTCGTACAAAAGAATTAATTGAAGAATGGAAAAAAACGAACCCTAATCTACCTACTGAGCAATTACCAATTGATTTAGTAACTAACTCAGGCTCAGGTCTAGATCCACACATTAGCCCTAAAGCAGCATTAGCCCAAATTCCAAGAATTGCCTCCGTAACAGGATTATCAAATGATGATCTACAAAGATTAGTTGATAAACATACACAAGGTAAAGAACTAGGGCTATTTGGTGAGAATAGAGTTAATGTACTAAAACTTAATTTGGACCTGGCTGAGCAAATTCAATAATGGATGGACCTCGGTTTTAGCCGAGGCCCTTTTCATGAGGTGATAAAATGGATAAAAACCACCCCTACTTTAGAAGGAAAACTCCAGAAGAATTACTCAAAGAAATACAAGATGAAAGCAGAGGCAAATTAAAATTATATATTGGAGCTGCTCCAGGTGTGGGTAAAACATATAAAATGCTGCAGGATGCACATGATTTAGACCTCGAAGGTATAGATGTAGTTATTGGATTAATAGAAACCCATGGCAGGAATGAAACAGAGAAACAGATAAAGAATCTTGAACATGTTCCCTTAAAAGAAATCAAATATAAGAACAAAACGTTTTATGAGTTAAATGTAGAACGGATCTTAGAACGGAAGCCAGATATTGTACTTGTTGACGAACTAGCTCATACCAATATTACTGGGTCAAAAAATTCAAAGCGTTATATGGATGTGGAAGAAATTTTATCTGCAGGTATTGATGTGATGTCTGCAGTAAACATCCAACACCTAGAGAGTGTACACGACATCGTTGAAAATATAACAGGGATAAAGGTTCGAGAGAGAATACCAGACACTTTTGTAAATAAGGCACATGAAATTCTGCTCGTAGATGTAACACCTATCACTTTGCGTAAGAGGCTTTCAGAAGGAAAAATCTATGCAACAGAGAAAATCAATCAAAGTTTAACCAATTTTTTTACCGAAATAAATCTTTCTGCCTTAAGGGAATTAGCCTTAAGAGAAGTTGCTGATGATGTTGATGAAAAAATTGAACAGTCAAATGGTCATTCATTTACTGGACCAATTGGTCTTCATGAAAAGATATTAGTTTGTGTTCAATTTAGCCAAACAGCTGAGAAGCTAATTCGCACAGGTTGGAGAATGGCTAACCGTTTAAAGGCTGAACTGTATATCTTGAATGTTGTGGACCAGGATCCGCTTGATATGACAGACCAAATGAAACAAAAAATTGATTACTGGAGAGAGTTGTGTAAACAATTTAATGCAACCTTTTTACTAGAACAAAAAGGAAGAAGAAAACCTTCGAAAGTCATTGTCGAAGTTGCCAAAAGGAACTTTATAACTAAAATCCTTCTAGGACAATCTGCAAGAACTAGGTGGGAGGAAATCAAAAGGGGATCAATTGTAAATGAGATCATGAGAGAAACCACGAATATCGACATTCACATTGTTGCTGATAGTAAGCCTATTAAAGCGGAATAATCCATTAAGAATGTTTGTGAACTTCACGTTTTTGAGGAAAGAGAAAGGGGATCTCCAAAAACAATGAAATCCCTTGTAGGACAAGGGATTTCGGGTGATGGAGACTAGCGGGATCGAACCGCTGACCTTTTGGCTGCCAGCCAAACGCTCTCCCAGCTGAGCTAAGCCCCCATATTTTTATTGCGCTAAAATGATTATAGTCAAGAAAAACAAAAATTTCAACTATATTTTACGAAGTTACCTGAAGTTATTATTAATTATTTTTTTACATTAACCTCCGTAATTTCCACTAGTTATTTCCAGGCCAAATGGGTATACTAACCAACACATCAATTTCGGGGGTATTATTATATGAACTTTTCTGCTGTTGCTCATGCATATGCCCGCTTTCCGGTAATCCTTCGGTTGTTTTTACTCGTTAGTTTTCTGGTTATTACTGCTGGAATTGGAATTCATTTTATTGAACCTGAAACATTCCCGTCAATATTTGATGGAATTTGGTGGGCAATCGTTACTGCTTCGACTGTTGGATACGGAGACTATGTACCACTTTCAATGATTGGGCGGTTTCTTGCTTTTTTTGTCATCTTATTTGGGATTGGGATCGTATCATTTTTCGTCACAACATTGGCATCATCGACGGTAACGACGCGAAATGCATTAAGATACGGGGAACTAGAGTTTAAGAAGCAAGATCATTACATTGTTATCGGTTGGAATGAACGAGCAAAAAACTTGATTTTGCATTTACAAAAGTTACATCCACATTTACATATTGTCTTAATTGATCAAACGTTGAAGCAATGTCCTTTAAAAAATAGAATGGTTCATTTTATTCGTGGTAATCCTCTTGAAGATAAAGCACTTACCCGTGCAAACATAAAAAAAGCTCATACTGCCATTATTACGGCGAATTTACACGGAAATGAAGCAGAAAGTGATGCTAAAAGTATCATTACATTACTAGCGATAAAAGGGTTAAATCCTAATCTGTATACAATTGTTGAAATTTTTACACCTGAACAAAAAAATAATTGTTTACGTGCCGGAGCTAATGAAATTATTGAAACATCATTATTATCTAGCTTTGCAATGGTTAATAGTACATTGCATCATGGGAGAATGAAAGTGATTTATCAGCTGCTTGATTATCAAAAGGAATGTATGCTCCTTTATGAACAGATCAGTGAACGCTTCTACGGCAAAACTTATCAAGAATGCAAAAAGCATTATGAAGATGAAAACAACCCAATTATTGGAATTGATCGGAAAGATAAGGTGAAATTACACCCACCTCCTTCGTTTATCATCAAAGCAGGCGACAAGTTCATTGTTATTCAAACGTTAGAAAGCTAATGCAATTTTGGTAGCAGGCTTTCTTTTATTATTGAAAGTCCTGTGGGCATTATTAAATTGGCCGGCTTAGCGATGTATAAAATAAAAAAAGCTTGTCTTGCTTGTTATTATTCAAATAATTTGTAAAGGACTAACGAAGAACTGATTTCGTTAGTCCTTCATTTAGTTTTATGAAGAAATTATTATTGCATTTATATAATTCATTACATTTTATTCCTGTAAACGTGCTTCTAACATTTCTTTTTCGGCCTCAAAGCCAGGTTTACCTAAAAGGGCAAACATATTTTTTTTATATGCTTCAACACCTGGTTGGTCGAATGGATTTACTCCTAATAAGTAGCCACTAATTGCACAAGCTTTTTCAAAAAAATAAATTAGGTAACCAAAGTGATATGGGGTTAGTTTTGGAATTGTAACGATTAAGTTGGGTACTCCACCGTCAGTATGGGCAAGCATCGTTCCTTGAAATGCTTTCTTGTTTACAAAATCCATCGTCTTTCCAGCTAAATAGTTTAAGCCATCTAAGTCATTTGCTGCTGCTTCAATAACAATTTCTTTTTCCACGCGTTCTACATTTAGAATGGTTTCAAATAAGTCTCGACGCCCATCTTGAACATATTGACCCATTGAATGAAGATCAGTTGAGAAATTTAAGGAAGCAGGAAAAATTCCTTTTTGATCTTTTCCTTCACTTTCGCCAAATAACTGTTTCCACCACTCAGCAACAAATTGGAGTGCTGGTTCGTAGTTAACCATTAATTCAATCGTTTTTCCTTTATGATAAAGGATGTTTCGAACGGCAGCATATTGATAAGCGTGATTAGCTTTTAGATCAGGGTTTAATAGGTCAATACGAGCATCTGCTGCTCCTTGCATTAATGCATCTATATCAACACCACTTACGGCAATCGGTAGAAGTCCTACAGCAGTAAGCACGGAGAATCTTCCGCCAATATCGTCAGGAACGATAAATGACTCGTAGCCTTCGTCTGTAGCTAACGTTTTTAGTGCTCCACGCGCTTTATCTGTAGTAGCGAAAATACGTTGACGAGCTTCTTCAACTCCATATTTTTTTTCTAAATAATCACGGAAAATGCGGAAAGCGATCGCAGGTTCTGTTGTTGTTCCTGATTTAGAAATCACATTAATAGAAATGTCTTTTCCTTCAAGAAGATCGAGTAAATCACGGACATAAGTTGAACTAATATTATGGCCGACAAAAATGACTTGCGGAGTTTTTCGAGTTTCTTTTGCTAAAACGTTATAAAATGTATGGTTTAATGCTTCAATGGTCGCACGTGCGCCTAGATAGGAGCCGCCAATACCGATAACCAATAATATATCTGAATCCCTTTTAATTTTTTCAGCTGCTTTTTTAACCCGAGCAAATTCCTCGCGCTCATAATTTTCAGGAAGATCGACCCAGCCAACAAAATCATTTCCTGCTCCAGTTTTGTTATGTAAAGCATTATGGGCAACTGTTATAGCCGCCTGCAAATATGATACTTCATGCTCCTGAATAAAACTTAGTGCTTTTGAGTAATCAAATAGTACCTTTTCACTCATAAATGAAAAACCTCCTTAATGTTTACTCTTTCTTAGAAAACCACATATTAACTTTATTAGAAGCAAACACACAAATCAAGTTTCTAGTTTGAAAATTTTGTTAATTTTTATTTTTTTAGTCCAAATCTCTTAAAATTTTACATCTAATTATTTTTTAATTTCCAAAATGTATAAATTTCAATCAACTTTGTCATTCTAACATTAGAAGCAAGTTATTTTTTTGTGCTATCACTTATGTTCATCTAAGTAACTGGTAGTATAGGAAAAACTTGTTTTATCTTTACTGAGCGATTAACAATTTCTTCTGTTACTTAATTTAATCCCCCGTTTAAGGAGGTGAGAAGAATGAGCGGAATTCAACGCTTTGCTTTAGTACTTGCAATTATTGGTGCGATTAACTGGGGCTTAATAGGATTTTTTCGCTTTGATTTAGTTGCAGCGATCTTTGGTGGTCAAGTAGCTGGATTTTCAAGATTTATTTATGCACTAGTTGGACTTGCAGGTTTATATTGTATCTCCATCCTTTTCAAACCTGATGAAGAATTAGAGAGAAGCCCACAAACTGAAAGATAATCGTTCTTACTACTGAGATCGGCTTCGTGAACCATTACAACGGTCATTTACAAGTCGATCTCTTTTTGTATTTATTGGGGATGATTAGTAAAAGTCAAGAGATCATAACGTATAAAGAAAAGCAACCGATCCGAATCGATTGCATTTACAAATTATTTTTTTGTACGTTTATTAAGCTCAGCTTGGATTTCATTTGATTGTTTTAACCAACTTTTTAGTTTTTGTTCAAGTGTGTTAAAGCCTTGACTCTTTTCAGTACTAACTTCTTCTTTTTTTGGTTTTTCAACACGAGGTCTTTCTTGTTTAGCAGGTTTTTCAGGTGCTGGCACTGTTTCACGAATTGAAAGAGAAATCTTTCCAGTCTGTTCATCTACAGACATAATTTTTACTTTAACTTCATCACCAACTGATAAGTGTTCGTTAATATCTTTAACAAATCCGTGAGCCACTTGAGAAATATGAACTAAACCTTGCGTTTCTTCATTAATTGCTACAAATGCTCCAAAAGGTTTAATTCCTGTAACCTTACCTTCAACTACGCTTCCAATTTCTAAATTCTCTGACATAAAAACAACTCCTAACTATTTTTTAACTTGTTAAGTATAGCATAAATTGAAATAATAAACAAAGATACTTTCTGAAACTTACGACTTAGCCTTACTACTAAGTCTTTCCCTCTTTGCCGTACTTTATTTTTTCTGCATTGTTTTCTTGCTATTGAGCTTCCCATAAGCTAATTCTTTTTCAGTTATCTTAATTCCTAGTTTCTTTTGAAACTTATCAATAATGAACATTTCTTTTGGAGTAACAAGGGTAATTACGAAACCCTTTTTCCCCATTCTACCTGTACGTCCAGCACGATGAACATACGAGTTCTCATCTACTGGGGGATGCAAGTTAATAATATGAGTAACGTCTTCGACATCTAGACCACGAGCAGCTATATCCGATGCCACTATTACTTCAATTTCACTAGATTGTAATTGTTGTAATACTTTGGCTCGTTCTTGTTTGTTGCTATCACTTGATAGTGCTGCGACTTTAATTCCTTTGTATTGTAACTTAGTTGTTGTTTCTACGACTTTATCTAAGTAATTAATAAACACTATTCCTCGTTTTATATTCAAACTATGAATAAGTCGTCTAACTACATCAATACGATCACGATCTTCACATTTTAAAAATTGGTGTTCTACCTTTTCAGTTTCGATTTTCTGATCAATTGAAACAAAGGTAACTGTTGATCTTATTATTACTTCAATATCAGCTAATAAATTCTCTGGGATTGTCGCCGAGAAAAAATGATAGTTTGCTTCCTTTTCGATTCGTTTTGAAATATCGATAAAAGCTTGTCTCGTTTCTTTCTCCATTAACATTCGATCTGCTTCATCAACAACAATCATTTTCGCTTGGTGAATTTTTAATTTCTTTTGTTGTGCCAGCTCCATAATACGTCCAGGCGTTCCAACTATCATTTGCGGTTTTTGCTTTTTTAACTTTTCTAATTGTCTTTTTATATTCGCACTACCGATAAAAACATCAATGTGGAAATCAGTTTCAACGATAAGTTGTTCCATTACCCGGAAAATTTGCATGGCTAATTCATGAGTTGGTGCTAATATTATTGCTTGGAGCTCTTTATTATTTGGATCTAGCTTAGTTAATAACGGCAATAAATAAGCTAATGTTTTCCCTGAACCAGTATTTGATTTTCCAACAACATGATTTCCTGCTAAAATTTTCGGGATTGCTTCTGCTTGTATTGGTGTGGGTTTGGAAATAGCTAGCTTATCTAAAGCTTTCTGTAAAAACTCAGAAATCCCTAATTGTTCAAATGTCGTCAATTTTTTCACCTTCCGTTTGTTTCATTACTTGTACTATACAGAAAACAGTTAAAAAGGACAAATTTAATTTAGAAAAGCGTAGAGCGCCTGCTTAGTAGCGACATGCAAATGTTCTGACAGTAAAGCTACTACTTGAAAATTCTTCTTTGCGGCTTTGCGACGAGCAAGCGAAGCGGCACAGGAGCACAGTAATTTATTCCCTTTCATGTATAAAAGGAAAATTTTTGGAGATGATATAGGTGTGTACAATTTAGTATTCCCCCTTTTTATTGACGAAACTTGACAAAAGTTTCGTCTTTTTTTATTAGAAAAGCGGAGAGCGCCCGTTTAGCGGCGACAAGCAAATGTTCTGGCAGTAAAAAGTGCGCTTTTTCACTTTTTATCTGACAGGTTATTTGACCTCGAGCCGCTGGCGCTCGGAGCTAGACATCTTTCAAAGTTCCAATACTTTCTTATCTAAAAAAAAGCGATTAGTCGACGACTAACCACTTTTATTACTTATAGCTTTTTGATAAATCGATCGATTCTTACAACTGCTTCTTTTAAATTATCTATTGAAGTTGCATATGAACAACGAATATGGCCTTCTCCACCACTACCAAAGACGTCACCAGGCACTACAGCTACTCGTTCAGTTAATAACAATTGCTCTGCAAATTGTTGTGATGTAAGACCGGTATTTTTTATCGAAGGAAATGCATAAAAAGCTCCACCAGGTACATGACATGATAGACCAATTTCCTCAAACGATTTGACAAAATAATTACGACGTTGCTTATAACTTTGGATCATCTTTCTTACATCTTCCATCCCATTTTGAAGTGCTTCAATCGCTGCGTGTTGAGCCATCGTTGAGGCACACATCATAGTATACTGATGAATTTTCAACATTGCATTTGTTATATCGCTTGGTGCTGTTACAAAACCTAAGCGCCAACCAGTCATCGCAAATGCTTTTGAAAAACCAGAAATAACAATCGTTCGATCTTTCATTCCTTCAATTTTAGCAATACTGGCGTGTTTATGATCATATGTCATCTCAGCATAAATTTCATCTGAAAGAACGAGTAAGTCATGTTCTTCAACAATTTTGGCAATCGCTTTAAGCTCAGCTTCTGTCATCGTTGATCCTGTTGGATTATTAGGGAAACTTAACATAATTGCTTTTGTCTTTGACGTTATTGCTTTTTGTAACTGCTCTGGCATTAAGCGAAAATTAGTATCAACGGTTGTCCCAACAGATACTGGCTTGCCACCCGCAAGAGAAACTAATGGCGCATAAGAAACAAAAGTCGGCTCGACAACAATTACTTCATCTCCTGGATTAACAATTGCCCGCAACGCAATATCTAGCGCTTCACTTGCCCCTACTGTTACAATAATCTCATTTTTTGGATCATATTCTAATTCAAATTGCTTCTTCATATATTTAGCAATTTCTACTCTTAGTTCTAACAACCCTGCATTTGCAGTATAAGCAGTATATCCTCTTTCTAAAGAAGAAATACAAGCTTCACGAACACTCCAAGGTGTTACAAAATCAGGTTCACCGACTCCTAAAGAAATAATGTTATCCATTGTCGATGCTAAATCAAAAAATTTCCGAATCCCTGATGGTGGAATTTCATTTGCAATTTTTGCTATTCTTGTACCTTTTGTTTTTGATATCATGGGGTAATCACAATCCTCTGATCTTCTTCACCATCACTAAACACAACACCATCATGCTTATATTTTTTTAATTGGAAGTGTGTTGTCGTGGATAGTACCGAATCTAAAGTTGAAAGCTTTTGGGAAACAAATCGTGCTACCTCGTTCATCGTTTTACCTTCAATAACAACGGATAAATCGTATGCACCTGACATTAAATATAACGCCCTTACTTCTGGAAAACGATAAATTCGTTGGGCAACATCGTCAAAACCTACGCCGCGTTTTGGCGTAACTTTTACATCTATCATTGCTGTAACAGTTTCTGTATCCGTAACTTTTGACCAATCAATAACAGAAGAATAGCCTAGGATTACCTTCTGATCTTCTAGTTCTTTTATAATATTGCTCGTTTCTTCAGCTGATAGATCGACCATTTTAGCTAATGCTTCTATAGAAATCCTTGCTTGTTCTTCAATTAATCGTAATATTTCTATCTTTTTACTATCCAAAAGAATTCCTCCTTAACTAAAACATCCATGACTAGTAAACATCAATTTAATAACAGTTTTATTCAGCTTATCATACCATAATTTTAATTACTAATGGGATTAAATTTTGTTAATTATCCTTTAATACTTTACTAAAAGAAATTTTTTTGTAAAAATACTTGGCTTTTTTGTCGATTGGCACTATAATTGTAGTGTAATACTTATTTACTTTACAAAGATTACAAATGAATATTTTGTTACATTTACTAAAGTATAAATGTAAAACCTCAAGGAATTCGCGGTTCCTTGAGGTTTCTGAAAAAACAATTTATAATCTTTGTTTCCAATTCATTAGGCTAAACGGAAAACAATGCCGTGACCGCCTAATGGATACTCCCATTTAATATTTTCATTTGGACAACCAATTCGGCAGCTTCCACATTCGTGGCAGCCTTCATAACCTACGAACATTCGATCGCCCTCCCATTTATAAACGTCCCCTGGGCAAAAGAGTGTACATAGTTTGCCGTCGCATTGTGTCGCACATTTAGAATGATCTAAAATTGTTAAGTGAGACTTTTTGTCTGCTCGATAACGGACAAGATACTGTTTTTCTTCAATTGTTTTTGCCATTATTTCATCACCTTCCAAGCTCGATATATGTCTTGTACGACGCCAAACTTGCCTCGTCCTGCAGTGAAGGATTGCATAATCTTAGACTGCTTTTCTCGCTTAGGTGTGCCGTCAATTGTAAAGAATTGACTAGCTGCACGGTTCATTAATGGAATGTACTCATTCATATATTGAGGATGTGCCTCAAACGTATGAGCAAGATCTTTGTATTTCTTTAAATCTTTACCGATAAAGCTATCGTAAATGCTCGTACGATATGAATCTAGCCCATTTTCCGAGAAATTATTGTTAGCTTTTGCTTTAATAATTGCTTCTGCAGCCATTTTCCCTGATGCCATCGCCATATTTGAACCTTCACGATGAACAGCATTTACAAGCTGAGCTGCATCTCCAACAATCATTACACCATTACCAACTAACTTTGGTATAGCATGATAGCCGCCTTCAGGTATTAAATGAGCTAAATACTCTGCAGGTTCACCATCATGAATATATGGACGAATCATTGGATGATTTTTTACATATTCTAATAACTCATACGGCTTCACTTTTGCCCTAATCATTCCTGATAACGTTGTCCCAACACCAATGCTAATGCTTTCTTTATTTGTATACATAAATGCTGTACCTAATTGACCTTGAGTAGCATCACCAAAGATTTCAATAGAACATCCTTCATTATCTTCTAAACCAAAGCGATCATTAATTTTTGCTTTTGGCATATTTAATACTTCCATCGCACAAAGTGCTACTTGATCTGGCTTAATATTTTTACGGAAACCTAAAGATTTTGCTAGTAATGAGTTAACCCCATCGGCTAAGACTACTACATCAGCATAAACTTCTCCATTTGGACGATCAGTTCGTACCCCAACTACTTTGCCATTTTCTTTAATACATTCTAAGACAACTGTTTCGTTGATTAATAGAACACCTTGCTCAACTGCTTTTTTGGCAAACCATTGGTCAAATTGCGCACGAAGAACTGTAAAGTTGTTGAAAGGTTCCGTAGCCCATTCTTTTCCTTTGTACCCCATTGAACACATTGATTCTTTTCCTAAAAACCAGAATTTTTGTTCAATAACTGGTCTTTCAAGTGGTGCTTCCTTCCAAAATTCAGGGATAATTTCTTCCGTTTGTTTACGGTATAAAATACCACCCATTACGTTTTTAGCTCCAGGATATTCACCGCGTTCAATTAATAATACTTTCAGACCTTTTTGCGCGCATAGATATGCACAAGCTGTACCTGCTGGACCTGCTCCGACAACGATTACATCAAATTTTTCAGGCATGAGTTTTGACACCTCCAACTTCTTTTAATGCTACTTTAAATTCTTGAATTAAGAGTGGAACAATTTCAAATAAATCTCCGACAATTCCATAATGAGCAGCATTAAAGATTTGTGCATTAGGGTCGTTGTTAATTGCAATGATTGTTTCAGAGTTATTCATCCCAACCACGTGCTGAACAGCCCCAGAAATACCGATGGCAAAATATAGTTTTGGAGTTACGGTTTCACCAGTTTGACCTACTTGGTGAGCATGACCAATTAATCCAGCTTCAACAACGTCACGACTTGCGCCAACTGTTGCATTTAAAACATCCGCTAAGTCACAAACTAGCTTAAAGCCATTTGCATCCTTAACACCTTTCCCTGCTGAAACAATGATATCAGCTTCTGCTAAGTTTACTTTTTTGCTCGTATCACGAACAATTTGTAATACTTTCGTACGTAAATCATCTTCTTTAATTTTAATTTTTTCTTGAATCACTTCTCCAGTTCGACCTGGTTGTGGATCAATTGCCTTCATTACTTTTGAACGAACAGTTGCCATTTGTGGACGGTGTTTCTTACAAAGGATCGTCGCCATGATGTTCCCACCAAATGCCGGACGACTTGCTTCAAAGAATCGATTCTCTAAGTCAATGTCAAGCATTGTTGTATCCGCTGTCAAGCCGGTCATAACTTCTGTAGCAACTGCACTCGCTAAATCTTTACCGTTTGAAGTTGCTCCGTACAAGAAAATTTCTGGCTTATATTTACGGACAAGATCTCCAACTGCTTTCATATACGTTTCAGATCGATAATTCTCTAAAATCGGATCATCAATCACATATACTTTGTCAGCTCCATATTCAAATAATTGCTTAGGAATGTGCTTCACGTTTTGACCTAGTAATACGCCGCAAAGATCGACTTCAAGCTTGTCAGCTAACGCACGCCCAGCTCCAAGTAATTCTAGCGATACTCCGACAACGTTACCTTCGATTTGCTCAATGAATACCCAGACACCTTTGTATTCTTCAACCTTCATCTTACCTACCGCCTTTCTGTTCAAATAACTGGCGTTTCTCAAGAACGATTGAAATCAGCTGCTTGACTTGGGATTTTGCATCACCTTCAATTAGCTTAGCTCCAGCACTCTTTGCCGGCGGCCACATTTTCCCTACAACTGTTGGTGAACCTTTCATACCAAGCTTGGTCATATCAACGTCATCAAGGTCTTTTACAGACCAAACAGCTGGTTCATATTTAGCAGCTTTAATCATATTTGGTAGCGGCGAATAAGCAACTTCGTTAATTTCCTTTTCTACTGTTAAGAGACAAGGAGTTGTTGATTGAAGAATTTCATAGCCATTTTCAATTTTTCGGCGAACTTCAACCTTTCCTTCCTTAGAAGCCACATTTTCAACTTTGATTACGTTCGTAATTGGTGGGATACTCATACGACGAGCAATCCCTGGCCCTACTTGACCAGTGTCACCATCAATCGCATGCTTTCCACATAAAATCAAATCGATTGGCTCTTGTTTCTGAACTTTCTCAATCGCTTTTGTTAAGGCATAACTAGTTGCTAATGTGTCTGCTCCAGCAAATGCTCGGTCTGAAATAAGTACACCTTCATCTGCACCAATTTCAATACATTTTCTAATCGCATTGATTGCCTGTGGAGGTCCCATTGAAACGACTGTAATCTTGCCACCATGTTGTTGTTTGATACGAACAGCTTCCTCAACTGCATGAGCATCATACGGGTTTAAAATGGCAGGTGCACTTGAACGATCTAGCGTATTCGTTTTAGGGTTAACTTTAATGACCTTTGTATCAGGTACTTGTTTAACACAAACGACTATGTGCATTGACTCACACTCCTCACGTGTACATACTTTATTTAATTTTTTAAGTAAAGAAAGCGTAAATAAAGATTTTAATAATGCTAGTTTGGAAGAAAAATCATTGAAATCTGTTAGTACAATTAGTGCGGGATATAAGTTCAGCAATTCACTTATAGCTTGATGATGAAGATAATTGATGCATAAATTATCAATCTAAAAGTAAAGCACTTAAGACATGTTGTGTCTCTAAGAAGATAGTTTGTGATGAAGTCAGATGTGATGAAAATAAGAGGGTTGAAAAATCTTTCTTGTTGTTACCTCCTCCCATAGTTTTAATCCTATTTTTATAGAAGGAAAACAAGAGGTTTTCCTTTCAGGGTTTGATTAAATGGTCAACCCCTATGTAGAAATCGCTAGTTTTCTAGTAAATGTAATTAAGCAACATAGGTTATTACCTTACACTTACGAGAGACCAAGAAAGTTTAATTCTTGTAAGCGATTGCCTAGTTTATTTATACCAAATTAATTGCTTTTCAACAACCATAATTTGTAGCAAATTACAGATGGAATCACAATTTCCTACTTTACTATAAAAAAATTACCCTTTTCCAATTTATCCATTCTTTTTATGTATTGAAAAATCTGCTGTTTCTATTAGTATTTTATTATTTTAATATAATTAATTTTTCGTTAACTTTTGTATATAAAGCTATGTTTCCCCAGGAAAGTAAATCTTGTAAACAATGAATGAGAGTGCTTTTGTTTCAATGATCAGTGGCTGTTGTTTAGAAAAACTTGGCTTTCGCCATATTGGGCGAGAAGCCAAGTTTTTCTAAACTGACAGGTTATTTGACCTCGAGCCGCTGGCGCTCGGAGCTAGTCTTACCAAGTTCAAAAATTTTATACTTAACGCATTAGAAAACTGTCCGTAGCGTTTCTTTATCGTGGTTTAACCAATGCTTCATCAACTGTTTGGCTCCTTCTAAATCGTGAAGCTTTGCTTGACCACACTCTTTTTCTGTTGCAGCTGGAATAAATTGCAGATCAAGACTAAAAGTTAAAGCTCCTTCTAGCACATCAATAATTTCCTCTACAGCAGGATCTCCACTTACGATTAAGTAAAAGCCTGTTTGACAGCCCATTGGTGAAACATCAATAATATCAAAATGATCGTATTTTTCGGTAAATTTCCTCATATTTATTGCCAGTAAATGTTCAAGTGTATGAATCGCTTTAGGATTCATCGTTTGTTTATTTGGTTGACAAAAGCGAATATCAAACTTTTTCACTACACCGTCGGTTCCAACAAAATGAGTACCACAATGGCGAACATAAGGTGCCTTTACAAGATTATGGTCTAATTCAAAGCTTTCAACTGAAGGCATGTAATCATCACTTTCCTCTCAAAAAATCTGTTGTTAAATCATTATTATAGAGGATTTTCATTCTTTTGTCTAAATAGAAAGAAAAGCAAAGGGCTCTTTTTCACTTTTTATACTATCAATATGACCAACTCTAATTCTCAATCTCTGTGAAAACTACTTCGCTTACGCGTTTTTAAAACGTTCATTTTTTCCTGAATACGTGTAAGTTGGGCAGTTGTTTCTGCTTCTAAAAGTTTTAAAGCACAAATAGAACCATTTTCAATTTTTATCTGAACAACACTACCTTCTTTTACATTTGTTGGAAGCATTTCTAATCGTATACGATCCTCTATTTCTTCCTCACCAATTAGTATGACAGCCCATTTCCCCTCAATTATTCGATCAATGACACCTTTCATCAATACCACCTCAATTTCAGCTTTATATTTCTCTTGCCCTCGGAGATGAAATAAATTGTTTTAGTTATTGATTTCCCAAAAATGATAATATACGTTCTTCATACTCTTTTTCGTTTGTGATGTAGGATTCAATATGATCACCTTTATTTGTGGTCCAAAGCTCTACTTGACCTTTACCTTGAACAGCTGATAAAATTTGCTCACTATTTTCAGAAGGAATTGCAATGTCGCTCGTACTATGAATTAGTAATAAACGATCGTCCTTATCCATATTCGCTACCGAATGAACCGGGCTTACTGAATCTGCGTCTATTCCAGAAAGATATGGGATAATATTAATAATTAAAGGTGTAAATGGATAGGATGGTAGATACGACCAATAGGGTAAATTTTCTTCTAAATATGCTCGTAAATCTGCAAAGGGGCTGTCTGCAATCACTACTTGAATGTCGTCACTTTCGACCATTGCAAGAATACTAGTGACGGCTCCCATTGACCAGCCAATAATCGATACCCTTTCAGAACCCATTTCTGCTTTGGCAAACTGTGCAGCACTTAACAAATCATCTTTTTCAAATTGGCCAATCGTCACGAAGTCTCCTTCTGATTGTCCTGACCCACGAAAATCAAACAATAATACATTATAACCTTCACTTGTTAATCTACGTGCTAATTTTAAAACAGAGATTTTTTCTTGAGTACGGACATCACCATATCCGTGAGCAAAAATTACGGTATTTGTTGAAGCAACTTTCTCGCCATCTAACTGAGCTGGTATCCACCAGCCTTTTAACAATAGATGATCTTGATCACTTATGAACGAAACATTTTGAAACATTAATCCATAATCCTCTGGAAATTGTGTAATCTCTTTGCGTTCTGGTTTTGTTAAATTATAACCTACATAAATGGCAATCCCTACAATTCCAAACAACACTAGTAATAGTATCGTTACTGATCCAATAATAAGTCCTTTGCTAAACCTTTGTGGTTTTGGCTGAGCTTTCTCAATGAGCGGCATAATACACCTCCTGTTATTTACTCTTTTTTTATTATAATATAAAAATTTTCTTAAAATTAATAATATTAAGGTGGATATTATTAATATAATAGAAAAATATAATAATTAAAATAATTTTAAAAAATATAATAGACGAAAGTTGAAAATATGGTAAAATAATACTGGATAATAGTCTCGCGAGGTGACCCAATGGAGATTTTCGTTGCAAGGCAGCCAATTTTAACGAAAGAAGAAAATATCATTGGCTATGAACTTTTCTATAGAAATAGTATGCAAAATTCTTTTACTGAAATAAATGGCGATGTTGCTACAACAGAATTGTTGTTGAATAGTTTTTTAGGAATTGGAAATGAAAAGCTATCAAAAGGAAAGAAACTTTTTATTAACTTTACAAGGAACCTCCTTGTTAAAAGAGTTCCTTGTCTTTTTCCACCCGAAAAAATCATTATCGAGATTTTAGAGGATGTGAAAGGGGATGAGGAAATCATCACTGTTATTAAAGAATTTAAACAACTGGGGTACACAATTGCCTTAGATGATTTTCTTCTAAATGAGGATAATATTAATTTGTTTCCATATGCCGATATCATTAAGGTAGATTTTCTAAATACAACACGTAAACAACGAAATACAATTACTAATATAGCTAAACTTTACAACTGTCGGTTGTTAGCAGAAAAAGTAGAAACTAGAGTAGACTATGAAAATGCCATTAAAGAGGGCTTTCTTTATTTTCAAGGCTATTTTTTTAGTAAACCGAAAATTTTTTCATCAACAGACATCCCTTTTCAAACATCTGAATATTTTCGAATATTACATGAATTAAGTCATCCAGAGCCAGACATTGAAAGAATTGCTTCCGTTATTGAAACTGATCTTTCTCTTTCCTATAAGATTTTAAAAATTATTAACACTGCAGCTTACTATACAAGAGTAAAAATTACTTCAATAAAGCAAGCAATCGTTATTTTGGGATTGAATGAGTTAATAAAATGGTTAACAATCATTTCATTGAAAGAGCAACAACCACTTTCTTGTATTGGTGAAGAGCTTCTTTCTCAAGCATTAATACGAGCTAAATTTGCTGAACAGTTAGGTTCAGTACTTTTTGGAACCTATCGAAGATCAGAGTGCTTTATGTTAGGGATGTTTTCTCTATTAGATACCTTGTTAAAAATACCAATGAAGAATGTATTAGAGTCAATCCCTATTTCAGATTGTTTAAAAAATGGCTTATTAAAAAAAGACAGTGAATTAACGATTATTTTGGAAATTATTGAAGCAATAGAAAAAGTGGACTGGGAAACGCTTAACTCATACACAGCTATTGTTTCACCACCGGACCTTACTGCTTATTATGTTGAAGCTTTAAAATGGTCATGGGAAATCACCAATGATTTAAAAGAGTATTAAATAAAAATTCTCTAAAAAAATTAAGAGGCTGAAAACATTAATCAGCCTCATTCCTCAAACTATTTTAAACTTCCTGGTACAGACTTTACTACTTGCCCCTTTGTTGTATTTGAAACTGGAGACACCCCTTGTTGAATAACCTTCATTATTGTCACCTCCCTCTTGCAGTATAGAGTAGATAGTTGTTCGTTGAAGGTTTGTTTTAAAAAAGTCTAACTTAAAAACATTCCTTTACTATCAACTCTAAAACTTTTTTTATTTGCCGCTTTTCGTGAGAACATGGACGTTGTCCAGTTGTTTTCCGATAATACGGGCAATGATTTCCTTGACAGGCTGGACGGAAGAAACAGCTCTGGCAATGTTCATCTGTTTCTTCACCTGATGTTGTCCACTTTGCTAGTTTATCATAATCAATCGTCATTGACCCATCTTCATTTAAATTTCCAATTTGATTGTCTTCATCTTCAAAAGCCAAAGTACATTTATAAAGCCTAGCATCACTAGCAACAACAAACGAATTTGGTTTTGCTGCATAACAAACGGAGGCTGTAGGTTGTAATGAACCGGCAACTAGTGAACTCATCGGTAACCCTACTTCAATTGCTTTTTCAGTAAACTCCCAAATTTTTTGATCTACTGTTTTTTGATCACAAACAGGGAGACACTCATCGTTTTTTCCACCCCAACGAGCAACCGGTCGAAAATATGTTTTGAAACGTTGATCATCACCAAATAACGCTTTCATTTCTAAAATATGATTAGGAATTGAATTCAAACTAGCTTCATCAAAATTTGTTCGAAGCGTTATTTCAAAGTCATCTTCAATTTGCTTAATATTTTTTAAATTATTAATAATAGTACTGTATGTGCCTTCATCATTGGCAAGTTTTCGACGTTTATTATGTTCGTTTGCTTCCCCATCAACAGTTACCATAAACTGTTTAATACCATTTTGTAATAGTATCTTACATTTTTCGCTAGTTAACAAATATCCATTTGTCGCGATTTCTGCTGAGTAACTAAATTCGTATTTACTTGCTGCTTGTAAAAAAACTTGCGAAAGCTCAGTTATGACATCAAAACCTAAAAGAGGTTCACCACCGAACCAACTTACGGTTAAATGGTTTAAGAACTTTCCTTGTTTATGAATAAAATTCTTTAGCCCTTGTTTTGCTTGATCAGTCATTTTCCCACGTGGGAAATCTTCATAACAATATGTACAACGAAAATTGCAAGCTTCAGTAGGCAGAATAACTAAATGGAGTGAATTGGCTTGGTGCATTGTTTGATGTAAAAACGTGGCCCTTCTCTTTTCATCAACATCATTGGCTACTAAAAAACCTTGTTGAACTAAGTGTTCTTTAATTAACGACTCACATTTATCATCATTAGCTAACGCCTTTTTTACTTGATGAGTTTCATTTTGGTCATAAACAGCGATAGCACCAGTATAACTATTATATAATATTAATTCACTTGCTTCTGTCTTTGTTATCACATTAAACCTTGATGGTTTATACACGCGCTACCAACCCTTTCAATATCATAAATTGTAGGTTTGTTATTGCCTTAATGTTTTTTCCGAATTAAAAGCTATTACATTATATTGAAATGACCTTTGCTTTTCAGTGACTTATCTCACACTTCCAAAGAATACACTAGAAAAACAAAAATGAAAATTGGTGAGAAGGAGTAATAAGAAAACTCGGGCTTTGCCAAGCCCTTGGGCGCCGGCTGAGCCTTAGTTGCACTTATACTTAGGACCTAAAATTTTTCGCTACGTCGAATTAACATCTATGCTAAAAATTTATACTTTCTTAACGTATAAAAAAGGCTTAGAAAGAATAATTAATTATTCTCTCTAAGCCTTTTTTATATAGATGCGGGTGAAGGGACTCGAACCCCCACGTCAAAGACACTAGATCCTAAGTCTAGCGCGTCTGCCAATTCCGCCACACCCGCATATTATAACAAATGGTGAGCCATGAAGGATTCGAACCTTCGACCCTCTGATTAAAAGTCAGATGCTCTACCGACTGAGCTAATGGCTCGTAAGAGTATAAACCTCTTTAGAAAAAGAAAAAATTGTACGTTTGTACAATAACATTATAGAGTGCCGGCCAGAGGACTTGAACCCCCAACCTACTGATTACAAGTCAGTTGCTCTGCCAATTGAGCTAGGCCGGCATAAATAAGGGTTAACTTATTACCAAGACAACTAACGGCCAATTACATCTAGTTTAGCAATAAACTATGGTGGAGGATGACGGGATCGAACCGCCGACCCCCTGCTTGTAAGGCAGGTGCTCTCCCAGCTGAGCTAATCCTCCGTAGTATTGATGATGTTTAATCAAAGAAGACCCTGTTTCTTCCTCTACTAGCAACTCTAAGTTGTTAATCCGTCGAAACAACTCGTAGAATATTCAATGAAGAACTGCTTGTAGCTAATCCTCTGGATATCTCTAAAATGGTGACCCGTACGGGATTCGAACCCGTGTTACCGCCGTGAAAGGGCGGTGTCTTAACCGCTTGACCAACGGGCCAATTACTTGAAAGTCCAACTGGCGGAGAAGGAGGGATTTGAACCCTCGCGCCGGTTACCCGACCTACACCCTTAGCAGGGGCGCCTCTTCAGCCTCTTGAGTACTTCTCCAAAGAAAGAATTGGCTCCACAGGTAGGACTCGAACCTACGACCGATCGGTTAACAGCCGATTGCTCTACCACTGAGCTACTGTGGAATATTATTACATATGGTGGGCCTAAGTGGACTTGAACCACCGACCTCACGCTTATCAGGCGTGCGCTCTAACCAGCTGAGCTATAGGCCCATATGAATTTATAGTAACTTAAGATTGGAGCGGGTGATGAGAATCGAACTCACGACATCAGCTTGGAAGGCTGAGGTTTTACCATTAAACTACACCCGCAATTATTTAATTACAACCTATTATTAAAGATGGTCGGGAAGACAGGATTTGAACCTGCGACCCCCTGGTCCCAAACCAGGTGCTCTACCAAGCTGAGCCACTTCCCGATAAATAAATATCTAATTGACAAAACTTGAAATGGTGCGCCCTGAGAGATTCGAACTCCCGACCTTTTGATTCGTAGTCAAACACTCTATCCAGCTGAGCTAAGGGCGCATGTTGTATTTCAATAAAGTTTAATCACAATGTTTACGGACGATGTTTCGCTTCAATGCTAATGCGTCGAAACAACTCGCTGCTTACTCGACGATGTTTTGCTCGTCGCTGACTTACAGACTATAAATGGTGCCGAGGGCCGGACTTGAACCGGCACGATAGTCACCTACCGCAGGATTTTAAGTCCTGTGTGTCTGCCAATTCCACCACCCCGGCATACCAAAAAGACTTGCAAGAGCTCTTGGAGGCGGCACCCGGATTCGAACCGGGGGATAAGGGTTTTGCAGACCCGTGCCTTACCACTTGGCTATGCCGCCAAGCACTCAATTGCTCAATATAAAAAATTTCTATTGGAGCGGAAGACGAGATTCGAACTCGCGACCCCCACCTTGGCAAGGTGGTGTTCTACCACTGAACTACTCCCGCAAAAAAAATGGCTGGGCTATCTGGATTCGAACCAGAGAATGACGGAGTCAAAGTCCGTTGCCTTACCGCTTGGCTATAGCCCAATATAACAATTATAATAATGGGGCGATTGATGGGAATCGAACCCACGAATGCCGGAGCCACAATCCGGTGCGTTAACCACTTCGCCACAACCGCCATAATTTTTTATTTCAATTTTGGCAGGGGCAGTAGGAATTGAACCCACACTAGAGGTTTTGGAGACCTCTGTTCTACCATTAAACTATGCCCCTAAAGGCAAATTTCGATAAGTGGTGGAGGGGGACGGATTCGAACCGCCGAACCCTTAGGGAGCGGATTTACAGTCCGCCGCGTTTAGCCACTTCGCTACCCCTCCAGATTAATTTCATAAAAAACTTACTAACACTTAGAAAAATATTAAATTACAACTTCTTATTCCAGTAATTTAAAGTGGCGGACCCGACCGGGATCGAACCGGCGATCTCCTGCGTGACAGGCAGGCATGTTAACCACTACACCACGGATCCAATTAAATTTAGATGGCGGAGGAAGAGGGATTCGAACCCCCGCGCGGTTTAACCCGCCTGTCGGTTTTCAAGACCGATCCCTTCAGCCGAACTTGGGTATTCCTCCGTTTAAATAAAAAAATAAAATTGGTAGCGGCGGAGGGAGTCGAACCCCCGACCTCACGGGTATGAACCGTACGCTCTAGCCAGCTGAGCCACGCCGCCATAGTTTCATAGTAAAGCTTTTTAATTGGTGGAGCCTAGCGGGATCGAACCGCTGACCTCCTGCGTGCAAGGCAGGCGCTCTCCCAGCTGAGCTAAGGCCCCAAATATTAGTCTAACTAGCTATTTTAATTAAATAAGGTTTTGTCTAGCAACGTCCTACTCTCACAGGGGGAAACCCCCAACTACCATCGGCGCAGAAGAGCTTAACGATCGTGTTCGGCATGGGAACGAGTGTGACCTCTTCGCTATCGCCACTAGACAA
>JAKFDP010000060.1:0-3054 GCA_036676095.1 Anaerobacillus sp. | reverse complement strand
AAAAGAGACAAAAGTGGTATGTGCAGATAAAGGCTATGATTCAGAACCACTGCGTGAACAGATCAGGAAAACAGGGACTAAAGCGAATATACCAAAGAAAACAAATAGCCAATCGAACAATGATCATATGGACTGGTATTTATATAAAATCAGGCATTTAGTTGAAAATATGTTTTGTAGATTAAAGCAATTTAGAGGAATAGCTACTCGATATGACAAGCTCAAAAGAAATTATCAAAGTGCTGTTGCCTTAGCCTGTATATTTTTATGGCTACCTTTATAGGTTTAATTATGAACAGTAAATGTCAACAGACCCTAATAATATATTCATCATTTTTAATACAAGTATTTGTTTTGGCTAGTATCTTATAAATCAAGAATTTTATTTTTTCTAGCTTTTAAGGCGGGCATTTCATAAAGATTAGGACGTCAATCTCATGTGATTAAGTGTGATCGTCTGTTATAATTCAGCAACTTATGAGGGGTAAGTCATGTTTAAAAAATTATTATTAGGGTTAATCATTGCTGTTCCTGTTATAGCTCAAGCTGATTGGATGGAATGGAGTAAAGATGATGAATTTGTTACTTATATAGACCCAGACCGTACGGTAAAGACTTATGAAACACTGGAACAAGCGGAAGTTTGGCTAAAGATGGTTGTTCATACAGACTTATCTAAAGATGGTTTGAGTATTGGTGATCACAGATTATTAAAATATGGAGTTAAATGTAAGACGAATGAACTAGGACTTCTCGCTTACTATTCTTATAAAAAGACTAAGTTAATAGATTCTCAAATCTTCCGTTCACCTCAATACGAACCTGTAATACCTGACTCAAAAGGCGAGAATATTTTGTATGCTGTGTGCTCTGCTTTGTATGGCCAAGGTAATTCATAACACCAAAAAGCCCTTACATTGTTGAGTAAGGGCTTGATTGCTCAGTAGTGAAACCGACACTGAACGATGCTAATCCGTTCATCCGTAACTTCATAAACCAACCTATGCTTTTCATCTATCCTTCGACTCCAAAAGCCTGAAAGGTTCGCCTTAAGTGGTTCGGGCTTTCCTGTTCCTTCAAATGGTGTTCGTAGGCACTCTTTGATTAAAGCATTTATACGCTTGAGTACCTTTTTATCCTGCGTTTGCCAGTAGATATAATCATCCCAAGCGTTATCTGTAAACTCAATTGTCCGATTCATCTTCGATGAGATCCCTTTCAGTAGTACGGGATGCACGTAATTGGGCAATTGACTCATTTAAACGAGCAGCATTATTAGGAGATGAAAGAAGATATAAAGTTTCCATTAAGCTGTCATAGTGTTCTTGCCCCATAACAACGGCATGACTACCTTCTTTCCTAGTAATTACTGCTACATCTGCATCATCAATAACCTTATCTAAAACGGATTTTAGATTGTTACGTGCATCTGTATATGTAAATACTTGCATGTTTTGCACTTCCTAATTAAATATTTAGCCTTAAACAATATATATATGGTCACTTCACTGATCTAGCATTAGTTGGTTGGCACATTGGCTCATAAATTCGCTATAGATACTTTATATGGACACTTAAATTAAAAATTGGCTGTTTGAGTTCATGTTTGCAAAAACATAGTTTTGTACAATATTCTGTACAATTAAAATGTACAATATTCTGTACAAGATGTAAAGCTGGAAGAATAAGAAAATCGCAATTTTTACGCGCTATACAATAAGTGTTCTTTTAGTTTTCTAAGGCATAAATGCTATGAAAAAAATGAACGATACTTCCGTTAATCAGCAGTTTTGTGAAATGGAAATTCTATTTTTATCAGATGTAAATACAACTTTGAACGGCAAAATTAGGCCTATTTCGAAGATTAACGATTTAGATGCCAATCAATGGTTTGATATTGCAAACCTGTTGCTTAGGTACAATATTGTCTTATCGCACTATGCTAAACAGATCGGTATTGAGATGGCACAAAAACAATGCCACTAGCAGCATATATGTGCTAAGGGCTGTTGTTTTACTTAGGATACTTGTTAGTGTGGAGCATCTTTAAATCACCGCCCCATTTAATCGGTATTTTGATTTCTGTAGCTGCTTGTTTCATATTTTGCGATGACTAGGAATGTTTCCAATCCCATGAAACTGTACCTTTACCATCTACAATGACCCATGCAGCTAGGTCTACAGCATTGCCAGTTAAGTGACGGCTATGTAGAGTTAAGAGTTATTGTCTTTTTTTCTTTTAATAGTTGAGCTTGACGTTCTTTAGTCCTTAATCGGTCGATTACTGTGAAATCTATTTGAGTTAATTCAATTGCCCTATTGACCACTTTAACAAGATCAGGATGGACACCTTCTAAACTAGACAAGCTCCTTTTAGGGGTATTTCCATAAGCAGATAGAGCTGAAGATGCAGTATTCAATATCCACGTTACTCTAGCTTCTTCAGCCCATTCTTTAAAAGCGGTGATGAGAAGATATGCTGTTCTACTCTACATTCAGGTCTAACAAATAAGCAATAATCAAAAGCCATCTCATTTCAGGTGCCTTAAAACGTACAGCAGCATCTGATACGATTTCCATTTTTAAAAGATTAAAACAAATTACTTTAACAGTAATCTTTACAACTACACGAAACTTTTCCATCCAAAAGAACCTTTCTATCTCTGCTTAAAAGGCAACTCTCAATGACCCAACTACAAAATTCTGTACGTTTGGGACTCATTACTGTTAACTCTCACTCGTGCAGCCAAAATTCAACTCTTATTGGAGTTTATAAAAATGGCAAAGCGCCGAAAGAATCGAAAGCCAAATAACAGTAATGTCAAAAATTTGAAAAAATCGATAGTAGCTCCTCCTAGCTCAGTTGAACGAGACATTGAAAAATTTAAATTTTATTCAGTTTTTGTTCATACCCTAGGGACCCTGATTATTAACTTCAAAGATCAAATTCTGAAGTTGATCAATTAAGTTGCTATAACATTCTGTTTTAGAACCATTGAACGCAATGGATGGGGTATAAGAATACTGCTCCATCTGTTGCTTATATTTTACTTC
>JAKFDP010000059.1:0-23390 GCA_036676095.1 Anaerobacillus sp. | reverse complement strand
ACCGAGGCAAGTTTAGAACAAACTCATTTAACAACAGAGGCAACAGAGATGTTAGAGCAAGTTGTGAAAGTAACAAATGAAACTGCTGAACAATTTCAGCAAACAGTGACGCAAATTGAATGCCAAAGAAATCAAATAAGTAAATTAGAACTTATGAGTAATAGTTTAAAAGAGTCGTCAAATGAGTTAATTACCTCGATTCAAAAGTTAGATTTGACTGAACAATTTGAAGTGAGTGAAGAAAAAGTCAAATTTCTTTCAAATCAATTGAATAGTTTGCTAGCGTATCATGAAATTCAATCGTTAGATCCTAACCAGCACAGAGCCATTTTGAGTATGGAATTTGAAAAACAAGATCGGATTGACGCCATTTGGTCTAATCGAATGGATGGGACGTTTATTTACTCGAACCCTCCAGCGGGATTGATGAATGCAAAGTTAAGAGACTGGTTTATTGGAGCAATCCAAGGAGATCTTTTTGTATCTTCTCCTTATATCTCGGCAATTACAAAAAAACCATGCATCACAATTTCTAAAGCGATTGTCGACCATAAAGGGACGAAGATTGGGGTAATTGGAATGGATGTTAAACTATAAAAAATTTTCTTTTTCTGCTTTTTTTTTGCTACAATACGGTTAATGCAATAAGTAGTGTAATGAAAGGAAGTAATAGATGGAACATTTAATCAATCAGCAAGTGAAAACGATACAAATTTCAGGAATTCGTCAGTTTTTTAATATGGTAGCTCAATTTCCTGATGCGATCCAACTAACGATTGGCCAGCCTGATTTTTCAACGCCAGAACATATTAAAGCAGCAGGAATAAAAGCAATTACAGAAAATAAAACTAGTTATACGAAAAATGCTGGGATCGATGAACTTTGTTTAGCTGCAAGCCAATTCGTAGAAACTAAATACGGTCTTTCCTATCATCCGAAAACAGAAGTTATTACGACGATTGGCGCAAGCCAAGGTATTGATATTGCTTTTCGGACGATTTTAGAAGTTGGCTCAGAAGTTATTCTTCCAGGACCTGTTTATCCTGCTTATGAGCCAATTATTAAAATGTGCGGAGCGATCCCTGTTTATGCAGATACAAGAAAGACTAAATTTAAACTTACTGCTAAGCAAATTGAGAGTTTACTTACGAGTAAAACGCGATGTGTATTGTTACCGTATCCGTCAAATCCGACAGGTTGTATTTTAACAAAATCTGAATTAGCGGAAATTGCCCAAGTGTTGAAAGATCGTAATGTTTTTGTACTTTCTGATGAAATTTATAGCGAGTTAGTCTACGGACAAAATCATTGTTCGATTGCTTCTTTTCCAGGTATGAAAGCAAAAACGATCATTATTAACGGATTATCAAAGTCCCATGCAATGACCGGCTGGCGGGTTGGTTTTGTATTTGCACCGGAAAATATTACAAAGCATATGCTTAAAGTCCACCAATACAATGTTAGCTGTGCAAGTTCAGTTTCCCAATGGGCAGCTGTTGAAGCGTTGACTGCCGGGATAAATGATGCAAAACCAATGCAAACTGAATACGAAAAACGCCGTAATTATGTTTATGATCGATTGCTTTCAATCGGACTGGAAGTTGAGAAACCAGATGGAGCATTTTATCTCTTCCCTTCGATTGAAAAATTTGGCTTAAGTTCAACTGAATTTGCAACCAGGCTTCTGCAAGAAGGAAAAGTAGCCTGTGTCCCAGGCTCAGCATTTTCAAGCTTTGGCGAAGGCTATCTTCGTTTATCGTATGCTTATAGTATGGACATCCTTGAAGAAGGCTGTAATCGATTTGAAAAGTTTGTGCAAAATTTATAGATTGGAAAAAGGATAGTTTACCGGAGGAGTAGGTGAGATGTTATGGCTAAAACGGGTTATGTTTATTTAGTTGGGGCAGGACCAGGAGATCAAAAACTGATTACGGTAAAAGGCTTAGAAGCCCTAAGAAAAGCCGAAGTCGTTCTTTATGATCGGCTTGTAAACCCACTGTTACTACAAGAGATCGATGCAAATGCTGAGATTATTTATTGTGGCAAATTACCTGATCGGCACATTTTACGCCAAGAGTCGATCAATGAATTATTAGTTAAGAAAGCAAAAGAAGGAAAGCTTGTCGTACGTTTAAAGGGTGGCGACCCAAGTGTTTTCGGGAGAGTTGGGGAGGAAGCAGAAGCGTTAAAACAAGAACAGATCGCTTACGAAATCGTTCCCGGAATTACTTCGGGAATTGCTGCTGCCACTTATGCGGGCATTCCTGTTACTCATCGTGAATATGGCACGAGCTTTACAGTTGTAACCGGGCATGATAAATCTGTTGAGGGAAAACCACTGATAAATTGGCAAGTTCTTGCCACTGGAATTGACACAATTGCATTTTATATGGGGGTGAAGAACCTTCCCTATATTTGTGAAAATTTAGTGGCTAATGGTCGTGATGCCCAAACAAAAGTAGCTGTTATTCAATGGGGCACGACAGGAAAGCAAAGAGTAGTTGAAGGTACGTTAGAAACGATTGTCAATGTTGTTCAGAAACATCATATTAGTAATCCAGCAATTACTCTGATTGGAAATGTTGTTAGTCTTCGGCAGCAATTAAAATGGTTTGAGGACAAACCATTTTTCGGAAAAAGAGTGTTATTTCCTAATGGTACCCCAGCACTAACTGAAGCATTAAACACTAATGGGGTAGAAGTTCTTGTTTATCCAAAGCAGACAAGCGAACGATTGATTAACGAGGCAACTTATCTTAACAAATTAGAAAACATCTCTAATTTCAAGGCTCTCTTGTTTACGTCAAAAGAAAGCGTAGAATTGTTTTTTGAAAGCCTTTTGGTAAATAAAATCGATATTCGCTCGTTACAAGCAAAAATTTATTGTGTAGATGATGAAACAAGTGATGCTCTCTTGAGTCGAGGCTTACTAACAGAAACAGCTACTGAAATGAACGATTGTCTTGTAATCGGCGCCAATGAAGCAATTCAGAATTTTAAAGGAGAATATTTAGTTACTCACCGTTTACATAATAGTTACCCTGCATCAATTGCCTTTCAACGCGTAGTGGAAGAGGGGGGATTTACAACAATTATTTTCTCTAGTGCATTCTCAGTTACAAATTTTCTCGAACAGGCACAAAGAGATGAACGTGATCCTTATGAAATCATTCGTAGCTCTGAAATTATTTGTATTGGCGAAGCAGCATACCAAGCTTGTATAAACAATCAGATTACGATCAACAAATATCATCAAAGTATGCCGACAGAAAATCTGACTCAACTTCTTTAGATTGAGACTAAAAAGGTTATATTAGAGGGAGGAGGGGAAGGCAATTATGAAAGCAGTCATCTTAGTTGGTCACGGCAGTCGAAGCAAACAATCCAATCAACAATTCATTCAATTTGCAATGGCAGTCCAAGGTAGATGTAATGCACCATTATTTCGTTATGCTTTTCTTGAATTAGCAACACCAACGATTTTAGATGAGATTAAAGCATGTGTCGATAAAGGTGCCAATGAAATCATTGTCTTTCCTTTACTTCTATTATCAGCAGGGCATGCGAAATTTGATATTCCAAATGAAGTTGCGAAGGCGAAACGATTATATCCTGGGGTAACTTTCCGAATTGAAAAGCCTTTAGGAATTCAAGATGTATTAATTACAATTTTAGCGAAAAGGCTGTTAGAAAAGCAATTTTTAAGTAATGAAAAATCACTAATTGTGTTCGTGGGTCGAGGGAGTAATGACTCTAGAACAATACGTGATTTTGAGAAAGTAGGTCAATTACTGCGAAGAAAACTGTGTTTTCCGCACGTTAAAACGAGTTATTTAGTTGGAGGCCCTACCTCATTTACGGAAGCAATTTCTAAAGCCAAAGATTCACATTATGAACAAGTTTTTGTTTTGCCTTATTTATTGTTCCACGGAATTTTGCTCAAAAAAATTGAACAAGCTATCATATCACTAGACGATCAACGGTTTATTATGTGCAGCCCACTCGGAGCGGATGAGACACTAGTTGATTTGATTAGTAGAATAATCAATAAAAAGATCACATATAAAAATGTGATTTAGTCAAAATTGTATAATTAGTAAAAAATAACAATATTTAGAGGTTGTTGCCTAAAGGATCGCTCACTCGCGTTTTTTATGGGACAACCTCTTTTTTTGATTCCGAAATATTTTCTGTTCTAACCTCTATGGTAAACGCATATTTTTTATTGGTGTAGAAAAATGGGTAAAGGGAGGAACGTCATCATGCAAAATTACACCCCAAGAAAATGTTACACCCCTTATGTAAGTCCATTTGATCCTTGTCCACCGCTGATGGTTAAGACGTATGAAACGCCGCCAAACTTATATATGACTTTTCAGCCGTGTGGACTTCCGCAATTTTCACCTAAGGAAGCACTTTGTGCAGGAACATTGTGGCCAGTGTTTTATAATCCGTATTTCAGCCCGTATAAACCACATGAAAGGCAGGAGACTACTGATGCATAAACAACTGCCGCCAGAATTTTATCCGTTAATGCACGAGCTTCAAGCTGTTGACTTTGTTTTATTAGAGTTAACCTTATATTTAGATACCCACCCTGATGATCAACAAGCCATTCAACAATTCAATCAATATGTACAAGTGAAAAAGCAATTAATGCACCAAGTAGAACAAATTTATGGGCCATTACAACAGTACGGAAATAGTTTTAGTGGCTGTCCTTGGAATTGGAAAGATGCACCGTGGCCATGGCAAATCTAGTTCAAGGGGGGAAATCAGATGTGGATCTATGAGAAAAAATTACAATATCCAGTAAAAGTAAGTCAATGTAATCCGATGCTAGCCAAATTTTTAGTTGAGCAATATGGTGGGGCAGACGGTGAGTTGGCTGCTGCACTTCGGTATTTAAACCAACGTTATACAGTGCCTGATAAAATAATTGGCCTTTTAACGGACATCGGAACGGAAGAACTCGGTCATTTGGAAATGATTGCTACAATGGTTTATAAGCTCACGAAAGACGCCACTCCTGAACAATTAAAGCAAGCAGGATTAGGCGATCATTACGCCAATCATGATAAAGCCTTATTTTACCAAAATGCGTCAGGAGTTCCATTCACAACGGCTTATATTGCTGCAAAGGGTGACCCGATTGCTGATTTGTATGAAGATATCGCAGCAGAAGAAAAAGCAAGAGCAACATATCAATGGCTGATTGATTTGTCAGATGATCCGGATATAAATGATAGTTTACGATTTTTACGAGAACGAGAGATTATCCATTCAATGCGCTTTCAAGAAGCAGTTGAAATACTAAAAGCAGAGCAAGGCAAGCAGAAATATTTCTAGAACGATAAAATTTTTAGCAAAATGTCTTTAATAACAATGGAGGATGAACAGGGAAAATAAAATGACCAATTTCAAGCCCTAATAGTTGCAATCAAAGAATTTAGTGAAGAAATTAAAGCACTTAAAGAAGACATTGAAACAATCAAGGAAGATATTAAGTTTCTATCTCACAAATCCCTTGAGCATGATAGATGAAAAAATAATAATTATAGAAGGATTTGAAAGATTACAAAAGTTGGGAAATTGAACTTAAAAAAATTCTAAGGGATTCTATAAGTATTTCTTCATTTTGGTGATAACATGGGCAGTAGCTAAAATAGCTATTGTCTTTTTTAGGGTTTTTCGTAATGTTTGTGTCTTTTAAAAATAATTTAACAATAAGGAAAAAAATTACTTTTCGTAGTATAATTACTATGAAGTGCTTGTTCAACTATCTGGGCTGCATAGTGGAAGATACATTATTAATAAATTGGGAGGTAAAGTAAAAAGTGGTTAATAAATATTTTGTTATAGTGTTTGTGATTGGAACAATCCTATTCTCAGCTTGTAGCGTGGAAAAAACTGCACAAAAAGTTAAAGAAGATAAGACTGTTGAGGATAAAGTAGTTATCGATAACTCTACTTCTGGATTAAATCTTTTTGAACTGTCTGCTAAGGAAGTAGAGGCTTATAGCAATTTTAAACAAGATTTAAATCTAAATCATCTAAGCGGATTAGAACCAATAAGTATTGCGAAGTTATATGTTAGAGCAGGGTTTGATAAAAAATATGATGTTCAATATGCTTTATATATAGACAGGGAAGGCTTTGTTCAATGGTCAAAGGAAGAAGATAATAAAATTCCTGAATCTGATAGAGGTACTGATGAGCAGAACATAAAACGTTTCAAAAATATTGACAAAGGAACATTCGTACAAACAAGTGATTATCAAGGATACATTGAATATGATTCAGACGAAGGAACAAACAGTTTTCAGCTGATTAAAAATGAAGATGGGGTTTGGCAAGTGTCATTTTTACCTATACAATAAAAGCTTCATTTAGTTATATCTCTTTAAATGTTTAATAGATTTATATACAGAGTTTGTGAATTTATATACTTAAATTAACGGGAGTTTATCTTGAATATGGAATTGTTGAATAAATTAGGGATGGAAACATTCTATAGAGAATTCTGCCCCGAATTAAAGGTTAAAAGGGAGGAGTTAATTTGAAAGTTTTATTGAATGTCATCTGTTTATTATTATTATTTTTGATTGTAGGTTGCACACATAACGATGCCGTTTCAGAGTATGACTCTAGTAATTTAGAAAAAAAAATATTAGAACTTGAACAAACAATTAAAAAACAAAAAGCTACAATAAAAGAACACGAAGAGCAAATAGCAAAAGTAGAGGAAATGGAATCGAAAGTCAATAAATTAGAAACACTCACTTCACACCTAAACAACATGCTTTTTGAAACTTCTGAAATCCTTAATTACACTACCACCTCTAAAACAGCTATTTTAAATAAGGCTGAGATTGTAGGAGATAAATTAAATTTAAATATAACTTATACAGATAAAATAAAAGATGAAAATGGTCCAAATGGCTTTCGTTTGGAAGAAACAGGGAAAGGAACGGTAGCTTTAGGCATTTCAAAAGGTGTTCCAGTTTTTTTATTAGCGACTCCATCTACATTAACCGAGGTAGAATGGGAACAAGTGATAGATCACAAGGGCGGGTTACTTAAATTATTCGAGAAAAATGGGGAAGTTGTTTTTATTAAAGAAATGTATTTGCCATAGTCATTTAATTTTAATAAAACCCATTGTACTAAAAGAGCTTCGAGAAAATTAAGAATATAATTGGCTAATAGTTGATGCGATAGAAGACATAAATTTTTTCATGAATTGAAATATTGTAGCAAAATCACTAAAAGAATAAGTAGTTATGTCTCAATAATAGTAGCCTAAATTTTTCACTTAAGACAGCAACAATAAAGGTTGCATTTTAGTTTTTGTATATAAGCTCACGAAAGACGCCACTCCTGAACAATTAAAGCAAGCAGGATTAGGCGATCATTACGCTAATTATGATAAAGCCTTATTTTATCAAAATGCGTCAGGAGTTCCGTTCACAACGGCTTAAATTGCTGCAAAGGACGATCCGATTGCTGATTTGTATGAAGATATCGCAGCAGAAGAAAAAGCAAGAGCAACATATCAATGGCTGATTGATTTGTCAGATGATCCGGATATAAATGATAGTTTACGATTTTTACGAGAATGAGAGATTGTCCATTCAATGTGCTTTCAAGAAGCAGTTGAAATACTAAAAGAAGAACAAGGCAAGCAAAAATTTTTCTAGAATGTATAAGTTTTTAGCAAAAAGTTGTCTTTAAGAGCAAAAGAGGGCAGTGGCTCATTTTTACTGCCCTTTATTAAATAGAATACGAACAATAATTATTTAAGTGAAAATAATGCTATTCAACTAGATTTTTTTCTAAATTTTCTTTTAAAATTAACGGTTCAGTTTTGGGAGAGAAAAACTGTGCAGTAATGAGGGGAGAAATTATTCAAACGTCTATGGATGTACAATTCGCTTCTTTGTACATCCATAGACGTTAACTTCATGTGAAAAATATTAGTGTGTATATTCATTTTTTTTATTCTTGCTTATCTTTACTGTAACAAAATTTACTATTTCTTAATCTTATTGATTACATCATTTTTTAAACTCTTAAAATCTGTGTTTTTCAATAATACTTTTTCTTCTGCCTGATCTTTATTATCTAAATTAAATTTACCTTGTTCAGATGAAGAAATTCCATATTGATTCCATGGTTCAACCCATGCTAAACATAAAATATATTTTGCATCACTTTGAAGTTTTGTATAGTCGTTATAGTATATTTCTGTAGTTCCAGGTTCTACACCATTATCAATAGTAAAATAGGGCTCTCTAATTTCAATCTCTTTATTTTCTAACTCCTTTTTACCTTTTATAACCTCTAATATCTTTATCTTGCTTAAATGATATCCATCTGGAAACTCATCAAAAGGAGTTAAAATATTTTCGGGTTGACCCACTAGTTGTGCAATAACAACTAAATCGCTACCTTCAATTCTATCTTCATAATTATCATATTTCTTCATTATTCCATGTCCAAGATTTACTGTTTTTATTATCGTTTTATCCGCAATTACATAGGATAAAGCTGCAAAGGACGTTATAATTAAAAATCCTAATAGCCATTTTTTATTTTTCATTTTTATTGCCCCCATTTATGTTGTAAGTGTTCTCTATCATCGATAGAAGGATAAGGTGAGTTTGTGTTAGGTCCTGTATACATTTCCATAAAATCTAATTAAAGAACTCGATAAAATTAACAGAATACCACATAATCTTTTATTCAAATAAATTTCCCCTTTGACTATATTGTATAGATAGAAATTAATCAATAATCAACAGTCAATATAAGGAAACCGATTTTGAAATTTGTATTCTGTAAAAGAACAAACACTTTCCTTGCTATTTTCTGTTTTCTCTTCCAAAACCGAACTCGTTAATAATAAGCAGGTCTTATTTACCGCAGACAAAAATTATGGAAAATGTTACATTTTTGGTAGGTATTATAAAAAATATGGCGAATAAAGTATTATCAGTTCTATAAAGAGTGTGGGATGTCGTAATGAGTATTTTTATAGATATAGGCAACCAATATAACCTTATTGTCCAGTTTCCGTATTTTATGAGGCTAAAAACCATAAGATGCCTGATGTTATGGGGCATGCAAAGGATTTCTTCGATCCCAATGTACCTCAAGAGGTGAGATAAATAAAAGACGAGGGCTAATACAATTTACTTTCCAACTTACTAAAAAGATGGCAACTATTTCGTGGGTAATGACAGCCATCCAGCTGGTTGGTTAAGAAAATAGAGTTCACAGCGGATAACAGGCCAATTCACGGCCTTTGCTTTGCTCGACCTAACGTTTAGCCGTTATGCCTTTTGCGTGATGGAGCATGACAAGCTAGACAAGAATCACGTCAGCTAAAGTTCATGAATTGCTGGAACGTTAGGCAAAACCATTGAAAAAACATTTGGATAAGGTGATTTCAAAGATGCAATATACAATAAGACCATTAACAGCCAAAGACGTTCCCTTTTTGTGGGAGATGCTTTATGAATCGATATTTGTTCCAAAAGGCCATGAACCATTTAGTAAAGATATTATTAAAGATCCACATATCTCTAAATATGTTGAAGGGTGGGGCAGGGAAGGAGATTTTGGATTTATTGCAGTTAGTAATAAAGGCAAACAAATTGGTTCAATCACCGCCCGATTTTTCAGTGAAAATAACAAAGGGTTTGGTTACGTAAGTAGCGAAGTGCCTGAATTAGGCATGGCACTATTAAAGGAATTTAGAGGGAACGGCATTGGTACTGTTATGTTGGAAGCGTTATTTAAGGAAGCTACATTGAAGAACATTAAGAGACTGTCACTAAGTGTTAGTCCAAAAAATACAGTGGCTATGAAATTATATAAGAGATTTAGATTTAGAGAGATAGGTATGGTTGGGACATCAATTACTATGGTCGCAGAAGTAATTGAGAAATGATAAACAAAAGAAATTTCTGTTAAATTTTCGAAGAAGTCAAAGGCATCGTCTAACATCGCATTCACACAAGGATCCAGATAAGCAAGGTTCTGGGGCGAGCCGGACCACATTCCGTACGTTAACCGAGTCGGTACCACCCCAGCCAAAGATAGGAGTTATCTAAGGCTGGGGCGGTACCTGTAACACACACGGGCGTCGTGAGTGCGAAGACGTTATTCGACATACCCTTAAATCAAAAGCAGGTGAAAAGAATGGAGTTTAAAGAATTAAATGGCCTTCGGGTTAAGTTGATCCCGCTTGAACTTGATCATTGTAAAGAATTATTTGAATGTTCCCGCGATAAAGAAGTGTGGGAACATCTTCCTGTTAAGATAAAGACATTTGAGCAGATGCAAGACTTTCTTCAAACGGCTCTAAATAATAAGGTAAACGGGCAAGAATTTCCTTACTCCATTTATGATTTACAGAAGGACAAGCTTATCGGAATGACAAGATACTTAAGAATTTCAGAGTTTCATAGAAATCTAAACATAGGATGGACATGGCATAGCAAAGAAGCCTGGGGGAGTTTGATTAATACCGAATGCAAGTACATGTTATTGAAACAAGCATTTGAAAATTGGAATGCATGTCGCGTTGAATTGATTACTACAGTAAGCCATCATCGATCACAACGTGCCATTGAGAAACTTGGCGCTACCAGGGAAGGGATATTACGGAAGAAGTATAACGGAAAGGACTATGTGATCTTTAGTATTATTGAAGATGAGTGGAAGGACGTAAAGTCCCGTCTTAAAAGCAAACTCGAAGAAGAAGGGTAGGTCGTATAACACCGCATTCATGCTGAGGGCTGTAACCCTTGTCCGCCCGGTTTTTTTTCAAGGAAGTAGATCAGGCGGACAACCCTGCACTGCCTAACCGCATCACGGCCGCTCACTACGTTCGCTTAATCGGTGCGGGTTCGTGAATACAAGAACGTTATTCGACATATTCTTGCTTTGGGGTGTTAATAAAATGTTTAGGCTTTAATGGAGAAGTTAGCCTTATAAAGAAGGTGGTAATATTTATTTGTGCCCGGTTGGAAAAAGGAAGGTTCGACTTGTACAATGTACGGCCACCCAATATGGGCAATAGGAAGCAGCACAGCTTTTGAAGTCCGTTTGCTGTATTACTAGAGAGACTGATGATTAAGAGGATAATTATGGGTACAATTGATTTCATGTATAAAAACGAGGGGATCTGAAAGTGAAGAAAACAGTTTTTTTTATAATTTTAATTTTAATGATAGCAGCATTATCAGATTGTGTAGGGGATAGTAAACTGGCAGATGAAAAATTAAAAATGCAGGATTGGTTGAAGGAGAAGTATGGGAAGGAATTTGTGGTTGATAGTATTGAATATTATACCCAGTACTTAGGTGCACCAAAGCAAATAAAGGGAGAAGTATATCCTGTGGATGATAAGGAACTTGTTTTTGATATAACAAAATTTGCAGATGAGCGCATGTGGAAGTTAGGAAGTGAGTCTGTTCTATATAATGAAAGATACCAAAGGCTTGTGTGGGAAAAGGATGCACAGTCAAAAATTACGAGTTTAGTTAATCAAAACTGCTATTCAGTAAAAATATTAGCTGATCCGGAAGAGGTAGACAAAAAAATATATAAAAAGACTATCGATTTAAATGAAGCAAAAAAGCTTTTTGCGGGCAAAATATCTATGAAAATTAATTGTGCTTTATTTGATGATAGCACTGGTAGGGAAAATTTACTGAAAAAGGTATTTTCGATAATAAATGTATATAAAGATATGGAATACAAAGAAATATCTTTGAGAGTAGTAATTTTTAAAAAAGAATATGAAGCTAAAGTATCTAAAGAATTTAACAAATATATGAACAATGCTGACCCTGATTACTTAAAGGAGAAAAAAAGTGGAAATATTAAGGTTGAGTACAAAATTAAAAATATAAATTTAGTAAATTCGATTGAAGAAATAAAAAACTATGTTGAAAACAATTAGTTAAAGAAAAATTTAAATGAACAAAATTTGTGAGGAGGTTAAAGTATGTCAGTAACGGATAAGCAGTACTGTATTAAGCCAACTATCTTATTCTAGATTTATCAGCATAGGGTTATACAATTGGGCAAATTATTGAAAAAAAGAAACTTGAACTGGAACAAATAGATCCAGTTTTGGTAGCTAACTATAAATGCGTCAAGGACTTCAAACTAACAAACTGAACAATAACGGACTTACCAGTTCAGGTTTTGCAGGCATTATATACAGAAGACGGTATGTATGTTATTAAGGTTGATGAAAAAGGGAAATACGTTGGGATGTCTAGTGCGATTATTGATGGTGTACATAATAAAGATGTCGCCGAGAGAATGACTAGTGGTGAATTAAACTTAAATATTGAAACGATGTACTTGAGCTAATTAAGACAAGTAGACCCAGAATTTTTACGAAGCGGCTACTAATATTGGACGTGAAGTAAGATGCTTTACAATTATGGCATTTGGCGGAATCATATAAATAGAATGTATGAACGAAACTCAGCCAAATGTGTAGAAAAAGTAAAATTAAATGACATTGTGAAGAAGTGTACTTAAAGTAAACGGAAGCTATTGTTAAATTAGAAAAGTCACTTTTTTACTAACGAAGCATATTGTTACACAATTAGTTGAATTTTTATGGTAACTCATAAAGTAGTAGAGGAATTCAGATTGGAATAACATCTAATTGCAATCATAGTCTCAAATATATATTTCTTAGTTAGATAGATTAAAAAAATTAAGAAATCAAAGCATCTTTTGATATATTTGTTCAATTTTTATAGAGACTCGGAAATTAATTAAGTAAATCTGGGTCTTTTGGGGGATGAAAGCAAACTTTAGGAGGAAGCATTGGAATTTTCATATTCGTTTTCAAAAAAATGCATGCCAAATAATCCACAAAAAGTGGATTTTTAAAAAAATGTATTTTAAGATTGGATTTATAAGGACAAAAAAGCTTTTATTTTCAAGTTGATGGCTGAAAAATTATACTTTTTTGCTTCCTTTATCCACGCATCGGCATGCTGACACATGCCGATGATATAACTTCGAATATTCCAATGCCTTGAACTACGTCCTCTTGAATCTTCTAAACGATAATCAACCTTTTGACGTTTAATACAACGCTCGACCCCAGTACGCAATGAATAGCGTTTATACCATTCTTTACTTTTGCGTTTCACTCGAGGAAAAAGACGAGGGTTATCCTTAGTTGATGTATGAAATGTACGTCCATAGGTAGAGCTAGAGCAAGGAGTTGGGCATTCCCACTTTCCTACTGCTGCTGGACAACGCCATTTACGACGATAACGTTTTTTCTCTTTTCCCCAATCAAGCATTTTTCGACCGAGAGGACAAACGGGAACACCATCTAAGTTAATATCCATGTCATTATAAGTGAACTTCTTTGTTCGCCTTGGATTAAGATCGATAATGGCAGAAATATCGTAATTCTCTAACATTTCATATATGGGAAATGCGTCGAAAGCCGAGTCTAAGATAGCTTCGCTTATTTTCCAATTGGGATACCAGTGTTGAAGTTCCTGAAGAGTACTCACAAATAAAACAGAGTCATGTTTACTAGCTCGGAAGAGTCTAGGATAAATGGGTAAATCATAATGGCTTTCTGAAGCAGCTACCATGAAAAGACTTCGTCCATAGTAATATTTTTCTCGGGAGCTATCCCAACCAAAATCGGCATCGGGATCTGAAAATTGGCGATTACAACCGCATTTCCATTGGCCCTGTTTCCGACAATCGCAAAGAAACTTACCGTATGGGCGCCCACCAGTTAAAACAGGAGTTCCATCAGCCATTATACTAAGTGACTGTGTATGACCGAGCAATCCAAGTGTCGCCGATTTATTTACAAAAAGCGATTGAAAGAGAATTTGAAGTTGATCATGAGCCTTTGGTGAGTATCGGTTGTATTTCAAGGAACGTTTTACGAGTTTCTCTACAATTTTAGGGTTTTTAGGTTCGAGCTTTTCGTTCTTTTTGCCTTTCTTCTTTGGCTTATTCAACTTTCTTTTCTTTCGATTAGTAAGATGAGGGCTTGTATGAAGCCATAATCGTTTAAAAAAATCATAAAAAGTCCCAACACCAGGAACATTGTCTGGCGTAAATCCACTAAGTATAGCGAGGATTGGGGTTGTCTTTAAAGTGAAAACCCATTGATCTACGCTTGTTTCATGTTGATAGTGCATCAGTAGTAAACTTCGAAGCATGTCACAGGGATTACGTGGCTTCCTTCCTCTAGGATTTGAAGAATATCGGTGTTTCAGGATGCTAGCAGTTTCCGTTAAATCCATTAAGGAACACCAAATAATGTGATCAAAATAAAAATCCTTTAGAAACGTTTTGCATTTGTAGTAAGTATTTAAATGTTCCATTACAAAGTTTAGATAACTTTCATGGTCACGCACGTTCATTAACATAATAATTCCCCCAAAATTAGTAATAAAAAATACCTTCACTCAATTGTTAGGGGAACTAATGTTTGTCAAGAGGAAAGTTTGTTCGCACCTCTGTTTTGGGGGTGTAACGATAAAAAAGCCCTAGTCGTAAGACTAGAGCTGATGCGGAAATTTAATTTCCGAGAAGCTATTTTTTTAAAAAAGAGGGGATATTTTTGAAAAAGACACTTTTAATAACGTACAATTGGTTAGGGTTTATCCTATTAATCCTATCTTTATTTAGTAATTTACTTAATATTTCTGTGTTTGGTTCATCTTATATATTTTTTTATGGAATTAGTGTTACAGGTTTAATTATTGGGTTTATGGGTTGGATACTTCTAAAATTTAATACAGTGGATTTAGTAACTAAAATTGTGGGGAAGATTGGGTTCCTTGGTAACCTATTAATTGTTATTCTATTTTTTCCTCCCATTTACTTCATTTGGGGAACATTTATTTTTGGTCCATAATAATTTGGGATGTTAAACTATCCTGAAAAAAAACATCGGTAAGAGAGTCTTTTTGCAATACGAATCTAGACCTAGAAAATCTATTTTTTTAGAATCTAGGCTACTTAATAATTTTATAGTTTCCGCATATGAATTACACATCTTCAACCGTTACTTTACAGCCAAAAGTTGTTCCGCATGGCTTCTACCAATGCCGAGAATGGAATCGAGTAATTCAATATCTTCTTCATATGGTTGCAATCGTTCCTGGACTTCTTCATTTAGAATAGCGATTTGGTTTGAAATTGTATAAAAGAAGGAAGTTTTAAGCCAAATGCATGTTTTAAAGCATCGGCTTAACTATTTGTTAGTTAAATTAATGTAGTTGGAGGTTGAGGGCTATTAAAAAAGTTATCGTTTTAGTGTTAGTGGTTTTGATTGGTGGGGCAGGATTTTTCCTGTACAGCGACAATAAAAAGATTGGTAATGAAGAGGATAGTTATAAAGGTGTACCTGTTTATTATAATGGTATTGTCTACACCAAAAGTTATGGCAAACATTATAGTACCGATGGTTATTATTACGGACAAAAGTGGCAGTGTGTGGAATTTGTAAAAAGGTTCTTTTATGAGGCTAAAAAACATAAGATGCCTGATGTTATGGGGCATGCAAGAGATTTCTTCGATCCAAATGTACCTCAAGGTGAGATAAATGAAAGACGAGGGCTAATACAATTTAGAAATGGTGGTAATGTTAAACCAGCAATTGATGATTTAGTGGTTTTCACGGACACTAAATACGGGCACGTTGCGATTATTACAAGGGTTGAATCTACTTCGATAGAGGTTATACAGCAGAACATTTTTGGGAAACCAAGGCAGATTTTCCAACTTACTAAAAAAGAGGGCAACTATTTCGTGGGTAATGACAGACAGCCCGCTGGTTGGTTAAGAAAATAGTGTTCACAGCGGATGACAGGCCAATTCACGACTTCGCTTTGCGCCAACCTTGGCACAGGTTTACTTGGGTATAACTTTGGAGACTTTAATTTACTTCACATATGTTTAAAACTACGAACCTATGATTATTTATTTATGGGAAAGGAATAAAAAATGAATTGGACAAATACTCTTAAAATAATTTCAAATGCTGTTTATACTGTTGGTGTAGTTATTGCTTTATGCTTAGGAACCATTAGCCTTTTCGGATTTGATGAAACTATTAATTCTACAGCTATGCTTCCCTTCAATTGGAAAGAGCAAGCGTTTATTTGGCTTTCTTTAGGAACCGTTCCCATGCTTTTGGTTTGTATGGCGGTTTACAAGTTTAATGCTATAAAGAACAGCACACACAAAAAGCGAAATTTCATTTTTATCTTTCTTCCGGGATTTATTTGCTCCGCTTGTGCACTATTCGTGATTGGTGTGATAATTGTAGGTATGATAAATACTTTTGTATTTCAAGGGGAGTTGTTTTATTAGTGCCACTAATTTTTTCAACCTTGCGACGTTTTGCTCCAGAAGTACGAGGATCACACACCATTTTCAACTGCTTTTTTCGCTCCTTCACTTTCAACATTTTTCCCTTGTGCAAGCTAAAGTCTAAAGGACTGAAACTTTTCCCGTCAAAGAAGAAGGTATGAACGAAAAAATTATATGTGGAATTACAGAATTTAAAGAAGGATATTCCTTAATTATGTCGAAATGGTATATTAAGACAAATTTAGTATTTAACAACATTGCTGAAAAAATATGAATTATTACGGGGGAATGATTATGAGTACTTTAAATTATCATTTAGGTATTAATCTTGGCCACGACCGTTCAGCAGCAATTGTTCAAAACGGAAAGATTCAAGTTGCAATTCAGCAAGAACGACTGGATAGGGTAAAAAATAGTATAGGTTATTTGCATCAATCATTAGGAGACAGCAAAAACATTCAGCTTCCTCATGAAGCGATTCAATATTGTCTTCAAGAATGCAATATCACAATGAAAGAGCTTTCCAGTATTACAGCAAATATGCCGGGAATAGATTATTCCGAAGATATATTAAGAAGAATTTTTCCGGAATTGACTGAGAAGATTTGTGTAGTACCAACTCATCATTTGTCTCATGCATATACAGCTTATTGGCCGTCTGGCTTCGAGGAAGCAATTATTCTCGTTGTTGATGCCTCGGGTAGTACTGATAAAGAGAGATTTACTGAATCATACAGCTTATATATTGCTAAGGGGACTGAGATAAATTTGTTACATAGTGAAAAGGTCAAAGCACATTTGGCATCACTATCTACGCTTGGATTTATTTATGAATATATTACAAAATTAGCTGGTTTTTCAACACCTATTGGACAAAATTTAGAAATACCGGAAGCAGGAAAACTTATGGGACTGGCTCCATATGGAACTTATTGTGACAAATGGCATGAGTGGTTAAAGACTAAGCCGGGAAGTTACAGTATAGATATTTCAGCATATGATATATTTCTTGAGATAGAAGCATTGAAAAAATTATATGACGATGGAAAAGGAAAAGCATACCTTAGACCATATATCGTAGATTTAGCATATAAGGTTCAGTCAGAATTGGAAAATGCATTGTTACACATTGTTGAACTTGCAGTTAAGCAAACCAATTGCAGAAAACTTTGCATTGCGGGAGGAGTAGCCTTAAATTCAGTTGCCAATTATAAACTTTGGAAAAAACTTAATTTGGAAGATATCTTTGTTTTTCCTGCAGCTGGAGACGCGGGAATAGCTGCAGGAAATGCACTTTGGGCATATCATAACATTGAGAAGGGCGAAATTCGTCCAAAACTTAAGAAAGCAACTCTTGGCAAAAGTTATCGTGAAGATGAAATCAAATCAGCTATTCATAAGTTCGAAAATGAAATAATTGTGAGAAAATTTAACTATGATGAAATGGTTTCAACCTGTGCAGTTCATATGGCAAAAGGGAATATCATAGCAAGGTTTGAAAAAGGATCAGAATTTGGTCCCAGAGCTTTGGGAAGCAGATCAATTATTGCTGATCCAACATTTAAAAAAATGAAGGATATCATTAATTTTAGAGTAAAGTTTAGAGAAGCCTTTAGACCATTTGCACCTGTTATACCTTTGGAAGAGATATCTCAGGTATTTGAACAGGATGTAGAGTCCTCATTTATGCTTTTAGTCTCTAATATCAAAAAAGAATATCATGATCAAATTCCTTCAGTTACCCACTATGATGGGACGGGTAGAGTTCAGACAGTTACGTCAGAAGAAAACACCTTCTTTTATGATATGTGTTATAGAATGGTTGAAGAAAGAGGAAACTGTCCAGTTATCCTTAATACAAGCTTCAATATAGCTGGACAACCTATTGTAGAAACTCCGGAAGAGGCAATAAGTACATTCCTTTCAACTGATATAGATTTTCTTAGTATTGGAGATTACTGGATAAAGAAAAAACATTCCCCTGTACTAAGTTATAAGGAACATTTGGTCAAATTGCAGGAAGCTGATTCTGATTATCCTAAGGGCTTATCGGAAGAGAGGATAGATGTTACTGATTTAATGAACCAGTTGGATGATGCTATCTTCTTTGGCAAAAGGGACAACATGTTTTGGACAATAGATGAATTAAACAGAATTTCTTCCCAAGGAGCAATTTACCGAGAAACATCTGTTCTTTTTACTAAAAATCCATTGGGCAAACATTTTTCCACTCAAATAAGAAAAGATTTAATAGTCTTTTTGAATCCACTGGGAATGTCAGAAATAAGGGACTTAAATGGCCTAATTCCTTCAAAATATTATACTTATGAAGAAATACGATTGATAATGCTTTGCTATAAAGGGACAGAAGATGAACTGAATGATCTGAGGCTAGAATTTAATTTATCTGAAAAAGTTTTTTTTGAAAAACTACATTGGGCTTCAGAACAGCTTAAGAGATACAATTTAATGTGTAGAGAGTTAAGAAGGGAGAAAGACAGTGCCATTACTGAACCTACCGATATTACGCTAGGACAATTCGAGAGTGAATCTTTTTGTTTATACAATAAGCTGAAAGAATTTAATGATGTTCTTAAAGCGCATGGATATTCCGAAAAAAGTATTTGTAACTTGCTTGAAATAGAAACTCTTCAAAGCATAGAGCCGACCCATATTTATTATTTTAATAAATATAAACTTGGAGCAGGAAAGTTGGAGGATTTGGTAAGATTGTTTTTGTTGCGTGATTCTCTACAGAAAGAAAGAATTATTGAGATACTTGGGGATCATTGTTTTCAAACTCTAAGTAACCTAGGAGTCATTATTCCAAGGGGAGAATTGTTTGCCTCAAGAGTAGATATATATTGTGTTCATGAATTTCTCATTGCTACGGATCATCGATATATGATCTATAAAGAAGATGAAATCCAGGAGAATCCTGTTATGTATATCGGAATGGATAGTTTGGGTTTGGTACATGTTGCGCCAAAGTATTTATCGGAAAGTACACTTGATTTATGCACGGGTTCTGGGATTCAGGCAATTACTGCAAGTTGTTATTCAAAGAAAGTAATTGGTATAGACATAAATCCGAGAGCCATACGTTTTGCAAGATTTAACGCACAACTAAATGGAGTAGCAAATATAAAGTTTATGCAGGGTAATCTTTATATGCCTATCGCTAACGAAAAGTTTGATACGATTTTGGCGAATCCGCCTTTTGTAGCAAGTCCGGATAATAATTTAAACTTCAGAGATGGAGGCAGTAATGGTGAAAAAGTTTTAGAAATGATTATTAGAGAGGCAGACTTACACCTTAACGATAAAGGAAATCTTTTTATAGTTACTGATTTAGTGGATGTTCACCAGTATCGAGAAAAATTGAACAAATGGTGGGGGACAACAAAAGCGGATAAATTAATACTTACCACGGCAGACCGAAACGATATTCTCTTTGCTGTTCCTCATTGCCACTACCCCTTTGGACAGACAATTGAGCAGTACAATAATGAGTTAGAGATGTGGATACGGAATTTTAACTATTCAGGCATAACGTCTGTGAACTTCGGATACATTTTAATTAAAAAGGATGGTGATAGTTTTTATTCAAAGTCCATCCATAATCCTGCTGAATCAATTACTAAGAGGGTAAAAGAATATTTTGAACAAATTGATATGCTGAGATCAGTGGAATGGGATAAATTGTATCTGTCTGTAGCTAAGGACATAAATATAAAAGTTAATTATTCTTTTGAAAATGATAAAAAAGAGATTTTTGTATATTCTAAAAATCCATTCTATAGTGAATATTTAATTGGTGAAGATGTTTATAAAGTTTTACAAGCAATTTCGACGAAAGAACCGTTTTTAGAAGAATTTGCCTGCAAAGATTATATTATTGATCTGATCTACAAAGGTATAATTAAAGTTAAATTCCTAAAGCAGAAGCATAAATATGTTGATTGCTATAATAGTAAAGAAGTTGCTGCCACTTCGAACAATTTTGTGACATCAGAAGAGAACAATACTCAGATTAGGGAATTCCAAACAAAAACAACACCTACATGTCTTACATCCTATATAAAACAATAAAATTTTTCACCTAAGAATTTTTAACAATGCATTGGGATTTCTTGATATCACAGAATTCCGAAAATCTCCTGAGCACTAGTACTTAAAAGGGTTATTTGAATACTCATTTTTGAGTAATCAGTTGATGGAACTGGATAAAGCTAGCTAAAAAGCAAAAATGGGAAATGGCTTAAACCTATGAGGATCAAGAACTTAAACTATCGAGAGATACGGCAAACCTTTGGATTTTCAGGGCGCGATACTTAAGTTGCATTTACAAATGTTGGTTGATAGATTATTATTGTATGAATATTCTTTATGATTTCAAGGGGGAAAATATGAAAAAAAAAACAATAGACTTAGGTCATCGTATCCATTTAATTGACGGTTTTGACTTTGGACTTCCGAGCCGAACGGGAACGTATGTTATTAATGAAGAGGCATTAACTTTAGTTGAAACTGGACCAAGCATGAGTGTTCCTTATATCCTAGCTGGTTTAAAAGAGCTGAATATAAACCCTACTGATATTCAGTATATTATAGTTACTCATATTCATTTAGACCATTCTGGTGGTGCAGGGTTATTATTACAAGAATGTCCTAATGCAAAAGTGATTGTTCATCCCAAAGGAGCTAGACATTTAGCGGATCCATCTCGACTAATTCTTGGTGCTAAAGCTGTTTATGGCGATGATTTTGAGCGCTTTTATGAACCAATCTTACCAATTCCAGAAGAAAAATTAGTAATAAAACAAGACGGTGACACCTTAAAGCTTAGTAATGATTGTCAGTTAACATTTTACCATACACGCGGTCATGCAAATCACCATTTCTGCATTTATGACCCTGTTAGTAACGGCATTTTTACAGGGGATACAACTGGAGTTCGTTACGACCAAATTAAAGAATTCGAATTTTATTTACCTTCAACTTCTCCTAATCAGTTTGATCCAGAAGAAATGCTCGTATCACTAAATAAAATTGTTCATGAACTTAACGTTGAACGTATTTATTTTGGGCATTTTAGTATGTCTACTAACCCGAAAGAAGTGTATAAACAAATTACTTTTTGGCTACCGAAATTTGTGGAGATAGGTACGGAAGTTTATGAAAAAGGCCAAGACTATAAAGAGCTTAGTAAGAAGTTATTAACTGTTATTGAACCATACTTACACGAAAGAAACATTGTCAAGGGTCACCACGTCTATGAAATAATTAATGTTGATCTAAACATTTGTTCAATGGGAATTTTAGATTATTTACAAAAGAAACAGAAGTGATCTCGTAACAGCTGCGCTGAAAACATCGGGAATCAGGTGGAGAGTTCACTCCACCTGATTGGAAAATTCCACCTATGCTAACGATGGGAATTTAGTGGAATAAGAATTATAGTTTAGCTGAAAAATAGGTAGGTGGTGTTTATATGGGTGGTTTAGTTATGATTCTACCGTTTGTGTCAATTATGCTAGGTTTATATTTAATTACATTGGGTCTTTGGGAATTAAGAGAAGGTCTAAATAGAGATCAATATATAAAGTACATGTTCACTGGATTGTTTCTAATATTTATTTTAACACCATTACTAGGTCTAGTTGGGAACTTTCTCAATTTTCGTCTGGGTTAACTCTTATATATTTTTTATGGAAAATTTCGTTTGAACGGGTAGTGGTTGGGCTGGAGGAATACTAATGATGGTAATGTTTCCAATTCTCTTTATAGTGGGGTTAGTTTTTCTTCTGATAGGATTTTTAAAAAAAGATAAGAGTCAGTATATTTAACTACAAGGGCATTTCTGAAAAACTCAGAGATGCTTTTTTCTTGTTCAGCTAACGAAGCAGAATCTACCAACATAGGAAAATCTTTTTATACTTACGAGCTGGTTACTTGAAGAAGAAGATACTTTGTTTCACCTATTTCTTGTCAAATACATATAGTTAAATGAGTTGACCTTTTTAAGAAGGAGGAAAATTTCAAATGTATGAAAATTATTACCATAACAACCCTACACCAATGTATAGACAAAGAATTACGAAGCAACAAGCTCAAGAAATTGCCCTACAACGTGTACCTGGGAAAATTGTGCACGTAGATATGGATTTAGAAAATGGTGTTTTAGTTTATGAAGTGTTCATTTTAACTCCAGATAACAGAATATTTGAAGTTGAGATTCTTGCGAAATCGGGAAGGATTTTAAAAGTCGAACAAGAAAATGATTTTGATTAATACTACCAATTTTCGAATTTATGGATGCGAAGTTTAACATTGAAAGCAAAAATGTTTAGCAAAATGTCTTTAAAAGCAAAAGAGGGCAGCGACCTATTGCTACTGCCCTTTATTACATAGAATATGAACAATAATTATTTATGTATAAATATTGTTATGTTACATTACTATTCAACTAGATTTTTTTCTAAATTTTCTTTTAAAATAAAAACTATGATCCGCTCACCAGTTCTGGTACTTATATCTGTATGAAAGCTTTCAACAGTAATTTTCGTTAAATGAAAAATAATTTCTTTTAGTTGTTGATTCCCTATTTCAATTAAGTTAGATCGAATCGTTTTAATTGATAAAAGTCCTGATTCCGTTTTCGTTAATTCTTTCTCAGCAGGAGTAAGTATGCCCATTAAGTGAACAATGATCATGTTTCGTAATATATCTGTTTTTACTTGAAGCGGTCCTCTTCCGAGAAACTCCTTTTCCCATTGAGTAATCGATTTACTGATTTCTGCCTCTAATTGCCCTTTTTTAAGAAATGAAGTTCCCAAAATAGATCTCCCCTTTATTTTATTTAAGAATGAACCAATTTCATAATTCATTTTTTAAAAAAAGCTGACACTTCCAGAATAAAAGTAACATCGTTTTAAAAAAAATTAAGCTGCTAATGAATTGGTTGTAGATTGTTTACATGCTAATCTTAA
>JAKFDP010000058.1:0-1798 GCA_036676095.1 Anaerobacillus sp. | reverse complement strand
CTTTCCTGGTGTATGAAATAATCATTTTAGAAACAAAAATGTCCCAGTGACTATGTTACGATTGAAGTACTTAACCAAGTTTAACTCAATCACCTACCCGGACAAGGAGGACATAGTCAATGAGACTACTTAATAGTAAACAAGGGTTAAGAAGAAGTCAATTTGCAAAAGAACTTAGAGGTGCTGATCTAGAAAAGGTTTTATTAGTTCCTATAGACGTCTCGAAAGTATTACAAAAATGTATGATCTTAAATTATTTTGGGGAGGTCCTAGACTCCTCCTTCTCTTTTATGGTCAGTCAAACTGGTATGAAACTTTTATTAAGTAAGATCGAGAATGCAAAACTTTCCTACAATGCAGAAAGAGTTTTTGTTGGTATTGAAGCAACGGGTCATTACTATGAAGATATTGTTCGTATCCTTACGGATAAGGGTTATTCCGTTCATATTATTAATCCAGCTTCAACTCATGAAGAGCGAAAGCAACATCTCACATATACCAAAACAGATGATATTGATTTGTTTCTAATCGCCGAAGCTCTAGTCGGTAATAAAGCTACAAATAACAAGTTAACTACTGGGGTTTATAAACAGCTTCAAAACCTAACACGGGCAAGAAGAAGTGAAATCAATAAACGATCTCGTATTAAGGTAGAAATCAGGGCAATCCATGATCATATTTGGCGAGAATACCAAGGTTACAGCGTATTGGTAGACAGGAAAGTTAAAACTAAAACTATCTTCAGTGATTTTTGGGGAAAAGCTAGTTTACATATATTAGAGTACTACCCCCACGCTTCTCAGATTCTTGAACTAGGGGAAATAGGCTTAAAGAGACTCTCTAAAAAGCATAATTTAAAAATCAGGACATTAGCGATTGAAAAGCTTCTTATTGCTGCCAGTGAAAGTGTGTCGAAGCCCTTAGAGGATCTTTCTAGTGAAATTTTCCTCTTAAAACAGAAACTAAAAGATTACGAATGGCATACCCGAAACATTAAGATCTATGAGCAGGAAATCGAGCGTATTTTTGTTGAGACAGATGGTCTACTTCTCCTAACTGTTCCAGGTATCGGACTAGTAACGGCTGCCGAAATTTACTGTGAAATGGGGGATCTTAACCATTATACAAATGCAAATCAGCTCATCAAAAAGGCTGGCACTAATCCAACAGTAAAACAATCTGGATCCACAGACGGCTATTATGGCCGTATTTCCAAGCAAGGAAATTCAAATCTACGAAGAGCGATTTACATGGCTGGACGTTCACTTTCTGCTCACAACGATGCACTTAAACCCTTTTATTCCCGTTTAAAAGAAAAAGGGAAAAAAGCAGGGAAAATATACATCGCTATGGGAAATAAGTTTTTAAAAATCGCTTTCGCGATGCTAAAAAATCAGTCACCGTTCAAGTGGGACAATCCTACTTTTAATTACAAAGAAGAAGTTACAAAAAAGCTAACGTTTCCTCAGGTTGCTTAAAAAATATAATAGATAGACGCCATTCTTTTGGTTCGAGTGGAGATCGGATGTTCTTTCCTGAGGCCCTGACCTCGCCTTAATAGCTTTATCCCGCTCGTCCTGTAAATGCGAATCAGTACGTTAATTCTAACTTGTACTCAATGCCAGAATGCATCAATGCAGACCAAGAAGCGAGTTAAAACCCATTTCTGAATCAAGAAAATGGCGTCTATTTTATAAAAACTTGGTTAATTGTTACTTGTAAAAAAAGGAAATTACAGTAAGTGTATTTGAGTTACCTTAAAACTTGAAAAAAGTATTTGACATTGTACGCTATTAGC
>JAKFDP010000057.1:0-2463 GCA_036676095.1 Anaerobacillus sp. | reverse complement strand
AGTTACAGGATTATACTTCACAAATCCTTTTCGGGTGGCAAGATAAACGGTGGTTTTATTTACAGGTTCTATCTGCAGCACCCAAACATTTTGCAATGCTTTTACCGGCGTAAACCTGTCTGTCTGTTCGTTGTATTCCAGCATGCCGTCTTCAAGCCCCACCAGGAAACCACCACTGCTATCAACTGACATTGCACGTGAAAGCGATGTTGGCAAAGAGTTATTATCGCCTGCAATATGGCTATAACTTTTTACGGAATAACCATCAAAGCGATTGAGCCCGGCTCTTGTTGAAAACCACATAAAGCCTTTGCTATCTTGTGCCAGAGCCAAAACGCCGCCATCATTCAAACCATCTGCAACCGTGAGCTTCCTGAAAAAGAAACGGCTCTGTTGGGCAGATGCATCTTTTAAGAGGAATAAAGTGAACAGGATTGAGAGGAGGATTTTCATGCTTCCTCAAATTTATTATTCCTGCGCTGATATGGAAATTTATAGTTGAAAAACCGCTGAATCGGAGTTGAAGTGTAGGAAAAACAAGTTGAAACGTAAAAGCCCTGCCTAAGGCAGGGCTTTGAATTTAATGTAGTTCAATTTACTGAAAGGAAAATGTATACACACTTGGAGCCTGGCCTGCGAATGCGTGCGTCATTGTCTTAATATATCCTTCCGCATCTGTTGTGTAGCTTAAGTTTATTTCAGAAAACAACTGTCCGGAACCAGCCAAAAGCTTAGCGGTCTTTAGCAGGTTTTTCGATTGCTTTCCAAATTGGCTGTCTGTTATAAATTGGATCCCTTTAAAATCAAACAGATCAATTTGAAGCGGGTTACTAAGGTTTGTATAATAATCAAACGCAAACGTTCCCTCTTTTGCACCGCCTTCATAAATTGATATTGTAGAGAGGTTCCCATTTTGATATTCATATACGTATTTTGCAAAATCATTTGCATTGACATGTGTGATTGTTTGTTCTAAAATGTAACCTTCAGCATTGTATTTGAATTCCTGCCTTGAAGTAAGTAGGCCTGCATTAAAACGATCAAGCCTCGTAACTCTCCCCTGTGCATCCTGTACTGCATTTTTATATTCGCTGACAGAACCCAATGCTGTTTTCTTAGCTGAGAATGGGACACCAGGCTTATAGGTCACTTTCATTTCATTATTTGAAAACGATAAAAGTTTGCGATCGTTTGCATAAAACATGGTCCACTCACTTTGGCCGGGAGCTGAAACGGAAACGAGGTTCTTTTTAAATGCAGATATGGTATCTGCGGGTGCTTTGTCTTTTTTACAACTGCTGAATAAATATATTACTGCAACAAACATTAATTGTTTCATAATTTCAATTTTTAGTTATTTATTGAAAATTAAAATTGTAGATAGTAGTAAATCCTTTGGTCTTTAACTCCAGTTTAGAAGGATACCCCTCTGCATCTGTTGTGTATAGATACTCTTCTGTATAGGTTGTATTGGTTGGATACTGCGTATAAATCCAGCTCTTTAAAAGGTTTTTATTGAATCTTCCAAAATTGTCTTCAACCACGTAGCCAATCTCATGGACGTCAATAACATCGAGATTGAATTGATTGAATTTATCTGTGTGATAGGTAAACTGATGATCGTATCGCAACACACCGTTGTCATAGCTTTTCATTCCTACAAGATTGCTCTGTTGGTAAATATATTCCCATGTAGTAATGGTTCCTGTTGATACATTGTGTTCTTTCATAGAGCTTAAAAATCCTTCCTGGTCGTAAGTATACTCAAACTTGCTGCGAAGAACACTATTATTAAATCGTTCTGCTTTAATAACCCGTCCGGCAGCATCCTGCATTGTGTTTTTTAATTCGTAATAGTCGTTCAGGTTCTGATACTTAACAGCGAAAGCCGGACCTTGTATGAATGATGTAGATGTATTTAAGTTAGAAGAAATAGACAAAATACGACCCCCTGCATTATACACAAAGCTGCTGGTTACATTCGCAGAATTATTCATTGTCTTCAGCTTCTTTTTAAATTCCTGAACTGGAGGCTCCGCTTTTTTAATTGGCTCATTTCCCTTTTTGCAACTGGCAACCATAACAACTGCTGCCATTGCGATAATTAACTTTTTCATAATTTTTTTAGATGTTTTTAATTAGGGTGTAAAAGTGCAAATCAAAAAAGTTTATAAAAATTATATATAATCCATCCGGAAGAATTTGCAGTTAGGATGTAGGATTAATTAATTCATCTGTAGTCAATTTATATTTTCCTAACTATAGAGTATCAGCAAATAAAAAAGCCCGGTTGAAACCGGGCTGGCGTACCAAGAGAACTGAACTATTGAAAAATGAAACTATAATTCTTTAAAGTTGCATTGTTGGTTTTAATTTCCATTGATCGAATAAGACCATGTGCATCTGTTTTATAGTAGTAATAAAAACCTATTCCCTTTGGATCATCTTGTGAAACTAAGTTGA
>JAKFDP010000056.1:0-16775 GCA_036676095.1 Anaerobacillus sp. | reverse complement strand
ATGAAATCAGATCGTTTCAAAAACATCCATCTAGTAGTAATGCTTACGATGAATTGAAACATTTAATAGAGGAACAAAGTGAATTGATGAAGAAACAACAAGGAAAAATTGAAGAATTGGAAATGAGGATACTTCATTTAGAAAAGAAAGGTTAGAAAAAGACAAGAATAAAAGAAACGATCCAGTGTTAATCAAGGCTGGATCGTCACTTTTCAAAAGATTAAACTTTGAATGCTGTCTAATTTCGAGCGCTCTGTATGTTTCTTACTTCCGTAACGTTTTTGCAAAAAACTGACTGATTTTTGCTATTAAGAAAGCATAATCGTTTTCAAATTTAATGGAAGTCGGATATAGCTGACTAGCATGGGTGGTCTCCTCAAGGGAGATGTGTACGAATGAAAAGTTTCTCTTTGTCCATTTTTTTATCCAATTTTTTATTTCACGTTCGTGGCTTTCGCCATTCCCATATGTGTAACAATCAGGCATCCCGTCTGAAACAATCACCACTAGTTTACGAGCTTGTTTATTGCCTAGTTCATTCATTTGTAAGTTGATTTCTTTAATTGCCATAAATTCAGGTGTGGCACCTTTAGGATCTAGCATTCCTAACCCATAATGGTTTTTAGTTGAAGGTTTATAAAGTTCGTTCAGCTGAAGCTCGTTTGAATGGCTTGCAGTTGAAAAAGCAAATACTTTCAATTGTACACGTTTTAGCTTTTTTAAAGCCTCCACAAATAAAACTCCGATGTCCATCGCAACTTCAAATCGTTTTAGCTGAGATTTTTTTAGCAACGAATTATAAGGTTGTTCAGTAGATTTACTTTCGTCAATCAATAAAGTGATTTCCCATTCATCGATTGCATCAAATCGTTCTTCCACTGTTTTAAAAATATTCGTTGAAAAGCGAGTGCGATACAAAGCATCCTCATCTAAAGTCCCTTGATTTAAGTAAAGTTGTTCATAGATTTGTGGTGAATTTACAGTTTTGAATTTTTCCCGTAATTTGATCACATACGGCTTTACTCGCTCATATGAGGTTTGGTACATTTTAACGCCTTCGGCAGTAACTTTTGGCTTCATTATAATCGTTGCATCAACATTCTTTTTTGCTTGGGAAAAGAAGCGGCTATCTTCTTTTAACCATGTATCAATCGTTTGTTCAGCAGCCCAAGATATTTTCTTTCCTTCTTTCACTTGCTTATGAAAATTAATGGTTTGTTGTTTCTTAATGATTCCTGTTAATAAAAAAGGTGAAGGAATTTCTAAATGTGCATCTTGTTGCGTTAATGAACGAGCAGTTGGTTCTAACTCATTTAACTTCTTTACATTGATTTCTTTGACGATCTCGTTCGCCGTTTCGTCCATTAATCCACTTGGAAAAAGTAGCTGAAAAATTTTTGTGGCAATTTGGAACCGATCCCATGTTGTAATATTATTTTGTTCTCGTGCTTCATGCCACTCTGCTAATAAAATGGATAAGGCTTTCGTTGACTCTTTAAACACAGGTTCGTAGCTTGACCGATTTACAGCGTAAATAAGGTCATTGATTTTTTGGGAAATGAGATCAGTTCCTAAGTCAATTTCGTTGCCATAAAAATGTTTTTTAAAGCTATGAAGAAAAGGTTGATAGCCAGGAAAGTTCTCGATCATCCAACGCTCAATCCAGAAGTCTTCAACTAAATGCATAATAATAAATTGATGTGTTTCTTTTGTAGCAACGGTTTCCAACTGCTCTGATAAAATAATATGACCAGCCTCATGTAAAGCCATCGCCGTCCATAGGTCAACAATATGGGCAAAACTTGGAAATGATGATTGTTCCCATAAGTTATGAGGTGGAAGAATGATTTTTCCGCTTGGCCAATCTGAGGTAGATTTCACATCAGTCGCAAGGCGTACAAATATTTTTTTCTGATGATCTAAGACGTTAACAAGCTTTTCGATACTATGAAGCACTTTTGTTACTACGACTAAGTCTTCTGTTGATTCTCCAGTAAATTGCCAATTGACATAATTGTCTAGCCAAAACGAAGAGGCCGCTGCTTGAGTTTTTAAACTAGTCAAGGGAATCACCGCTAGCTGCTAACCCTTGAATTAATTGCAAAACGTGTGTGTATTCACTTTCTATTCCGCCATCACGTGAGTAGCGGTTCGCAAACGTATACATTAATGCATCGGTTAAATGATTATTTCTAACGAGAAGCTTTGCCGCATTAAATGCCGGTCGCATCCCAAATACTTTTGACAGTTTTTCTTCTTCATAAAGGTTTGTTAATTGTAAGGTTAAGCGAGAAATGACCGAGGCATCCTTTTTGTTAATCGGATATAAGTTAAGAAGCAGGTCAGTCATTTCTGTTTCTGATGGTAATTGTAAATGAACAAATTCAAAGCGGTCTTCAATCGCTGAATCCTCTTGGAAAGTTCCAGTATGTGACGAACCTCGATTTAGTGTCGCTAAAAAGATCGTTTCTGGATGAACGTTCAATTGTTTATCGATGGCCTCAATATAAATAGAGCGATTACCATCTAAAATATCGTAAATCGGATTATGACAGTGAGAAGGACAACGATTTAATTCGTTGAAAATAATCACATGTGGCTGGTCACTTTCCAAGGCGCGAGTGAGACGCGTTTTATGAAAAAAAGTACCTTCGCCTTCTTTAAATTCCATGAAACCCCACCAATCGGCTGGAGTTCTGATTGTACCTACATTGATCAAAACATACGGTAGGCCATGAACCGTTGCAAGTTTTTTCGCTAATTCTGTTTTTCCGGTTCCAGGGTGCCCTGTAAAAGCAACGTTGACACCAGTAAACATAAAATCTTGAATGATTTTTAGTTTCTTTTTTTCAATACAGAAACCTTCGATGTTTTTTGCATTTTTAGTCGCCGAATTCCATTCAGTACTCATTTCTTTTGCTGGTGATAGCCAGTTCGTTAGTCGTTTCATTCCATTAACACTCCTAGTAGTATTTTCATTGTTATTATACACGGGGAGGTATATTGCAAGTATGAATTACATCACAATAACCGTTATTTTCACATTTTTGTAACAATTGCTAACGGGAGGAAAAATAATCAAAGCAGTTGAGAAAATTAGTTAGAAAAACTTGGGTAAGAAGAGTTAAGGCGCAGCTGAGCGATAGCACTCACAGAGTATAAGTCTTCCTTTAGTCACTATAGGTCACGCTTATGTTGCCCGTATAATTTGTACTTTAATTTTATCAAAACGTCAAATAAACACTTTTGTTAAAAATTTATACTTAGCGTGCAAAGAAAGCCTAGTGATCTCATAAATTGTATAAATAGAATAGTGAGTTCTTTTCAAGGACTTAATCCCGATGAAGGAGGAATAATTGATGAATGTTCCATACATTTCGAAATGGGAGACAGGTACGGACTATGCAATCGATGTTTGTTTAGATTTTGTCAATGAACGGATACGGATCGATGATTATCGTGGCAATCTAAATTCGCTGTTCACAAAGATGGAAGAATTAGCAAAACAACATTTGTTTACAAAACTTATTGTTAAAGCACGAGGTGAAGATTGGCGTTATTTTCTCACTAAAGGATTTACTTTAGAAGGGACAATTGCCGGATATTTTAACGGAAGTGATGCTTTTCTTGTCGTTAAGTACTTTACTAACGAGCGGCGCACAAGTACTAGTTGGCAGGCGGAAGATCTTTTTCTTGAAAAAATTAGTTTGCTAGCAACATCAGAACAACTCAAAGAAATACCCGATGACTACTCAATACGCCTAGCAAAGATTACGGATTGTAAAGCATTAGCTAAACTTTACGGAGAGGTATTTGCTGGATACCCAACACCGATGAATGATGAAAATTATATTAAAAAAGTAATAGAAGGTAATACGATATTTATGATTGTGGAGTGGAACAAGCAAATTGTTAGTGCAACTTCTGTTGAAATAAATGAAGCTAATCATAATGCCGAAGTAACCGACTGTGCGACCTTAGTAGATCATCGAAAATATGGCTTTATTCAGCATTTAATTACAGGGCTTGAACAACAATTAGTGCAGCGAAACATTTATTGTTCCTATTCATTAGCTAGAGCACCAATCTACGGCATGAATGCAATTCTGCAAAAACTTGGCTATTTGTACTCTGGAAGGTTAACGAACAACTGTATGATGAATGGAAATTATGAAAATATGAATATTTGGGTGAAAAAGTTAGTTTAATAAGAAAAGTTTTGAGCGCAGCTGGCGCTCGGAGCTAGACATCAAACTAAGTCTAACTTTCGTTAGGAGGAAGGAAAATGGCTCGGAGTAAATTAATAAAGCCGATCATAGATGCCGTTTATCCAACAATTAATTACGGGAAGGGAGTCTATTTATACGACTTTAATAACAAAGACTATCTTGATGGCTCGTCTGGTGCGGTTACCGCAAGTATTGGGCACGGTGTACCAGAGATCATTCAAGCGATGAACGAACAAGCAAAGAAAGTTTCGTTTGTTTATCGCTCTCAGTTTACGAGTGAACCTGCGGAAGCTTTAGCAAACAAATTAAGTGAAATTACCCCAGGTGATTTACAATGGTCGTTTTTTGTGAATAGTGGCTCAGAAGCAACCGAAACGGCATTGAAAATAGCCATTCAATATTGGCAAGAACAAGGAGTTTACACAAAAACAAAAATTATTTCCCGCTATATGAGTTACCACGGGATTACTTTAGGGGCTTTATCGATGTCTGGTCATGTTGGCAGAAGAGCACGTTTTATTCCATTGCTAGAGGAGTTCCCAAGTGTCAATCCACCCTATTGTTACCGCTGTCCATTTAGTTTAACACCTTCAAATTGTAAGCTTCTTTGTGCGAAAGAGTTAGAACGGGCGATATTACGGATTGGCAAAGATTCAATTGCTGCTTTTATCGCTGAACCTATCATTGGTGCAGCGGGCGGAGCGATTGTACCACCAGATGGCTACTACAAGGAAATCAAAGAGATTTGTGAGCGGAACAACATTTTATTTATTGCTGATGAAGTGATGACTGGCATTGGACGGACGGGAAAAATGCTGGCGCTTGAGCATTGGCATGTCGAACCAGACATAGTAGCCTTAGGAAAAGGAATGACGGCGGGCTATACGCCAATGGCAGCAACTTTAGTTAGCAATCAAGTGATGGAACCAATATTAAATGGGTCAAAAATAATTATGAGTGGACACACATTTAGTGCTAATCCGCAATCAGCAGCAGTTTCGCTCGCTGTCTTAGAGTACATCGAAAAACATCAAGTAGTAGCAAATGCTGAAAAAATGGGGATTTATTTGTTTGAACAGTTATTACAACTTAAGAAGCAATTTAGCTTTATTGGTGATGTACGTGGAAAGGGCTTATTAATTGGCATCGAATTTGTCCAAAATAAAAAGCGAAAAACACCGTTAAAACTAGCGATGCTTGTGATCAAAAAAGCACTAGATAATGGTTTATTAGTTTATCCTGCAAGTGCAGGCGATGAAGGAATAACGAATGAGGCGCTTTTAATTGCTCCCCCGCTCGTCATTACCAAACTAGAAATTGACGAACTTATTAAACGCTTCAAACAAGCACTGCTTGAAGTGGAAAAAACGCTTGGATCAAGCAATGGGGGGTGAGGTTAATGAAAGTTGTCACATTAGAACAAGTTTTAGAAGTGATTCATGATGGGATCACTGTAATGTATGGTGGCTTTGGCGGAGTGGGCAGTCCACCTACGCTTATTGCGGGGATCTTGCAAAAAGGCGTAAAAGATCTTCATTTAATTGGCAATGATGCTGGCTTCCCGACGATTGGAATTGGGAAGCTAATTAGCCAAGGAAGAGCAAAATCATTAATTGCTTCGCATATTGGTTCTAACCCTGTTGCCGGTAAATTAATGACAGAAGGGAAGCTTGAGGTTGAGTTTTCACCGCAAGGTACTTTAGTTGAACGAATTCGTTCAGGAGGAATGGGATTAGGTGGTATTTTAGTAGATATAGGGATTGATAGTATCATTACTAACAACAAAGATATTGTTACTGTAAATGGAAAACAATTTTTAATCGAACCTGCATTGACGGCTGACGTCTCAATTGTTTATGCGAAAAAAGCCGACACATACGGCAACTTAGTTTATGACAAAAGTGCTAGAAATACGAACCCCCTGGTAGCGATGGCCGGGAAGGTAACGATTGCCGAAGTAGAAGAAATTGTCGCTGTCGGCAAACTTGACCCAGAAGAAATTATTACTCCAGGTGTATTTGTTAATATGATAATTAAATCACAAGGAGTCGATTGGAAATGGGTATGGGAATAGCTAGTAGAGAACGGATTGCCAAACGAGCAGCAGCTGAAATTCAAGCTGGAATGACGGTTAACCTAGGAATTGGGATTCCAACGTTAGTCGCCAATTTTTTACCAGCTTCCATGCACGTAATGTTTCACGCTGAAAACGGGATTTTAGGTACTGGACCAAGCCCAAGTAAAGGGCAAGAAGATGCAAATTTATGTAATGCTGGTGGAGAGCCAATAACGGTTATTTCAGGTGCATCTTACTTTGATAGTACCACTGCCTTTGGGATTATTCGTCGAGGTTTAGTAGATATTACCGTTCTCGGGGCACTAGAAGTTAGTGAACAAGGCGATTTAGCCAACTGGATCGTACCCGGAAAGAAAGTTCCTGGAATGGGAGGAGCGATCGAGCTTGCGCAAAAATCGAAAAAAGTAATTGTCCTAATGAACCACGTTAGTAAAAATGGCCAACCAAAAATCATAAAAACTTGTAGTCTTCCTTTAACAGCTCCTAAATGTGTCGATCTAATTATTACAGAAATGGCTGTCTTTCAAATCACAGAAAAAGGCCTCCTCTTATTAGAAATTATGAAGCCTTATTGCCTCGAAGATGTAATCGATAACACGGCTGCTAATTTTGTAATTAGTAAAAAATTAAAGACCATTTAGCAGAGGAGGAGTGTAATGACCAATTTACAACAACAAATTAGCGACTGGCTACAAACTAATCGCCAGCAAGCGATCGATTTTCTCCAACAATTAGTGCAAATTCCGAGTGTGCAAGGAAACGAGTCTTCTATTCAAGAATTGATTGCATTGAAATTTCATCAAATTGGACTTGAAGTGGACTGTTGGGAGCTTGACGGGAATGTCTTAAAGACTCATCCATATTTTTGCTCAAATCGAAAAAACTTTTCAGGAAGCTTAAATGTCGTCGGAATATTAAAGGGGACGGGTGGGGGAAAATCGATTGTTTTAAATGGTCATGTTGACGTTGTTCCTGCTGGTGATCTTAGCCAATGGGAAGATGATCCTTATTCAGGACTAGTCAAAGACGGAAAAATGTACGGACGCGGCACAACTGATATGAAAGGGGGGAATGTAGCCCTTTATTTAGCAGTTGAAGCGATGATCAAATTGAAAATTAAATTAAAAGGTGATGTCATCCTCCAAAGTGTCATTGAAGAAGAAAGTGGAGGGGCCGGTACACTAGCAGCTATTATCAAAGGCTACAAAGCTGATGCGGCGCTTATTCCAGAACCAACAAACATGAAAATATTTCCGAAACAGCAAGGCTCTAAATGGTTCCGCATTCATGTCAAAGGTCGAGCTGCCCATGGAGGAACACGCTACCACGGCGTTAGTGCAATTGAAAAAAGTGTGGTCGTCTTAAAACAGCTCGAACAATTAGAAATAGTCCGTAACGCCCGGATAACTGATCCTCTCTATAACAATATTCCCATCCCAGTTCCAATTAATATTGGGCGAATCGAAGGCGGTGATTGGCCATCATCAGTTGCCGACCTCGTGATACTAGAAGGAAGGATTGGCATCGCTCCTAATGAAAAAATCACTGATGTTCAAAAAGAATTTGCTGATTGGTTGCAAAGGTTAGCGCAAATTGATCAATGGTTTAATGAACATCCTGTCCAACTAGAATGGTATGGAGCTCAATGGCTTCCCGGTTCAATTGATGTCCAACACAAGTTAATCTCAATTTTACAAGCAAAATTTAGCGAAGTTACTGGAAATGAACCGCAGCTCGAAGCTTCGCCCTGGGGTACCGATGGAGGTTTATTAACCCAAGTAGGAAATACGCCGACGATCGTTTTTGGACCGGGCAGCGCAAAAATGGCTCATTATCCAAATGAATATATTAAGTTAGATGATATTTTTGCAACTGCCTTAATTATTGCGCTAACAATTATTGAATGGTGTGGTTTAGCTGAATACGGAGGTGGGAAGAGTGAAATTTATTGAGCTTAAAACAGAAATTCCTGGTCCAAAAGCAAAACAGTTATTAGCAGAACGCCATAAACATGTTCCTAAAGGTCCATTTAATACAGCATTGACCTTTGTCGACAACGCAAATGGAGCGTTACTGACAGATGTTGACGGAAATCGTTTGCTTGATTTTGCTGGCGCGATTGGCTCGCTAAATGTTGGTCACTGCCCAAAAAAAGTAGTTCAAGCATTAAAAAATCAATTAGATAAATATTTGCACACCTCGTTTCATGTGATGATGTATGAGCCTTATATTGCGCTTGCAAAAAAAATGAATGAAATTACACCAGGTAGCCACGATAAAAAGACCTTTTTTTTAAACAGCGGGGCTGAGGCAGTAGAGAACGCGATCAAAATTGCTCGAAAATATACAAAACGAAGTGGGATTATTTCCTTTGAACGGGGGTTTCACGGTAGAACTTTTATGGCGATGTCCCTTACGAGTAAAGTTAAACCGTATAAAAATGGTTTTGGTCCATTCGCTCCAGATACGTATAAACTTCCTTATCCTTATTATTATAGAAAACCAAAAGGGATGACAGATGAAGAACTGGATGAAATGATCCTCGCAAAATTTGAAGACTTTTTCTTAAGTGAAGTGTCTCCTGAAACGATTGCAGCCGTGATTATGGAGCCTATCCAAGGCGAGGGCGGTTTTGTTGTCCCATCGGTCAGTTTTGTCCAAGGAGTGAAAGCGATTTGTGAAAAGTATGACATTTTATTTATCGCTGATGAAGTGCAAACAGGTTTCGGAAGAACCGGAAAAATGTTTGCCATCGAACACTTTGGGGTTATTCCAGATTTAATGACGTTATCAAAATCAATTGCTGCAGGCTTACCAATAAGTGCCGTTACCGGTCGAGCTGAAATTATGGATGCTCCAAACGTAGGTGAAATCGGTGGTACCTTTGGCGGCAGTCCACTGGGCTGTGTGGCCGCTTTACAAGTGATTGAAATGTTAGAAACGGAACGATTATGCGAGCGAGCAAATAAGATTGGTGGGCAAATTAGCGCACATTTTCAAACATTAGCCTTAACCATTCCGCAAATTGGTGATATTCGTTCAATCGGGGCGATGACAGCAATTGAATTTGTGAAGGATAATGAAACAAAAACACCGAATAAAGAATTAGTTGCGAAGATTGTCCAAGAAGTGAATAAACGAGGGGTGGTCATATTAGGCGCAGGTTTATACAGTAATGTCCTTCGCTTTTTATGCCCTCTAGTCATTACAGACGAACAATTACAAGAAGGACTTAATGTAATAGAAGAGGTTATTAAAGAAATCAATTAGAAAAGCGTAGAGCTTACAAAGTTCAAAAATGTTACCCATATCTTACTTTTTGAAAAAGGAGTTTAAATAATGGTAAAAAAATACGACCTTTATATTAATGGTCAATTTCACGAGGCGAAAACGTACGTTCCTTTGTATTCTCCTTATAATCAACAAAAGATTGCTGAAGTTGCTTTTGCTAATGAAGCAGAAACAGATCTTGCAATTGAGGCAGCCGTTCGTGCAAGTAAGGTAATTGCAAATATGCCGGCACATGAACGGGCAACTATCCTTGAAAATGTTGCTACATTCATAAAGGAAAAGGCTGATGAGTGTGCCAAGATTATTGCTCTTGAATCAGCAAAACCGATTACAACAGCAAAAGCTGAAGTAGCACGAACGATTATGACTTATAAACTAGCGGCAGAAGAAGCACGTCGCATTACTGGTGAGACAGTTCCAATGGATGCCGTGCCGGGTGGGGAAGGACGGATCGCATTTACGATTCGAGAGCCAATCGGTGTCATTGGGGCGATTACACCATTTAACTTTCCGATGAATTTAGTTGCTCACAAAGTAGGTCCGGCAATTGCAGCCGGAAATGCTATCGTTTTAAAACCAGCTAAACAAACTCCATTATCAGCACTATTTTTGAGTGGAATTTTCGAGAAAGCTGGTTTACCTATGGGAGTATTAAATATTATCCCTGGTCATGGCTATATTGCTGGAGAGCGATTAGTTCAAGATGAACGCGTCAAGGGGATTACATTTACAGGAAGCCCATCTGTAGGAAAGTTGATTAAAAGTAATGCAGGGCTAAAAAAAGTAACGTTAGAGCTTGGTTCGAACTCTGCCTTAATTGTCGATGACGGTGTAGATATTGGAGCAGTTGTTGATCGGGCGGTATTTGGCGCGTTTAGTAATTCCGGTCAAGTATGTATTTCGCTCCAACGAATTTACGTTCACGAAAATATCTTCGCCAGCTTTGTCGAAAAATTTGCGCAAAAAACTGAAACATTACAATGCGGAGATCCTTTAAATGAAAAAACAGATATTTCAGCATTAATCCACCCAAATGAAGTAGATCGAGTTTTAAAATGGATTGAAGAAGCGCAAAAAGAAGGTGCAAAACTTATCAGCGGTGGAAACCGTAAGGGGAATATCGTCTATCCAACCGTTTTAACAAATGTAAATAGTCATGTTAAGCTTTCTTGCCAAGAAGTTTTTGCACCAGTGGTGATCATTAATCCAATTAAATCCGTAGCAGAAGCAATTAACCACGTTAATGATTCAAAATATGGCCTGCAAGCAGGTATTTATACGAATTGTCTTACAACAGCTTATGACGCTGCGGCGAAATTACAAGTTGGGGGGGTAATGATTAACGATATCCCAACATTTCGGGTTGATCATATGCCTTATGGTGGTGTCAAAGAAAGTGGCTACGGAAGAGAAGGTGTAAAGTACGCCATTCACGAAATGACTGAATTGAAACTGATTTGTATTAAAAAATAACGTAGCAACAGTAACCAGTTCCTTTTATCAAGAAAGTATAAAATTTTTGAATTTGGTATGGTGTCTAGCTCTGCGCTTTTCTTAGTCAAACGCCCGTTTTTCTTTAGACAAGATGATTGCCCTAGGACGAATGCATAGGATGATATAAATCTAATGAAAAAGGGGCTATTGATATGTATCACAACTATCCATTTTATAGCAATATATATTATGATAACACTGGATATGATTATCGATATGATCTTCAACCATATGATGATTATCACCACTTAATCGATGATGAAAGACTTTTTGGACCATGGTCGCCATTTCCCGGAGGACAATTCGGACCGCCACCACCGCCTGGCCCTGGTCAACCAGGTCGACCGCCTGGAAGACCACCATTCACTCCACCAGGACCACCACCGGGCCCTAGTCCAGGACCAGGACAGCAAGCTGGCCCTCCAACAGCACCGCCACCTGCCTATACGCCAACAAAGTCACAACAAATTGGGGTTATGGCCGTTGATCCAGGGGCAATCAGAGGCTGTTTATTCCGCTATACTTATGTATGGTTAACAAACAGACAACAATTTTGGTTCTACCCTACGTTTGTAGGTCGTCGTTCAGTCGCAGGCTATCGTTGGAATGGATTTATGTGGGTGTATTTTGGTATAGATTTACGCAGAATTGAATCCTTCCAATGTGTGTAACGTAATACTAAATACAGTTACAGATTATTTTATCTAAAAAAGGCTCGGAAACCTTGTGTATAAAGGTTTTCGAGCCTTTTCATTCACCTAGTGACTGACGAACTTGGTAAACACTATACAAATACCGAAAGCTCATAGGTAATCATCAAGTTGATCATATGAATTGCGAAAAATAGCTAGCAAGTTTTCATGTAGAACACTTTATGCAAAGATTGTTAAAGTTTAATTAGTTAATGCCAGGAAAAAAATATTGCTTTCTCATTTTTCTTGTTTTCTACCTCATTAACCTCAAAAATAAAAATTTCTCTTATTATCCTTCTTCAAAATCGTGAATTGATGTGATAGACAATTTAAGTATACTCCGGTATTATATTTTTATTGCCAATATAATCATTTAATGGTAAACATATTAAATAAAGGGATTTTTATAATTATAAGGATGTCAATGTTTTTAAAAAATCTTATTAATATTCCTTTGAGTTTAATCCTTAATGCTTCCGAGTTTAGCACTGCTGTTAGTAAATAGGAAATAATTTACATATCAACTTACAATTATTAGGAGGATCAACTGCAAGAACACTAACTGTAGAAGCAATTAAATTGTTAAGAAATGCTTCCGTATCCAATCCAAATCTAGATGTAATACAAATCACTAACTAAGGCAATAGAAGGGATAATTTATTTCCTTTTATAGTAGAGACAGTGGTTCCTTCTTGTGTTTCAAATAAAGTAGTTAATTCATACTTTTTGAACAGACTCTAATAAAATTCGGGGTGTTTCGAATTATTAATGGTTTAGAAAGGATGAAATATTAAAAGATAATTAACATTCCATTGAATGAAATTAAAGTATTGTACGAAGGGTGGCTGAATAAATGATAGAAAGATATTTTATAGTTGCTTTATCAATAATAATTCTGATAGGAGTTGGTGGCTGTATGGATAAGAAAGAAACTAAAAAGTACTCAAATGCTGAAAAAAAGGAAATGGTATTGACTTATTTGAGAGATAAGTATGGTGAGGAATTTGAAGGAGTATCTTACGAACCGGCAAGTTTAATGCAAGGTCATGACCAATTTTATTTATATCCTAAGAATGGCACTAGAGAAGAGATGTTTCCGGTATCTGGTTCATATAACAAAGATGGAACTTATGAAATAGGTGATGGTTATTTAGGGGTGAAAATTCGTCCTGAATATGAAAAAGTGATGAGAACTTTTATTGATGAATTTTATAAAGAATATAAAATTTACACAAGGATACGAAATAGTGATTTGAAAATGCGTTGGTATAATACAAAAATAATAGATGGATTTGATCCAAAACAAGAAATTACAAATGCAGATATGGTTACTCATATTTATGTGAAAGAATCAACGGCTAAAGGAGTTAATCTCGAAGATACCGTGGAAAAAATTGCTTTAAAGATGGTAGAAAATAAGATAGTTGGTAAGATTAATATTAATGTTATTAAAGATAACAAATTTGATCTAATAAAACTTGATATAGAAAATTATAAAAGTGCAACAAGTAGTGAGAATTTAGTTAAAAGTTACACTTTGAGGATAAATGAAGATTTACAAATAAAGGATTATAGGGAGGGTAAATAAATGTCTGAATTGCTAGAAAACCAGTTGTTACTACTAGATAACTTAATATACCTAAAGGGTGTAGCTAATGTGAGAGATGGCACATCATAATGCCATAGATTCGGATATCCCACATTTTTGTGGAGCGATGCAGACCAGACTCTAAGTGGTAGTCAATTTTTTCTCGCTTATTTGAACGCTCGATAGATGTACGACGTTTGTAGGTAAGCGTCCACTTCTCAGAAACTCTTGGTGTCCTTGTAAACAGTCGCAGATTGTCTTTTTTAATGTTATGAAATGCAAGTCTTTCAACAATACCTGTATTATAATGTGCTTCCATTTCTCCTTTTTTGGTCGTGTTTTCTTATTCTTTTTCTTGCGTTTTGGCTGAATCTTGTGTTTCGTGTTTGCTTGATCTGAGACCCAAATGCGATCAAAAAAGTCATGGAAGGTACCAACACCAGGGGTGTCTCCCGGTTCAAAGCCACTAAGGATAGCATATAGTGGAACTCGGCGAAGTTGATTGACCCACTCTGTAATACTTGTCGTTGGTTGAACGAGTAAGTACAAAACATACGAACGTATCATGGAAGTAGGATCACGAGGTTTTGTACCTTTAGTACAATCAGAATATGTATCATACAACCAGCTAGTGGTTACGGAAAGGTCTGCAAGCCAATAATTTCTTGATAAAAGGTAAATCAGCCCGTAAAACAAAGAGAATTCCATTTGAATAGTGTTTTTTCAATTGTGCCAAAACAAAGTTTTGGTAGGTTTGATGGGAAATAAACGGTGGTTTCAAAATTAACACCGCAATCACTAGTAGGTAGGGAAAAGATCCCTTCACCGGCGATTATTGTGGTGTTTTTGAAAAGTCAAGTGTTTCCGATGATTTTAGAAAATAAAATTGAGGATAAAATAGCCATAGAAGGTGCATCTACGCACTTTTATACAAAAATAAACTTAACAGAATTTATAGAAGACAGTAGAAATAACATAACTAAGATTGTAAGCAGCTTTCTCACAGTTAATCATTAAAAACCTCCACAATTGTGGAGGTTTTTAATGTACTAGGAACCCATAAAGCAAGGTAAATGAATTATAAAACCTTAGATAATAATTTAGCTTGAATAGCAGAACGTACAGCACCTTTTTCTAAATCAGTTAAAGGTACTAAAGGTAAGCGAACTGAGCCAACATTTACGCCTATCATCTCTAGAGCAGCTTTCACTGGTGTCGGGTTAGGAGCAATAAACATTGCTTTCATTATTGGTAATAATTCTCGATGGATCGAGGCAGCTGTTTTGATATCACCAGACTCGTAGGCGTTGATCATTTGTTTCATCTCGTTACCGATAATATGAGAAGAAACTGAAATTACTCCGTGACCACCAATGGCTAGAACTGGCAACGTAAGACTGTCATCACCACTATATAAGACAAAGTCTTCTGGTGTATTTTCGATAATCGTCGCCATTGCCTCTAAATCGCCACTAGCTTCTTTCACACAAGTAATATTTTCAATTTGAGCAAGGCGAATAATTGTTTCTGGTTGAATGTTAACAACACTGCGTCCAGGAATATTGTAAATCATTACTGGCAATTTTGTAGATTCAGCAATTGTCTTAAAATGTAAGTAAAGGCCTTCTTGATTAGGTTTATTATAGTAAGGGGCCACTAACATAATTCCGTCAACACCTGCATTACTAGCAATTTCGGTTGCTTCAATGGAATTAGCCGTACTGTTTGAACCAGTACCAGCAATAACTTTGACACGTCCAGCTACTACATCAACTGTAAACTTAAATAATTCAGCTTTTTCTTTAGAAGATAGGGTAGGAGATTCTCCAGTTGTTCCAACCACGACGATTCCATCGCTACCATTCGCAATTAAATGGTTAATTAATGTTTTAGTTGCTTCAAAATCAATTTTTCCTTCTTGGTCAAATGGTGTTACCATTGCCGTTACTAATTTTCCAAAATTCATTGGGTACACCTCTATTCGTAGATTTACAAGTACAAAAAAGCAACAACGAAGGGATCGTTGCTGCTAGAAAGAATCATTACATTTATTCCAGCGTAAGATAGCCCCCCATATAGTGTAAAAACTATACGACAGTCCTGTATTTATTCAATACAGACCCAGCAACTAGTTGATGAGTCTACTAGTCACTTCGGCAAATCCCCCTTTCCAAACCCGTTAGCAGAGCTCATCCTCCTCAAAGTTTGTACTAATGGTCAATGCACCTCTATCACTTCAATCATAAAATTAAAGTTAAGAAATATGATCTTTGCCTAAAGATAACAAATTCTCACTACTTTTGCAAGATGGTCAGGGAAAAAACTCGTCTGTATACTTAAAAAATTATTTTTTATGAAAAAACCAAGGCGATTATCATTATTTGATTCCTAAATTAAAAAGCTACAAAACAAAGTCAAGGCGTTAGTATGCGCCTCAAAATATTGTTTGTAGCTTTCCAAATTATTCAATTTAATCAATGTAGCCTTTTGCTTTTAATGCTTCGGATGCAGCATTCTCATTTTCATCTTTAATTTGATACTCTAAGCGAGAACCATCTACTTTTGCACATCTTCCACCAAAAGGTTTTAAAATTTCCTTTACTTCCTTAATGTCAAAACTTTGTTTAATCTCATAAGAAACCTTCACGATTATCACCCCCATCATAATTATTATATAAAAACACTGTAGTTATTTGTCAAATTTAAGTAATTAAATCGGACTCCTATGTATTTATACTGGGGTCAGCTTTTTTGCTCTTTTGGAAGGATTCCATTTGCTGCGAATGAGCTTAAGTGCATCACGGCGATATTTAATTATGATATAGTAAGTTAACCAATAGCAAACTGTACCAAATAGGATTATATTAACAACCATCCCTAACAAGAACGCTTTCCCGATTTTTAAGCTGGCACTAATTATTTTCTGAAAATGTTCGAAAGGATGTACTTCGATACGTTGGTAAATGACTTCTTGTTTCTGTCCCTCTTTTTCGAATTGTTCGATAGCCATATCCATTTTCTTGTTCACACTAATGGGAAGCAACGTTTCACCAACAACGACATTTAAATAGAATAGAAATGGAAATGCCCAGAGAAAACTGACACCACCAATAAAACCAGCGATTGAATTTCCTTTCATTAATTTGGCGATTACCGTTGAAAAAAAAGGTCCTAACCCAAATGATGGAATAAAATTAATTAATAAGCCAACTGTAAAGCCTAATGCGATACTATGGGCTTTGTCTTGTACTCTTAATAATCTGATGCAAAGACATTTGAGATTTCGTTGCTGTTTATTAGTCATAATCCACCAACCATTAATAATTTCTAAATATAATCATCATACTAGGATACAATTAAGTTTTCACTAATTTTGTTAAAAATATCGTAAGTTAATTAAATTC
>JAKFDP010000055.1:0-2125 GCA_036676095.1 Anaerobacillus sp. | reverse complement strand
GGTTCTGGAGCTACAACATGAACAGTGGTTTTTCCAAGCTTATAGGTGGCTGCATACTTTTGTTCTGACATAGACTGATCACCCCTTGATCTATGTCTATGCTGTAACTTTTCTTGGACTGCCCTTAAAGTTTGTAACAAAGTTCTTCCCCCTTTAGCGTTTGATTATTTGATGTAGCCTTGCTTTTTGAACTCTTTATGCATTAAAGCTTTATAGGTCATTAAACGTTCGTGTCTATAAGTTTGCGATCTAGGAGGCTTTTTTGTTGGATGAATAGACATTTTCTCGTTTACCTTTTTTAAGTAGTAAGCAATACGGTGTTGTACTTCTTTCAATGCGACTTCACCTTTTTATTTAATTGCTCAATACGTTCTTTCTCCATTTTTGCAAAGTCTTGAACGGCAAAACGAAACATTTTGTCGTGGATCATAGAATTACGTTTAACGTCATAATTGAAATAGTGACATTCCAAATCAGTGGTGATATATAATCCAATGCTGTGAATTTTGCATTCTTCGACAATGGATTCTCTTTGCTGTACATACAAAATAGGATTTTTTCTTACTTCTCCACCCTCAACGACTTTCTTTACAGCAGCAACCATTTCTGGTGAAGTTTTTTCTTCTAACCATTTGAAATCGACTGTTTTGTTCATGTTAGGTCCCTCCCATTAACTCTCTTGGTATCCACAATCTTTACATTCAACAATTGTTACTGATTCGTCACTACCAGGAATATCGAATTGATCAACAACACCATAATTTTTAGACTCACATTTAGGACACATCATTAAGTTCCTTTCTATTAATGTTTTTAGGTTCATTGGCTGCCTTGCAGCACATTGAGGATCACTGTGATTTATTCATTGGCTGAACCAAGAAACAGCGCGTAGAGTAGCATTTTGCAGGATTTTTCCTGTTATTGTCGAAACCCACATAGACAACTAATTAATTTGCTTCTGATAACCTTTTTTGTAAACCTTGTATTACACTATTGACAAAAAAAATTTCCCTCGGATCCTTATTTAGTGCATTTGAAATTGCTAACATTATAGCCCCAGAAGGTTCTTGACCATGTAGCTCTATGTTAGTAATTGTTTGACGAGAAGTGTTGCACCTTCTCGCTAATTCGGAAACTGATAATCCGACTGCTTTCCTTACTTCTCTCAACTTGTTATTCAAGATTAACACCTCCTGAAATCAATGTAACACATGGTTTACAATTGTGTCAACAATGAATACCAAATTTATTATTTAATTTTCTAATTAATTAGTGTAAAGTTAGTATTACAGGCAGGTGATAAAAATGGCAGAAATTGGAGAAATAATTACAAAACTAAGAGGAAAAGACTCTTTAAGAGAAGCTAGTAAAAAAATAGGTATTAGCCATACATACCTTGATACAATTGAAAAAGGTTTTGATAAACGATCTAAAAAGCCAGTTAAACCATCTCCAGATACCCTTCGAATGATATCAAAAGCTTATAATTATCCTTATGAGGAATTATTAAAAGCTGCTGGCTATATTGATAATAGTACTTCTAATTCAAATAATAATAATGATTTACCGATATTAACATCTAAAAACGAACGTGACATTGCTAAGAAACTAGAAGCAATCATCAATGAGCTTGAAAGTGATACTAGCTTAGCATTTGATGGGGAGCCAATGGATGAAAACACGCGAGAATTAGTTCTATCTCAAATTGAAAGTAATCTTCGTCTAGCAAAGCGACTCGCCAAGAAAAAATTTACTCCAAAGAAATATCGAAACGAATAGGGCTTTGTTATAAGGGGGAATTTTTAATTTGATGATTAAAGAAACTGTAACAAAGCTCATTAAAAAACATAAAACAAACAATCCTTTCACCATTGCAACTGAAAAAAACATCATTATTGAATATGCAGATTTAGGCGATACATACGGTTTTTTTATTAACGCTTCAAGATTTAAATTCATCAATATTAACAATAAACTAGACGAAACAATGCAGCGTTTCGTTTGCGCCCACGAATTAGGACATGCCATCTTACACCCCAGAGTTAATACACCATTCCTGAAAAAAAACACTTTCTATTCAATAGACAAAATTGAAGTTCAAGCGAATTCATTTGCTGTTGAATTA
>JAKFDP010000054.1:0-10288 GCA_036676095.1 Anaerobacillus sp. | reverse complement strand
AGAAACTTTTCAAAGCTCGATACACATCGGCTTTTTCTTTCAAAATATAATGGTGAAATCTCTCGTCTTTTATATTTTTATATGCATTCATTAGCGTACTGTGTCGATTGTATTGGTATGATTAGCTGGGATGTACCCGGGTAAATTATTAGTATTACCAACGATTTAATGGATTTATACAATATATTTAAAAATACCTCTTCATAATTTATCAATCAGAAATACCATTTGATTTTCTATAATTGCGCCTGATTGCGGAAGATTACAACTAAAAAATTATGATATTTAAACACATTCCTGAAAAGTCATAGACATAGCTTGTTTCACCAAGTCTAGAGTTTTTAATATTCTAGACTTTTCACATCTGGATTTTACGGATAGTATAATCGGAGTTTTAACCGCTTTTTATTAAGAGGCCTGTAAGCCCGAATTATAAAAAAATAAGCTTACCTTGACGGTAAGCGTGACAAATAGCCGTATATTACAATTTTTTCATTTGAATATACGGCTTATTTTATTTTTTGCTACATGCTACCTGGATCATTTTTGACCAGGGCATGTGATTTAAAATTTCAGGGTTTTGATGGATGCCGATATTCGGTAGATCGGTCAAAAGTGTCTTTATGAATTCGTAGAAATCCAAACTGTTACTTTTGGCGTTTTCTGGGATACTCAAACAAATGGCGTTTGCCTTGGCACCAGCTTCACTGACCGAAAACATCCAATTTTTTTTTAGGGAAATAGAGGAGTCTAGAGTCAAATTCCATAACAGCCGAAAGAAAAGAATTGGAAACACGCAGATGAAGAAACCCTTGCTAAGCTATACAGTTTGAAATAATTCAAAAGAATTATTCTAAGCATTTTAGGATAAATCCATGTAGTTATGCAGCTTTCTTGAAATGCTCAAAATAATCTTATGATTGGAATAATGCTGGATTATTATCAATCTCAATACGACCATCGTTAAAGAATGCTTTGAGTCCATTCACACGGATCAATGTATATTCAGCTGCCTTAGCGAGTGCATTTTTTTCCGAAGAAAGGTGATGTTTCAACCCAGTTAAGGAATTTCTCAACGAATAATTTCGAGTATTTTTGGCGTTTTTTTCTGCACTTACTCGGAGACAAATGTTTAAATTTCCTTTCTAAATGATATAACTCATCACAATACTTTACACCGGTTTGTCCATTTTTGCTGTCTGCTTTCAACCAATAACGACGAACATGCGCCCAACAATTTGCGAAGGTAATGCTGCCAATTTGATCTCATAGGCAGAGTAGCCATCACAAATGATCGTTCCGTTATAACCTCCGATGAAACTTTCAAGAACAGATCGAGCTCGTGATAAGGAGCTTTGAAACATATATTATGCTGTTTTTAAAATTAAATAAGATTCTACCCTTGCGTTAAGCTAACTGCTACTTCTGCCTTCACAGTTTGGGACTTGCATCCTATAGATTACACCCATGCTGGGCGCACAAGAGAGACCTTGAAGGACTGCACCTCAAGGTCTTAGATATTAGAGTTTTAATTTGATAACACTTACCAATTCTTCAACATATTCTCTTAGTTCTGAAATTGTACGGCATGTTCTTTGAAGTATAGGACTATCCCAATTAAAATCCTCGATTACTACAACTCGAAATTGTCCATCTTTTGAGAATGAGGGATACCATCCTACATCAACGATAAATTCATCATCATAATTGACTTGAAATAAATCCTCTTTCAAATTATCAGTTTGATTCTCTAGCGAATTGTTCTCATCAATTTGTAAATCATCATAAATAACTTTTCCCGGTTCAAACGTAATTTTCTCAAACAATAGCATCGCCCCTATTTTGTTAGATTTTTATATTCAGCTTCAGTAATAGGATGTCCATGAATAGTTCCGCCACTATACTCAACCCGAACATATTTTGTTTCAACACCTTCACTTGTCCCAATTACTTTATGAACCCAAATCCTAATATCCGTCACATAATACGTATGATAATCAGCAACAGTAAAGTTGTAAACCGTTACCGACTCATCCAGTTTAACGAACTCAACCTTATCAATCGTAAGATTGCTTCCGTCCGCCTTTTGGAGTTTGTCGCCTACTTGAAGTTCATCTGCAAAGATCCACCCTTTTCCTTCAACCCAGAACGGATGGTTGTCTGTCGTCTCGATGATTTGTTCTCCAACATGCAATTTAATAATTTCATCACGTTGGTTGCGGTATAAAGCCTTTACTTCCTTACAAGCTAATTCTCCATCAGGGTTATTCTCATCCTTGGCGAGAACCTTATCTCCGACTTCAATGTCTTCGATATTTTTCTCCCCTTCGTCTGTAAGAACTTTAGTGCCAGCTGTGAAAAAATGCACCCTACAAGATTTTTCGAGGAGTGAGCCATATTGGCTAGATCATGTAGGACAAACTCTTTTAAATATATTTCCTTCTTTAACTCTATATTTAGAAGAGTAGAAGTTTCTTTCCAAAAACTATAACCATATTAGCGAACTTGTTATGACAAATATAAAAAACGAGAAAATTACGCCTGAGATAATTAAGGATAAAGCAACCATCTTTAAAGGTGTTTTCACATAAAATATGATGGAACATAGTACGTGTAATAACAAATAAATTCCTGCTACAAGAACAGCTGATAAATCAATAGATCCAGGTTCACCTACTAAAACTATTAACCCCTGTTCTTCGAACGATTCTCCAATTAAGTAAACAAAATCTAATAAAAAGAATAGTGAAAAAATCGCTAAAATAAATGAAACTAAAAAAACTGATATAATTTGTTCGGAGTATTTAATGTTATTCCCCCCTTTTCACATTAAATAGTTTCTTGGAAATTAATTTTCCTCAGCATAACTTAAGCATTCTGATATTCTCCCAATCCACAAAGACAAAAGCTTTGCAGATGATATGGTCTGGAATGTCTTTTTTTAATATATCATAAGGGGCTAATGAGGGGTTAGTTCGTTTGGACATAGTCACCCAATTTATTCGGTATGGATGAAAGTAAAAGAAAGACCTTGAAGGAATGCCTCTCAAGGTCAAATTGAAACGTCATTTATATTACTTCTCGTATTCCCAGTAAAAGTAAGGACTTATTTTCAGTGCAATTTCCTCCCAAGTCTCTCCCTCACAATTTGAGATAATGTTATTTATTCTTTCTTTTAACAAATTCATATTAAATTCCTTCATTATGAAATATGCTCGTCCACAAATTAAGTTTGTTGTACTTAATTTTTTTTCAAGGGCTTTCGGGGAGATGACTGTAAAGTCAAAATTATCACATGCAATGGGTTCTGCTGTACCAATACATGCAGTTCCTGATAATAAAAAATCATCCCCTAAATCAACAGTTTCATCAATTTCTAACTTGCCGGTAGCAGCAGGATTTCCAGTAATAATAATGTCTTTCAATTCTGGAATTATCAATAACTCTTACCTACCCTTCTTATTTAAGGTTTTTGTACAGATACATGGTAATTTTTAAGTTGGTTATCACGATTAAAATCAAATGGATTTTTGAAAGTTTAAAAGTTAGCGCTAGTTGACCATTTTTACTTGCTTTTGTACCAACCCTAACCCTTTTAGTACCACCTTTACTAATATACCACGTATAACCATTTCTCTGAATTGTACTGTATCCACTTCCAACATATTGCTTTGCTGCGTTATATACTTGGTTTAATGGAACTACTGTATTTGATAAACCATCGATTTTTTTTCGATTTATTTGCTAAATTAGCTAAATCGGTTGCAGAGCCACTAAAACAGTTTGTATTATGCACCCAAATTCCAATATTCGTCACATAATACGTATAATAGTCAGCAACAGTAAAGTTGTAAACCGTAACAGGTTTATCCAGTTTAACGAACTCAACCTTATCAATCGTCAGATTGCTTCCAGCCGCCTTTTGGAGTTTATCGCCTACTTGAAGTTTATCTGCGAAGACCCACCCTTTTCCTTCAACCCAGAACGGATGGAATAAGTGGAGAATAAAACCAATACAAATCCACTCTTTTTCTTCGCATCAATAAATAAAAGCGTACTTTGTGTAAACAATAACAGAATAATCCTCGATAAGAAGACGTATAAATTAAATAAAAATCCTTACTGCTAATATTCTACTAACAGTAAGGATTTTTCCTTTTCATTAAACCAACACCCCTGTTTCTTCCTTCTTAAAGAAGCTCTTTAACGCCCGATACACATCGGCTTTTTCTTTCAAAATATAATGGCGAAATCTCTCGTCTTTTATATTTTTATACGCATTCATTAGCGTACTGTGTCGATTGTATTGGTAGACTTATCCGGGATATACCCGGGTAAATTATTAGTATTACCAACGATTTAATGTTTTATACAATGTTACTCTCCTTCCATATAAAAAACCCTTAAACATTTACAGTTCAAGGATTTTTTGAAGTATTTAACAATTTAACTTTCAATTATATTTTCAAAAGGTTCACCGTTTTCATCATATTCCCCTTCATAAATGAGATTTCCTTCTTCATCGTACCTTTTTCCTTCGACTCTTTTACCATCTTTATAAATCCCTTCAAACCAAACACTTCCATCTGCAAAATAATCAATCACTTTACCATTGTAGGATCCATTTTTCACTTCATCAACACGATACTCTCCATTTCTACCGATAATTTCTATTTTTGTACCTTCATCATGTAATCCATTTTTATAAGTAAACCTTATTACTTTATTATGTACTGCTAACTTTGCATATATCAGTAAAAATAATAAAAACTTAGTAAAATAATTGATCACCAAATGGTATTCAATTCATTGCTATAATCAAAATAAAATGTCTTGACACTTGCATAAGCCTCAATGATTCTACTTCTTGTTTGTTTTTTTCAAAGTCTTTTTACTTTTTAAAAAATTTACATCCCCAATATTTTTCTCCAAAAAATCCCACTTTGTTATTAACTTTTCTACTTATATCTATCTTAGTCCAAAAACATAAAATTCGTTGCTGCACAGTATCAGTCTACTATGTCACAATACTCTTTTCAACAAACTGGATCGATTGTTGAACTCCTGAATTTAATTATAAAAAATCCTTACCCCAAGCATTCAACTGGAAGTAAGGATTTTTTTTACACCAACGTCTCCTCCTTATACTAATTATTATAAAGTTTGTCTAGTTCACATTTAAACTCATTTAGTTAAGCGTATATGTTTTCAAAATAGGTTTCTTCAAAACAATAAAATTTGACGTTACGTAGAAAACAAAAAGCTCACTGATTAGTGGATTTTTAAAATTTTTATTTAATCGAGTAGGAGGCGCGTTTTGCGCGCCGACCTCTCACACCACCGTACGTACGGGTCCGTATACGGCGGTTCAATAAGTTAAGTGTGTTTAGAATTAATTGTCGTGTATAATTGCGTTAGGTTTAGTAACCCAATTCTTTCTAGCAGATCATTTGGGATAGCTTGGTGTAAAATAAAGCTTTTCGAAATTCGCCAATAGCCTTTTCGAGTGTTTGCCCATTCCCAAGCTTTTTGTTTGGGGATTTTTAATTTCATAAGGCTCTTGAACCTAGTGCTTACCTTCTTCCATCTTTTCCAAATCATTTGTCTAATTCGCCGTCGTATCCATTGGTCAATTTGTTGAATATAAGATTTAATTAGACCAATCCCAAAGTAATTCACCCAACCTCATGTTGTCAGATTAATTTCTTTGATGATATCTCTAATTTCACCAGGTCTCTTGCGAGATGTAAGCTTTCTTATTTTCTCTTCTAATCGCTTTTTCGCCTTAATGTGGGGACGAACTTGTACTCCATTTTTTGATGGTTGTATACAAAAACCTAGAAACTTCCGTTTCGTCGGTGTACCAACTTCACTTTTCTCTTTATTGACCGTTAGTTTTAGATCAACTTCAAGAAATTCTGTGATATTTTTGAGTATTCTTTCACCGGCTCGCTTGCTTTTAACGTAGATGTTACAATCATCCGCATAGCGGATGAATTTGTGTCCACGTTTTTCCAGTAGTAGGTCTAATTGATGAAGATAGATATTGCTGAGCAGGGGAGACAAATTCCCTCCCTGTGGTGTTCCAACTTCACTTGGTTCGAAATCTTCTCCAGTCATGATCCCGCTTCGCAAAAATTTTCTGATAAGCTTTAGTACTGCACGATCTTGGATGAATTCTTCAAGGTGATACATGAGCTTATCATGATTGACGGTATCAAAGTATTGTTTCATATCAATATCGACTACATATCGATACCCTTCCTGATAATATTGTTTTGCTTTTTCAATCGCTTGATGGGCACTTCGATTTGGACGAAAGCCATAGCTATTATCAGAAAGATGGGGGTTAATCTTTTTCTCAATTACTTGAAGTATTGCTTGTTGAACCAGTCGATCTACAACTGTTGGTATCCCTAGTTTTCTTTTTGAGCCATCTGGTTTTGGTATCTCTACTCTTTTAACAGGTTGTGGCTCGTACGTACCATTATTAATTGAGATAGTGAGTGATCTACCTTCTTCGAGTAGGAATATACGTAGATCGTCTACTGTCATTCCATCAATACCAGGTTTCCCTTTATTTGCCTTGACTCTCTTATAAGCTCTATTAAGATTGTCTCGATCAATGATCTGATACATTAATTCTGAGTATTCACCATCTTTTCTGCTAATCTCACCGTGAAGCATACTACACGCTTCCTCTATATTTTCAGGTTCCACCTTGATTTCTAGCAGATAGCCATCTTTTGATGTTTTCTGTGATCGCTGCATGCTTCTCACCTCCATTAGTTCCAAGATTTCTTATTGTTCGGTCCTTCGTCTATTAACTACTATGACCTCTGCTGACTTCTTACAATTCATAATCCCATCACTGACATCATTGTTTCTTTGAGAAATTCCTTCTCTTACAGAAACCCTTGTAAGACCTCCCCGGGTAAGTCTGACCGCTTTCCTCTCGTAGACATTAGATTTACTGTAGGAGCTTCGGGCAGTATTGGACTTCGTTTTGTTAAGCAAACTCATCCGACTCCATTCAGCCTTATATCTAGTTTCTGTTCGTTATCTCGAGATTTTGCGTCCGGCTTCCTTCAGATTCCACCTCACGATGGACACCCTTGCCTTTCACTAACAGTTCCTACTGCCAAGCCTGTAGTGGACTTTCACCACCTAGCTGACAGACATGCCGGGCACACTTAAAGACGAGCGCCGGTGGACCTGCCGGCGCTCGTTCCCTAAGGCTATCTAAAATCGAAAATGATTTAGCAAACAATAATGTGAGACAGCTAGATATTTCACTTTTTTAGTGTCTATTGTTGCGGGATAGGTTTACTACAATACAAAACTGATTGATGTGAATTTATCAGTTCTGACAATTCTTCCTGCATTTCAGATAATTTCGTTTCATCTTTTCTAAATAAACTAGCAATAATTTTTCCCAGTTTTCGGCACTCTTCTTCTTTAAACCCTAATCTTGTAATCTCACTTGTACCAATCCTGTTAAAGCCGTCAGTGAGAATACGATTTTTAGTAAGATAATTACGTAATTCAATTCGATCTTCTAAGGGGAAATTAGGAAGTACCTGATGGGAGTATGTTAATTCGGGATAGTCAGTATTGCTTACACCATGTAGCGGTATTTCTTCCTCATGAAGGGTATTGGCTATCACTTGCGAATTTTTAACAACTTGTCGCGCATAATCTTCTAATGGGGTTTCCTCTAAAACAATCCCTGTTGATGCAATTCTAGCCAAATGCGGATTACAAATCAAGCTTGGGCCATCTAAAGGCTTAAAGTTGGAATAAACTTGTATTCTCTTATGAATCTCTTCATCATTTGTTACAATTATCCCACCTTGAGGTCCTGGTAAAGTCTTGTGTGTAGAACCAAACAACAAATCTGCTCCTTCGCTTAGCGGGTCCTGATATTGTCCTCCAGCGATTAAACCTAAAGGGTGGGAACCGTCAAAAGCAACCAGACCTCCATAGCTATGGACAACCTCAGCGATTTCCTTGACCGGAACCGGATAAATAAATATCGAAGGTCCAAGAACTACCAAGAGAGGTTTTTTTTGTCGTAATAAGGAAATTGAGCCTTCAATATCAATCTGCCAATTATCCATATCGAAAGGTAGAGATAATATTTCCCTGTCAAAAGCATTATATTGAAAAGGATAGCCACCCCCTGGAATAAAAGGTGGTATTCTCGCTATCAGATCGTTAGGCTTCGACAGTGACATAGTTACAGCTAAAACACACAAATTTCCTGAGACAGGCGATATATTTGCAAACTTTGTCTTAAATACTTTTTTTGTTAACTCAGTTACTGCTGAAATAATTTCCTGCGCTGGATAGGTTCCCGCGTAAAAGTCCGCTGCATAACGTGATTGGATATCCGTGTTTAAAACTGCCTGCGCTTTCTGAGACATCCTATTTTCACTTACTATCAAGTTCAAAGAATTTAATCGAGTACTGGTGTGTTTTTCAAGTAAAGAAGCAATACTTGCCATTTCATCAATCCTCCATAGTCTAGTAATTTTTGAACCTTAAATTGATGATATAAGTTTTAATAGTTATAAGTTTCTTAAAGCCCTCTCTATTTTTTCAAAGCCTTCTTTCAATAGAGCTTCAGGAACAGCATAGGATATTCTGATATGGTTCGCCATTCCAAATACTTCGCCTGGTACAACTGCGACCCCGGCATTCTCAAGAAGATAGGTAGATAAGTCTTCCGAAGTTATCTTGTTATTTAAATAATTGGATATATTCGGAAAAAGATAGAAGGCTCCTTGTGGTTTTATACAATCGAATAACTTTGATGTGTAGTTGTAAGCAATGTCTCTTTTTCTTTTAAGTTCTGATCGCAGTAAAATACTTTGCTCATCTAGAGAAAGTGCTGCCAGTGCGCCGTACTGGGCAAATGTGCAGACATTTCCGGAACAATGGCTCTGAAATTTAGTTATGGCGCTTATTATTTTCTCATGAGCCACAACATATCCAATCCTGAATCCGGTCATGCTATATTTTTTGGAAAAACTTCCTACGATGATTAATTTGTCACGAATATTTTTAAACGGGAAAAAACCTTCGTTTTCAAGCCCATCATAAATAAAATGCTCGTATGCTTCATCTGAAAGAATATATAGATTATATTTCTCTGCAAGCTTAGCGATTTTCTCAAGATCTTCTTTTGGATAAACCGCACCCGTTGGATTATTTGGGGAATTTATTAGAATGATTTTAGTTTTTGGTGTAATGGCATACTCAATTGCATCACAATCCAGTTGATGATCTTTTGTATCCACGAATACCGGAATGCCGCCAGCGAGCTTAATTTGCTGGGGAAAACTAACCCAGTATGGTCTTGGAACAATCACTTCATCACCAGGGTGGCAAATAGTCCTGAACACGGAGTACAAAGATTGTTTTGCACCGTTTGATATTATGATATTATCCGAATTATATCCGTCATACTTCTGTGCCAGTCGTGCCCTCAGTTCAGGAAGACCTGGAACAGGACCGTATCTGGTTTTCTGTTCGACAAGGGCGTCTTTCGTAGATTCAATGACAGCCTCCGGCGTATCGTATTCCGGCTCGCCTACCGCAAAGTTTATAATTTTCTTCCCCTGTTGACTTATCGTCTGAATGAGCGGCGTAATTTTGGTGGTCTTTGATTCGTCAATTGCTTGTATTGTACTAGATAATATCATTCGTCACCTTCCCTTTAAGTAATATAGTGGTAATATTCCCATATTTTTCTTTTTTCTATCTATTAATAACACAGTAAATTACTGCCTGTCAAACATAAAATTCATAAAATGATAGTCTATTTAAATTATGAACCTATCTTGATAAGACCCCTAAGCTAAATATAGTCCTCATAAGGTGTCAATTGGGAATATTCATCCTCATACGGCTTTTGGGGTACATAATTATCATAGGTTGTTATATCAGAAGAAGTTCGGAAGGTTTTGGAGCAGGTATATACTGATGCTCCTGATAAAGATTTGGGGGATCATGATCATAGATGATAATAAATTTAATTATAATTTTAAGTTATTTAGGGCCAACAAATTAGAATAGTGAATACACTAGTAGCATGGGTCTATTGTATTTTCTCTTTGATTATAGTTCCAAAATACTGTATATCTGGGTCCTGATCATTAAGGAAACGTTCCGATAACTGAGTGAGAACATTATTATCTATTGTGAAAAAGTCAGTTAAAGAGTTTGTAGCCTCAGAAACAGAGCGTCTAACATCTTGATTTTGGTGAGTACTCAATAAAGTTAA
>JAKFDP010000053.1:0-3866 GCA_036676095.1 Anaerobacillus sp. | reverse complement strand
TCAAAGGTTTGAGCAGCCTGCATTTTGCTCGTTTCTATCAATAGATGCCCTCCAGAAGCAAGCCATCGAGGAGCCTCTTCCGCTACCTTTAGCTGAAGGTCTAGTCCATCCTTTCCTCCGTCAAGTGCCACTTTTGGTTCATATAAGCGTGCCTCCTGGGGAAGTAGCTTTATTGCATCAGTAGGAACGTAAGGTACGTTTGCAACTATTATGTTCACACGACCTCTTAATGAATGGGGTAATGCATTATACAAGTCTCCTTGGTAAACGTGACCACCAATGTTATTGATGTTACGGGAAGAACATTTTACTGCGACAGGATCAATGTCAACGAAGTGTAATATAATCTTATTCAAGTCGGTTGCTAATGCAGCACCAACAGCACCAGACCCACAACATAAATCAACAACGATATCACAAATGCGGGTCAATACTTCTGCCTGCTGAACCAGAAACTCCGTACGTTTACGTGGAACAAAAATTCCCCGTTCAACTTCTATCCGCAGCCCACAAAACGTTGTAAATCCAAGTACTTATTCAAGTGGTACGCCACTGGCTCGTATTTCTACCATTTTCATTAAATCCTCGATACTGCCAGCCTCTGAGATGAGTAACTGTGTTTCTTCTTCAGCAAATAAACAACCCTCACTCCGTAGTCTGTCGATTATTCTTTTTTCCATTTTATTATCTAAAGAGAAAGTAAAGTTTTGCCCTATTTATCCCACCACTTCCGAAAATTTTAAGGTTATTTATCATCTATATTCTAGAACTAAAAGATACCTTCTTCAACAAACCTGCTCCTTTAGTTGAACAACAAAAAAAGGCTGCCTAGCCAAATATTGTTGAACTCAAGCACCCGTTACTTTAAGTACAATACTTCACAATATCCTTCGTTAATCAATCTAAAAAAGGCGATGCCTTGTTAAAGCATCGCACCCTTTAGCCATCCATGAAGCGCAAAAATCGGCGCTTCACCACAAAGAATGAAAATGTATTGAATCCGTCCATACTGCTTCTAAGGCTGGGAGAGGAAGGTCGATCAACTATGGTGCCTTAGAGCCCATCCGTTAGTCTGACTCCAACGACCACGGTGCACCACAAACTGTCGCTCCCTTACGGGAAGCACTCATGGTAGATTAATCCTAATTCTGATTGTTGCACCAGCCTCCAATTTTCAAGCCTAGAAAGGAAGATTTCAATGGATGTAATCATTGAAAGAGCATGTGGTTTGGATGTCCATAAGGACAATATCACTGCTTGTATTATGACTTCAAAAGGAAAGGAGATTCAAACATTTTCTACTAAAACAGTTTTTCTATTAAAGTTATTGGACTGGATTAAAGAGAATAATTGTTCACACGTAGCTATGGAAAGCACGAGTGTTTATTGGAAGCCTATTGTTAACTTATTAGAGTCCGAAGGAATCGAGTTTTTAGTAGTGAACGCTCAACACATGAAGGCTCTTCCCGGACGCAAAACGGATGTTAAGGATGCGGAATGGATTGCCCAACTTCTTCGCCATGGACTTCTTAAAGCTAGTTTCATTCCCGATCGAAACCAACGTGAACTACGGGAACTTGTTCGCTATCGCCGAAGTATCATTGAAGAACGCGCCAGACAACATAATCGGATTCAAAAGGTTTTAGAAGGAGCTAATATCAAACTAGGTTCTGTTGTATCTGATATTATGGGAGTTTCATCGAAGGATATGCTTCGAGCAATCGCAGATGGTGAGAATGATCCCGAAAAACTAGCAAACTTCGCTCGTCGTACAATGAAAAAGAAAAAGGAAGAACTTGAATTGGCACTTCAGGGATATATAAATCCACATCAACGTTTGATGTTAAAAACGATTTTAACTCATATTGATTTTCTAAGTGAGCAAATTGAAATGTTGGATCAAGAGATAGCGCAAAGAGTAAGCTCAAATCAGGAAGATATAAAACGACTCGATTCCATTCCTGGTATCGCCACAAGAATGGCTGAGCAAATCTTAGCTGAAATTGGTACGGACGTTGGAAACCAGTTCCCGACTGCCGCACATTTATGTTCATGGGCAGCCTTGGTCCCTGGTCACAATGAGAGCGCAGGTAAAAGGAAGTCTAGCAGATCTAAAAAGGGAAATAAGTATTTAAGATCCGCATTAACAGAAGCAGCTCAATCAGTAAGAGGGTCAAAAAACTATCTCGGTGCACTGTATAGACGCACAGCTGGACGAAAAGGAAAGAAAAAGGCAGCCATTGTAGTCGCCCATGCGATGTTGCGAATCGCATATTACCTTCTAACCCGAAAAGAAATGTATGTTGACTTAGGCGAAGATTATTTTGATAAACAAAGACAAGTATCTATTGTACGCCATTCGGTTCGAAGATTAGAAAACTTAGGTTATACTGTGACAATTACCGAAGCTTCCTAATTTAATATTTGTAGTCCATAAACACCTTGATCAGGCGCCCCGCTCTTTTTAAAAAAAATCATTGAGCTGCGTCTATTTAAGTATTGCCATTTTCCGGTTCTCACAGAAGTTAATTTTCATGGTAGTTGAAGAAGGAACGGAAATATAAACTAAATAACTTATAAGTAGTATAAAAATGAATTGGTTTAGTGTTCAGGACAACGGAACATGAAAGTAAATAATAAAAAATGCTGTAAATAAAAACGAAACTACCCAAGCAGGAATAGGCTTAAGGTAATGAAATCTCAACATAATCACCCATAAGAAATTAAAGGCTACTGACCACCAATAATTCCAACCGTTATGATATGTGATTTTTCCAGCTATATACATTATGGTTTCAATACCAACAAGAATTAATGCCGATATTATTAAATATGTTATTACTTTCTTCTGGGACTTAGGTAAATACGACAAAAATAGTATTACAATACATGGAAAAATAATGAAAGTTTGTACTAAAAATGAAAAGGTTTGGTTTAATAAAAAATCTGGTTCCAACTTCCATAGAAAATATTTTTTTCCGCTAACAAAGAAGTTATATAATAAATTATTTACAATCAGGTATAAAATAGTGGAGTAATATTTTCTCCAATTTTTTATATCTCCAAATTTCCAGCAACAAAGTACAATGGTTAGACACAGAACAACACGCATTAGTAACACCTAATCTCAACAGTTTTTATTTTAAAATCTACAAAAAAGTTCAAAATTATACTAATTCCTCTTCACCTAACTGCTTCGTTACTTTAATAAGCGCAAGACGATACCTTCTTTAAACATCAACCATATTAGTTCAAGAACCCTTCATTAATTTTCGAACGATTCTTAAATTAATAGCAATTATATAAAAAATAATTGGATAGCTTGCAAGCGAAAACCACAATTTCCATCCGTTATAATAAAAAAATTCAGTTTGTAAGTAAATCCATTCAAAAACAACACCTATTATTGAACATATCAAAATATAAAATAGTTGTTTTGTTTTGCTTTTAGTAAAAGGATAAAAGTTTAAAAATAAAATATTAACTGCTGGAAATATTAGTACGAGTGCAGGTAATGATTCCCAATCTACACCTTTGTTAAAATAACCGTATAGGTCATATTTTAAATCTAAATAAATATTTGCAATTAACTCGAAGGTAAGAGCGAAAAATGAAGTAGTGTACATTTCTATTTTTGAAATGTTTTTCTTAGAAAAGATTATTATTAACCAGAACATCAGTGCAGTTGAATAAATAATTAAATAAGTAACCAACAAGATTTAACTCCATTTCACGTTTTTCCTTATTTTCCACGTGAAATATTTTTTTATGTGAAAGAAATCTTATTCTGCCCGTTAGCCATCCATGAAGCTTAACTTCACCACAGATTATGTAAGAAAATATCGTTTCTTACATGGTAGTACAAT
>JAKFDP010000052.1:0-2157 GCA_036676095.1 Anaerobacillus sp. | reverse complement strand
GTGCTGAAAAAACAGGAGGTTTTAACTTGGTAAACTAAACACACTCATCAGGAGTTTACCATGAGCAAGAAACACAAGACTTACACCACAGAATTTAAAGCTGAAGCCATCAAATTAATTGAAGCCAATCAAGGCAATGTCTCGGAAACAGCCAGACAACTTAGCATTTCAATGCAAACTCTTTCAAATTGGAATACCAAAGCAAAGGCTGGAACTTTAGCAGGTACAAAACAGTATTCACCTGATCTAAACGCTCTACTCGAAGAAAATAAAAAACTCAAACAACAGCTCAAAATAGCTGAAATGGAACGTGAATTTTTAAAAAAGGCAGCAGCGTACTTTGCCAAAGAAAGTCAGTAAGGTACGCCTATATGAAACAAAAAAGATATTCTTTTCCAATTACCTTAATGGCTCGATTACTTCATGTTTCAGTTTCATGTTTTTATGATTGGCTCAAGAGAGGCGTGAGCAAAAGAACGATTCAACGAAATCAACAGACGATATTGGTGAAAATAGCCCATGAGGAGACAAGGCAGAGCTATGGTTATATTCGATTAACCAAATACTTACAAGCTCAGGGCATAAAAATGAGTATGTACGCTGTACGTCAGATAAAAGCGCTGAACCACCTGTATTGTAAGCGACACAAGCGTTTTAAAAGGACTACGAATAGTGACCATAATCGAGCGATCTATGAAAACCTGCTGGAGCAACAATTCTCAATGACTAGACCAAATCAAGCATGGTCAAGTGATATTACGTACATATGGACTGTTGAAGGATGGCTGTACTTAGCAGCGGTAAAAGACCTTTACACGAAGCAAGTGGTTGGCTATAGCTTAAATGAGCGCATGACAACACAGCTTGTTTGTAATGCGCTAAATATGGCTATTCACAATCAAAAACCAACCAAAGAACTGATTGTGCATTCAGACAGAGGAAGTCAATATTGCAGCCATGAATATCGAAATATACTTGAGCAATATGGTTTTCAAGGTTCAATGAGCAAGCGCGGAGACTGTTACGATAATGCACCGATTGAAAGCTTTTGGGGAATACTGAAAAATGAGTTAGTGCATCATTACAACTATCAAACCAGAGAAGAAGCCAAAGCAGATATTATAAAATACATTGAGTTATTTTATAATCATCGAAGAATTCAAAAGGGTTTGGGTTTTAAGACACCAAATCAAATGGCCGAAGACTTTTATAAGTTGGCTGCCTAGAATCTCCCAAGGGAAAGTCTCCTGATAATTCAGCGTATATCAATCATCGGGTGGCTCAATCTGTATCACGATTGTATTTGAGAAATGACTACACTTTTCGTTAAAGCAAACCTTCTGACAATAATCATAGATTTCTTTATAGTTTTCTAGGGAATAGAGTGCTTGACTCGGACTGTCACTCTTTTCGTCCAAAGCAATTGGGCTAGATAGCATTGAATTGGGTATGTTTGGCATTTCATGCAGACAGGCAGCCTCTGCCACACTCCAAATATTCTGGAATGTGAATAAGAGCACCAATATCTGAATTAGAAATGTTTTTCTCTTCATACACAAATCTGTATTTAAAACACCAATAGGAAGCTGTCCAAATCCATCTAAGATCTGATCATAAAATTTAAGTCACCTTAAACTTTTTGCAATCTTAAGTAAAGATGTACACAATCTTTGAAAAAAACGTCTGTCTAGATAATCAAGCTAGATTTTTTAGAACTCCGCATTGGTCAATTGTACATAAACCATCACAAGTACCTCTTAGATCAGACAATTGTTCAATCAGCTTTTGCTGTTTGATTATATTTTCCTTGATAGCACAGACATGTAAGTCAATTAATTCATTCACATCCGAACAATTCTTCTCAGGGTTGTCTTTATATGTGAGTAACTGACGAATTTCATTCAAACTCATATTTAAAGTTCGGCAATTCAAAATAAACTTAATTCGCTCAACATAACCTATATCGTAAAGGCGGTAATTTCCTTCAGTTCTTTCTGGTTCTGGAATTAAACCTTCCTTTTCATAAAACCTAATCGTTAAGACTGAACATGAGGTTTTTTTAGAGAGTTCACCAATTTTTAAATGCATTAATCTTGTATTTCCAAAAAATCTTGACTCTATAGTAACTATAGGGATTCTAATATTCAAAGTTTATAA
>JAKFDP010000051.1:0-4312 GCA_036676095.1 Anaerobacillus sp. | reverse complement strand
CTTTACTAAATGGTTGGCTGAATCCAATTAATATTGTCTAATACTACAACCTTTTATAATAAAAAAGAGTAGATCACCCTGGCAATCTACTCTTTTTTATTTCTTATATTAAAGGAATGAGGGTAAGCCCGAATTATAAAAAATAGCGTACCTTGCCGGTACGCATGATAAATAGCCGTATATCACGATTCTTTTTAAACGAATATACGGCCTTTTTATTTTCTGCTACATGATTCTTGGATCATTTTTGACCAAGGCATGTATTGATCTAAAATTTCAGGGTTTTGACGGATACCGATATTTGGTAATTCCGTCAATAGTTTCTTTAAGTATTCGTAGAAATCTACACCGTTACTTTTAGTGGTTTCCGCGACACTTAAACAGATGGCGTTTGCTTTAGCACCAGCTTCACTGACCGAAAACATCCAATTTTTGCGACCTAAAACATTGGGCCGGATGGCGTTTTCAGCTGGATTATTATCAATCTCAATGCGACCATCGTTCAAGAATTCTTTGAGTCCGTTCGCTCGGTTCAATGTGTATTCAGCTGCCTTGGCGAGGGCATTTTTGCCGAAGAATGGTGATGTTTCAACCCAATTAAGGAATTCTTCCACGATTGGCTTTGAGTACTTTTGGCGTTTTTTTCTACGTTTGCTTGGAGACAAATGTTTAAATGTCCTTTCAAGTCGATATAACTCATCACAGTACTTCACACCGGTTTGGCCATTTTTACTGTCGGCTTTCAACCAATAGCGACGAACATGTGCCCAACAATTTGCGAATGTAATACCATCGATTTTATCGTAGGCAGAGAAGCCATCACAAGTAATCTTTCCAGTAAAACCTTCTATGAAACTTGCAAGGACCGATCGAGTTCGTGATAAAGAGCTTTGAAAAAGAATAATTATGGGTCCCTGGCTTGGCACAGTTCGATATACCCAATTATAGGCGTTGGATTGACCGGATTTTCCATCAGACCGATAGATAATTTGCGAATAAGTTTCATCGACATGTAGAACAGATTTAGACATCATCAAATCTTTCATTCGGTTATAAATCGGCAATAGCCAATCGCTTGCTGCACGAATAACCCAATTTGAAAGGTTTTTATCATTCGTATCCAACCCGAAACGCGCCCATTCATTGACTTGTCGGTAAAGTGGCAAGTATAGAGCGAATTTATCATGGATGACTTTGGCAAGCACACTAGGGCTTGCGATACTACGTTGAATAGCTGGCTGTGGAGCTTTTCCACGCTTAATCTGTGCCGGATTAGGTGAATTACTTTTGCAGTTTTTGCATTCAAAGGCATGTTCATAATGCTGCACTTTCTTCATTTTTGCAGGAATAAACATAGCCTCTTCACGAGCTATGGTACTACCAATTTCAATCATTTGACTTTGGCAACAGTCACAGGTTGTGTTTTCTGGGTGATGGTGAATTTCTTCGACCTCCACATCATCACGCAACGAATCATTTCTTTTTTTATTTTTAACTTTTCGAACAACAGTATAAGAAAAGGTCTGTTGGCTTTGTTCTTCTGTGTGCTCAGAATCATTAAAAGACGGGTCATTTTCAAATAATGACAGTTGTCCATCGGGCGTATTATATTTCGATTTTTCAGTTTTGGAACCATATAAGAGCTTTGTTAAATGGCGAAGTTGTTCGGTTAACGTTTCGACCTGTTTTAACGCTTGATCCAATTTTTTTGATAGCTCTTGATTTTGTTGATTTGTATGAGCCAATTGTTCTTCGAGTAGTCGAATTAACTTCTCGTTTTGATTTTCATTTGTAGAAGAAACGTTTGCCACACCATTCACCACTTTTCGTTCAAATTCGTTCCTTCTATTATAACTAGTTCGAACAGTGGAATAAAGAATAAATAACTCTTTAAAATACGCCTTTTGATGATGGAAGAATCGCCTTTGGCTGCTCAATGGATAACCCCTCCAGTAGCCAGCGAATCTCTTTTTGGGAAAGATTGAGTACTTCATTTTCATTTTTAGGCCATTGAAGTTTGCCGTTATCCAACCGTTTATAGAGCATGGCAAAGCCATCGCCGTCAAAATATAAACATTTATAGCGATCTTTACTCCACCCAGAAAATAAGAAAATCGAATCGCTATATGGATCAAGTTCGAAAGAATCCTGAATCAGTGTGGCTAATCCGTCAATACCCTTTCGCATATCGGTCTTCCCACAAATGATGTAGATATTTTTCACGCTGGTATAATCGTATTTCATAGATGTTTCAACTCCCTCATCACGGTTTGGATGGTGCGCTCATCTACGCCGTTGAAGAAGGAGATTTCAGCGTTTGCCATTTTGATCATGCAAATGCTAGTTGAAAGAGTTGTAGAAGAAATTTTTGTATCGAGATCTTTATTTTCGGTGTGAAGTGACACGGGGACAATGGTTAATTTTTTTTGTGGCATAAGAAAGCACCTCCTTTATTTGATACATGTATCGTACCAAGAGGCGCTTCGTGTTTATATGCGTTGTTTGAATGGGGGCTTACCAAACACTTAAGATTTAAGCCCATAAGCTATCTGTCTACGCTAAAAGGCAACAGTTACCTGTTGCCCTCAAAGACTTTGTTACGATTAAGTGGTTAGCTCTTTCGCGGCAGTAATTCCACCTGCAATATATAACGTAACGTCCTAGCTTGGACGTACTGTCTGACACCCTTTGTCATATTGGGTAAACTTCATCTAAAACGTCTCTTACAATTACTTTTTATTATTTTTCTTATTATCTTGTTTCACTTGGATTGTATCGTATCCGATCACTAAATAATCACCGATCATTCCTCGGAACTCAACTACTATTTCTCCGTCTTTCCAGTTGAAATCCTCTCGATTAAATTTGAAGTGACCTATTTCAGCTTTTTTCTCATCGCCTTTGGTCTGGTCAATAGCTGCAACACCTTCTAAGGTTGCACTTTTTAGTTCAAAACCTTTAAGAAATTCCTTAATGGACTTTTTCCCATATTCCTCTTCAAATTCTTTTGAGAAAGAAACTTGTGCTGTAAATTTACCTGTATTTTGATTGATAACTTGTGGATTTACTTTAAGATTAACAGGTATATAGACTGTAATTGTTTTTTCTATAGTTGTAATCCAACCTGCGTTATCGACCACTGTTAATTGAAGTGAGTATTTACCAGGTTCATCAAATCTATACTCGTCTCCATTTTCAAACTGAGTTCCATTTACTAAGAGAACTTCACTTTGTACACCAGATAAGTTATCTTCAGAAGAATAGTTTAAGGTTAACAGAGTATTTAATGCATACTCGTCTTCTATTTCCCACGAGACCTTAGGTGCTGTTTTGTCTACTTTTACTTCTACCGTTTGTAATTCCTCTTTATTCCCGGCGCGATCAACACTATAAAATGTGATCTTATTGATTCCTTCTTCAGTTACTTCAAAGCTAGTTCCTTCTTGATATTCAGACCCGTTTATAGAATAGAAGGTTGTTGCTACTCCGCTTAGATTATCTTCTGCATTAAGCTTGACGTTTACAGCTTCCTTGCTCCAAATTGTTGGTACTTCTGTAGTTGTTACTGGTGCTGTTTTGTCTATTTTTACTTCTACTGTCTGTAATTCCTCTTTATTCCCGGCGTGATCAACACTATAAAACGTAATCTTATTTATTCCTTCTTCAGTTACTTCAAAGCTAGTTCCTTCTTTATATTCAGATCCATTTATAGAATAGAAGGTTGTAGCTACTCCACTTAAGTTATCGTCTGTATTAAGCTTGACATTTACAGCATCCTTGCTCCAAGTTGTTGGTACTTCTGTAGTTGTTACTGGCGCTGTTTTGTCTATTTTTACTTCAATCACTTTTACTTCTTCAGTGTTCCCTACTTTATCAACGGAATAGAAGGAAACTTTATGAACTCCCTCTTTATCTAAGCTAAAAGTTGTTCCTTCAACAAAAGTACTGTCATTAATAGAATAATAGGTGTTAGCTACACCAGTTTCATTGTCAGTTGCCGTTAGTGTAACAACGGCTTCCTCATTCGTCCAATCCACTGGTGCATCAATATTAGTTACCGGTGGTTCCGTATCAACAATTAATTTGGCTAAAACTACATTTGACTGTTTAGATTCACCAAAAGAATTACTGTATGATGTAACATAATATTCATGATTTGCGTACGACATATTTGTAATCGTGTAAGATAGGTTATTTACCTTCTCAGCAACTAGTACAGGCTGCCCATCTAGTAATTCATAGATATTGTAGCCATTTGCGTATGTGACGAAATTCCAAGAAATTCTGGCACTTGTCTCGCTTAATAAGCTCA
>JAKFDP010000050.1:0-22212 GCA_036676095.1 Anaerobacillus sp. | reverse complement strand
AGAATCATTCTTTGGCCATCTTAAAGATGAAGCCTCTATTAAAGCATGTACAAGTCTAGATGAATTAAGAAAAGAAATCAAACAATATATGATTTATTACAATTACTATAGATACCAGTGGAATTTAAAAAAGATGACCCCTGTTCAATACAGAGATCATCTTCTTAAAGCTGCCTAGGCTTTTTTTAAAATGTCCTTTACAAAGGGTACACTTTATTTTGAAGGGGAGTTTTCTTTTTATGTATCAAAAACGAATGTTTATGACACTAGCATATAAAGACAAAGAAAACATAGGAATATAGCTGAAATGTGGTATCAAAACCGTATCAAAAACAATGTATCGTTATCAGTGTTTAAAAAGGTATACCTTTAGGGATATTTAAAATACTCTTAATATTATGTTTGTAAAGGACTTAAATATATTTTATAAACGTTTATAAAATATAGTATATATTTATAAACACTTTGGTTATAATTGTATTATAGATGACCAAAGGGAGCGGATTAGTAATGAGTAATAAGGCTTTTGCTTATATAAGGGTCTCAAGCAAAGATCAGAATGAAGCAAGGCAACTAAAAGAAATTTTAGATTTAGGAATTAATGAACGTGACGTATTCATGGATAAAGAAAGCGGAAAAGACTTTAATAGACCTCAATATCAAGCGTTAAAACAGTGTTTGCGTGAAGGAGATTTACTCTATATTAAATCAATAGACCGATTTGGAAGGAACTCCAAAGAAATAAAGAAAGAATGGGAGGATATTACTCAAAATATCAAAGCTGATATAAAAGTTATTGATATGCCTTTATTAGATACAACACAACATAAAGACACGTTAGGAACGTTTGTAAGTGATTTAGTGTTGCAAGTGTTAGCGTTTGTAAGTGAGCGAGAACGTGATAACATTTTACAACGACAAGCAGAAGGTATTAAAGTTGCGAAGGCACAAGGAAAGCATCTAGGTAGACCACAATTAAATCTAAGAACTATTTCCAAACAACAACGTCAAATTTTAATTGAAAATTATCCTAAATGGAAGAGTAAAGAAATAACTGGTGTTCAATTTATGTCCTCGTTAGAGCTTAAAAAGAACACTTTTTATAAAATCATAGGCGAATATGAGAAGACATTATAGCACTCATTATTTGGGAATGAGTGTCTTTTTTATGGAGTGGGGGTAGTTTACAGCATTTTCAAAGAAAGTATATCTTTTATTGGTGTTAGCACACCTACAGCTCAACTCGCAATAAAAATAAATTCGACACACACCTATGTAGTTGGTATAATAAGGTAACATAATATAATCTTTTGTGGCTTTGACGCACTTGCTTAAAGTTGAGTGACCTATCTTCAAGTCCTTTGCAACATGATCGATGGTTTTACCAGATGAATAATAGTGATTGACAGCGATTCAGCGCTATAACTTTTACTTCGATTTCCCATAAATAGTTCCCCTTAGTTTAGTAATTTTTTCTATACTAATCTAGGAAATATCTCTATTTCGGTTTTCCTATTTTTATTCTAGCATCATACTAGTTACCTTTACATTGTCTTAAGGTTTGCATTAAACATAATGAATGTACAATCTTTTGAAAGGAGGTTAAGACTTGAAAAATATACTATATTTCATGTTTGGTAAGCCATACGTAGAAAGTAAGTTTTATAGGTATATTTACTGGTTTGGTGTAGGATTTTATTTTTTTGCAGTGATTTTATCTATTATTCAATCCATCTTTTATGGAGGATGGGCTTTAATACTATTTCCAGCAATCGTTTTCCCGATTATGTTTAGGATAGTATATAAAATAAATACTCATATTCATAAATCATTTAAAGGTATGAATAAACGAGTCATTCTAATTATAGGAATATTATTAGGTTTATTTATGGTAGGTATGTTTGCTTCGGTTTTCTTTTTTGGAGATAATATAGCGATAAATGCGAGCAAAACAACAATCAATGGCGAAGTTAATTTATCTATTGGTTCATTAAAAGGTTATCATGAAGTTGAAACCTTTGAAATCAACGAAATACCTAAAGGAACAATCACCATCCCTTATGAAGCTTCCGTTGAGGAAGGGGAATATATTATATATGTTGAACATTCTGGTGAAACAATTTGGGAAGATAAAATATCGTCATCTAAAAGTGGAGTTATAAAATTTGAAGGAGAAAAAGGAACTTATGATATAAGTGTTTATACAGAAGAAGCTAAAAAAATAAAATTGAACATTTTATTATATTAAAAAGCTTGGTATCGTACCAAGCTTTTTTACTGCTGGCTGCTGTTTTTATTTATATAGATATGAACACTTTATGTTCAAATTCAGCCATGTACTTAGGTGATATTCGGTGAACCGTATCATAAATAGAGGTCAAAATTGAGAGTGCTATCAAGAGGTAGTGGAAGACCTAAAAAGGATAATTAGCAAGTGGAGAAGGCTTTGAAGTTATATGATATAGAACAGTATACTGTAAAAGAAATTTAAAAATGACAAGTGTATCTAGGGAGATAAGAAAGAGGAAAAGTAAAGAGAAAATTGTTAAGGCACTCATTATTGATAGTGAGTGTCTTTTTTATGAGTGGGGGGGAGTTTACATCAAAATCAGTGATGGATTTTCTGTGTGAAGTGCTAATACATCCTTAGCCCAACTCTAAACTTAAATAAGACGATTGTAATATAATAGGAATATAATAAATTTATTATATTTGAGGTGCAAGAATGAAGAAAAGTGATATTTTACAGCAATTTATTAACAATTCAATCATTCATGGTGAGGGACAAAGGGAATCTAATTCAAAGAAATCTAATAAGGCTTACGAATTAATATGTAAATCTTATGAAGAAATAAAGAAACAAGAGGAATCGGGGTTACAATCATTATTAGAGTTGCTTGAACATCCAAATCAATCTGTAAGGCTATGGAGTGCTAAGTATTTGCTGAATTATTCACCAAAAGCAAAACAAGTTCTTGAGGAACTAGCTTCTTTAGATGAAAATAAATTTAGAGAATACGAAACAATAGGATTCAATGCAGAGATGACTTTATTAGAATGGGAACAAGGAAATTTGACTTTTTAAAATGGTGAACTGGATATATTTACATAAAGAATGGATTCTATATTCAATAACTAGAAAAGGGGTGTTATGATTGGGTGCTTGGGGAGTAGCAATTATGTCTGACGATTTAGCAGAAGATATTTCATTTCGGTATAAGGATTTACTTGGTGACAAATACACGGATGAAGAAGCAAGTAAAAAAGTAATAGAGGAATTTGAAAGTGAGTTAGATGATGAAGAAACAACTGTATTTTGGTTAGCGTTTGCCTTAATACAATGGAAACTAGGAAGGTTACAAGATGAAGTAAAGGCTAGAGCAATAAATATAATTGATAATGGCTCTGACCTTAACCGTTGGGAAGAAGACCCTAAAGAAAAGAAGCAGCGAGAAAAGGTATTGCTCAAACTAAGAGACAAATTAAACTCACCACAACCGAAAGCAAAAAAAGTACCAAAAAGGTTTGTAGCTATCACAGATTTAAAAAAAGGTGATGTGGTTAGTTATCAATTATTGTCAGATGAATATATCATTCTAAAAGTAATTGGCATTATTGAACAATGGACTGAAGATAGATACCCTCTTTTTGAGATATGTGATTGGCAAGGCAAAGAAATTCCTACAAAAGAACAAATAATTCAATTACCATTAAAAGAATGGGTTTGGGGAAATGGAAACGAAAAAATGAACAAATTAGCAATTTTTCCAGATGGTAAAAGAGATGACCCATCAAAAAGGATTAAAGTAGTAGCTGAAGGTATAGAAACAGTAATGGACATGGAAGCACCATATACCTTATTTACTTGGAAAGAGTTTGATGAAAAAGTTAAAGCAATTTTATCATTTTGAGTAGCATAAAAAAGTATTATTTGAAGACCACTTTATTCAATAAAAGCGGTCTTTTTAATTTAAATATTAATATAGATTTTATGTTCAAAATTAACTTTGTGCATGGTGCTATTACGTCTGAACCGTAACATATCATAAATAGAGGCAAAAATTGAGAGTGCGAGAGCAAGAGGTAGAAGTGGTGGCAGACCTAAGAAGGAAAAAAGGATATTGAGAAGGCTTTGAAGCTATATACACAGAACAATACACAGTAAAAGAAATAGGAGGAAATGACGAGTGTTTCAAAAGCCACATTATATAGAGAAATACGGAAGCGGGAAAATAAAAAGGAAATTGTTTAGGCACTCAATAATTATGTTGAGTGTCTTTTTGATAATAGGGGGTAGTGTACATCTAAATTAGTGATTGAATTTCGGTGAGCGGCGGTAGCACATCTACAGCCCTAATCAGTTTAAAAAACTAACTGCGACACTAAATTTAATAATAATATAATAAGGAAGGTGAACAATTGTTTTGAAATGGGGACATAACATATGAATATAAAATTTAAATTAGTTAATGTAAATGGAGTACCAGTAATCTCATTACCTAAAGAATATGAATTAATAGAAGTATTGATAGGCACAGAATTGTAAGACGAAAATGAAGATGGAATGTGGTTAATCGAGCTATTAAACAAAGTTAAAAATGGTGAGACAAAATCCTTGAATGTTAATGAAGTTAAATATGTAATTCTTACTCTTTCAAAATCTTTTGTAACGATAGTTGACCCATATGGTGAAGAAGGTAATCCTTGTAGAATTGACACTGAATCTTTTATGACACTAGTAATTGATTGGTTGAGGGAAAAGGACTTATTTTATAAGAATAGAAGCCATAATTACTAAAGTTCTATAGATACGTTATCAATTAATATTTTTTCAAGGTTGAATGAATTTTGTTACAGAAAGGAGTGGGATAATGGAAGTTCAATCTTTATATGGAAAATATCCTTTTGCAGAGTTAAAGTCAGTAGATGCTAAGGGTCGTTTAAGAATATATACATACGCATATGAATATCCCAACGCAAATGATGGTGGCGATTCAGATTGGTACATGAACTACATTGATTTAACGTGTCATGGTTTTTCTGCAACATTGGATGAACCAGTATTAGAAGGAAGGGTATTAGAAGGGTGGTATAAAGATTTAGAAGATTTCATTGGTCTTAAACGAAGATATGTTGAATTATACGCTACTGAACCAAATTTAAGTTTTTCAATAGAATCCGATTTGAAGAACAAAAACATTCATGTTAAAGGTGATGTTATCAATTCGAAACCAAATACATATCGTTCTTACTTACAGTTTGAGTTTTTTACGAATTTAGATTATATAAATAGATTTAAAAGTGGAATTAACACAATCTTAGAAGCCTTTCCACCAAGATATAAATAAAACATGGATTTCATTTAGTGAGGAGTGGATTATATTTGAAGTTTGAATATCGCTTGTCTGGTTTGGGGTGGGCAGATGGCTTTATAGAAGTTAAAGAACAGCAATGTTATTTTACTGCAAGTTACTTAACAAATGCTTTGGATGATTTTCTTGAAGCTATCATTTCCATTACTCCCAGTTGTGTACCACATGATGAACTGCAACAACAATCTACATTTCAATTTTGTGCTGAGCCTTCTGGTACTCGATGGATATTAAAGCGAGTTAAGAATGACCATATATATGTTCAAGTAATTTCTTATAAAGATATAGACCATGAAATTGACCCAGAAAAAGAAATGGAAATTGAAATTCCATTGCTTCAATTTGTAGAAATAGTTGTTAAAGAGTTAGATTTACTAATAAAAACACATGGTCTTGTTGGATATAGAGAATGTTGGTATGAACATGATTTCCCTTTAACAAATTTTTTGAAGTTAAAGAACTATTACCTCACTCATAAAGGATATGAAGTTACTGAATATGAAGAAAAAGGTTGTGAGCTTTTAAAGACCAATATTGAAAAGGATATTCAACTTTTGTTTAGGGATCTTTAATCTTGTTCTTCATATAAAGTAAAGGGAACTATAATTAGACTACTTTACATATTTTTACCACTACTTTATAATTGAAAATGAAGCTTTACATTGAGAAGTGGTTAGTGCTAATTGAATATAAGTAATACATGATTATATCAATGTTTTCAGCATCTGTTTCAGCTATGTTCTTAACAACAGAAGCAGTAGTTGCAGATAAGCCAGAAGAAGGTGGCGGAATGCCAGACATGAGCGGAATGGGTGGCATGGGCGGAATGGGCGGCATGATGTAATCTGCCCCATTATCCCTTGATTTTATAGGGGTATTGCCTACAATGTTCTGTTAAAAGTAACATTAGGGTAACATTTTTCTTAAAGATTAATATTTAGAGGTTTTCCAAGAGTTTTTTAAACTTTTGGGAAGCCTCTTTTTCTTTGAGGATGAATTTTCATAGTTTGGGCTGGTAGGCAAGTTACCAAAACCAGCTTCAGGCAATAAATTACTTGTATAAGCCGAAAGGGGTGAGAAAATGGGTAGACGAATAAAACATACTTTACGTGACGTGGAGGAGTTAGCGAGGCTCATGAAGGCGGAAGCGATCGGTGAAGGAGTCCAAGGGATGAACATGGTGGGAACGGTTGTAGCCAATCGGGTCGAAGCTGACTGTGCTCCTGACTTTAAAGGGTTACGCAATATCAGACATGCGATCTATCAAACCATACCTGGAACCGAAATTCCTCACTTCGAGCCCGTGTTAAATGGAACATTGTATACACAACGTCCCGATGAAGCTGACCTCCAGAGGGCTAGGAATTTGTTGCATGGTCATAGGGAACCTCGGGCCAGAATGAATTTGTGGTTTTTTAACCCAAGTCCAGGGAAAAAATACCGAGCTCCCTGTACTGCCACAATGCCAAGATCGCCCATGACGAAGTTCGATTTTGCACACAAGAATCATTGCTTTTATGTCGCTGTACCGGGCTACTGCAAAGAGTTTTATAGATAAATTAAAAAGGAGCTGATCTCCTTATGACTTATGGAGAATCAAGTTATTATCCAATGAATTATTATCCTAGTTTTTATCCAGCTACCATAACGCGCGGCATAGTCGCACAACAAGCTGGCGGCTTCCCAGCGACTATGCCTTCTGGACCTTCGTATACCGTCCCAGTAGTCCCGATCGGGACTGGGCAGCAACTTCTGACAGGCACGATGGAAGAATCATTTATCGAAAATATCCTACGCTTCAACAAAGGTAAGGTTGGTACCTTCTACTTTACTTACCAAGGGAACAACAAATGGAATGCAATGGTTTACCACGGTCGCGTTGAAACGGCTGGCCGTGACCATATCATCATCAGCGACCCTTCCAGCGGTAAACGCTACCTGTTGCTGATGGCAAATCTCGACTGGGTAGAATTTGGAGAGCAAATTAACTATCCTTACCCAGAAATTAATCCGGATGTCGAGGCGTCCCTGACAACATCAGAGTGAGTTTGTAGAACGTTAAAAACCCGCTTACTTCCTTTTTTGGAAAATAAACGGGTTTTTAGTTCTGACCACATAAAGAATACAAATTTGGCAATTAATTTAAGTGAAATATTACGCTTTAGGTTGCAGCAGGGAATGACTGGGTGGTGGCCAGAAGCAAGATGTAAATATTTTATTCAGATCATGAGTAAATGTAGCTAGGATTATGCCCTAACTTTCGGGGATTGGGTTGTACCGATTTATGAATGTTAGGTACTTCAATGTAACTGTGCGAGATGTTTAATTTTCATCCAATCTTTTCCATTCATACATCCTATTTTATAAAGAAACACTACAAAGGCAATGTATTAAGCGGCTGCCCCTCAATCAATTATTAACAGTACTAAAAAAGGTGTATGAGAAATCGTGAAAATAAAAATATTACTTACTACACAAATTATTGTAATAATAATTACTTTATTCTCGACTATCCACGTTAATGGGGAACCTAAGGAGAATATTTACATTAGAATAAATCTATGGGCAAATGAACTTACTGTTATAAAAAATAATGAAGCAATCAAGCGGTATCCTATTTCTTCAGGAACAGAGGAATCACCTACTCCTATTGGGACATTTAAGGTAAATGAAAAATCAAAATCATGGGGAGGAGGATTTGGCACAAGGTGGTTAGGCTTAAATGTTACCTGGGGAACATTTGGAATACACGGAACAAATAAACCCACTTTAATTGGTAAAAATGTAAGTCACGGTTGTATTCGTATGCTTAATAAAGATGTGGAATCGTTATTTGATATGATCCCTAAAGGGACATTAGTCTATATAGAGGGACCTGTAACTGGAAAAGGGAAAGGTGAATTTAAAAGCTTATCTTTAGGTTCAAGAGGAAATCTAGTGCAACTTGTTCAACAGAGTCTAAAAGCTATGGAGTTGTATTCTGGAACAGTAGATGGAATTTACGGTGTAAAAACCGAAAGGGCAGTTAAAAAGTTTGAGAAATTAAATCATTTATCTATAAACGGTGTTGTAACTGTTCAGGAGTATGAGCTATTAGGATTGTTAGAATAATTCAATTAAAAGATGCTTCAAACAGAAAAAGCGCTTATAATAGGCGCTTTTTGAATTTTCAGAATACAACGCTATTTTTCACCCTTTGAGAATTAGCTCATAAATTGATTTTTTTTCAAAAGTAAAGACTACTTTCTAAAAATAGGAGGTAGTCTTTTTGTTATTAATACATGAAAAAGTTTATTATGTTATTTTTCACAAGCGATTAAATCTTTATCACGATCTTTCTTTTTATTAGCTTCATAGAGTTCTTTTGAAACATGAGGCTTATGCTTTGTTTTTCCTCCTTTGTTTTTTACTGAAGAAGACTTTGCAACTCCACCTTTATAGTCTTTATTCAACTCTTTGCAGTTCTTATAAACTTTTACATTTGTTTTTTTAGCCTCTACAAAGTTAGTTGAACTTATAGAAAAAGCAAGACCAATTCCTAAAGATAGTAAAATAATAAGCATTTTTTTCATTTCCTTTATTCCTTTCTTCAGATATTATTAGAATTATTTTATCATACCAAACATTTACAAAATTTAGAAGGTGACTTACGAAGGTAAAAATTAGTTTTTATTATATAATTTCTAATGAGATTGTTGAGTTGAAGAGGTAAGTATAAATGAGAGAGGGACACAGTACCTGTCCCTCAAGTTCACTAGCACACCCGATGTTATGCAACACATCATTTCTATTTACTAAAGTGCATACATTATAGTTATGGAGTAAAAATTCATAAAGTATGGGGTGCTGTTATGAATTTTAATGATAATCAAGGTCATAAAAAGATAAGAAATGATTTAAGAAAAAATGCAACACGCAAAACAATGTTACTAAACGAAGGAACATATAGAAAAATAGACTGGAGTAAAGTAACAATTGAACGGAACTTGGCGCGAGCAGGAATGCTTATAAATGCCAACCTGCCCGTCATTAAAAATGATAATTCTTTCATTCCAGTCTGGGATTTAAAAAGGTATTCTTTTTTACTAAGTAATTATGTACCCTACACGGTTAATCCAAAACTTTGGGTACATGGGAACCTAAATTTAAATACAGGATTATTTAAGGTTACTGAAAAAATATATCAAGTTAGAGGTTTTGATCTTGCCAATATGACTTTTATTAAAGGAGATACCGGTTGGATTGTCATTGATTGTTTGGGTTCTAAAGAAACGGCAGAAGCAGCCTTAAAGTTTGTTACCAATTATTTTGGAGAGATTCCTGTCAGTGCAGTCATCATCACCCATTCTCATGAGGACCATTATGGAGGGATTTTAGGGGTTCTGGATCAATTTGCTATGGTAAATGTTAAAATTTATGCTCCCAAAAATTTTATTCATGCGGCTTTAGAAGAAAATGTAAATGTAGGTATTGCAATGTCTAGACGTGGTATTTATATGTACGGTGTAGAATTACCAAGAGATGAGAAAGGACAGATAGATAACGGTATTGGAAAAGGCCAATCAATTGGAACAGTAACGTTTACAAAAAACATTGAAGAATTAAATGAACAATATGTAAAAAAAGTAATTGATGGAGTTCCTATGGAGTTTCAATTAGCTTTAGATACTGAAGCCCCCTCAGAAATGTTGATCTATATACAAAGTGAACATTCTTTATGTATTGCAGAGCTTTGCAGTGCAACGCTTCATAATTTATTAACTCTAAGAGGTGCTAAAATAAGAGATCCAATTGCTTGGGCAAAAGGTATACAAAACGCAATTGATTTATGGGGAGAAAGATTAACGTCAGTATTTGGAGTTCACAATTGGCCACGATTTGGAAATCAGTATTGTATTGAATATCTTGAGAAACAAAGAGATTTCTACCAATATCTAAATGATCAAACTTTGAGATTGATTAATAGAGGGTATACCATTGACGAAGTCGGAAGACTGATTAAACTTCCAAAAAGCTTAACAGATGAATGGTACAATAGTGAATTTTATGGAACTATTATTCATAATGCAAAAGCAGTTTATCAGAAGTATTTAGGTTGGTATAACGGAAATCCAGTCGAACTCAATGAATTACTCCCGGAAGACTCAGCTAAAAAGTATGTTGAATATATGGGTGGAGCTAACCGTATTTTAGAGAAAGCTAGGAAATCCTTTGTTGATGGAGAATATCAATGGGTTGCAGAGGTTACGAAACATGTTATTTATGCTGAGCCAAATAATAAAGAGGCAAAGCTTCTTTGTGCTGATGCTTTAGAGCAATTAGGATATATTGCTGAATCTGGTCCGTGGAGAAATGAATATTTAATGGGAGCACAGGAACTACGCTATGGAATTATTCCTACCAAAGGGTCGTTTATTTCTAATGATGTATTAAATAATTTACCGCTAGGAGATGTAATTTATTTACTTAGTATTCGAATAGATGGTTTAAAAGCTGGGGATTTAAATTATAAAATTAATTTTATTATTTCAGACAGAGGAGAAGTAGCCTCAACAGAGGTTAAACGAGGAATCTTTAGATATTTGAATGACCAGTTAGCAGAAGATGCAGATGTAACGGTTACTATGCCAAAAGAGGTATTATATGAGTTAGCTACAACTAATAAAAAGCCAGATAGTTCAACGATATTAATAGAAGGGGATACCGATAAATGGAATCTGTTTTTGTTTTTACAAGAACCATTAAATCATAACTTTAATATTATGACACCGGTACCAAAGTAGATAATGAGATTTCTCTTAAACTAGAGTAAAATTTCATTAATACAGAAATAAAAGGGCTATTCCTTATTCAATTAGAGGGATTGCCCCTGTTTTTATAATCAAAATGTTCCTTTAACTTCTCTTTAAAACACTCTTTCTTTTCCTCGTATTGCTTTTTACGATGGCCGTTCGCTCCAGATGGGTGAGGAAAATCAAATAGAATCGTTTTATTGTGAATCTTGCCTTCTCTCTCTAAGTGTTGTAGCACTTCAGAAACAGCTTTCCCTGCTGGAATGATTACAGCGTCTTTCACTTCGCTTAACTCGGGTACTAAAAGTTCATAAATCATTCGTAAAAGTAAAGGATACTTCAGCATAGAAGGATTGGAGCCAGTATAATTCTTCTTATTGATAAACACTGGATATCTAAGCGTAGAAGTGGAGTGAAGAAGATGGTTCATATCGTCGTCATAAAGCTCTGCACAACTTTTAATGTTCAGGTGCTTATTCAGTTCTATTCCATCAAGCATTTCAATTAGATTTTTTCTAATCCCTTTTCCGCCAAAACTTGCCTTCCTATTAGCATTACGTAACAGTATCTCTCTTTCTTCTACATCAATGTTTTTTCGAACGTAGTTATATGCTAATTGCATTTGCATCCATCCTGGAGTAATCCCTAATATAATCACTTTTGCGTTTTTATTTATGTATTCAAAAGGAGCCCAGAATATCTCTAGCTTGTTGTCTTTTGCGTACAGGAAATGATCAGTCATTAAGTCTTCTTTTACAAATATTTCTTTTATTGGTAGCTGTAGAATACTTTGTTCGTAGTTTTTAAAGAAAAACATTTTTATCCCCCTGCATTGTTTAACTATTTTTATTCTAACCTTCAATGTATGGTTTTCCAATTTTTGATTCTTATGCATTTGCAAATAAGGAAAATTACCCAACAGGCAGTATAAGTGATAAAATACATCCCTCTTTTTCAATAAAGAGGGATGTTCTGATTAATATAGTGGTTGTTGGTTCGGACAAGACGGAAATCCATGTATATCTTGAATTGTATAAATGTCGTATTGTTTTAAGGCAAATTGTGCTTGATATAGGTATTCAATAATAAGCAGTTTTCCATCAGAAGCACCGCATAAAATTCCTGAGGTTCCTTGACCATTTACGAACGAAACTCCAATAGGCTGACCAATTAAGTATTGAATTTTCTGTTGCCAAAGCATAGCTGACACTCCTTCCAATCTATTATATAACCATAGAGAGTTTAGGTGCCTGTATGATTTTTGAAGCTATGAACAAAAGATCAAATTGTTCCAGAAGCAATTATGCAGCGATAAGTTAGGGATTTTTAAAAGTATTTAGGCATGGCCCTTTAACCATAACAATCCATAAATGAGAATGAACATATGTACAGTTTTATGAATAAATTATTGCATAAATTAAATTTATGCAGGGAGTCTTATTATGTATAAAAATTATGTTAATACAAACATGAGAAATTCAGGTGTTGTCGCTTTTGCAATTGGCGATGTAAATGGTGACAGTATCCCGGATAATGTGTACGTGACAGGTTTTAAAGAATCCGATGTTTCAATGGTTCAAAATATGACACTCGTAATCCAGGATGGAGTGACAGGAGTTTTTGTTAGTATTCCCCTGAAAGAAAATACAGGATATGATCCCACGCTGTTTTTGGGGGATTTTACGGGTGATGGAATAAATGATATTTTAATTACCATACCTACAGGCGGCAGTGGTGGAACAACATATAACTATATCTATTCCTTTGTTAATAACACACCACGTTTGTTGTTCGATTCTAATGTGTATAACCAGTTGTATCACTATGAGGTTACTTTTAAAGAAAATTACAAGGTTGAAGTAGTAAGCAAAATAAATAAAACAAAATATCTTATCGATATATCACTGAGAGGGCCTGATTATTTAAATGAAATATACAATGCAAATGGGAAACTAAAGACGCCTATCAGTGGGTGGGTAGACCCCATAAGCGGCTTATATCCAACAGATTTTGATTCAAATAAATTATATGAACTATTTGCATATCAACAGATTGCTGGAAGATACCATGCCGATTCTTTAGGCTATATTCAAAATAGATTAAAATGGAACGGTAATATGTTTACTTTGGACTATCAAGATTTGGCTATTTTTGGTTCTCAACAATAGGATGCTTGTATTCAAATAACAGTTGTGATGGTTAACTAGAGAGTAATGTAAGCTCTCTTTTTTTTTTTTTTATGGTTTATTTTTTTGCTAGAAGACTTATTTTTAAAATTTTATTTCAAAATGTGATTCAAATCCTGATTCAAAATTTTTTTATCCTGTACTATACAAGTAGTTGAGAAACACTTTCAAAAATAATATTCAGGAGGAATTATATATATGAAAACAATTGATAGAGTTATGTTAGCAAAGGATGTTTATTGGGTTGGGAAGATTGATGATCGCGAGGTACCATTTCACAGATTAGTCTTAGCAAAAGGAACAACCTACAATGCTTATTTATTAAAAACAGAAAAGCCAACAGTCATTGATACAGTTGACATCGAATTCGGTCGTGAGTTTGTCGAGAATTTAAGTGAAATCATTGATCCAAACGAGATTCAATATATCGTTATTAATCATACAGAGCCTGATCATTCTGGTGGATTAGCTGCATTAGCATCACGAGCACCTAATGCCACGATTGTTTGTACAGAACCTGCTGTTCATGAATTAAAAGAAATGTACAAATTGCATCAGCGAACATTTTTAGTTGTAAAAGATGGAGATACATTAGATATTGGCGGGAAAACGTTAAAATTTAAAGAGACTCCATATCTTCATACGGAAGAGACGATGATTACTTATAGTATTGAAGATAAAATTTTGTTCCCGTGTGATATTTTTAGTACTCATGTCGCCAACGACAAATATTTCAATGATGAGGCTGAAGCTGATATTACGGAAGACTTTATCGGTTATTACAATGCGATTATTCATCCACATCGCAGATATGTCCGCACCTTAATCGCTGCACTAGAAGAGTTAGATGTAAAGATGATTGCGCCATCTCATGGCTATATTTTACGAAAAGATGTTCAGAAATATATTGATTTATACGCGACGATGAGCGCAGATACGGTGAAAGATAAAAAAGTTACGATCGTTTATACAACAATTAAAACGAATACAAAGAAGGTCGCTAAGCTTTTAAAGGAAACTTTTGAAGAGAATAATATTGAAGCAACTGTTTTTAATGCAGATAAGTCTGAAAAAGCAGAAATTCTAGCAAGTATTCAGGAAGCAGACGCTGTATTAATCGGTAGTTCGACAAGATATGCAGACATGGTTGGTAATTTGGAAGATATTTTAAAAGAGTTAAAAACTATGAATCTAGAAGGAAAAATTGCTGCTGCATTCGGTTCGTATGGATGGAGTGGGGAAGCAATTGAAGTAATTCAAGACTATTTATTTGAGACAAATATGAACGTCCAAAGCACATCAAATGTGATTAAAACAACTGGTATGACACATGTGGAATTTCCTGTAAGAGTAAGATTCTCACCAAAGGATGACAATGCCAAAAAAGTTGAAAACTCAGCAACATTTATTTCTGATTTACTACTAAGTTCTATCTAACATTAATAACAAGGAATAGGTGAAAAAAATGGCTAAAAACTACGTGATAATTGGCAGTGGTGTCGCTGCTGTCAATGCTGCAAAAGCGATTCGCGATCAAGATAAAGAGGGCACAATTATAATTTTTGGTAAAGAAAAATCGTTGCCTTACAATAGAATAAAACTATCAAAAGACTTGTTTTCAGATTTAAGAAGTGAAAAAGTTCTTATTAAAAAAGAAAAATGGTATAAGACAAATAATATTTTTACGTATCCTGACACGAAGATTACTGCGATCAACACAGATGCTCGCTTTGTAGTTACTGCAAATGGAAAACAGATCAGTTACGACAAATTATTACTATGTACTGGTTCTATTAATCGGAAATTACCTATTGAAGGAGCCGCGAAAAAAGGTGTTTATACGATCCGCGAAATGCATGAGGCGGAAGATTTTAAAGCTTATATTGAGAATAAGAATCATGTTTTAACAATTGGTGGAGGGGTTCAAGGGCTTGAAACAGCATGGTCCATTTTGAAAGCAGGGAAAAAAGTGACCATTGTTGAAGCAGCTCCAAGATTAATGGCTCGGCAATTAGATGAAAGAACTTCTTTGTTATTAAAAAATAAAATGATAGCAGCTGGGGTAGACATTTATTTGAATGCAACCATTGAGCGAATTTTAGGTGATAATGAAGTTGCCGAAGTAGTTATCAATGGAAATGATTATATCGGTTGTGATAGTGTCTTATATTCTATTGGTGTACTACCGAATATTGAATTGACAAAATCTACGCGAATAAATACCAATAGAGGTATCATCGTTAATGATCAGATGGAAACAAATATTGAAAGTATTTATGCAGCGGGGGACGTCGCAGAACTAAATGGTGTAGTCGAAGGTCTTTGGAATACAGCAATGGAACAAGGAAAAGTGGCCGGTGCAAACATGGCAGCTGCAACAACAACTTATAAAAGAGTGTTGCCGGTAACGATTTTTGATGCTTTTAATCTTCCTTTATTCTCAATTGGTCAAGTAGATGAAAAGCAATGTGATCAAACGATCATTGAGGAAGACGGTAATGAAAAATATACGAGAGTGTTTTTGAAAAATAAAAAAATAGTTGGTGTGATTTCTCTTGAAGGAGTGGTTGCATCAATGCCATACAAGTCAGCGATAGAAAATCAGATTTCACTTGATGGAATTGATTTAGCGCATATTAGCGTGAGTGAATTGATGGAAGAAGTTAAACAACGGCAACTTAGTTTTGCCTAAAACAAGAGGAGGAATTATGAAATGAAAAAATATATTTGTTTGCCGTGCGGTTATATTTATGACCCGAAAAATGGCGACCCAGATGAAGATGTTGAACCTGGAACACCATTTGAAGACTTACCAGAAGATTGGGTTTGCCCCGTTTGTGGTGAAGAACAAGATAAGTTTGCAGAAGTAAAAGAATAAGATTACGATGAAAGTGCCGAAGAACTCTAGTAGTTTTTTGGTGCTTTTGTTAGTAGTGAATGATTTTTTAGCTGTAACAAATCTCAAGATAAAGTCATGTACTTATGAGTTCTAAAGACTACATTAGGCGTTGAAATAAGATATTGTCGCAATAGGACATATATCACAATGACGTAAAAATCTTTGTGATATAATTTGTTTACTGGATAAATAATAATTATAGGTGATGTATATGAAGGAACAATTATGTAATCATAATATAAATCAACCTTGTCCCAAAAAAGTACCGATTTTTGGCTCATTATCTGATGACGAAATTTTAAAAATAACCAAAATGACAAAGCATCAAAATTTTAAAAAAGGTGAAATGCTCATCCATGAAGGCGATAAATCAGATACGTTGTTCATTATTAATAAAGGGCAAGTTAAAGTATCGAAATTTACACTCAATGGCAAAGAGCAAATTCTTTATATCATGACTAGTGGTGACTTTTTTGGTGAGCTTCATCTATTTAATAGTGATGAAGCAAACAATTTCAGTGCTTACGCCATAGAAGATACGATGATTTGCATGTTAATGAAGGAAGATATCGATAGGATTATGGAAGCGAATCCACAGATAGCTTTGAAGCTGTTAAAAGCAGTCACAAAACGATTGGCACATACAGAAAATTTAGCGCAAAACTTGGCTACGAAAGATCCTGAAATTAGAATTGTCCAGATGATTTTAGAGTTTGCAGAAAAATTCGGGATAAAAAAGCATGAAGGACTTTTTATTCCTTTACCAATTACCCGTGAAGAAATCTCCAGTTATGTTGGTGTTACAAGGGAAACGATTAGCCGTAAATTTGCAAAGTTTGAGGATTTAGGATTAATCTCGTTAATCGGTAATAAGCAATTACTCGTCAAAAATGAAAGTGGTTTAAGAGAATATCTTGAGTAGGTAAAATTTACAACTGCCATTTTGAGAAGTATTCATGTTAATAATTTATATAGTTGCAATAACCACTTCCTATAAAAATTAGGGGGTGGTTATTTATGTTGTTAAAATCTATCCATCAAGACTTTTAGACTCTTGGGATTCTTGATTTTTTGAATTTTTAAGCAGGTTCCAATAGGAAATCCGTCTCTTTTGTCGAATTGTGTTGGTAAAGGAGGCACCAAATATGGATTTAACGAAGTTAAATGTTGCGACACCTAAATTTAATGTTACTGATATTCAAGCTCCAACTAACCAAAATTTGGCGAGTGAGTTTTATGAAAGATTAGTTAAAATGATTAATGATTTTGATGAGAAGTTAGATGAACATCATCAAGTGGGAATGCGTTTAGTTTCATTTGGTCAAAATATTCAATTTCATGTTGAGGATTTAGGTTACTATAATCCTAGTTTAATCATATTTTACGGTAGAACTGAAGATGGACAAGCTTTACAGTTAATTCAGCATGTTTCACAAATTAGCTTTCTATTAATGGCTGTAAGGAGATTAAACCCTAAAGAACCTAAAAAGCGTATCGGTTTTAGTTCAGAAAATAATAATAAATAAAAACAGCGACAAATTCAGTTTTTGTTTAGGGATATATGTATCTATTTCACTTATTAAGAGTTCCTTCGGGAGCTCTTTTTATACGTTAAGAAAGCATAAATTATTAGCATAGATGTTAACTCGACGTAGCGAAAAATTTAGGTCCAAAGTATAAGTGCAACTAAGGCTCAGCCAGCGCCTGAGGGCTTGGCTTTGCCCGAGTTTTCTTTATTTCACAAAAATTATTAAAAAATAAACTTATTAAATTAGGTACAAGTATTAAGCAAAATAAATAGGTAGGAATAAAATATTGTAAAAAAATTACACATAAAAGGAGAGTGAAACTTTGTGACTAAAGGTACTATTATTCGTACAGTTTTCTTTGCGTTAGCTTTAATCAATCAAATGTTAGTGGTATTCGGTAATTCCCCAATTCCGCTTAGTAAAATAGAAATCAATGATATTGTGGTTCAACTAGATTTATTAATTTCTACACTAATTACTACTGCAACTGGTCTCTGGGCATGGTGGAAGAATAATAGCTTTACGAAAGCGGCTATTGAGAGTGACAAATTTTTATTAAAGCTTAAAAAGCGTGATCGATAATGCAACAGGCTTTTATTGATAAAATCGTTCCTGCTGCAGAAAAGGTTATGCATAAATACCGTATTCTTGCTTCTCTAACAATTGCCCAAGCTATTCTTGAAAGTAGCTGGGGGAAAAGTGAACTTGCTGTAAAAGCATACAATCTTTTCGGGATTAAAGGAAAAGGTCCAGCTGGTAGTTATGAAGTTCAGTCCAAAGAATTTCGAAATGGTACGGCAGTTAATGAAGTGAGTAGCTTTCGAAAATATAATAACTGGGATGAGTGTCTAGAAGATCGTTCAGTTTTTTTACTTAAAGAACGCTACAAAAAGGTAATTGGAGAGATGGATTATAAGAAAGCATGCCTGGAAATTTGGAAGGCTGGTTATGCTACAGATCCAAAATATCCAGAAAAACTTATTAACATTATTGAACAATTTAATCTAAATAAATTTGATTTAGAAAAAAAGGAGGAGCAAATGATAAAAATATTTATCGATCCAGGTCACGGTGGAAAAGATCCGGGAGCTGCTGCTAATGGTTTAATGGAAAAGGAATTGGTATTAATGATTTCTAAACATATGAAAACGCTCCTTAATGAATATGAAGGGGTCCAGATTCGTTTAAGTCGAGAAGACGATCGGTTTATTGAGCTAGCTGATCGAGCAAGAATGGCAAATGAGTGGGGGGCAAACTATTATTGTTCAGTACACATAAATGCTGGTGGCGGTGATGGTTTCGAAACATATATATCTCAAAATGCCTCAACTCAATCTGTGAAGAATCAGAATGTCATTCATGCAGAAATTTTAAATGCAATTGGCGGTACAGACCGTGGCAAGAAACGGGCTAACTATGTTGTAATAACAGCATCAAAAATGCCAGCAATATTAACAGAGAATTTATTTATTGATCATCCTGATTCTGCGAAAAAACTAAAAGATCCGGAGTTTCTAAAAAAAGTTGCACACGGCCATGTTAATGGTCTTGTCCAAATCTTTGACTTAAAAAGAAAGGAAAGTGGAAACGTGAATAAAGATCAAACAGTTAGTAATTGGGCAAAAGAGGCGCAACAATGGGTGATAAAACAAGGAATTAGTGATGGAGCAAGACCGAAAGATCAGGTTACAAGAGAAGAACTTTGGACAATGCTGTGGAGAGCAGCAGGAAATCCAAAGGTATAAGGAAAATGCCCGCCCTACTCTTAATTGAGTGGGGATTTTTATTTTTAAAGCTATGATGCAAAGTTAATAGTCGATGTAAAAAAAGTCCTTAACTTAGTCAATAAGGCTTTGCTAGTTATATAGTTAAATTTTTCTGCCCTTACATAAATAGATAACGAAACTTTGTTAAAAGTTGAAATAAGTTCCATATAATAAAATACAAATGAAGTCGATAGTTAGAAAGAAATCAAGTGATAATGGGAATGATTAGTAAAGGGATTAAAAAAACGAACTATTTGTAGCTAAAACATTTATTTTTTCGGTTAAAAAGGGATCTTGCGCTTTTAATAATCGGCTGTTACAATAAGTTTCGTACAAAATGTCGAACGTTGTAATATTACATTCATCATAATTATTTGGAAGAAATCGTTTTTTAGTAATAAGTCGAAAAAATGTAGAGGATGGAGTTAAAAGAATGCAAAATATAAGCGAAAAGATTGTAGTTTTGGATTTTGGTGGTCAGTATAATCAATTAATCGCGCGTAGAATTCGTGATTTAGGTGTTTTTAGTGAATTACATCCACATACACTAACAGCAGCTAAAATCAAAGAAATGAATCCGAAAGGGATTATTTTTTCTGGGGGACCAAATAGTGCTTATGCTGAAGGTGCACCGAAGTGTGATGAAGAAATATTTGAACTTGGTATTCCGATTTTAGGGATTTGTTACGGAATGCAATTAATTTCTCATCATTTTGGTGGAAAAGTTGAAGCTGCTAACCATCGTGAGTATGGAAAAGCACTAATCAATGTGGAAAATCCAACAAAATTATACGATGAATTGCCAACTGAACAATCTGTCTGGATGAGCCACGGTGACTTAGTAGTAACTCCACCAGCAGGTTTCGTTGTTGACGCGACAAGTGTTTCGTGTCCTGTTGCGGCGATGAGTGACGTTTCTCGTAAGTTTTACGGTGTTCAATTCCACCCAGAAGTTCGTCATTCGGAATATGGAATTCAATTACTAGAAAATTTTATTTATAAAATTTGTGAATGTGAAGGCAATTGGTCGATGGAAAACTTCATTGAGCTTGAAATGGCCAAAGTTAAAGAACTTGTTGGCGATCGGAAAGTTCTTTGTGCACTTAGTGGCGGTGTAGATTCTTCGGTAGTTGCTGTTCTCATTCATAAGGCAATTGGCGATCAATTAACTTGTATGTTTATTGATCATGGCTTATTACGTAAAGGTGAAGCAGATAGTGTAATGGAAACATTCTCGAAAGGCTTCAATATGAATGTTATAAAAATAGATGCCCAAGAACGTTTCTTAGGTAAGTTAAAGGGTGTTTCTGATCCTGAACAAAAACGAAAAATTATCGGTAATGAATTTATTTACGTTTTTGAAGAAGAAGCTGCTAAATTAGAAGGTATCGACTATTTAGCTCAAGGTACATTGTATACAGATATTGTTGAAAGTGGTACTGCAACTGCTCAAACAATTAAATCGCATCACAATGTCGGTGGTTTACCGGAAGATATGAAATTCAAATTAATTGAGCCACTTAATACATTATTTAAAGATGAAGTACGTAAAGTAGGAACAGAGTTAGGGATTGCTGATGAAATTGTTTGGCGTCAACCTTTCCCTGGCCCAGGTTTAGGGATTCGCGTTTTAGGTGAAATTACAGAAGAAAAATTAGAGATTGTTCGGGAATCTGATGCAATCCTTCGTGATGAAATTAAAAAAGCGGGTCTTGATCGTGAGATTTGGCAATACTTTACAGCTCTTCCGAACATGCGAAGTGTAGGTGTAATGGGAGATGCAAGAACTTATGATTACACAGTTGGAATTCGTGCTGTTACTTCAATTGATGGTATGACGTCTGACTGGGCAAGAATTCCTTATGATGTTTTAGAAAAAATTTCAGTTAGAATTGTTAACGAAGTGAAACATGTTAACCGAGTGGTTTATGATATTACTTCTAAACCGCCAGCGACGATTGAGTGGGAGTAATCGTTGAAATATAAGAGAAGAAGGTGGAAAGTTTATTCCACCTTTTTTTAATTGGATTAGGAAAGAATAAATTTTTAGCATAGATGTTAACTCGACGTAGCGAAAAATTTTAGCTCCTAAAGTATAAGTACAACTAAGGCTCAGCCGGCGCCCGAGGGCTTGGCAAAACCCGAGTTTTCTTTAATTGGATTAAGAAAGTTAGCAAATGACAATGTATAATGATTTATTCCTAAAAAAATACTTGCTTAATTTTATTAGGCTTGATATAGTTAGAAATGCAGTTTTGAATTTAATGATTTTCTTTGTCGAATGGTTAAAGGTAAAAAACTTTTTTTAAAAAACATTGACGAAAATTGTTGAAAGTGATATATTAATAAAGTCGCTGATTTGAGCGATAAAACAACATAATAATTCTTTTAAAAAGTTGTTGACAGATTGAAAGTTATCGTGATATAATGAAATTCCTGTCGTTGAGATGGGGATTGAGAAATGAAAGTAGTTTCGTTCTTTGAAAACTGAACACACAGCCAAGCGAATTAAAGAGATAGAAAATATCTCGTCAATGAATTTTAATTATGAGCTAATCAGCTTTTCAATTTTATGGAGAGTTTGATCCTGGCTCAGGACGAACGCTGGCGGCGTGCCTAATACATGCAAGTCGAGCGGAGATTTAAAAGCTTGCTTTTAAATCTTAGC
>JAKFDP010000049.1:0-5437 GCA_036676095.1 Anaerobacillus sp. | reverse complement strand
AGGAATTAGCTGAGGAATGGTTACAGCCTGACTTGTCAGAAAAAAGAATTTTGGAAATTGGTAAAACTCAATACGATTCTGAAAATATGTTTGCTTACCCTGTAGCAAAAAACTTTCTTACTTCTGATGAACCTGAGAAAGAATTTGATTATGCAGATTTACCTCCGATACTATAATGATTGATTCTTTTCAAATAGTAGTAAGATTATTCCGTAATCCCACTTCATATAGAATGACTGTTGAAATTATGTCTCATACAGATCAGATAATAAAGTTTAGGATTTCAGCAGGTGAAAAGTCATTCGAGATGGATAAGCTTATAGTAAGAAAGCGTAATCAGTGGAAAGTGAGGAGAATTAGTTTTACATCGAATTATTCAATAGAAACTCAGGCTGAGGCAATAATGGCAATACAAAGCGAAATTGATAACTACCTAAAAGCTAACTATCCAAAAGGACTGGTTTAGCTATCACAAATTCATATAGTACTCAAAACGATTTTTGGCTGTGTTGATTTGTGTTCTTGTTCTATTACCTTCTATACTAGCAACAACCTCACATACATTATCCCAATACGTTTTACTGCATCTTTTGCCATTATGAGGAAGATCGGTTTTTATAATAAGTGCGTGCCTTACTTTAGAAACTATGCAGGGAGAAATCTGAGTACCATTAGGAAAATTCATCTTTCAGTAAATTTAGATTTTGGGTTTAATTAAGTCAAGATAAGGCGTCAAAGGTTCATCAGTGCTACTAAAAGTCTTTTGACCATGTATAACACCATATTCAAGATGATAACGCCTTTCAATGTAGAAAGCATCCATCTGATAGAGTTTGTATTTGTAGGTTTCGTCTGTTCTTTCAGCTACAAGAACTCCCCATTTCCATATTGCCTCCTGTTGTTCTAATTCATCGAGATCGTTAAACTGATAAAGTGTCATATTAGAGATTAAGATTTGAAAGAGGTATTTTATCTAAGTAGGGTTTTAATCTTTCGCTTTCGTTATCAAAAGCAATTACTCTAGCCATTATGTTTAAACCCATACTGAAAAAGGTTTCAATGTAAAATGAATCCAATTGATAGAGTTTTACAAAATATCCCTGATATACTCTATCAGTTATGAAAACTGCTTTATCTGCAATCGCATCTATTTGGCTATGTTCACTTAGCTGATGGAATTCATTCAATGTCATTTAAGGTGTATTTGCCTTCAAAATACTAACCAGTTTTCTTTTTTCCTACACACTGGGTCTATTTTTCCCACACACTCTAGTATGAGAATTGATTTATTAGAAATTATTTTTCCTAAAATATCAAATTGCCTAATTCCGCTATATCGTACATGATACTTATATGTGGAAAAGTTCGTGAGAAACACATTTACTTTTATCAACCACAGAAATGTGTACGCTTCCTAGCCTATGTAATGATGAAGGGGGAAGCCAGAAGTCGGGTTATAACTGCACAACTGAAATAATGTTGAAACATAGCGGCCAAATGTCCCCGATAGTTGAGAAACGGACTTAAAATCGGAACTACCGTTTGTCTCGCTAGGGGGACTTGGTAATGAAAATGCACTGGCGGGGAAGTACGATTTTTTGTTAATTTATAATAGTGTATTTTTTTTTATATACGCTAAGAGGGATTTTTATGCTTACTTCTTTTTTACTTCTTTAGAAATTTCATAGAAACAACTCAAAAGAGTTGAGTTTAAATGAAAAAAATATCTAGCAATTATTTAGTAAGTATCTGGCCAATCGTTAATATGTTGATGATCTTCGATCATCCAAACCTAAACAAATATCAATTCTTTTAAATTTTATTTTGCTGGGAAATACTTACTAAGTAATTACTTATTTAGAATTAAACTATCAGATTGAAAAAGTACTATCTGCTTAGTTTTGAGAAATTCAGTATGAATTTCAAACATATTAGCAATGGAGAATAAATGCTAAAAATATTACTAGAAAAAATTTCTAAAAAAAGTATTTGAATTGTTTGGAAATAGAAATGTTTGCTTATTACCTTTGCCCTCTCAAATCCATCACAAGTGTCCTAGCTCCTAGCATAACCGCTATTAAATTAGCTCGTGAAATCTAGCAGTTCCCAACTCATTCAATTCCTTTCGAGAATTCTTTTCTCACTGAATATTTTCAGCACAATTGCATCCACATTTTAGTTTGAAATTCTTTCAAGAAAGGTTCAAATTGCTTCATTCTGCTATATCAGTACTGATATTTATTTGTATAAAATCAATACCAAATGAAAAATATAGAACAACTAATTGAAGAGTGCATCAAAGAACCATTCGCAGCATTTCTCGTACTATCGAATTTACACCTCATCCAACTGGAAGAAAAGAAAGATGATACCGACATTTTAATGCACTATTTCACGAAAGAAAGAAGATTTGAGAAAGAGATAGAAGAAATAAAGAAGATCACTAGATATGATCTCAGTTTCATCAGAAGTTTATTCTACCATCAGGATAGAAAGGTATATGATGATTTAAAGGCACGTATTGCTTAAAATTTAAAATAAACAGTTATGAAAAGAAAAAAAATCAACAATGAAAATCTGCAGAAATTAGCTGATTTTATCAGAAATGAAAATCAGGATTATTATTTAGAAAATAATTCAGTGATTATTCATAAGGGTACTAAAGATGAGGAGAGATTAGTGATTTTTACAGATGAGGAGACTACTGAGGAAAAATCTAAGTAGTTTCTTACCAGTTTAATTTTTGTTTAATAATTCCCTGGCTTCTCTAAGCCGGGGTTTTTATGTATATACACTTTTGTAGGTGACTAATTGATATTTATTTATATCAATCTCACACTTATGAAAACCCAAAATGAAAAACACCTATTTAAAAATAAAATCATTTCTGAATTGTTTCTATCAGGTGAATTACAATCTAAAATAGATGGAATCCTACAAAGACATCATTTCCCTATTCATGCAGACTTACAGAATGATATTATTCAGCACACATTTGAACAGTTATTAAATTATGATTCTGATACTTTGATTTCAATGTATAATGATAACCCAAAAAGATTAGTAGGACTTGCGGTAAGAATCATGTTAAGAACAGGTATCTATCAGTATCCGAACGTCTAAGTACATTCTAAAGCGATGCAGCAGCAAATTAATTTTGCCTGGATGTATGTTGCTGCCAGTTTTGCGGCAGCAGGTCTTCTATTTTGTTGATCGGATGCATAGCAATTCGTTGCAACACATCGCGCAGCCATATAAAGGGATTAATGCCATGCAGCTTGCAGGTGCCAAGCAGCGAGTACAGCATAGCGCTGCGCTGCGCTGCCTCATGACTGCCTGCAAATAAGTAATTCTTTCTTCCAATGGCTACAGGCCGTATGCTGTTTTCTACCGGATTATTGTCGATGTTTAATTTTCCATCAGTGGTATATATCATCAGTTCATTCCATCTTTCTATGCTATATCCTAATGCTTTTGCAATGGGACTTTTAGGCAACACTTTTACATACTCGTCTTTCATCCACTTACCCAAAGCTTCCAATATGGGAATAGCCTGGGCCATGCGTAATTGTAAAACTTCTGCCGGCAGTAATGACTCATCTTTGGCCTTGCATTCAATGGCATACAACAATCCAAACTGTTGCAATGCATATTCTGCTCTGGCTTTATCATTTTGCAAAGCATCAAAAAAATAGCGTCTTGCATGCGCCATGCAGTGCATCACGGTTATACCTTCTTCCTTTTTAAACAAGTCATATACATTGTATCCATCGGCTTGCAAATGACCTTTAAACTCTTTGAGTATTTCCTGCGGGCCTTCTCTGCCACGGCCCCGCTGATAGTCAAACAACACCAATCGTTCAATGCTATTGTGATAGACCCATAAATAGCCACGGTGCGTTTCTCCTTTTTTATCCTTATCTAATACTTTGATGGGCGTTTCATCGGCATGCAGGTAATCAGTTTGTAAAATTATTTTCACCAATGCATCGCCGAGTGGCTTGATAAGTGTGCAGGTGCTGCTTATATTATCAGTAAGAGTGCTGTATGGTATATTCACACCTTCTCTTTTAAAACGTTCCATCTGGCGATACAATGGCAAATGATCCACATATTTATCAATCACCATCTGAGCCAGTAATCCTGCACCGGCAATAGCTTTGGGCAATGGTCTTTCAATCATCGGTGCTATGATTACTCCTTCATTACCAGGCTTTGCATATTTGGGACGCACATATTTGTTGACAAAAAGCTTACCCGGCTCGTAGTCCAGCTCTTCGGTTACTTCTTCACCAATCTTTTTCAGCCCTTCTGTATTTTCCGTGGGTGCAATGATGATTTCTTTACGCTGCAAATGTTCAGGAAGCTTATGACGGCCGGGATGTTGTGTTTTTGTAACTTCTGTTTTTACCTTGGTATACTCTATCTTTTTTACAGAAGTAATGTTGCACTGCGCTGCTTCTTCGACCTGTATAGCTAAAGCCAGTTGTGAAGGATTATTGTTTGATGGAATAAATCGTTCGTGGCGGCTGCCATAGATGAGCTTTTTTAAATTGTCCAGTTGATGTTGCATTGATGCAACGGTGAATTGCAGTTGTTCGATGAGCGCATCTTTTTGCTCACATAAGGCTTTATAGTCAACTGCATTTTGCATATAACAATGCAAATGTGAAGCAGTGCGAAGCAACAGCAAAGCGATGCGGCATTTTTATTTACCTACACGCAGTTGATAACGTTTTTTCATTTTTACACTCTTTAATTGTATACCCTGGAGTATAAGTTGTAACTGTTGTGCACTGAGGGTAACAGATGAACATTCTTTTGTTGCAGAGGGCAGTTCATAGGTTCCCTGTTCCAGGCGTTTGTAATAAAGCGATAAGCCATCGCCTTCCCATAGCAACAGTTTTACCTGGTTACGTTTTTTGTTTATAAAAATAAAAATGCTTCCGCTAAGTACGTTGAGTTGCATATGCTGGCTAATCAATCCACTCAGGCTGTCGAAGCCTTTGCGCATATCAACAGCGCTGCTGTAAAAATAATAAGTGCACGAAGCAGACAGGTGAAGCATGACTTATGCTATCAGCGCTTTTAAATAATCAACACCAATGGGCTGATGAAACAAAATTCTTTTGCCATCAGGCAATTGCAGTTCAACACAACCAGTGGATGAAGCGGCATTTAAAGTGACCGGGATAAAACCTGTGGTACTGTCAGCCATTCTCTGATCAAGGTATCGTTTATACCAGTAATGGAAATGATGATAAGCGATGTTATTTTGTTCGCAATATTTTTTCTGCGAAAGGTCGCTCTGTTGCCATTGCTCTATCATGGCATATTTTTGTGCCTGCAGTAGTTCTCTGGGTTGCATTTATTTTTTGTTGCAAAGCTATCTGAGCAATTTATTGCGGGCAAGATGCAGTTGGCCGGAGGGGTACTT
>JAKFDP010000048.1:0-5744 GCA_036676095.1 Anaerobacillus sp. | reverse complement strand
GGCTGTTGCAGGTTTTGTTTTTTGCATGCAACAAAAGCAAGGCTAATGATAACCGGAAATAAAAATTGTAATTGCACTGTTCCGTTTCTTTTCACAATTAATAATTTCCATGAAAGTAGATGATCACAAAGAATATGAAAACACGCTCCTAACTGAATTGTGAAATAAGTGAGATGAACTGTAAAGGAAAGGGTTGCCAACCTTTTGAAGGTTGGCAACCCTGCTTTATCAATTATTTAGTTTTTACTTTTTCAATCAACTGTATCTCTTTGTCGGCCCGGGGTCTCACGCAGTGAACCCCGGCCCGACGGAAATTAGAACCCGTTTATTTTTACCATCTTATCAAATAATACTAATTGCTCAGGAATCCTCTCTTTCTGAGCATCAGGTTCATTTGTTGGAAAACATATTTGAACGGTTATAAGTTCTGTACCAGTTCGTATAACGTAACTAATTTGCTTTAGCATTCCCCACTTTATCGTGTGCATTAAGAAGGTCTGAGCATGCGCCGTATGCCCATGAAATAAAAGCGAATCTTTAGCAAGAATCTTATTCTTCGGATTTGCCTCTAACATTGTTTTCTTTACTCCCGCTAAATACTGGTTTGTACTTAAGTTCTCTTGAGGCACGTCATCAAAGTATTGAATAATATATGATTTCCCGTCTTGGTTATCAATTACGCCAACTAAAGTTTGGCTTTTAATATCAAGAGCTGGCATTAATATCCAGGGACTACCATATTGTATTTTTAAATTTCGATGACTGCTTTTCCAATACTGGCTACTGTCGCTTTGCTGAGCGCAAGAGTTTAAGCTAATTAAAAGAAGTATAACTATAGAAAATTTCATAATTTTTATATTCTGACTCCCGGGGTCGGTTACACCAGACCCCGGGCCGACGGAACGTGAGGGCTTTGCGCAGCCGGGGATTGGAATTACCGTCGCCTGGTTACGTCAGCCCATTAAATATACAAACGTTGATGTTTAGATAAATGCTGATTAGTATTACTGTCGCCCCAAACTGAAGCCAAATAGAATTACTACAGTTGAAGTTTATTCGTCAGCCCCAGCTTGCGCAAAACCCATGTTAGTGGCAGTTTTTATGCCGCTCAATTATTTTTGTGCAACAATTTTTAGATCACTGAAATACCCTTCCGTGCCAACGTCCACGAAAAGACCAATGGCTCCCGAAATATTTGCGCCGTGTTTTAGGTCATTGACAATGAGAGAAGGTTGCGTGTTGTTGTTCAGAAAAAGATTGGCTTGGTTGCCCTTAACAACAATTCTTAATTTTGTCCATTCATTTAATCCCATGTCGGCATACGACTCATACATTTCAGGACTTTCTTTTCTTAATCTTGGAAATTTATAATCTGGAAATGAAAAGTATTGAATCGAATGGTTGCGTCGCAATTGGTCGTTTGCTCTGCCATTTGTCGGTCGAATGTAAATGCATTCAAATTTTGAATTATCGTCGTTAACCCTAAAGGCTATTCCAATAAAACCACGGTCTGTTGGTGAGGCTGTTGGCAATAGGCGACTTAAAACATTTACTTCAATTACACCATCTTTAAATTCTATGTTTTTTACTCGTACAAAAGTTGGCTCATCTACTTCTTTTAAAGTTGAATCTTTAATTACCTTAACAACAGCTTTACCCTGAAACTTCTCAGTTGTCATATAAACCTTGTTTGCAACAAGATTGGCGTCTATTAAGTTTATTTTTTGTGCATATACTACTTTTGTCATTAAAAGAGTAAGAAGCATTATGAATGGTAAGTTTTTCATCATCTAAATTTAATGAACAATCTAGCTGCTTAGGGTGTCCAACAAATTGCCACTAACGAGCAAGTATTGCCGATTGTGGGGAACTTTATATTCGTCCGCCCGGAACTGCTGCCTGGCTTTTTGATAAAGTTAAATATTAAGAACTAAAGCTGGGCTTTATTCGTCAAGCCTCGAACCACAGCACAGCAGAATTACGGCTGCTGATTGCTCCAATGTCAAGCCCCACTATTGGCAATACCAATGTTAGCGGCTGTTCTTCTTTCTGAAGTCATTTTGAAACTGGTGTGTAATGTGAAGTGTCTTTAAGATTAGTAGCTCCACAATTGCAACGAACATATTCATTACTGTCGGGCTTGTCATAATGAACAAATGATTTGCATGAAGTGCAAAATATCATTTGCTCAATCTCTAACCACTTGTTGAAAATTGTCGCAACCTCATCAGTTGAAAATGTAGTTGCTTCATTCTTCCAATGAACGCAATAGTTTCTGAAAATTGTTCCTGTTTCAAACTCGTCAAATAATGCTGAAAGTTTGTGTTGATTATTTGCAAGTTTCAATTTATCCTTAAACCGCTTTACAAGTGGGTCGTAGAACTCAGAAAGAGTGTAAACATTTTCAACTTTGTAAGCAATTGGAGTTTTCATATTCTCATTCAGTATTCCGAAAATCCACTCTAAATATCTCCCTAAAGTTTGTCCTGCTGTTATTGCGTTGTCATCATCAAGATATGCTTGTATGTCTTCTAAATAGTTTTTTGAGGGTTTGAATTTTGGTCCAGTTACATAATCCCAAGATGTAAACTTGTAGCGTTGCCATTCAGGAAAATTCCTTGCGACTGTATCAAAGAAAATCTGGTCATGAGTAATCATTAAAACCTGAAAGTCGCTGAATTTAGAAGCAATTAGCTGTGCTACTCTTGGTCGTTTGAAACTATCAAAGCTGTTTACTACATCATCTAAAATGAAAAATTTAAAATCATGATTGAAGCGTTTTACTGCTGCAAGAAATATTGCAAGTCCAAAACTGTTTACTTGACTTTCACTTAAAAACTTAAAAGCAGGTGTAACTTTTTCAGAAGCAAATTCAATTTCCAATTCAACTGCTTTGTCTTTGCCTGTAATAAGTTTTAAAGCCGGATTTTTAATGTCAGGATTTGAATTTTCTAACACATTGAAATAGTCAACTAAATCGGATGAAATTGCAGTAAATGTATTTTGAATTTCTGCCTGAATGTAAGTAGTAAGGCTATTAAAAAATATTTGCAGATTGTCATTTATTCCTTTTAGATAAAAAACTTTTTCTTTATTGATTGAATAGTTTTTGTAATGGTCAATGATGTTTGAAATATTAGTGTAGTCCTGTGCTAAGGTTTTTGTTGCTTCATCTTTTGACAATGCTGTGATTTTATCTGCTACGAGTTTTTTGCTTGCCTCTTCGCCTGAAATAATTGCGTCTATTTTTGTAATCGCCGTGTCACTGCTAATTGAAAGAACAGTCAAATCTTTGAGTTGTTTCTTGACTGTTATTAGTAGTGTCGGTAGAGTAGAGTTGATTGTTTTAAGGTCGTCAAAAAAAGTTTGAAATGTTGTCAAAATCACTGAACTGGTTTCTGCTTCAATGACAGCAATCTTTTTGGAAATATTATCAAACTGTTTTTCAAGTAATGACTTCTTGCTTTCAAATTCAGTTTTCTTTTTGGTTAGAGCCGAAAGTGAATTATGTTTTGCTGTTACATGCAGAAGTAAGTCGCCTTCAAATGTTTCATCACAAACAGGACACTTTGATTTATCATCAAGTTTAGAAATAATTTCAATGCTCTGTTCGTAAAGTGCAGAAAGGATAAGTTGTTTTATGCTTTCCTCATTCTGTTTTAAGTCGGAGAAAAGTTTTTCAAGTTCAAGACAATTTGCCTTTGCAGTTGATAGTGGATAAAATTGATTTTGTTTTGCTTGAAATGCTTTCCATTCTGTGAGTTCTTTTGTTACAGGGTTTTTTTGGACAATTTCTTGTAATGCTTTTTTTACTGTTTCAGCATCTTTAAATGAAGTTATTGAAGCTAATTTATGGTTTACTGCAATTGTATTGATATAGCCAACTACAGTTGCTTCGTCAACTGTTGATTGCCCTGTTATTGTATTTATTGCATCTCTGCTGTTATCAAAGGTGTTTTGAAGAATTTGCAGATTACTTGTTTGTTTATTCAGAGCTGCTTGTAAAAGTGTCCTGAAGCAGCGAAAACTTTTCAAGTCCAAAATATTTTGCGATGTATTCATATCGTTCCGCTTTTCGTTTATTGCAGATAAACTCGTTAAGGTCTGTATAACGTAAATAGTTCGGATAAGTGCTTAATGCTTTAAATTCATTGTATTCTCCCGTTGTGGTAGGCGTTGTAAGTTTTTTGGGATTAAATTTTGCTGTAGCACTATTTATTGTCGGATGCTGAAACTCAACTGAAATATAGCTGTTGTTTCCGTTTGATGCCTTATGCGGAAAGTCAGTTAATAAAATTCCCTCTCTTCTTAACGTTTCAATATTGAATTTATGTAACCATTCCCAAGCATCAACTATTGAACTCTTTCCAGTTCCGTTTCTGCCATAAATTAAAGCAGAAGTTGTTTTCCCACCTTTTACAAAGTCAACAGAAACAGGAAGCCGAAGCCCTCTGAAATTTTCAATTGTTATCTTCTTTATTTTCAGCATTTTTAATAAATGTTTTTTTTCACTTCTTCCTCTTTAAGTTGAAGTCCTTTATCAATTGCTTTTTCAAATTGTACTGTATTAAAACCATTGTCGGAAATAAATCCTTCAAGTTTTGTAATGAAGTCTTTTAGTTCTGGTTTCTCTGTTTTGAGTTCAGTTATCCAGTCTTTAAGTTCTGTCATATTTTGATTGATTTGGGAGTGTCCAATAGAATAGCAGCTTACACTATTATTTATGCTATTATAAGCAACAGCTTAAACACTAATGCAATTGATAATCAATATTTTGGTGTTATACTTTTTGTATTGTTGTTAGTACAATCCGTTGTTCCCTTATCCGGGTACAAACGTTTATACACAACTGTTATATAAAAACGACTTCAAAAAATTCGTTGGAGTATCCCGGTGCATCGTTCTGTCTCTTCTCCTGTGCAGCAATCAAGATTTGTCCTGGCGGTAGCATAGCGTCTGCAGTTGTTTGCTCTGGCTGTTCCGGTGTTTTCGGTTACACGTGCTGTGTTGCTAAAATAAGGTAATAAAATGAAACGCTATTAACAGTAATGCACAAACGTTAACCGGCAGGGCCATGCTTTCCATTATCTTCTTTTCTCCAGGCTTTTTATTACCATATACAGGCCATTTCCCAGGAAGAAATTGCCTCTTGCATACAATACCTTCATCATTTCCCCCGAGAAAATTTGCTTCTGCATACCATACTGTCCTCATTTCCCCAGAGGAAATTTGCTTTTGCATATAATACTGTCATCATTTCTCAAGAGGAAACTTGCTTTTGCATATAATACTGTCGTCATTTCTCCAGAGGAAATTTACTTTTGTATACAATACTGTTGTCATTTCTTCTGGTGAAATGATCATTGGTTGATCATGAAACATACATTGTTCATGAAAAAAACTGCTTCTGGCGCAAGTGTTCCACAGGATCACTTGTTGCCATTTTTTTCTGTTCCGATTGTATCGGAAACTTCAGGGGCACACCAGTTGCTGTAACTCCCTTGCCAGATTTTTGTATTAATGCTCAGCTTTTGTTTTTCCAACTCCCCCATACAATCGGGGCTGAATCAGCAAGCATCAAGTGATCCGCTGAGCGGAACACTTGCGCTAGTAAGGTTAGGAACCTCAATAACAAAAAAGCCCCCGTCTCCGGAGGCTTTCACCAAACATACTTTATTTCCTATCCAATAACTTTTGTAATAATTCAATCTTCTCATCTTTCTCTTTTAACAATGCAGCATACA
>JAKFDP010000047.1:0-2774 GCA_036676095.1 Anaerobacillus sp. | reverse complement strand
AAATGGAAATGACATCCTTCTTAGCTGGGAAGCTGTATCAAACGCAAACAGCTATAAAGTTTACCAAATTGAGAATGGTGTAAAGGTTTTGAAAAGTACCGTAACTGGAACAAGCGTTACGTATACTAACAAACCAGAGGGTGAATATCAGTATGAAGTTTATGCCTACTCGACAAGGTTTGGCGAATCTCAAGATGGTAGTCAACTTTCTTTCACACTTGTTCATCCAACTATGGAACCACCAGCAAATGTAATTCAAACAATTAATAGTGCTACTGAGTTTACATTAAGTTGGGATGCTGCTCTTTATGCAACTAGTTATAAAGTTTATCAGATTGTTGACGGAAATAAAGTTTTGAAAAGCACATTGTCAGGCAAAACTGTAACTTATTTGAATATGGCACCTGGTGAATATGTTTATACTGTCCATGCAGTATCTAGTAGATTTGGCGAGTCAACCACTGGCACCCAACTTAAGGTGACTTTAAATGGTGAAAAAATGGGAACACCGACAAATTTAACTTATACTATTACAAATGGAAATGATATAACGTTAAAATGGTCAGCTGTTCAATACGCCAATTCTTATAATATTTATCAAGTAATTGATGGAGAAAAAGTTTTAATCAAAACCATAACTAATACAGCAAATACTTTCATGAATGCCTCAGCTGGTGAATACAACTATGTTGTTCACTCCGTATCATCGTTGTTAGGGGAATCACCAGAAGGAGCAGAAATAACATTTTCTTTGGTCCATCCAACTATGGAATCACCGAATAATTTTACTGCCATTATTCAAAATGAAAATGATATTAAGTTAACGTGGGAAAGTGTTCCCTTTGCAGATAGCTATAATGTATATGAAATAATCAATGGCGAAAAAGAGTTGAAAAAGACGGTAACGTCACTTGCTACAACATTTAGTAAAGTATCACAAGGGGAACACATTTATGTTGTCCATTCGTACAGTAATCGTTTTGGTGAGTCAGCTGAAGGTAGTAAAATAACTCAAGAAGTTGTTTTACCTACTATGGAATCACCAAATAACTTTACTGCCATTATTCAAAATGGAAATGATGTAAAGTTAACGTGGGAAAGTGTTCCCTTTGCAGATAGCTATAATGTATATGAAATAATCAATGGCGAAAAAGAGTTGAAAAGGACGGTAACAACTCTTGCCACAACATTTAGTAAAGTATCAGAAGGAGAACACATTTATGTTGTCCATTCGTACAGTAATCGTTTTGGCGAGTCAACCGAAGGTAGTAAAATTACTCAACAAGTTGATTTCCCAACTATGGAAGCACCGAATAATTTTACTACCAGTATTCAAAATGGAAATGATATTAAGTTAACGTGGGAAAGTGTTCCCTTTGCAGATAACTATAAAGTATATGAAATAATCAATGGAGAAAAAGAGTTGCTACAGACGGTAACGACACTTACGACAACACTAAGTAAAGTATCAGAAGGTGAACACACTTATATTATTCATTCAGTAAGTAATCGTTTTGGCGAATCGCCGAAAGGTAGCGAAGTAACTCAACAAGTTGATTTCCCAACGATGGAAGCACCGAATAATCTTACTGTCAGTATTCAAAATGGAAGTGATATTAAGTTAACGTGGGAAAGTGTTCTCTTTGCAAACAACTATAAAGTATATGAAATGATCAATGGAGAAAAAGAGTTGCTACAGACGGTAACGACACTTACGACAACACTAAGCAAGGTATCAGAAGGTAAACACATTTATATTGTCCATTCGTACAGTAATCGTTTTGGCGAGTCACCGGAAGGGAGCGAAATTACGCAAAATGTTGGTTTCCCTAACCTGGAAAAACCAGATAATTTAACAATCACCGTAAACAATGGGAATGATATTTATTTAAAATGGAATAAAGTGGAATTTGCAACAAATTATCGTGTATACCAAGTAATTGATGGAGAAAAAGTTTTACAAAAAACTTTAACTGGAACTGCTGTAACATTTACTAATTTACCTGAGGGAGATTATGAGTACATTGTCCATTCAAATAGTTCACTTTATGGTGAATCGATAGAAGGTAGTGCAGTTTCGTTAACCCTAGTTCATCCAATCATGGAAAAACCAGATAATTTAACAAGTACTATTAAAAATGGAAATGACATTGTCCTAAAATGGAACGCCTCTACGTACGCAACAGCTTACAACGTCTATCGAATTAACGAAGGAAAGGCTATTTTAGAAAAAACAGTAACTGGCACGAGTATATCATTTACTAATATGCCTGAAGGCGACTACACGTATGTTGTTCATTCCTACAGTAATCGTTTTGGTGAGTCACCGGAAGGAAGCTCAATAAATTTTACGTTGACTTGGCCGATCGTGGAACCACCACAAGTAACTGGAACTGTGTTTAACGCAAACAATATAAAGTTAAGTTGGCCTGCTGCTACATTGGCGAATGAATATCGAGTCTATAAGATTACAAATGGTAACAGAGAATTACTCTATAAAGGTACGGCGCGTACTTTCAGCATCTATAATTTAACAGAAGATACACACACTATTGAGGTTACATCTTTCAACACACGTTTTGGTGAATCTGAACCAAATCAGATAACTGAAATGATTGTCTATCCTATTATGGAGCCACCTGTAGCTACGCTGAGCTTATTAAGCGAGACAAGTGCCAGAATTTCTTGGAATTTCGTCACATACGCAAATGGCTACAATATCTATGAATTACTAGATGGGCAGCCTGTACTAGTTGCTGAGAAGGTAAATAACC
>JAKFDP010000046.1:0-14656 GCA_036676095.1 Anaerobacillus sp. | reverse complement strand
TTCCACTGGTATCTATAGTAATTGTAATAAATCATATATTGTTTGATTTCTTTTCTTAATTCATCTAGACTTGTACATGCTTTAATAGAGGCTTCATCTTTAAGATGGCCAAAGAATGATTCTTGGGGGGCGTTATCCCAACAGTTTCCTCGTCTTGACATAGATTGGCGTAACCCTAATTTTCTCACTGCTTTTTGAAAGATAGGACTTGTATAATGGACTCCTTGATCCGAGTGAATTAATGCATCTTTTGCTTTCTTAAAGTTTTTGTTCTTCTTTAACTTCTTGAGAGTATCTGTAGCTAATTCCAAGGTCATACTATCCGATACATGATAGGCTACAATTTCACCAGTTGAACCGTCTTTAATTGCTGATAAATAGGCTCTTAACCCTTTGCCGAAATGAAGATATGTGATATCAGTCAGAAGCACTTTTCCTGGAATTCCTTGCTTAAATTGTCTATTTAAAAAGTTTGGTACAACACGATGTTCTTTTGTAGCTTTCATCATTCGTCTATAAGGATTTGCTTTTCTAATGGGGCAAATAATACCGTATTTCTTCATAATTCGCCGTATGCGTTTCAAATTATAGACAACATTAAATTGACCCTCCAAAGTCATTTTGATTTGACGTGCCCCTTTCTTGCGATTTTTAAAACGGAAGGCTTTTAAAATAATCTTTTTAACTTTCTCATCCTTTTCATCTTTTAGCTTTCTTTGTTCTTGTGACTTCGGTGAGAAGTAATTATAATAACCACTTCTTGAAACCCCCGCAATTTCACAAAGATAACTCACCCTATTTTTTAATTGATATTTCTCAATAACTGAGCGAATCAAGATATATTTCTGGCTAGGAGGAAGTACTATTTCTTCATCCTCCTTTCCGCAAAACGAATCTTTTTTAAGAGTTCATTTTCCGCCTTTAGTAAGTTAATTTGTGCTTCTAAGCGAGCATTTTTCTCCTCTAGGGAAAGCTCTCTTTCCCCTGGGCGCCCTGAATTTTCTGCTCTGGTGTCGCGTAAACCGATTAACCCGTCCTTATTGTAAGCCTTTTGCCATCTCTTACTCGCTGATTTAATTCTTTCGGTCCCCAAAACCTCAACATCAAACCCACATTCTTCAAATATTTCTTTAGCAAACTTGCCTTTCTCTTTTTCTGCTATAAGTATATGTTTAAATTCATCTGTATAAGTGATACCTTTTGAACTTACAGATTTAACATAATTATTAGATGATAGTAGTTTAATCTCTTTCTCTGTAAAAATCTTTTTACTCATTGCTTTCTCCAATCCCATGTTGTTTTTTCTCTAGTTGTGATACTTAATTATACAAAAATGTACCCTATAGGTAGACTTTTTTTAAGTGTCTACTCTATGGGGTACATTTTAAAATGATGTGAGAGTTTTTTGTCTAATAGAATCTAATATTTTCCATTGCTTATAGAATCTTTATTTACCATATCTCATAATAGATACCTTGTTCATCCATATTAGGAACATCATATTCTTTTCGCAAAGAGATTTCTCTACTGTCCATATATGTGATATACCTATTTAAACATTCGATAAACCCCTCAACATCGTCTTTCAGAACTTCATAATATGTATAATCCCATTGTTCAATATATTTTTCTTCTATTTCTTCCAAACTGTTTTTACCCGCTTCACTAAGTAACACAATATTTTTATCTTGAACTACATCAACGACCTTGATGGACAAAGCCAGCCAATACGCTTCCATTATAGAATTTTCGGTTATATGATATGGAGTTATTGCTATACTGTCAATACGGTTTTGCTTTTGTATAATCTTGGGTAAATGTTTAATTTCATCTAATGAGAAATATAAGGAATCTTGCCTATAATGTCCTTCAGTCAACCTTTCTAATTCATTAGAATACTGTTTTATAATGTCCATAACTTTTCACCCCTTATTTTATATTATAGTGATTAACGCCGTTTATATAAACTTTCTACACTATTGACATTATCCTTTGTTTACAACGGATCTTGCCTATTCCTTTATTTTCACTATATTTGCGAGTGAAAGCAGACAATACAAGGGTTACCTACTAGAATAATGTGTTCGATTCGTAGATTTATAACCAGATTGAGGGGAATATCACATCCTATCTATGTGTAACTCTTATGAAGTTATCTTCTCAAATGGGTTTTCATCAATAAATAGTGAGTTATCATTTTGACAACCTTCACCAACAAAACCAATTTCTCTTCCATACTGTTCAGCACTAATTTTTCTTTGCTTTGGTATCTGTCTATACTCACTTTTATCTTTAGCAAAATAATCAATACCACATATCCAGTAGGTGTTTGCTTTTGTTTTTTTGTCATATGGCTTGTCAACACAAAATGGTTTATGGTCACATTTAATCATGTTGCGCTCTTCAAGTTTTTTCAGTTGTGCTTTTACTTCTTTAATTGACATTCCACTTAAGCGAGCAAAGTTCTCATGAGTGCAATCAAAACCATTTCTGAATTTATTATTTAGATACACACTTAGAGCATAAAGATAGAAACCTTCCACACCCAACTCTGGGTCAGCCATACAGTACATAAACACATCAAAATTTACTTGATGAGTGTTGTCTTTCTCATAGTATGTACCATCTTGGTAGCAATCCACTTCACTCTCTGGAGTTCTGTGAAATGCTTTTACTGGATAGTTAATTTTGCTGTTTCTCTTACTGCCTTGCATATGTGAAGGAAACTCTAATTCGCTCTCCATCTCAAAGAATGGGTCATTAAACTCATCTAACTCATAATGGTATGGCTTATCAGTTTCTTTTCTGATATAACCTAATTCTTTTAGGATACCACCATTGTTCTTAGTGAGGTAAGTGTAAGCGTCTGCTTTAGCAGCAAAACCCATGATTTTCTTAATCATCTTTTCGTCAATCTCTGCTTCTGTATATTTATCTTTCATGTAGAAATACTTGCAATAGCGATACATGTAATGTGCAAGATATGTGTATGAATAAGCGTAAGCAATGTGAGTGCTTGTCTTGAACTCCTTTATCTTGTTGCCATCCTCATCATGTAATGCTTCATTTAAGTCCTCAAATATTTCATTTGAAACACTGGGATTATCGCAAGAAGAGATTGCATTCAGAGCTAATATAGACAGAACTTATATTAGTATGCTGGAAAGAGATGTAAAACAACCAACAATTACGACTATATTTGGATTAGCAGAAGCATTTGAAATGCAACCATATGAATTAGTCAAAGAGATTCAGAATAAAGTAGGTTTTAAATAAGAGTAAAGTTTCATTGTGTCATAAGTACAATCCTATCTTTTTTGTTTCGTTTCTATTTGAAAAAACATTATTTTTAATACTATCATTAATCATTTATCAACTGCTTGATAATCTATTTCATCAGTAAATTTATGTATTTACTGTAATTTTGTTCACATACCTCGTTCACAAAATAAACATATTGTTACAATAAAGAAGACAAAAAAAGTAAGAGGAAGAAATTCCTCTTACTTAAAAAATCTCATTTAGTTAAAGACAATCTAATCCCACTAACTAGAGACTGTTCTTGCCTTAGAAATTCACGATTTTTCCTCCCACTTTCATCTCTATACTCAGAGTAAACATTAGTAACCATTAAATATCTGGCTTCTTCTTTATTCCTATCTTTACCTCTAGGTGACACAATCAAAGCCATATTTCCATCTCCTATATCGTGTAGCACCCCACTATTTACCGTATTATATGGAATAGATAGACCTTGGATAGTAGCTTTTTGACTATCAAATTCTACTACTTCAACAATTCTGCATCCTTTAATTAAATATACAAAACATTGACTAGATCTACCTTTAATTCTGTTTAATCTTTGAGGAAGCACTTGTAAATTTCCCATTTCGTAATTTCCTTTTTCATTAATACGGTCAATTGTGGGTCTTCTTTTAGTTTCCTTCTTCTTCATACTAATTCACTCCTTAAATAAATTTGGAGTGAAACATTCGATTAAACTTATGTTAGATCACATATCTTTTCTTTATTTATGTTTAAACCCGTGCTTAATCGAAAGTTTCACATTCATCAATTTCCACTTACCTTTTTTTGGGTTTTTATGATCAATCAATTCAATATATAAATAAAGGGATAACCTTTACTGGTAATGTTAAATTTGATTTTTAGTTCTTTATTAAGCCTTCTTTTACTTAGACCATATTTGCTCAATAAATCTGGCATTGTTCGTTTAAGTTGCTTTTCATAAAGTGACTTCTTACCATATTTTTCGATCAAGAAAAATAAGATTTCTTGTTCTGTGGCAAAACCTTTATGGTTAATTAGCATAAGTGCCATGTTTTCTATTTGTGAGGTTAATTCATGATTTTGTTCTGGTATCTTCTTACCCCTCATCTGCGGAAAAACACGATTAGCTTCTTCCTCTCCTAGCGTTCTTAACAATAACTCTCGCCCCCAGCCACGCTTTGTAAAGCCTAATTCCTTGTATTCTTTGATTTTTGTTTTTGTGAATTGGAAAGTTTCTTCACCATAGGCGGGAACACTATAATAATTAACTAAATGATACTGTTTCTTTTTAGCCGCTTCTTGTTTAGCTTTGGATAGTATTTCATCTGGAATTTCGTCTTCTGGTACTTTCCTTAATAATCCTAAATAACAAAACAAACTTATTGTATCACTTAATCTTCTAGCATCTTTACCACAAAGATTAGCCATATGTCTTATACTAGCAAAAAAGAAGGGAGTTCCTTGTCTATCTGAAAAGTATTCAGTCTGTAAATAATTTATTGCTAGTTGGTTTATGAATAACAATTCACTAACAGAGTTTCTTATCATCTTGTCAATCTCTGGATAAACCAATGATAATTCCGTACTCATTATTAATCTTTGGTTTTCTTCAAGGATTTCTTTCTTTTCCTTCTGCCAGTCAGTTTCTTGATAATCCACTTTATAGACCTTTCTCAAGAACCGAAGTGCTTCAACCCTATTTAGTTTTGTTAAGCGTTCAACGACTTGGATTATTGTTAGGGAAACACCACAGTTACTGCTCATGCAATTATAGATATGATGACCAGTTTCATCACTTATCAAAATTCCAGCACTAGGGTTCTTATCTTCATGGAAAATACAATTAAAATTTTTCCCATGTAACCCTAATAACCCTTGTAAATCTTGTTTCTTCAAATAGTCATAAACTTCGTCATGACTATTCAGTATTACTCCTTCGGGTTTAATCCTTGATTGTAATGCTTCGATGTTTTTGTTCTTTAAGTTGATAATATTATCTCCAAAAGTAGCGTAGCTGGATTTTGTGTCATCAATAGAGAGTAATTTAGAACATTTCTTTTTATTGTGGACACGTTTCTTGGAAGGGACTACCTCTGGTAAATATGATATGAGGTTATTAATATCGTACCTTGAGCCACTTTCTTGAATTATCTTTATCATAAACTTATTATTAGGGTCTTTGTTCCAATAGTAGCTAGGAAGTCGCAATAAACGTGCTGCATTCTTAACAGCTTTATCTGCATCAAAATAACTTATCAGCCGCTCCTCACATTCTTTAAACTGTTCATGAGTGACTCCCGCTTCAAGTAACCAATACACATGAAAACCATTTCTAGTCTCAACAATATAACTCGGCTGAAACTTAAATTGATTAATTTCATTTAACTTTGCTCGTTTGTAATCGACAACTGTTTCATTGTCAAAGTATTTACCTTCACTGTCTTTGCCACAATCTAAGTCAATAAACACACTATTAAATCTTGAGATTTCTGAATCCTTAAAACCACCAGAGTTAGGAACGAAATAAATTTCATAGTGGTTATGGTTAAGCATTTCCAGTTCTTGTAGAACTTCTTTGTTATATTTACCGCAAACATCATTGATACTCCTACCTTTAATACACCGAAAATAAGTTTCTTCATCTCCATGAAAACCCCGCAGAAATTCCTTAACATCAATATTAATCATATAAATCTCTCCTTTATCTCATTTTCTTTTTCCTCCTAAATGTTTATTTTGGGACAACCGAATACAAAAAAGCCGATAGGCAGAAAACACAAAAGCAAACACAATTAAATATGTTTGCTTTGTTTTAGACCATCAGCTTTTGATTCAGCTTATGTTTTATTTGGTTGTGTCTCGTCCTTGAGATTAATAATAATACTGTATATTATTTTTGTCAAAAAAAAATTAACATGTAAAATCCAAACTTTATAAAGTGGATTAGACTTTATCCATAGAAACATTATTAAATATATCCTTAAAAAATTTTTTTCAGTATAAATTTTTTAATAAAATCAATCTTTCATTTTGGGATTTTTTTTGAAATTCTATCACCAACTTCTATAAGACTTCTCCCTTCCCCATACCATTGTGCATTATTTTTTATAAATACCCTTAGATTAGAGTCTAATAGTCCCAGAGTTAAACTTAGTTCGGTGGGCTGGGGAGGCAGTTTAATGTATTAACTTTTTTTACTTTTTAACCCCAGCAACTCCCCAGAAATAAAAAGACAAAGAAGACCAAATATCATTCCATCATATTGTTAAAATTAATTAAATATCCAATGAATTTAAGGGGTTATATTTGTCGTTCTGTTCTCTCAGTTCATTCCCCCATAATGCCACATACTTCATTGTCACAGTGATATTTTTATGTCTCATAAGCTTTTGTATTGCGAAAGCACTCATCCCCGACATTGCTAGTCGATGACAGAATGTATGACGGAACGTGTGAGCAGAAACTCGTAAATCTTTGAAGTTCATTTTCTGTCCTAGATATTTAAAAATTAACATTATAGCGTTTTCAGTTAATTGATTATTATCTCTTTTAACAAAAACAAAGTCACTAATATTACCCCAATATTGTTTACAAAAACTTTGATACCCAGCTAGTTCTTTACATAACTTGTCCGTAATTGGGATTGTTTCTTTCCTTCTGTTTTTTCCAAAAACTGAAATACTCTTATTAATAAAATCAACATCATTCCATTGAAGATTAATTATTTCTCCTCTTCTTATGCCAGTTCCTAGTATAGTGACTATCATCATGTAATCCCTATAAGCAACATAACTCTTTTCTCGCTGTTTAATACGTCGGTAAAAGTTCAACATTTGTTTGATTTGTTCGTCACTGAAAACCTCAATTTTCACATCATCTTTTTGTTTTTTTACTTTCTTGGCTGGATTAGTCTTGATGACTTCGCATTCTACCAAATAATTTAAAAATGCTCGTATCCTTAAAAGTTTAGAGTTGATAGTGCCCGCTTTATCACCTTTTTCTTGGCAATTTAAAAGATATTGACGAACATGGCTGTAAGAAATGTCCTCTGCATTTACTACTTGGTTCTCAATGCAAAAGTCCACAAATTTCCCTAAAAGCATTTCATAATTTTTGATATTCGTCTTGGTTGTGTTCTTGAAACGTCTGTCATCCAAAAAGTCTTGATACGCAAATTTTAATAACACAAAAAACCACTCCCTAAATTTTATAGGAAGTGGTTATTGCTATTGAAATAAGTTTTTCACATGACTACTTCTCAAAATGGAGGAAAAATAGATTGAACTATTTTTCAATTTGAGAACATTCTATGACGAAATCCGTCGGTAATGCAACCTTCCAAAATCCTTATATATCAAGGGTTGGAGGCACTTGTTACATCATGCCGCCCATTCCGCCCATGCCACCCATACCGCTCATGTCTGGCATTCCGCCGCCTTCTTCTGGCTTATCAGCAACTACTGCTTCAGTTGTTAAGAACATTGCCGATACGCTTGCTGCGTTTTGTAATGCTGAACGAGTAACTTTTGTAGGGTCAACGATACCAGCTTCGATCATGTTTACCCATTGACCAGTTGCTGCGTTGAAACCGATACCTGCTTCTTCGTTCTTTAAGCGCTCAACAATAACTGAACCTTCAAGACCAGCATTGTGGGCGATTTGACGAACTGGCTCTTCAAGTGCACGTAATACGATGTTTACGCCTGTTAGTTCATCGCCTTCAGCTTGAACTTCTTTTACTGCGTTAATCACGTTTACTAGGGCAGTTCCACCACCAGAAACGATTCCTTCTTCTACAGCTGCACGTGTAGAGTTAAGGGCATCTTCAATGCGAAGCTTCTTCTCTTTTAACTCAGTTTCGGTTGCAGCACCAACTTTAACTACTGCTACTCCACCAGATAATTTAGCAAGACGCTCTTGAAGCTTTTCTTTATCAAATTCAGAAGTTGTTTCTTCTAATTGTGCTTTAATTTGGTTAACGCGCGCAGCAATATTCTCAGATGCACCAGCACCTTCAACGATTGTTGTGTTTTCTTTCGTTACGACAACTTTAGATGCGCGTCCTAATTGAGTAATATTTGTAGATTTAAGATCTAAGCCTAAATCTTCCGTAATTACTTCTCCACCAGTTAAAATAGCGATATCTTCAAGCATTGCTTTACGACGATCACCGAAACCTGGAGCTTTAACGGCAACTGCTGTAAATGTACCACGAAGCTTGTTAACAACTAATGTTGCAAGTGCTTCACCTTCAACATCTTCAGCAATTAATAAAATTGGTTTGCCTTGTTGAACAACTTGCTCAAGGACAGGTAAGATGTCTTGAATGCTTGCAATTTTCTTATCAGTGATGAGAATATATGGATTGTCAAGTACAGCTTCCATTTTATCAGAATCTGTAACCATGTATGGAGAAGCATAACCACGGTCGAATTGCATACCTTCTACCACTTCAAGCTCAGTTGTAAAGCCTTTTGACTCTTCAATTGTGATAACGCCATCGTTACCAACACGTTCCATTGCTTCAGCAATTAATTGTCCTACTTCTTCATCAGCTGCAGAAATTGCCGCAACTTGGGCAATTGAAGACTTGCTTTCAATTTGCTTAGAAATTGCTTTAAGTTGTTCTACAGCTTTTGCCGTAGCTTTCTCAATACCTTTACGAATAACCATTGGATTAGCTCCACTAGTTACGTTCTTTAAACCTTCACGGATCATTGCTTGTGCTAAAACTGTTGCTGTAGTTGTTCCGTCACCAGCAATATCGTTAGTTTTGCTTGCAACTTCGGCAACTAATTTTGCACCCATATTTTCAAATGCATCTTCAAGTTCAATTTCTTTGGCAATTGTTACACCGTCATTTGTAATAAGAGGTGAACCGAACTTTTTTTCTAATACAACATTACGTCCTTTTGGTCCTAATGTTACTTTTACAGCATCCGCTAAAGCATCAACACCACGAAGCATTGAGCGGCGTGCATCTTCGCTAAATTTAATTACTTTTGCCATAGTTTTCTCTACCTCCTAATGATCTTCTATGTAGTAGGACGATTCCTACTTACTGATTAAAACCTAATTAATGTTAGGTACGTTCGTCTTTATATTTGGTGATGACAATTATTACTCTACAATCGCTAATACATCGTTTTCACGAAGGATTAAGTATTCTTTACCATCAAGTTTCACTTCTGTGCCTGCGTATTTAGAGAAGATTACTTTGTCTCCTGCTTTTACTTCTAACGCTACACGCTCACCGCTCTCTAAGATACGTCCTGAACCTACAGCAATTACACGGCCTTCTTGTGGTTTTTCTTTTGCTGTATCAGGAAGTACAATCCCGCTAGCAGTTTTTTCTTCAGTTTCAACTTGTTCAATCACAATACGATCTCCTAATGGCTTTAACAAGGAAAACAACCTCCCTCAATGAAATAATTTTAGTTAATTGTTAGCACTCAATTGCATCGAGTGCTAATACAATTCCTATAATAATGATTTCGATTTTGTTTTGCAAGTATTTTCACTAATTTTTTTTAGAAAAATTATCCTTCATTACTTTAGACAAATTGTAATATATTTATACAGAGCACATTTCAGCCTTTAGAAAACTGTCTAAAACTTTAGAAAAATAAATTCTATGTTACAATGTAGAATATAGAAAAATTGGAAACAGCAGAGTTACCGCAAAGATAGGCATTATTTTTATAAATAATGCCAGCTACAAACAATTAATGCATTGATTATTTTTAGTTCCTACATTTTAAAAAGGAGTTTTTATTTTGACAAAAAGATATTGGTTAGTACTTCTAACTTACATTTTCATGCAATTATCTTCTCTTTTGGGTTTTCCACTGTTGATACTAATGGGGGTCGAAGAAAACCAAATTCCGGGATACTGGATTTTATTTAGCTTTTCTATTTGCTTTCTGATTATTTTATTTCTCTTAAGACAAGATATTACAGTTCGTCATTTAAGTCATGATCGCAGTTCAAAAAGTGACGCAATCGTCTGGTCAATTGCGGGAATTTTCATGGCTTTTATCGCTCAATATATTGCTGTTTTTCTTGAAATGACTATTTTTAAGATCGAACCTGGATCTGAGAATACGGAAATGATTGTAAATTTGGCCAAAGCAACTCCAGTGGTTATATTAGCAGTTGCGGTTATTGGACCAATCTTAGAAGAAATTATTTTTCGAATGATTATTTTTGGTAGTTTGTATCAACGATTTAATTTTTGGATTGCAGCATTGGTAAGCTCGATCGTCTTTGCGGTTGTGCATATGGACTTTGCTCATATACTCGTTTATACGTTTATGGGGATTGTTTTTGCATTTTTATATGTCAAAACAAAACGAATTATTGTACCAATTATGGCTCATGTAGCGCTAAATAGTTTTGTCATGCTCGTGCAAGTTGTTTTTGGAGAACGTTTACTCGAACTGCAACGAAAATTAGAGCAAATGCAAGCATTTATTGGAGGACTCTTTTAAATGAAATCACCACGTTTATGGGGAATGGTCTATCTTTTCATGGCAGTTGGTTTCACTTTTTTAGCGATCCAGCAAAAAAGTAAAACTGATGAATGGGATTTATTTACCCTTTCTTTAACGGCAATTGCTGCTTATGATTTACTCAGGGCCATACGGTATCTTACGTATAAAAATAGTCATAAAAATTAGAAAAGCGCAGAGCGCAGGAACACAGTGCGCGTTTTCACTTTATAATATCTATACAAAAAAGAGGCTTTCGCCAAGTTCAATGGTGAAAGCCTTTCTTTTCTATAACCGTTTCCTACTTTAACAAAATTCTTCTAAAGCAAAAATAGTTATTAACGCCTTAGACTAACATTTCCCAATCTTTCAAAACTGGCTGATAGCCTTTTTCTCTTAACATTTGTTGTACTTCTACTAAAGAACGATCATCTGAAATTTCAAATTGTGCTGTTCCTTGTTCACCGTTTGAGTATCCACCTACTTCTGTACTTGCTCCTGCGGACATTTTTGTTACCCCTAAGTAAATAAGGTTGTCTCTAAATTCTTGTCGTTCTCTCGTTGATAAGGTGATTCCAGCTCGGGGTAAGAATAAACGAAATGCCGTAATTGCTTGCACAAGATGTCGATCTTCGACGATTGATTTAGGTTGAAAATTACCAAGGTGTGGCCTAATTCTCGGTAATGACAAACTAATTTCTGCATCTAAATATTTGGATTGCAAATATTTGGCATGCATCGCAGTGAAAAAGGCCTCTTTTCGCCAGTCATCAAGACCAAGTAACGCCCCAATGTTGATTTGCCGAATCCCTGCCTGACACCCTCGTTCCGCCGTATCAAGTCGGAAACGATGATCGCGTTTCGGGCCTTTTACGTGAACAGACTGATAGATATCTTTGTTATAAACTTCTTGATACACAGTAAGTCCATCGACTCCTGCTTCCACTAATTGTTTATATTCAGCTGTTTCTAACGGATTTATTTCAATTGCCACCGAAGAAAAATACTTCTTTAACACTTTCACAGCAGCAACAAGATAAGCGACTGGTGTATGTGTTTTCGATTCTCCTGTTAAAACCAAAATGTGCTTTAAACCTAAATCAGCTAAAATTTTTGCTTCAACCTCAATTTCTTCCATCGACAGCTTTTTTCGCTCAAATTGGTTCGTTACACTAAAACTACAATACGTACAGAGATTGACACAGTGATCGGCAAGATAAATCGGTTTAAAAAGTAAGATCGTTTTGCCAAAATGTTGAACAGTAAGTTGATGAGCTTTTTGGGCGATATTTTCTAATGAAGTCTCAGCTGCTGGTGATAAAAGCACTAATAAATCTTCTGGACTTAAACGATCTTTTTGTAAAACTCTACTTACATCTATGTTTGAAAAACGTTGAAAATATTGCTCAAAAGGTAACTCCTTTAGTTTTTCATATTCATCATAAAAGCTCACAGCAAAACTCCTTTCTTTATTGGGAAGTTGTTCAGCAAAGATCATCATTCTTCACTTTGAAATTTAGATTGACAAAAATCCTGTTAACGGTGATGAAGCTTGAGCAAGTTTAGAGACTCCGCCAACACCAGATAAATAGGCCAAACGACCGGCTTGAATAGCTGCTTTAAATGCTTCACCCATCGCAACAGGATCACCGGCAGTGGCGATCGCCGTATTTACTAAAACTGCTGCTGCCCCCATTTCCATCGCTTCACATGCTTGCGATGGTTTCCCAATTCCGGCGTCGACAATTACTGGTTTTTCACATTCTTCAATCAAAATTTGAATTAACTCTTTCGTTTTTAAGCCGCGGTTTGTACCGATTGGTGCACCTAATGGCATAACTGCTGCCGCACCTACTTCCTCTAACTTTTTGGCGACCATTAAATCAGGGCTCATATAAGGGAGGACAATAAAACCTTCACTAGCTAAAATTTCCGTTGCTTTAATTGTTTCATAATTATCTGGTAGTAAATATTTTTGATCCGATATAACTTCGATTTTGATCCAATTCCCCATTCCCGCAGCTCTAGCTAATCTTGCAATCCGGACTGCTTCATCAGCATTTCTAGCACCTGAAGTGTTCGGTAACAAAATCATCTCTTTGGGAATATATTTCATAATATTTTCTTGGTTTGTATGAAAATCTACACGACGCATTGCCACTGTAATCACTTGTGACTCTGAAGAGTTGATAACATCAGGAATTAACGCATCATTATAAAACTTACCAGTTCCAATCAAAAGACGGCTGTTAAGTTCTACTCCACCAATAGTTAGTACATCATTTGCCATGCTTTATTCCTCCTAATTTTCAGCTTGAAAGAAAAGCGCAGAGCGCCCGCCTAGCGGCGACAAGCAAATGTTCTGGCAGTAAAAAGTGTGCTATTTCACTTTTTATCTGACAGGTTATTTGACCTCGAGCCGTTGGCGCTCGGAGCTAGACATCATACCAAGTTCAAAAATTATATACTTTCTTATACTTGGTACTTAAAGTTTTTAACATCGTCAAATAAACATCCTTGCTAAAAAATTTATACTTTCTTAAAGTACGAAAAAGACCCCACCATACTTCGATGCGGTCTTCAAGACATGTAAGAAATTAACATACAAAACAGTCTTCCCTCCGCTGGTACGATCCAGATCAGGTTTCACGGTCTGTGACAGATCAGTCAACTTCTCAGCCTAGTCTTCTAGGCTCCCGTAGCTGTGAGAAAAGCATAGAGCGCCTGCCTAGCGGCGACAAGCAAATGTTCTGGCAGTAAAAAGTGTGCTTTTTCACTTTTTATCTGACAGGTTATTTGACCTCGAGCCGCTGGCGCTCGGAGCTAGACATATTCTTTTCTTATTTCATCATAACATAAATTCCTAATTATTTTATCTCTATCTTCAAAAAAAGTTATCACTTTTATAAAGTGATAACTTTTTATTTTACGTTAAGAAAGTATAAATTTTTAGCATAGATGTTAACTCGACGTTGCGAAAAATTTTAGGTCCAAAGTATAAGTGTAACTAAGGCTCAGCCGGCGCCCGAGGGCTTGGCAAAGCCCGAGTTTTCTTTATTTTATAATGGATAATGCTTTAAAAAGTAAATTAATGATTGAAGTTCAACTGATAAATCAATGTGATGAACTCTAACTGTTTTCGGTAATGAGAGTCTAGCTGGTGTAAAATTTAAGATCCCTTTCACTCCACAAGTGACCAGGCGATCAGCAACCCTTTGGGCAACTGGAGCCGGTACGGTCAAAATTGCTACCGTCACCGTCGGATCTAGTAACTTTTCTAAATCATCTAGATGATGGATTGGAACGTGTCCAAGAAATGTTCCAACTTTATTTTCGTCAACATCGAACGCCATTTCTATTTTTGTACTATTATTTTTAGTAAAATTATAATGTAAAAATGCTGTTCCTAAATTACCAACACCAATTAGGGTAACATTTGTAATTTCATCTTGATCTAATGTTTTTCTAAAAAAAGATAATAAGTAGTTAACATTATAGCCATAACCTTTTTTTCCCAATGCCCCAAAATAGGAAAAATCACGACGAATTGTTGCTGAATCAACTTTAACTGCTTCACTTAGTTCAGAAGATGAGACTCTTTGTTTACCAGATGCTTGTAAGTTTTCTAAAAATCGATAATACAAAGGTAAACGTTTTGCAGTTGCTTGAGGTATTTTAGCTTGATCAATATTCATAATCTGCCTCCAACCTGTACCTTCCATTTTAGATAAAGGGTAAAACAAATCTATGGGATATAAGAAAAGCGCAGAGCGCCCGCCTAGCGGCGACAAGCAAATGTTCTGGCAGTAAAAAGTGCGCTTTTTCACTTTTTATCTGACAGGTTATTTGACCTCGAGCCGCTGGCGCTCGGAGCTAGA
>JAKFDP010000045.1:0-54319 GCA_036676095.1 Anaerobacillus sp. | reverse complement strand
TTTTCAAAGAACGAAACTACTTTCATTTCTCGATCCCTATCTCAGTGACAGGAATTTCATTATATCACGATAATTTTCAATCCGTCAACAACTTTTTTAAAAGTGTTTATATTGTTGCGTTTTGTCGCTCTCAAATTAGCGACTTTATTAATATACCATCATTAATTAGTTTGGTCAATAACTTTTCTAAAAAAATTTATTTATCGTTACTTAGAACACAAACAAAAATACTAAGTTAGGTCAAATATAAAAACACATTTTACCTAACTTAGTATTTTATTAAGTTTAGTTAATAATTTCTTCAATGTATAAATCACTTCTATTTACCAATTTAATAAATTGACCACTTGATTGGATTTTGATCATTGGGCGTGTTGGTGCATGCGGTTCAAGAAATATTACTTCTCCTATATCATCATTATTAAGTCTTACTTTCGTTCCTACTGAAAAATTTGAAATCAAACTAGATAAAGTTTGAATTACTTTAATATCAAATTTACCGAAACTATCATTTATCATTAATTCAATTACTTTATAAGGCGACTGTTTTGGTTTATAAGGACGTTCAGAAGTCATTGCATGAAAAACATCTGCGACTGCAATTACACGACTGAACTTATGAAGTTTTTGTGATGAGACAGCCATTGGATAGCCACTTCCATCTTCGCGTTCATGATGTTGAAGTACTCCTATTAAAACACCATCAGTAAGCCCTGGAATATCTTTGATCATTTGGTAACTGAACATAGGATGGTTTTTTATTTCATCAAATTCTTCACTGGTAAGGAAACCCTTTTTTTCTAGAATATTTTGTGAAACTTTTGCCATCCCACTATCTGACAAAACCCCAGAAATTCCTAATTGAATTTCTTCTGCTTTTGTATAATTCAGTTTTCGACCTATATACGCGGAAAGTAAGCCCACGGATACTGCATGATGATATAAATAATCAGTTTTTGTTGAATAATGATGGATCGTAATTAATTCACTAGGATCTTCATTCAATTTCACTAGTAATGGTAGAAGATTTTTTCGAATCGTCATGATATCAACTTTTAAACCTGCTTGCCAGCTTTGGAATTGTTTCCGATAAATTTGTACAGCTTGCAAATAAAGATCCATAAAGGATCTACTTTCTTGAGGTTCCTCTTGTTCAATTATTTCTTTTGGCGTAAACGGCTTTCCATTAACTAATGTAGATTCAACTTCAACAACCTCAACTAAAAAAGCGTTTAATATATTTAAATATTCTTCAGTTAATACCGTTTTTTTGCGTATTAATGCTTGATTTGAAATACTGTTCACGTCTTTTGATAGTATACAACCTATTTCTAGCTGATTTGGTTTAACTTTCATAATAGTTTTCCCCCAAAACCCAACTTATTCAATTTATTACATTGTACCACAATCTTCAATATCAAACGAAAACTAAAAGGCTTACTTCACATAAATAGAAGCAAGCCAAAAAATCAGCAATGTTATTTGAACTCAAAGGACTAGGACTTGTACTTAAGATCTTACGGGTTTGAAAATGTTAATATTATTAAGATTCGTCACCATTCGTTTCATCAACAATAGATTCTTGATCTTCAATTTCTGCTTGTTCTATTCCTTCGCCTTCTAAAGCATCTTCATCATTATCAACTTTAGCGACAGTTGCCACACCTTCGCCTTCGCCAATTCTAATTAATCGAACTCCTTGTGTATTTCTACCTGTTCGCGAAATATCTTGAATGTGTAAACGAATAATAACTCCACTAACAGAAATAATCATAAGATCATGTTTATCAGAGACGACTCGCAATGAGACAACATTTCCATTTTTTTCAGTGATGTTACATGTACGAATTCCTTTGCCTCCACGATTTTGAATTCGATAATCCTCAATTGGAGTTTTCTTGCCGTAGCCTTTTTCCGTGACAATTAAAACATTAAATTCTGGCTCAATAATGTCCATTCCTACCACTTGATCATCTTTTGATAATGAAATACCTTTTACACCACCGGCAGTTCTACCCATTAAACGAACATCACTTTCATGAAAGCGAATTGCCATTCCCTTTTTAGTGCCGATAATAATCTCTTGCTTACCATCAGTAAGATGAACGCCATGTAGTTCATCATCATCTCGTAAATTAATCGCAAATAAACCACCTTTACGAATATTGGCAAACGATCCTAATTCTGTACGTTTGGTGATACCATGTTTTGTCATAAAGAATAAATATTTTTCATCAAATTCTTCAATTGGAATAACAGTACTAATAAATTCTCCAGGCTCAATTTGCAATAAATTAATAATCGGTATTCCTTTGGCGGTTCTTCCTAATTCAGGAATTTCATAACCTTTCAAACGGTATACTTTACCTTTATTTGTAAAGAAAAGAAGGGTGTGGTGGGTACAAGTTGTAAAAAGATGTTCAACAAAATCATCTTCGTTTGTCCCCATCCCTTGAATTCCACGTCCACCGCGTTTTTGACTGCGATAAGTAGAAATAGGTAAACGTTTGATATAGCCATTATGAGTGAGAGTTATAACAATGTTTGTTCTCGGAATAAGATCTTCATCTTCAAAACTATCTTCGTCGACAGAGATCATTGTTTTCCTTTCATCATTATACTTTTCCTTCACTTCTAGTAACTCATGGCGAATGATTTCTAACACTTTTTCTTCATCAGCTAAGATTTCTTTAAGTTCAGCAATTTTCTTTAAAAGTTCTGCATACTCATTTTCAATCTTATCTCTTTCTAACCCAGTTAAACGTTGCAAGCGCATATCTAAAATGGCTTGAGCCTGTTCGTAAGTTAATGAAAATTGCTCCATTAAGCCTTCTCTAGCAATATCGGTTGTTCTTGAAGCACGAATTAAAGCAATCACAGCATCTAAGTGGTCTAGAGCAACTCTTAAGCCTTCTAATATATGTGCTCTTGCTTCCGCTTTTCTTAGTTCAAATGCTGTACGACGCTTAATCACGACTTTTTGATGTTCTAAATAATATTCTAAACATTGTTTTAAATTTAACACTTTAGGTTGTCCGTCAACTAAAGCTAGTAAATTTATTCCAAAACTAGTTTGCATCGCTGTTTGCTTATACAAATTATTTAAAAGAACATTCGCATTTACATCACGACGTAACTCAATCACAATTCGCATCCCATTACGATCAGACTCGTCACGTAAATCAGTAATTCCATCAAGTTTCTTGTCGCGCACTAATTCAGCAATTTTTTCAATTAGTTTTGCTTTATTAACTTGATAAGGAATTTCTGAAACAATAATTCGTTGTTTTCCACCGTTCATTTCTTCGATAGCTGCTTTTGCTCTTAAAATAATTGAACCTCTACCTGTTTGATAAGCACGTCTAATTCCAGATATACCGACGATCTCCGCACCAGTTGGAAAATCAGGACCAGGAATTACTTCCATTAATTCTGGTAAAGTTATATCTTGGTTATGACTAACAGCCAATACAGCATCAATCACTTCACCCAATTGATGTGGTGGGATGTTTGTTGCCATGCCTACAGCAATACCTGATGCTCCATTTACTAAAAGATTCGGAAAACGGGACGGCATTACCTTTGGCTCACGCTCAGAACCATCATAGTTATCTTGATAATCAATTGTATCTTTGTTTATATCACGAACCATTTCCATTGATATCTTTGACATTCTTGCTTCTGTATAACGCATCGCAGCAGCAGCATCACCATCAACAGAACCGAAATTACCATGTCCATCAATCAACATATAGCGATAACTAAAATCTTGTGCCATTCTTACCATTGTCTCATAAACAGCAGAATCACCGTGTGGGTGATATTTACCGATTACTTCGCCCACAATCCGCGCGGATTTTTTAAATGGCTTATCAGAAGTCATTCCTAATTCATTCATCGCATATAAAATCCGACGGTGAACTGGTTTTAAGCCATCTCGAACATCCGGAAGAGCACGGCTTACAATGACACTCATCGCATAATCCATAAACGATGTTTTCATTTCCTGACTTATATTTATTTCTTTAACTCTAGATTGATCGGACATCTAGCAAACCTCCAATTTCTTATATCCAACAAGCTCAAATGTAAAATGTAGAATTGATTAAATAAACCTTTATCGTTTATAAAATTACAAATAATACCCGATTGGATGGAGTTAAATCAAACTTTAAATATCTAAGTTTTTTACATAAATTGCATTTTCTTGAATGAATTCACGACGTGGTTCAACTTTGTCACCCATAAGTGTTTCAAAAACTTCATCAGCTTTCATTGCATCTTCCAGCGTAACTTGTAAAAGTGTTCGAGTACTTGGATCCATCGTTGTTTCCCAAAGCTGTGTTGGATTCATTTCCCCTAAACCTTTATATCGCTGTACATTAGGCTTTGGATTTTCTGACATTTGCGCAAATATCGCATTTAACTCTTTATCATTATACGCATATTCAATTCTTTTTCCTTGTTGAACTTTATATAATGGAGGCTGGGCAATATATATATAACCATTCTCAATTAAAGGCTTCATATAGCGATAAAAAAACGTCAGCAATAACGTTCGAATATGAGCACCATCAACATCAGCATCAGTCATAATAATGGTTTTGTGATAACGAGCTTTTGAAATATCAAATTCTTCAGCAATCCCTGTTCCAAGTGCCGTAATAATTGCTCGTACCTCTGTGTTCGATAAAATTTTATCTAAACGAGCTTTCTCAACATTAATAATTTTTCCGCGTAACGGTAATATCGCTTGAAAATGGCGGTCACGTCCTTGTTTTGCCGAACCACCAGCAGAATCTCCCTCTACAATATACAGCTCACTAATTGATGCATCTTTAGAAGAGCAATCAGCAAGTTTTCCTGGAAGTGAACTGACTTCTAACGCACTTTTACGCCTTGTTAATTCCCTGGCTTTTTTTGCAGCTTCTCTAGCTCTTTGAGCCATAACCCCTTTTTCGACAATTTTTTTAGCAACTGCCGGGTTTTCAGCTAAAAATTTGGCAAAACATTCACTAAACAAAGAATCAGTAACTGTACGTGCTTCACTATTTCCTAATTTTGTTTTTGTTTGCCCTTCAAACTGTGGTTCAGGAATCTTCACAGAAATAATTGCCGTTAAACCTTCGCGAACATCATCCCCTGTTAAATTCACGTCATTTTCTTTAAAAAGATTATTCTTCCGGGCATAGTCGTTAATAACTCGAGTTAAGCTTGTTTTAAACCCTGATTCATGCGTTCCACCCTCATGAGTATTAATATTATTGGCAAAAGAGTAAATATTACTTGTATAGCCATCGTTATATTGAAGGGCAATCTCTACATGTAAGCCATCTTTTTGAGCCTCAATAAAAATCGGTGGTTCATGTAAAACCTCACGAGTACGATTTAAATGCTCAACAAAAGAAGCAATTCCACCTTCATAATAATATTTCTTTTGTTTCCCATTTTCACGTTTGTCTTCAATCATGATGGTTAAACCACGATTTAAAAAAGCTAATTCTCGTAAACGAGTAGCTAAAATATCAAATTCATAAACCGTTGTTTCTAAAAATATTTCGGTATCTGGATGAAACTTTGTTTTTGTACCACGACGGTCTGTTTCACCAATAACTGCTAAATCAGCCTGCGGGACACCGCGATGATACTCTTGATAATAAACTTTTCCTTCTCTGTGCACTTCAACTTCTAATTTACTAGATAAAGCATTAACGACCGAGGCACCTACACCGTGAAGTCCTCCGGAGACTTTATAACCACCACCACCAAATTTACCGCCGGCATGTAGTACTGTCATAATCACTTCAACTGCTGGGCGACCCATTTTTTCTTGAATTCCAACCGGAATTCCACGTCCATTATCTACTATAGTAATACTGTTATCTTCTTCAATCGTAACGGAGATTGTATCACAATATCCAGCTAACGCTTCATCAATACTGTTATCGACAATTTCCCAGACTAAGTGATGAAGTCCACGACTACTAGTTGAACCAATATACATTCCTGGACGCTTCCGAACAGCTTCTAAACCTTCTAAAACTTGAATTTGACTTTCATCATAACTTTGCGATTGTTGTTCAATTGTCACTATCTTCACCCACTTCTATATTTGAGTTATTCGAAATGCTCACTATAAAACATAATAACTCATCTTTGTAAATTCATAACTTTTATTAATCATCAATATCCGAAACAAAATGTGCTCTTCGTTTTAATGTAGAAGATGAAATAGGGGATAAATAGATAATGTCTGTAGTAATCACGATCGATTTTGTCATATCCTTAGCTATTTCTTCAACTTTGTTTGCTTGTTCAAAAAAATGTAAGAACTCAGCTGTAATTTCTGTTTCCTTTGCTTGGCGATCTAAAATGGTAATAATATCTTTGGAACGAATTACGGTGTCTCCACCTAAATGAATAAACACTAGGGCCACCTCATTTCAAGTTTTGGATATTCCCTTTTTCCACCAAATACATTGAGGCATCTTTTAAGCTACGATGGTCAAGTCCATCAACACTTGTTGTCGTTACAAATGTTTGCACTTTCCCTTGAATGGTATTTAATAAATGTGATTGTCGAAAATCATCTAATTCTGATAAAACATCATCAAGTAATAAAATTGGATACTCGCCAATCTTTTCATAAATTAATTCTAATTCAGCCATTTTTATTGAAAGAGCTGTTGTTCGTTGTTGTCCTTGTGAACCGAATGTTTGCACTTCACGATCATTTAGATAAAATAACAAATCATCTCGATGCGGGCCGATTAATGTAGTTCCACGTTCAATTTCTTTGGTTTTCATTCTAATAATATTTTCTTCTAACATACGTTCTATTTTCGACAAATCTGCCATTTCTGATACCTTTATCGAAGGTTTATATTGAAGTACAAGATTTTCTAATCCTCTACTAATATCATGATGGATTGGTTTCGCCCACTTTTCTAACATTTCGATAAACTCAAATCTTTTAACAATAACTTTAGCAGCTTTTTCAATCAATTGATAAGTTAAGATATCTAGTAAGCCATTGTCCGTTTTTTTTCTTTGTAAGTCTTTCAAATGATGGTTTCTTTGCTGTAATATTTTTTGGTATTGTGACAAATTATGAAGATAAATTGGATTAATTTGTCCTAGTTCCATATCTATAAAACGACGCCGCACCTGAGGGCTTCCTTTCACGAGATTTAGATCCTCAGGTGCAAACATTACAATATTTAACGCGCCGATATATTCACTTAACTTTCGTTGCTCTAATCGATTTAATTTAACTTTTTTTCCTTTAGTTGAAACAACAACTTCTAACGTAATTGGACCAGTTCTTTTTTCTACTCTACCTTCTATTTTAGCATATTCTTCGTCCCAATAGATAAGCTCTTTATCACGGGTAGAACGATGTGATTTAGCTAATCCAAGTACATAAATTGCTTCCAATATGTTGGTTTTGCCTTGAGCATTTTCACCTAAAATTACATTTACACTATTTTGGAAGTTTATTTGTTGTTTTTTGTAATTTCGATAATTGGTTAAAGTAAGATCATTAATAAACAAAGCTTTCCCTCACTTAAGAAAAGCGCAGAGCGCTGACAAAGTCAGTCTCTTTGCTCTGCTAAAAACGTAAATTTGAAATCTAGCAATTAATTAGAGGATGAAACAATTTGATATTTACCGTGTGTAGGGATCAAAATTATATCACCATTATAGAGCTTTTTTCCCCTTCTGTTTTCAAGTTCATCATTTATAAAAACTTCATGTTCACTTAAAAACCATTTAGCCATCCCACCTGTATCAATTATGCCTACTTCCTTTAACAGTTGGCCTAAGGTAATGTACTCTTTTGAAACATTAATATATGTTCCCATTTTCCCACCTACTTTCTATACTGACAGGTTACTTGACCTCAAGCCGCTGGCACTCGAAGCTGGACATCCTCAAAATTTCAATAAACTGTTTCGGATTTTATTTCTTTATTTCTAAACGCCCGATAATTATACCTTAAATTATATTGTACTAAACTAATGAAACTTACACAATTCAATCTAATAAAGAAAACTCGGGCTTTGCCAAGCGCTCGGAGCTAGACAGCACTCAAAGTTCAAAACCTTTATACTTTCTTAACGTACAAGAAAAATACTGCCTACAAATTTAATAAAACGTAAGGCAGTATTTTAACTTGATAAAATTGGAAATTGATCTTTTACTAATAAGTCCGCACCGGTGAAAACAGGTGTAAAACATTCTCATTATCAACAGGCCTTAATAAAAATGGACTCATTGCTCCTGTAAATGAAATTTTGATTTCACTACTATCAATGATTTTTAAAGCGTCAATAATATTTTTCCCGTTAAAAGAAATTCTTAATTCTTCACCATTTACTTGTTTTGTATAAAGTTTTTCCGTCACTCGGCCAATTTCAGGAGTTACGGAATTAATTTCAACGATGCCATTATCCAAAGTTTTGAAGTTAACAACGTTATTTTTTCCATCACGTGAAAGAAGCAACGCCCTTTCTATCGCTTGTGAGAAACTTTTTGTTTCTAAATATATATCTGTTTTTGAATGTTGTGGAATCATATTTTTTGTTGCAGGATAGTTCCCATCAAGCAGCCTTGAGAAAAAAAGTAAATGTTTAGCTTTAAATAATATTTGATTCTCAGTAATAACTATATCAAGAAGTTCGTTATTATCTTCAATAATTTTACTTAGTTCAGTCAAACTTCTTCCTGGAATAACAACATTATTAAAACCTAAATCATCAACACTTGTTTCAATGGTTGCTCTTCGCATTGCTAAACGATGGCTATCTGTTGCAGTACAGATCAATTGTTTATTTTCCACTTGCCAGTTTACACCTGTCAAGATCGGTCGTGTTTCTGCAGTGGACACTGCAAATACTGTTTGGCGAATAAGATTGAGCAATAAATCATTTTGAATTTGAAATAAATTATCCTCTTCAATCTGAGGCAAGCGAGGATATTCTTCAGGATCCATTCCATTTAAATTAAAGACTGAAGAACCCGCGCGTAATATTGTTGCAAATTGATCTTGAACGACTAACTCAATTTGATCATCCGGTAACTTCTTCACAATTTCAGCAAATATTTTTGCTTGAAGAATAATACTGCCTTCTTGCATAATTCGAACCAATTGTTCACCATTCTCTTCAAGTGGAATAAAACATTCTATCGAAATATCTGAATCGCTTCCTGTTAACGTAACCCCTTCATGATTCGCAACAATTTTTATTCCAGTCAAAATTGGAATTGTTGTTCTTGACGAGATTGCTTTTGAAACATGTTGAACACTATGAACAAAGTAATCTCGATTAATGACAAAATGCATCATTTACCTCCCGAAATGTAATTTATATTTTAAGGTATAATTAATTATTTTTTATATAAAGAATTAGTAATAATAGTAATAGGGCATGTGGATTTGTGGATAACCCTCGGAAACTCATTCGAGTCGGATAATCCACATGTTAATAACTTGTGCATATAATCAGCTATGTTATTAACAATTTTCCGCTAACTAGTCATTTATGAATTCCTGCTTTGTTAAAGAGAACTTCTTCACTAATAATCAATCCTTTTTCTCCTTTAATAAAAAAAATTAGAAGGTTTCATTGCTCTTATCATTTATTTCTTCGCGCAACTACCTTCACATTCATCATTCTTTATTCAAAATTGATTTCTAGATCTTAAGTTGTTCTTTAATTTCTTGAATTTGTTTTTGGAGTTCTATATCTGAGTTTAATAATTTGGAAATTTTTTCATGAGCATGAATAACTGTTGTATGGTCTCTCCCCCCAAACTCATGACCAATTTTGGGCAAGGAAAACTCGGTAAGTTCTCTTGATAAATACATCGCTATTTGTCTAGGAAATGCTACATTTTTCGTCCGTTTTTTCGCTTTAAAATCATCTAATTTAACACTAAAGTGTTCCCCAACTTTTCGTTGTATATCACTAATCGTAATTATTTTTGGTTTTGAATTAGGAACAATGTCTTTTAGTGCTACTGCTGCAAGATCAGCATTCATGTCTTGATTTATTAATGATGAATATGCAACTACACGAATAAGTGCGCCTTCTAATTCTCGAATATTAGTATCAATTTGATTAGCAATATACAGCATTACTTCATTAGGAATATCTAAATTTTCTGCTTTTGCCTTTTTTCGTAAAATGGCAATTCTTGTTTCTAAATCTGGCGGTGTAATATCAGTAATTAACCCCCATTCAAAACGCGATCTCAAGCGATCCTCAAGCGTAGGAATTTCTTTTGGCGGTCGATCACTTGAGATGACAATTTGCTTACTATCATCATGTAAAGCATTAAACGTGTGAAAAAATTCCTCTTGAGTTTGTTCTTTCCCAGCTAAGAATTGAATATCATCAATTAATAAGACGTCGACATTTCGATACTTATTCCGGAAATTAACAGCACGGTTATCACGAATGGAATTAATAAATTCATTAGTAAATTTTTCCGAAGATAAATAAACAACTTTTGCATGTGGATTATGCTCAATAACATAATGGCCAATTGCATGCATCAAGTGGGTTTTTCCTAAGCCAACACCACCATAAATAAATAAAGGATTATATGCTTTAGCCGGCGCTTCTGCCACAGCTAAAGAAGCAGCATGCGCAAAGCGATTCCCTGCGCCGATAACAAATGTGTTAAAAGTATATTTGGGGTTTAACACATTTTTGGAAATTTCCTCCTTATCGGAAATAACTTTCTGCGGCATTGTTGAAACGTTTTCGATTATTTCGTTGTGATTATCCTCAATATTTTGAGGAATAACAATTTTGACATTTAACTCAGCACCAGTAATATCTTGTAATGTTTCAGAGATAAATTTTATATATCGGTTTTCTAGCCAATCTCGTGCAAATTCATTAGGAGCAGTGATAGTAATTGTATCATTTTGGATCGTTTCAGCTTTAGTTGCTTTTAACCAAGTATCAAAGCTTGGTTTACTTACTTTTGCTTCCATTGCTTCTAAGGCTTTATTCCATAAGTCATTAATATTTTGCAAAATGCTCCCTCCTTACGTAAAAAATCAAATTTAAGCTAGTATAATGGCAAAAAACAACCGTGTACAACCTATGTACAATCGGAATGTATAATCTGCATAAATATAAAGTTAACAAAGGTTGTGGAAATATATATACTATAGTAGAAAAATATCAAAAACAAGCTTATAAACAATTATGGGGATATTAAATAAACAACCTAGGAAAAATGTCCACATTTTTATCCACAGCCTGTAGATAAAAAATAAAACTGCGAAAATATCCACTATTAAAAACATAAATATAATATCAGAAAAAACATTGATACGCAATGGTTCTAGAGCACTTATCCACAATAATCAACCCCTTGTGTTAGACACTTGTCCACAACACAAGATACTGTGTAAAACATGTCAATAAATGCAGAAGAAGTGGAAAAAATGTCGAAAAACTTATCCACATAGAATTTGTTGCTAAAAGTAAGGAATGTGTGAAAGGGATATGTAAGCTTATTAAAGGAATAGAAGAATTGTTTGAACTATTTATTTTGACTTGACAATTAGGGTAGTTAGTCCTTATAATTTACAAGACTGTCTTAAATCGATTAATTCCTCAGGGAGGTGTAATAAATGGGAAAACCAACTTTCCAACCAAATAATCGTAAACGTAAAAAAGTACACGGTTTTCGTGCTCGCATGGCAACTGCTAATGGTCGTAAAGTATTAGCACGTCGTCGTCGTAAAGGAAGAAAAGTATTGTCTGCATAGGCCACTGATGTCAGTGGTCTTTTTTTTTTTTGATTAGTTGAATAAGAAAGTGTTAAATCATGTGAGTTTCTTATAAAAATTTGGAAAAAAAGTTGTTTAGAAAAGTTTATTTTTGATATGATGGAGAATATTAATATATATTTTTAGAAAAGAGTAAGCGTTTTAATAGCGATCTGGCGAATGGTCCTAAAGTACATAATTTTTGAATTTGGTAAGACGTCTCGCTCCGAGCGCTCTTTGCTTTTCTTATTCTATTGAGGTGTATCGGTTGAAGAAGGAATATCGTGTTAAAAAAAATGATGAAATATCGCTAATTTTTAAAGATGGAAAATCTGTTGCTAACAAACAATTTGTTCTGTATATGCTAGAAAAAAAAGAGCAAAAGCATTTAAGATTAGCTGTATCTGTAAGCAAGAAACTTGGGAATGCAGTTGTGAGGAATCGTATTAAGCGATTGATGAAAGAAGCTGTTTTTCAGTTAAGTAAAGAAATAAAACAATCATATGACTATCTTCTTATTGCTAGAAAACCTTGTGTTAATATGGATTTTAATGAGACTAAGAAAAGTATTTCTCACGTCTTTTTTCGTAGTTATGCTTTTAAAAAGAAAGGTGAGTAATTATTGAAATTTATAAAAGTTATTTTGGTAGAGATGATTCGTTTTTATCAAAGGTATATTTCAAAATTTACCCCTCCTACTTGCCGTTTTTATCCAACATGCTCACATTACGGATTTGAGGCGATCAATCGTTTTGGACCAATGAAAGGAAGTTGGTTAACATTGAAACGTATTTCAAAATGTCATCCTTTTCATCCCGGAGGCATTGATTTAGTTCCTGAGAAAAAAGAAAATTAGTAGTAACCGTCATAATAGATTTGGTTGCTGCTTGTATTCTTACTATCTTATACGGTATCTTTAAAGTTAGAAATATTTTTTCAGACGTTAAGTAAAGTTTTTTAAAAGATAAGATAGTATAAAGTTTTTGAACTTTGAATACTGTCTAGCTCCGAGCACCAGCGGCTCGAGGTCAAATAACCTGTCAGATAAAAAGTGAAAAAGCCACTGTGCTCCTGCGCAGCTTTGCTTGCTCGTCGCAAAGCTGCAAAGAAGCCATTGCAAGAAGTAGCTTTCCTGCCAGAATATTTGCTTGTCACCGCTAGGCGGGCGCTCTTCGCTTTTCTTTATAAATATAGAATTTGTTGGAGTACAGGGAGGAAGTAGTAGTGAAGAAAAAGTTAACTTTATTAGCAATGCTGCTTAGTTTTATTCTACTTGTAGTAGGTTGTGGCAATATTGAACAAGATATTACTGCAGAGAATAAATCTGGACCTTGGGAAAATTATCTTGTTTATCCATTATCTTGGTTAATAAAAGAAGTTGCTGCATTTTTTGGCGATAATTATGGATTATCCATTATTCTTGTAACAATTGTTATTCGAATTGTTATTTTACCGTTAATGATTAAACAAACGAAAAGTTCAAAGGCAATGCAAGCATTACAACCTGAAATGACAAAATTAAGAGAAAAATATAGTGCAAAAGATCAAAAAACACAACAAAAGCTTCAGCAAGAAATGATGAATCTATTTAAAGAACATCAAGTAAATCCACTAGCTGGCTGTTTGCCAATATTTATTCAAATGCCGATTTTATTTGCATTTTATCATGCAATTAGTCGGACAGGAGAAATTAATGCTCATCAATTTTTATGGTTTGATTTAGGTTTACCAGATCCATATTACATTTTGCCGCTAATTGCTGGGATCACGACTTTTATCCAACAAAAAATGATGATGGTTGCTGACAACCCACAAATGAAAGTAATGCTTTATGTTATGCCAGTAATGATTGTTTCATTTGCAATATACTTTCCATCAGCACTTGCATTATATTGGGTAGTAGGTAATATTTTCATGATTGTTCAAACCTATTTTATTACTGGACCAAGTGTAGGAAAAGCAAATGTAGTTGTCAAAACAGGGGGATCAAAAAAGTGAAAAAACTAACTGTTTCAGGGAAAACTATTGATGAAGCTGTCCAATCTGCCATAGTGCAATTACAGACAACAAGAGAAAGAGTCTCAATTAAAGTTCTCGAACAACCACAAAAAGGATTTTTGGGGTTTATTGGAACGAAACCAGCAGTCGTTGAAGTTGAGATACTACCTGATGCAGCAGAGGAAGCCGTAAAGTTTCTTCAAGAAGTAACGAAAAATATGGGCGCTATGATTGAAATTGATCAAGTGGAAACGAAAGAAGGCTTTTTATTTAATCTAAGTGGGGAAGGAATTGGGATGTTGATTGGCAAGCGTGGACAAACGCTTGATTCTTTACAATATTTAGTCAATCTCGTTGCCAATCGTTATTCAGAACAATATATGCGGATCGTTTTAGATGCTGAAAATTATCGTGATCGCCGCAAAGAATCGCTTGTCCAATTAGCAAAGCGTCTTGGAAGTAAAGCAGTTAGGACAAGGAAAGAAATTATTTTAGAACCGATGAATGCTTTAGAAAGAAAAATTATTCATACAGCTTTACAAGAAATTAAAGGAGTAAAAACATATTCTGAAGGAATCGAACCCAATCGTCGAATAGTTGTTGCTCCAGCCGCAAAATAAGTAGTAACAGGAAGTCTATACTATGTGTGAAAACACTAGTATAGACTTTTTTTTATACGTTAAGTTTTTGAACTTTGAATGCTGTCTGGCTCTGGGCGCCCTACGCCTTTCTGTTATTAAATTCTCTAAAATTTATCCACAACTTTTTTTATTTTTACGTATGAACATGAACTTCTGTAATTAGTTATTCACATGTAGATAACTTGTAAGGGGATTTATTTAAAAAGTTCAAAAAATAAGATTGTGGATATGTTAAATGGTTGAATGTATAAAAAAACGGGGACAATATTTCAATAGAGTAGTTGGAAAATCTTTTTATTAAGAATAGACTGTGGTATTCTTTTTAGTACAGTTAAGGAAATATAAATTATTAACTTTGTAGATGTCTAGCTACGAGCGCTCTGCGCTTTTCTAGTTATAGAGGTGATGAAAATGGAATTTGAGACGATTGCTGCAATCTCAACAGCGCTAGGAGAAGGAGCAATAGCTATTGTTCGTGTCAGTGGTGATAATGCCATTGCTGCTGTTAATAAAATTTATAAAGGTAAAAGCTCTTTATTAGAGGTGGAAAGCCATACGATCCACTACGGTTATATTAAGGAAAAGATGACTAATCAAGTAATTGATGAAGTGATGGTTACAGTGTTAAAGGCGCCTCGAACATTTACAAGAGAAGACATTGTCGAAATTAATTGTCATGGTGGTGTTGTTTCTGTAAATCGTATTTTGCAAGAAGTGCTTAAGTCAGGTGTAAGGTTAGCTGAACCTGGTGAATTTACGAAACGAGCTTTTTTAAATGGTCGAATTGATTTATCACAAGCTGAAGGGGTGATTGATTTAATTCGAGCAAAAACTGACAAAGCGATGAATGTGGCAATCGGTCAGCTTGAAGGTCGACTATCCAAAAAAGTTCAAAAATTAAGACAAGCTCTTTTAGAGACTGTTGCCCATGTTGAGGTTAATATCGATTACCCTGAGTATGATGCTGAAGAAATGACCAATCAACTGCTATTAGAAAAAGCAAAGTATGTAAAAGATGAAATTGAAAAAATATTGACAACCGCCCAACAAGGAAAAATATTACGTGAAGGTTTATCAACCGTTATCATTGGAAGACCGAATGTTGGGAAGTCATCTCTATTAAATAGTTTAGTTCACGAAGCAAAAGCAATAGTCACCGATATACCAGGAACAACAAGGGATGTTATTGAAGAATACGTAAATGTTCGCGGGATACCGTTACGATTATTAGATACGGCTGGAATTAGAGAAACAGAAGATATTGTTGAAAAAATTGGAGTTGAGCGTTCTAGACAAGTTGTCAAAGAAGCAGAATTAGTTTTACTCGTTTTAAATTTTGGAGAAGTTTTATCAGAAGAAGATGAAAATTTATTTGATATTATTGAAGCAAAAGACGCAATTATTATTGTGAACAAGACAGACGTTGAGCAAAAGATTGATTTAAGCAAAGTTCATAAACTAGCGAATGGTAGACCAGTAGTGACAACTTCTTTGGTTGAAGATAAAGGTATTGACGAATTAGAAGAAGCGATTTCAACATTATTTTTCCAAGGAAATATTGAAAGTGGCGATTTAACCTATGTATCAAACTCGAGACATATTGCTTTATTGCATCAAGCATTCGGAACAATTGTAGATGCGATTAACACAATAGAAATGGATATGCCAATTGACATGGTTCAAATTGATATAACTAGAACGTGGGAAATATTAGGGGAAATTATTGGAGATACAGTTTCAGAAAGCTTAATTGATCAACTTTTTGCACAATTTTGTTTAGGAAAATAAAGCTATAATTCAAAAAGTAAGAGGAGGAATATAAATGAGTTACGCTGCTGGTGAATTTGACGTAATTGTCGTTGGTGCTGGGCATGCAGGGGTTGAGGCTGGTCTTGCAGCAGCTAGGATCGGAGCAAACACGTTAATGTTAACGTTAAATTTAGATGCTGTTGCCTATATGCCTTGTAATCCTTCAGTAGGTGGACCAGCAAAAGGTATTGTTGTTCGAGAAATTGATGCTCTTGGTGGTGAAATGGGCAGAAATATTGATAAAACTCATATTCAAATGAGAATGCTAAATACGGCAAAAGGCCCTGCAGTCCGTGCACTGCGAGCGCAAGCTGATAAATATATGTATCAACATGAGATGAAAAAAACAATTGAACAGCAAGAAAATTTATTGTTGCGCCAAGGAATGGTTGAAAAATTAATCGTTGAAGATGCGATTTGTCGTGGTGTCGTGACAAGTACAGGAGCAGTTTATCGGGCAAAAGCAGTTATTATTACGACAGGTACATATTTACGAGGCAAAATAATTTTAGGTGATTTAGCATACGAAAGTGGACCGAACAATCAACAGCCTTCAGTAAACTTAGCGTATGATCTTTTAAATCACGGATTTAAGTTAGCTCGCTTTAAAACTGGCACACCACCAAGAGTTCAAGGAGATACGATTGATTATAGTGTCACTGAAATTCAACCAGGTGATGAAACACCACGAGCATTTTCGTATGAAACAAAAGAGTTTCATGTTGATCAACAATTACCTTGTTGGTTGACGTACACAACGGAAAAGACGCATGAAATTATTAATGCTAACTTACATCGTTCACCAATGTATTCAGGTGTCATTGAAGGAACTGGACCAAGATATTGTCCTTCTATTGAAGATAAAATTGTTCGTTTTAGCGATAAACCAAGACACCAAATTTTTTTAGAGCCTGAGGGTAAAAATACACTAGAAGTTTATGTACAAGGATTTTCGACAAGCTTGCCTGAAGAAGTTCAGTTAGAAATGTTAAAAACACTAAAGGGGCTTGAACATGTGAAGATGATGCGTCCAGGTTATGCGATTGAGTATGATGCGGTCGTACCAACGCAGCTTTGGCCGACATTGGAAACAAAGATTGTTGAAAATTTATTTACAGCTGGTCAAATTAATGGGACATCAGGCTACGAGGAGGCTGCAGGGCAAGGAATTTATGCCGGTATTAATGCAGCATTAAAAGTAGCCGGCAAGGAACCAATTATCCTTGATCGTTCTCAAGCATATATTGGCGTATTAGTAGATGATCTAGTAACTAAAGGAACGAATGAACCATACCGTCTACTTACTTCACGAGCAGAGCATCGCTTAATTTTACGCCATGACAATGCAGATTTACGTCTTACAGAAATTGGGCATGAGGTAGGATTAATAACAAAAGAACGTTACGAACGCTTCTTAGCTAAAAAAGCCCAAATTGAGCGAGAAATTGAGCGACTTGAACAAATTACAGTTAGACCAACAAAAGAAGTTCAAGCAATGTTGACCGAAATTGGCTCTTCACCATTACAAGATGGGTATAAAGCATCTGTTTTATTAAAGCGACCTGAAATTACGTACGAGTTTATGGTTAAGCTATTCCCAAGTGAAGAAGAAGTATCAGCTGAAGTGGCAGAACAAGTTGAGATTCAAATTAAATATGCCGGTTATATCGAGAAACAATTTCAGCAAGTAGAACGAATGAAAAAAATGGATGATAAAAAGATTCCGGAAAATCTTGATTATCACGCAATTTCAGGTTTAGCAATTGAAGCACGGCAAAAATTAAGTGAAGTAAGACCACTTTCAGTTGGCCAAGCTTCGCGGGTTTCAGGCGTTAATCCATCAGATATCTCCATTTTATTAGTTTATTTAGAACAAGGAAAATTTAAAAGAACGAAAGTATGAGGTAGTCATGAATCAATCACAGTTTTATTCTATGCTTGAGGAAAAAGCGATCACCCTTAATGAAAAGCAAATAAACCAATTTGAACTTTATTACCGTGAATTAGTTGATTGGAATAACAAAATGAACTTAACAGCGATTACCGAAAAAGAGGAAGTTTATTTAAAGCATTTTTTTGATTCAATTAGTGCAGCATTCTTTCATAATTTCACAAAACCTTTGCATTTAGTGGATGTAGGAGCGGGGGCAGGATTTCCAAGTATTCCGATCAAAATATGTTTTCCGCACTTAAATGTCACTATTGTTGATTCTTTAAATAAACGAATTTCGTTTTTACAACATTTACAATCGACATTAGGTTTAACTGATGTGTCATTTTATCATGATCGTGCCGAAACGTTTGCCAAAAACAAAGCACATCGTGAAAAGTATGATTTAGTGATTGCGAGAGCGGTTGCAAGATTGCCGGTTTTAGCAGAACTTTGTCTACCTTTGGCGAAAGTTGGTGGAACATTCTTAGCAATGAAAGGTCCAGAGGCTATCAACGAAATTTCTGAAAGCAAAAAAGCAATCGCTATTCTTGGAGGAGAAATTGTTAAGAACGAAAGCCTTTTGTTACCATTTGAAGAAAGTACAAGACATTTTATTTTTGTTGCTAAAAGAAAAAACACGCCGAATAAGTACCCAAGAAAGCCGGGAACACCTAATAAGCAGCCGTTATCATAAGTAATTTCCAATGGAAGACGCTCCTAAATTGTTATAAATGTTTCACGTGAAACATTTATAACGAAGAAAATAATTTTTTTGCAAGTGGTCATCACCTAATACTTTGCTGCTCAACCCATAAATGGTGACATTACGTCGTTGTCGACCGGACACAGGCAGCCTTTAGGTGTAATAAATTTATCATGATATTATTATTTAAAAAAGAAGGATTCATATTACCAAACATAGAATATATGATAGGTAGTTTTTAGAAGGTGGTGTCGCTATGAAGCCTTTTTCACGCCTGTTCGGTTTTAATGATAAAAGCGAAGAAATAATTGAACAAGTAGAAAAAATAGAGGAAATCGCTGATCACGAAAAAGTAATGCAAATACCTGTAAAGAGTATAATTCCCAATCGTTTTCAACCACGGACAGTTTTTGTTGACGAACGGATCGATGAATTAGCTCAAACAATTAAAACTCATGGTGTTATTCAACCAATTGTTGTGCGACAAAGAGAGGACAAATTTGAAATTATTGCAGGGGAACGTCGCTGGAGAGCAGTAACAAAACTTGGGTGGGAAAACATACCTGCGATTGTGAAAGAATTTAACGATTCCCAAACAGCTTCAGTTGCCTTAATTGAAAATTTACAACGTGAAGGATTAACTGCGATTGAGGAAGCAGTTGCATATGCTAAATTACTAGAATTACATGGCTTAACTCAGGAAAGTTTGGCTCAAAGGCTTGGTAAAGGGCAATCAACAATTGCGAATAAACTTCGCTTATTACAATTACCTGAAAAGGTTCAAGAAGCAATTCTTTATCGATTAATTACTGAACGCCATGCAAGAGCGCTTCTTTCATTAAAGGACGTTGAATTACAAGAAAAAGTTCTTGACGAAATAATTGAAAGAAGTTTAAATGTGAAACAAACCGAAGAACTTGTAAAAAAATTAATTGAAGGCCCTGTTAAAAAGAAAAAACCACAAAGAAAAGCATTTTCAAGAGATATGCGCTTAGCGATGAACACTATTCGTCAATCCGTTGATATGGTAATTAAAAGCGGTCTTTTGATTGATACAAATGAAGAAGATCATGAAGATTTCTATCAATTTACGATTAAAATCCCTAAAACTAAGTAGTATTTTTAAGGTGTAAATTTTTACGTTAAGAAATATAAATTTTTAGCAAAGATGTTATTCGACGTCGTGAAAAATTTTAAGTCTTAAGTATAAGTGCAACTAAGGCTCAGCCGGCACCTGAAGGCTTGGCAAAGCCCGAGTTTTCTTTATATGTTAAGATTTTTATAGACTACTATTTTATTTAAGCTCACTTCCGCGGATTTGAGTTCTTTTTTTATTTCAAGTTAATAGTTTTTGTTTTTTTTTCTTATTTTCGATTAAAAAAATAACCTTAGTGATAAAAATTCATGATAAAATGTAAATAAAGTAAGATATCTAGCTACTATTTATGAACAGATATGTAAGTGAGGTAGGTGAAAGAATGGGGAAAATAATTGCAATAGCGAATCAAAAAGGAGGGGTTGGTAAAACAACCACTGCTGTTAATTTAAGTGCTTGTCTAGCTTTTATAGGCAAAAAAATACTTTTAATTGACGTTGATCCCCAAGGTAATACTACAAGTGGGATTGGAATAGATAAAGGTGATGTTGGAAATTGTATTTACAATATTTTAGTTGAAGATATTAGCCCAAAAGAAGTAATCATGCAAACTTCAGTAAAAGGATTGGATATTATTCCTTCAACAATTCAGTTAGCAGGAGCTGAAATAGAACTTGTACCGACAATTTCAAGAGAAGTTCGTCTCAAGAGAGCATTAGAACAAGTTCAAAAAGAATATGATTACATTATCATAGATTGTCCGCCTTCTTTGGGTTTATTAACCATTAATTCTTTAACAGCCGCAAATTCTGTTTTAATCCCTGTTCAATGTGAATATTACGCGTTGGAAGGCTTAAGTCAACTATTAAATACTGTACGTTTAGTTCAAAAACACTTAAACCAAAACTTGGAAATTGAAGGTGTTTTATTAACAATGCTTGATGCAAGAACAAATTTAGGGATTCAAGTAATTGATGAAGTGAAAAAATACTTTCGAGAAAAAGTTTTTCAAACAATTATTCCGAGAAATGTTCGTTTGAGTGAAGCGCCAAGTCATGGACAACCAATTATTACATATGATTCAAAGTCAAGGGGAGCTGAAGTATATGTAGATTTGGCAAAGGAAGTGGTTTCTAATGGCTAAAGGTTTAGGTAAAGGCATTTCAGCATTTTTCCCTGATGCTATAGATGAAAGTAAGCAGAAAATCGATGAGGTTTCGATTGCAGAATTAAGGGCCAATCCTTATCAACCGCGGAAATTCTTTTCTGAAGAATCTATTCTTGAATTAAAGGAATCAATTATTAATCATGGCATTCTCCAACCGCTGTTAGTGCGGAAGAGCATTAAAGGCTATGAAATTGTCGTAGGGGAGCGTCGCTTTCGAGCTGCTATCGAAGCGGGCTTAAAAACAATTCCAGTCATTATCAAGGAATTAACAGAAGATAAAATGATGGAATTTGCTTTAATTGAAAATCTTCAAAGAGAAGATTTAAATCCAATTGAAGAGGCGATTGCTTACGATCAACTAATGAAACATTTACAACTAACACAAGAACATCTTGCCAAACGTTTAGGAAAAAGTCGACCGCATATTGCCAATCATCTTCGTTTGTTGCAATTACCAAATGAAATTCAAGCGCTTGTAGAAGAAGGAAAACTTTCTATGGGCCATGGACGAGCTTTATTAGGATTAAAAAATAAAGAAAAGTTAGGACCATTAGTAAAAAAAGTTCTTGAAGAAAGTTTAAATGTTCGTCAATTAGAACAACTGATTCAAAAATTAAATGAAAATGTTTCACGTGAAACAAATCGGAAAAAACAAGAACCATCTATTTTTATAAAAGAAAAAGAAGCTAATTTACGAGAAAGATTTGGTACAGGTGTTTCGATTAAAAAGAATAAGAAAAAAGGTAAAATTGAGATCCAATTTTACTCAGAAGATGATTTGGAAAGAATTTTATCTTTATTAGAAGGAAATGAATAATAAATAGAAAGCTTTGATTTTGAAAGTTACCTCTTTAAGAAACGTAAACCAATCCTTAAGGATTGGTTTCTTTTTTACACGTTAGGAAAGTATAAATTTTTAGCAAGGATGTTTATTCGACGATGTTAAAAATTTTAAGTACCAAGTATAAAAAAACTAAGGCTTTCGCATTAAAGACTTGGCGAAAGCTAAGTTTTTCTAAAATATCGTTGATGATCTGTTAGGAGGAAAATATAGTGACTGTCATCTACTTTGACCAAGCGGCTTCTTCGTTTCCAAAACCAACAACAGTAGCAGCAGCAGTAGCAAAAGCGATTAATGAATACGGTGCTAATCCAGGTAGAGGAGGTCATCAATTAGCTAGTCAAGCTGCGGCGATTATTTATGAAACAAGAGTAAAGTTGGCCAAATTATTTGGTGAAAAAGATCCGAATAATGTTATCTTTTGTCAAAATGCAACACATGCTTTAAATCAAGCGATTAAAGGGCTTTCCTTTAAAAAGGGTGATCACGTCATTTCAACCACTTATGAGCACAATTCAGTAAGACGCCCATTAGAATATTTAAAACAAGAAAAAGGGATAAAAGTCACCTACTTAGTGAGTGATCATAATGGTTATTTTTCACGGGAGGCCTTAATAAATGAGATCTTGCCTGAAACTAAGTTAATTGTGACAAGCCACGGTTCTAACTTAACTGGAGCAGTTTTTCCAATCGAGATGATTGGTGCTGTCTGTAAAGAGAAAGGAATTGTTTTTTTAGTAGACGCAGCACAAACAGCTGGTATTCTTCCTATTAACATGGAAGAAATGAATATTGATATGTTAGCCTTTCCAGGTCATAAAGGTCTTTTAGGTCCACAAGGAACTGGAGCATTAATCGTCAAAAAATCAATTGAGCTACTACCACTTTTTCATGGGGGAACAGGGAGTCATTCCGAAGACAAAGATCAACCGAATGAACGCCCTAATCGTTATGAAAGTGGTACGTTAAATACACCGGCAATCGCTGGTTTATCAGCAGGTATTGATGAAGTACTAAACATAGGAGTGGAAAATATTTTTCAACATGAATGGAAGTTAACGAAATATTGTCTTGAAAAACTGCAAAACATTGAAGGGATAACAGTTTTTGGCCCTGAAGTAGATGTCGAAAGACTAGCCGTTATTCCATTTGTTATTAATGGAACAGATGTTCAAGAAGTTGCCATGATCTTTGATCAACATTATAAAGTGGCATTAAGAGCGGGACTTCATTGTGCACCATTAGCTCATGAAACGATCGGAACAGTTGATGGTGGGACATTAAGAGCAAGCTTTGGAATTTATAACACAATTGAAGAAATTGATCGCTGGATTGAAATGATTAAAGAGATAAAAGCAGGTTTAGTAGGATAGAGATGAATAAATTAGCATAAAGAAAACTCAGGCTTTGCCAAGCCTTCAGGCGCCGGCTGAGCCTGAGTTGCACTTATACTTAAGACTTAAAATTTTTCACGACGTCGAATAAACATCTTTGCTAAAAATTTATACTTTCTTAAAGTATAAAAAAAGACAACCCTTATATACATGTAGGGAGTTGTCTTTTTTAAAACAAATAATCGTATAACGTTTTTAAACTTTGAAAGCTATCTAGCTCCGAGCGCCAGCGGCTCGAGGTCAAATAACCTGTCAGATAAAAAGTAAAAAAACGTACTTTTTACTGCCAGAACATTTGCTTGTCGCCGCTAGACGGGCGCTCTGTGCTTTTCTATTTACTTAGTTAATTAGAAAAGAAGGACGGTTTAATATTTTCTAAGAATGATTTGCGATTTTCTTTTTGTAGCTGCTTGTCTGTAAAAATAATACTTTCTGCAATTTTATCCGCTATTTTTATAACTAAATGAAGTCTTGTATTTTGAAGAACCATATATTCCATAAAACCACCAACATTCACAACTCCAGTAATATGAATATCTCCAACTGGTGGAAGTTTCTTCTTAACAGCTGCACCTGGCTTGACAGGTCCATCATGAATCGAAATGTAACCGATGCTAGTAGAACGTCCAAGACAAGCATCAATTCCGATAATGAAAGGATTGTGATGCTTGATGTTCATTTCAGTTAATTTTTCCTCTAAATTAACAGCATGAATCGGTTCTTCTAACGTGCCATATACGTAAAAGGAATTTAAGTTATGATCTATTAATTTTGAACCGACTAATGGTCCAAGTGCATCACCTGTTGAACGATCAGTTCCGATACATACAATAACGATATCTTGGTTTGCTAGTTTTGGGAGATGATCAAAAAGTTGGTTTGCAAATTCAACCGCTGAATTGGCCTCATCAATGTGAACTCGAAAGGGTAAATGTCTCTTTTTAAAGAGATTACGGGTTAGCATTCTATAACCTCCCATCTGAAAATAATAGTATCAGTATACGGATTATTCTGCCTTTCTATACATGACACTTCAATAAATTGTGAATGGTTGTGTGTAGATGATTAAAGTAGGTATAAAATGGATGTTTTTAGTAATTGGAACAATGAGTGGCGTAGGTTATGCATCGAGTAGAGAATTGTAGGAGTTTTTTTGGTAATGAAAGTGAATTTGCTATTATCATCTTTTCAGTTTTATTTAGTATATGCTAAATACGTTTCAGTACCACTCTGGGGGATCACAATCTTTTTCGTAGTCAAAATGATTCCATTGATACAATTCAGATTTTCTACGTTAATTGCTGTACTGTCTATTTTTTTTAATAGAATCTAGTACCAATTGTATTGTATAATGACAAATAGACAATAATGCAAATAGTGGCGATTTTTTAAAAGATAAGGAAAAGTGACATTTTGAACTAGGAAAAAATGTCTAGCTACGAGCTAGGATGGCGAAATTACACTATAGCCTACAGGACAGGTTGCTTTTCAGGTGTAATTTGGCGCTCTCCGCTTTTAACATGGGAAGGTGAACGAGCGATGGAAAATCAAAAACAGTTTGCTATAAATGATATTGTTGAGATGAAAAAACCTCATCCTTGTGGAGAAAATCGTTGGAAAATTATTCGACTTGGAATGGACATTCGTATTAAGTGTCTTGGCTGCGACCATAGCGTCTTAATGCCGCGAAAAGAGTTTACGAGAAAGTTAAAGAAAGTATTAGTCAGACATGCTGAGTAGAGTAAGGGAAATCGAAATTTAAATAGTAAGGAAGTGTCAATAAAATGGCTTTAACTACTGGAATCGTTGGTTTACCTAACGTAGGAAAATCAACGTTATTTAATGCAATTACTCAGGCAGGTGCGGAATCTGCCAATTATCCGTTTTGTACGATTGATCCTAATGTAGGGATCGTTGAAGTGCCAGATCCAAGATTAAACAAGTTGACTGAGCTTGTTGAACCAAAGAAAACAGTTCCAACAGCCTTTGAATTTACGGACATTGCTGGAATTGTTGAAGGTGCTAGTAAAGGCGAAGGTTTAGGAAATAAATTTTTATCACACATTCGTCAAGTAGATGCCATTTCACATGTCGTCCGTTGTTTTGAAGATGAAAATATTACTCATGTTTCAGGGCGTGTTGATCCAATTCGTGATATTGAAGTAATCAATTTAGAATTGATTTTAGCTGACCTAGAATCAGTGGACAAGCGTATTAGTAGAGTTGAAAAGTTAGTAAAATCAAAAGACAAAGAGGCAATTGCTGAACACGAGGTTTTACTGTTGCTTAAAGAGGCATTTGAAAATGAAAAGCCTGCCCGTAGTGTTGAATTAACTGATGAACAAAAGAAAATTGTTCAAGGAATGCACTTATTAACAATGAAACCTGTTTTATATGTAGCAAACGTTAGTGAAGACGGGCTATTAGTTGCTGATGAGAATCCGCTCGTCCAAAAAGTAAGAGGGTTTGCAGCAAATGAAAATTCAGAAGTAATTGTTGTTTGTGCAAAAATTGAAGAAGAAATTTCTGAACTAGACCCTGAAGAAAAGGCAATCTTTCTTGAAGAACTAGGAATACAAGAATCGGGATTAGATCAATTGATTCGTGCAGCTTATCATTTATTAGGTTTATCAACTTATTTTACGGCAGGTGTCCAAGAAGTTCGTGCATGGACGATTCGTAAAGGAACAAAAGCACCACAAGCAGCAGGAGTTATTCATACCGATTTTGAACGTGGTTTTATTCGTGCAGAAGTTGTCTCTTATGATGATCTTTTGGAAGCTGGGTCACATGCAGCGGCGAAAGAAAAAGGAAAAGTACGACTAGAAGGAAAAGAATATGTCGTTGCTGATGGCGATATTATTCATTTTAGATTTAATGTTTAACTTGTTTTCTATTAAAGTCTTTGCTATAATCTTTTAATGCGGGTAAATGACATACTTTTTGTTTTTATTCGCCCCTTGCTCCTCGAATTTATGAGGGGCCGTTAGACCAAAAGGAGGTGACGTACAATGCGTAAATATGAAATCATGTACATTATTCGACCAAACCTTGAAGAGGCTGCTATGAAAGAGTTAATCGAACGTTTCAATAACGTTTTAACGGATAACGGAGCTACTCTTGAAAAGGTTGAGGAAATGGGTAAGCGTCGTTTAGCATATGAAATCGAAGATTTCCGTGAAGGTTTCTATGTTTTAATCAAAACAGCTGCTCAACCAGCTGCAATCGCAGAATTCGATCGTTTAATGAAAATTAGCGAAGATGTAATTCGTTTATTAATTACAAAAGATGAAGAATAAGAACTAGATAGAATGGGGAGGAGTTCTGATGCTTAACCGTGTCGTTCTAGTAGGTCGCCTCACACGAGATCCTGAACTTAGGTATACACCAAATGGAATTGCTGTAGCGAGCATTACACTTGCAGTAAATAGAACATTTTCTAATCAGCAAGGCAATCGCGAAGCAGACTTTATTAACGTAATTGTTTGGCGGAAACAAGCAGAAAATGTCGCTAATTATTTACGAAAAGGAAGTTTAACTGGTGTCGATGGACGCTTACAAACACGTAATTATGAAAACAATGAAGGTAAGAAAGTTTTTGTAATGGAAGTTGTAGCAGACAGTGTCCAATTTCTCGATTCCAAAGGTTCTGGTGGTTCTGGTGGAAATCAGGGTGGAGGAGATATTTATGGTTCGCCTCCTGCTCAGGGAGGATATCCTAATCAGAATCAAGGCCGAAGTAATCAGTCATTTGCTGATGATCCATTTGCTAGTGATGGTAAGCCAATTGATATCTCGGATGATGATTTACCGTTCTAGATCTATAAGAAAGGACTTGGTGATAAGCCAAGTTTTTCTAAAGCTAACTTTTAATAGGGTAAACCCTTTTGTACGAATATAAAAATTTTAATATAAAGGAGGTTTTTTGAATGGCAATGGGAGGACGCCGTGGTGGCCGTGGTGCAAAACGCCGTAAAGTTTGTTACTTTACAGTGAATAAAATCACGAAAATCGATTACAAAAACGTTGACCTACTTAAGCGTTTTATTTCTGAACGTGGGAAAATTTTACCTCGTCGTGTAACTGGAACTAGTGCTAAGTACCAACGTCAATTAACGACTGCAATTAAGCGTGCACGTCAAATCGCTTTATTACCGTACGTTAGTGGTGAATAATGAATGAAAATGGAGATAGCTCATTGTAGACTATCTCTTTTCTTATTTTTCAAGTTTTTTTCTACATAAATGAATAATTGCACATTCAAAATAAGAAAATGTTTAAACTATAAGAAACTAGTTTGCTGCGTTAAGTTGGATTACTGTTATCATTATTATTGTACGTAATCGCACCATTTCTTCTTTATATCTATTGAATATTAGGTATAATTGATTTATGATTTGTATTTTGGAAAAAATAAAAAACTCGAATTAATTAGGAGTTGAAATTATGCCAGAATTCCTATTAAAACGATGGCATGGGTATCATTTGATTGCCTTGTTTGCTGTGGCAGGCGTTTTCATTGGAATTTTAACAATATTTCAATGGGTGTTTGGCTTATTTGGATTTTTTTGTTTGGGGTTTTTACTTTTTTATAGTATCCAAGCTAAGAAATCTTTTAAAAAAGATCTTGAGGAATATATTTCTACATTATCATATCGGGTTAGCAAAGCCGGAGAAGAGGCTGTTACGAATCTTCCTATTGGAATCGTACTTTATAATGAAGAACAAATTATTCAATGGGCTAATCCAATGGTAAATTCCATGATTGAAGAAGAATGTATTGGCAAGCCAATTTCAAAAATTACTGAAGAACTTGTTGATGCACTTAAAAGTAGTCAAAATGAGATTGCCATTCAAATTGGAGAAAGCGTATTTCAAGCTTTAATTAAACGTGAAGAAAGATTAGTTTATTTTTTTGATATTACGAAAGAAACAAAAGTAACAAAGCTCTATGAAAGGGAAAAAACCGTTATAGCGCTTATTTATTTAGATAATTATGATGAAGTTACACAAGGAATGGATGATCAAATACGCAGCAAGTTAAGCGGGCAAGTAACTTCAATTTTAAATAATTGGTCAAAAGAACATGGGGTTTTTCTTAGAAGGACATCTTCAGATCGTTTTTTAGCTGTTTTTCGCCAAGAAGTGTTAGGAAATTTAGAAGAAACGAAGTTTGATTTACTTGACGAAGTAAGAGAAGTGACTAGTCGAGAGAAAATTCCAATTACGCTAAGTATTGGAGTGGGTACTGGCAAAGGATCATTACAAGAGTTAGGTATTTTAGCGCAATCGAGTTTAGATTTAGCACTTGGTCGAGGTGGTGATCAAGTAGCGATCAAACAGAAAAATGGGAAAGTTCGTTTTTATGGTGGAAAATCAAATGCGGTAGAAAAGCGAACAAGAGTAAGAGCAAGAGTAATTTCCCATGCAATTCGTGATTTTATTTTAGAAAGTGATCGTGTTATGATTATGGGACACATCAGCCCAGATATGGACGCGATTGGGTCAGCAATTGGTGTCTTAAAGTTAGCAGAACTAAATGGAAAAGAAGGCTATATTATTGTAGATCCCAACAAAATAAGTAGAGATGTACGTAAATTGATGGGTGAAGTTGAAAAGCATGATCGCCTTTGGGCCCATTTTATTACACCAGTTGAAGCTTTAGAGGAAGTAACAGCTAATACGCTTTTGGTCGTTGTTGATACTCATAAACCGTCTTTAGTGATTGAGCCAAAACTTTTAGAAAAAATTGATCGGACGATTGTTTTAGATCATCATCGCCGTGGCGAGGAATTTATTGACGATGCTGTTCTCGTTTATATGGAACCATATGCTTCGTCTACTTCTGAATTAGTAACGGAATTGCTCGAATATCAGCCAAAGCAAACAAAGTTAGATTTATTAGAAGCAACTGCTTTATTAGCAGGAATTATCGTTGATACAAAAAGCTTTGCAGTTAGGACTGGTTCAAGAACATTTGATGCCGCATCTTTTTTAAGATCACAAGGGGCAGATACTAGTCTTGTTCAAAATTTGCTTAAACAAGATTTTGAACAGTATTTGAAGCGATCGCGTCTTATTGAGAACGCCAAAATTTATCAAAATGGGATAGCGATTGCTAAAGGAAATCCTATTGAAGCATGCAATCAAGTTCTAATTGCCCAAGCCGCTGATACACTTCTTTCAATGAATGGAGTAGTTGCATCTTTTGTGATCTCAAAACGAGTAGATGGAGCAATCAGTATTAGTGCAAGGTCACTAGGGAAGGTCAATGTCCAATTAATTATGGAAATGCTTAATGGTGGCGGGCATTTGTCAAATGCCGCAACACAGCTAGACGATGTAACGATCGATGAAGCCGAACAGTTATTATTGGAAAAAATAGATGAATATTTTGAAGGGGGAAAAGAGGAATGAACGTAATTTTTCTTCAAGACGTTAAAGGAAAAGGGAAAAAAGGTGAAGTAAAAAATGTATCAGAAGGATACGCAAGAAACTATTTATTACCAAATAAACTAGCACTTGAAGCAAATACAGGAAACTTAAAAACGCTAGAAGTACAGAAACAAGGTGAAGAAAAGCGCGCAGAAGAAAGACTTAATGAAGCAAAGGCATACAAAGAAGAGCTAGAAAAGCTGACTGTCGAAATAAAAGCAAAATCAGGAGAAGGTGGTCGACTGTTTGGTGCCGTTACAAGCAAACAAATTACCGATGCTTTAGCTAAAATGAATAAAAAAATAGACAAGCGAAAAATTGAATTAGTAGAACCTATTCGGGCATTAGGTTATACAAATGTTCCAGTCAAACTTCATTCGGATGTAACGGCTACAATCAAAGTACATGTAGTTGAAGGGTAATTGTTACAAGATAAGAAAGTAAATAATTTTTGAACTTTGAATACTTTCTAGCTTCGAGTGCCTGCGGCGCTCTACATTTTTCTTAATTAAAGATAGGTAGGTGAAACATCATGAGTGAATTATTCGCTGATCGCATACCGCCCCAAAACATCGAGGCAGAACAAGCCGTTTTAGGAGCGATTTTCCTAGAACCAGAGGCACTTGTTGCAGCATCAGAGCGATTAGCAGCAGAAGATTTTTATCGGGCAGCACATCAGCGGATTTACAGCGTGATGATCCATTTAGCCGAAAAAGGAGAGCCAGTTGATCTTATTACTGTAACAGCAGAATTACAAGATAAGAAATGGCTTGAAGAAATAGGTGGGGTTTCATATTTAAGTGACCTAGCTAATTCAGTCCCAACAGCTGCAAATATTGAATACTATAGCAAAATTGTTGAAGAAAAATCACTATTAAGACGACTAATTCGTGTATCAACAAACATTGCAGCTGAAGGCTTTGCCCAAGAAGATGAAGTTGATAAAATTTTAAATGAAGCAGAAAAAACAATTTTAGAGGTTTCTCAAAAAAAGAACACAAGTGCTTTTATTTCAATTAAAGATATTTTAGTTGAAACATATGATTATATTGAAAAACTGCAAAATCGTACAGGTGACATTACCGGGATTCCAACTGGATTTTCAGAGTTAGATCGAATGACCGCTGGTTTTCAACGAAATGATTTAATTATTGTCGCGGCTCGTCCATCAGTAGGGAAGACTGCATTTGCCTTAAATATAGCGCAAAACGTTGCCACGAAAACGACTGAAAATGTTGCTATTTTTAGTCTAGAGATGGGAGCGTCCCAACTTGTAATGAGGATGGTTTGTGCGGAAGGAAATCTTGATGCTCAAAGACTACGAACTGGTTCCCTTCAAGAAGAAGATTGGACAAAGTTAGCAATGGCTATGGGCAGTTTGTCGAAAGCAGGTATTTATATTGATGATACACCTGGAATTCGGGTAAATGAAATCCGAGCAAAATGCCGAAAATTAAAACAAGAAAAAGGTTTAGGGATGATCTTAATCGATTATTTACAATTAATACGTGGTGATGGTCGTTCCGGTGAAAATCGGCAACAAGAAGTTTCTGAGATTTCAAGATCACTAAAAGCGTTAGCCAGAGAATTAGAAGTACCTGTAATTGCTTTGTCACAGCTTTCCCGTGGTGTTGAATCACGCCAAGATAAACGGCCAATGATGTCTGACATTCGGGAGTCAGGGAGCATAGAGCAAGATGCCGATATAGTTGCTTTCTTGTATCGCGATGATTACTACGATAAAGAAAGCGAGAAAAAAAATATTATTGAAATTATTATTGCCAAACAAAGGAACGGTCCAGTTGGTACCGTTGAACTTGCTTTTGTAAAAGAATATAATAAATTCGTTAATTTAGAGCGTCGTTTTGATGAAAAGGCAATGTCTGTTGGTGCTGGAGCATAAGAGTACAAAGAGACGGTAATTGTCAAAACCTAACAACACATCCCCTTTAAGGCTTAATAAAGCACTAAAAGGGGATGTGTTGTTATTTGCCAAAATATGCACTATATTTATAAAAAAAGATTTGTTAAACTATAATTTGTAAATTCGATGCTTTGAAGTGATGATTTGCAATATTCACTATTTATCATCTACAAAAGCAATTTGAGAGTTCGCGATCATCCTCTCGTTAAAAAAAACTAAGGAGTGTTTAAAAATGACAAAAGCATTGGTGGTGTTCAGTGGAGGGCAAGATTCAACTACTTGTCTATTTTGGGCCCTAAAAAATTTTGCTGAAGTAGAAACGGTGACTTTTGACTATCAGCAAAGGCATAGTCAAGAAATAGAAGTCGCTAAAAGGATTGCTCAAGATTTAGGAGTCGAAAATACGGTTATTGATTTAAGTCTTTTAAATCAACTTACGGCAAATGCCTTAACAAGAAGTACGATTGCCATTCAAGAAGGGGAAAATGGAAGTTTACCATCAACGTTTGTTGATGGACGAAATCACCTGTTCTTGTCGTTTGCAGCAATAATAGCCAAAACAAAAGGAATTAAAAATATTATTACAGGTGTCTGTGAAACAGACTTCTCAGGTTATCCAGATTGCCGTGATGTGTTTGTGAAATCGTTAAATGTAACCCTTAACTTAGCGATGGATTATAATTTTGTGATTCATACACCATTAATGTGGATTGATAAAAAAGCAACTTGGGCGCTTGCAGCTGACCTAGGAGCTTTTGAATATATAAGAGAAAAAACACTAACTTGCTACAATGGAGTGATTGGTGCCGGTTGTGGCGAATGCCCTGCTTGTAAACTTCGCAATCAAGGATTACAGAAGTATTTAGAAGAACAAGAAGGGGGGAAATAGCATGTGTGAGCAAAACGGAATATTTGGATTTAGGATTGTCGATAAGTTGCAGAAATTAGATGAAGATATCAAACGAAAAGACCTGAAATACCATCACAAACGTGTGTTAGTGAGTAAGGAATTTACCTTTGATGCTGCCCACCATCTTCACAATTATGAAGGTAAATGTAAAAATCTCCATGGTCACACGTATAAAGTGGTTATTGGAATTAGTTCATATACAGATGAAATTGGCATTGCAATCGATTTTGGAGATATCAAAAAGATTTGGAAAGAGCAGCTTGAGATATACTTAGACCATCGCTATATCAATGAAACGCTCCCACCAATGAATACAACAGCGGAAAATATCGTCGTTTGGCTTTATGAAAAAGTAGCTGATTATTTAAAAAATAGTCACTATCAACTACTGCAGCCTAGAGTAGAATTTATTCGTTTATATGAAACTCCAACAAGCTATGCAGAGGCCAGAAGAGAGTGGATGGAATGAAAATACCAGTATTAGAAATTTTCGGCCCTACCATTCAAGGAGAAGGAGCAGTAATTGGTAAAAAAACGGTTTTTATTAGGACGGCAGGTTGTGATTATCAATGTTCATGGTGTGATTCAGCTTTTACTTGGGATGGAACAGGTAAAAATGAGCTTAAATTGCTGACAGTTAGTGAAATTATAAATGAGTTAACAACTATCGGTTTTAATAATTTCCAACATGTAACGATATCAGGAGGGAACCCAGCTCTATTGAAGGAGCTTGGAGGGCTTGTTGATGCCCTTCAAGCTTTAAATGTGAAAATTGGGTTAGAAACTCAAGGAACGGTATGGCAAGAGTGGTTTCTGCAAATTGATGATTTAACGATTTCACCAAAGCCCCCAAGTAGCGGCATGGTCACAAATTTTTTTGAATTAACGGATATGGTCGAACGTTTACATGATAGAATTAGCAAAAATCATGTTAGTTTAAAAGTCGTTGTTTTTGATGAAAAAGATTTACAGTATGCTAAAGAAGTTCATCAAAAATATGAAACGGTACCTTTTTTTTTACAAGTTGGTAATCATTATTTAATGATGGAAAACGATCAGCACCTTACCCAAATCCTTTTAAAGAAACTCGACTGGCTCATAAATCAAGTGATTACTGATCCTGACTTTAACAATGTTAGAGTATTACCCCAATTGCACGTGTTACTTTGGGGTAATAAGAAAGGCGTGTAAAATGCGAAAAGAACATGAAATAAAGGATATAACATTATTAGGCAATCAAAATGTTGAATATAAGTTTCAGTATGATAAAGCTATTCTTGAAACGTTTGAAAATAAACACCAGGAAAATGATTATTGGGTGAAATTTAATTGTCCTGAATTTACAAGCTTATGTCCCATTACCGGACAACCAGATTTTGCGACGATTTATATTTCATATATTCCAAATCAAAAAATGGTTGAAAGTAAATCACTAAAATTATATCTATTTAGTTTCCGTAATCAAGGTGACTTCCATGAAGATTGTATAAATATTATCATGAAAGATTTAATTGAGTTAATGGATCCTAAGTATATTGAAGTGTGGGGGAAGTTTACGCCACGTGGAGGTATTTCGATTGATCCTTATGTGAATTACGGAAAACAAGGAACAATCTTTACAGAAATGGCAAAGCAACGTTTATTTAATCACGATATGTATCCAGAAAAAATTGATAATCGCTAAGGCTTGAGATGATGGTGCTAAATTTCAATCACCATCATCTCAACCAACCAACTAATACGAACAAATAAATAAATCAATTTGAAAAATGTTCGGAATTGATTGACTTTAATATAGTGAATTGATACACTAGCTATGGTTTTGAATGAATAAAGTAGAATATGTAAAAAATATATATTGATTGACATTTTGCGGAGGTGTACATATATGGCATCAGTTGTTGTTGTCGGAACTCAGTGGGGAGATGAAGGGAAAGGAAAAATTACCGATTACTTATCTGAGAAAGCAGAAGTTGTTGCAAGATATCAAGGTGGAAATAATGCTGGTCATACAATTGTTTTTGATGGTAAAAAGTACAAATTACATTTAATTCCTTCGGGGATTTTTTATAAAGATAAAGTGTGTGTCATTGGTAACGGTATGGTTATTGACCCAAAGGCATTAGTTGAAGAATTAAAGTATTTACATGATCAAGGTGTTGAGACAAGTAATTTAAGAATTAGCAATCGTGCTCATGTCATTCTTCCATATCACATTAAACTTGATATTGTTGAAGAAGAGAGTAAAGGCGATAATAAAATTGGGACGACGAAAAAAGGAATTGGTCCTGCATACATGGATAAAGCAGCACGTGTTGGTATTCGAATTGCTGATTTATTAGATAAAGAAGTATTTGAAATGAAACTTGATCGTAATCTTAAAGAAAAAAATCGACTATTTGAGAAATATTATGAAGTAGAAGGCTTTACGAAAGCAGAAATCTTAGATGAATACTTTGAATATGGTCAACAAATTGCTAAGTACGTTGTTGACACGTCAGTTGTTTTAAATGATGCGTTAGATGAAGGAAAACGTGTATTATTTGAAGGTGCTCAAGGTGTCATGTTAGATATTGACCAAGGTACTTATCCATTTGTAACATCGTCAAATCCAATTGCTGGAGGAGTGACGATTGGTTCTGGTGTAGGCCCGTCAAAAATTAATCATGTTGTAGGTGTTTCAAAAGCCTATACAACTCGTGTTGGTGATGGACCGTTCCCAACAGAATTAAACAATGAAATTGGTGAACGTATTCGTGAAGTAGGAAATGAATATGGGACAACAACTGGTCGTCCGCGTCGTGTAGGTTGGTTTGATAGCGTTGTTGTTCGTCATGCCAGAAGAGTAAGTGGAATAACCGATTTATCTTTAAACTCAATTGACGTTCTTACAGGACTTGAAACATTAAAAATTTGTGTGGCTTATAAGTACCGTGGTGAAATTATTGAAGAATTTCCAGCGAGCTTAAAAGTATTAGCTGAATGTGAGCCAGTTTATGAAGAATTGCAAGGTTGGACAGAAGATATTACTGGGGCAAAATCATTACATGAATTACCTGAAAATGCTCGTCATTATATTGAACGAATCTGTCAATTAACAGGTATTCCATTAACGATCTTTTCGGTAGGACCAGATCGTAATCAAACGAACTTAGTAAGAGGCGTATTTGCTTAATTGTAAAGAAAAAAATAAACAGCACACTAATTTTTGGTGTGCTGTTTAAACTTCACATTAGCGAGTTTTCAAAAAAAAATTGAAAAACACTTGCGTTATTTTTATAAGCATGTTATTATTAATCTTGTCGTTAAGAAATGAGCCATTAGCTCAGTCGGTAGAGCATCTGACTTTTAATCAGAGGGTCGAAGGTTCGAATCCTTCATGGCTCACCATTTCAACTAAGTGGCCCGTTGGTCAAGCGGTTAAGACACCGCCCTTTCACGGCGGTAACACGGGTTCGAATCCCGTACGGGTCACCATCTGTTACTTAGTTGTATAAAACAAAGAAACTGGGTATAATAATATTTGTAGTCACCAGCGGAAGAAACAGTCCAAACTATGAGCAAGTGCAACAAATATTATCTTATATTATCGCGGGATGGAGCAGTCTGGCAGCTCGTCGGGCTCATAACCCGAAGGTCGGAGGTTCAAATCCTCCTCCCGCAACCAATTAATAAACGTTCTGAATTTATCTAAGGATTTTGAACGAGTAAACTATTATTTACAATATTTCTAGTTGGATCCGTGGTGTAGTGGTTAACATGCCTGCCTGTCACGCAGGAGATCGCCGGTTCGATCCCGGTCGGGTCCGCCATTAACATTTATAAGTTTTCTAGACAAGCAGTATAAGGAAGAAATAAAGTTGTAACAAAATTTAGAGATCATACATATGGCTCGGTAGCTCAGTCGGTAGAGCAGAGGACTGAAAATCCTCGTGTCGGCGGTTCGATTCCGTCCCGAGCCACCATTTTTAACTTAATAAATTATGCCGGCCTAGCTCAATTGGTAGAGCAACTGACTTGTAATCAGTAGGTTGGGGGTTCAAGTCCTCTGGCCGGCATTGTCATTTTGATTTAAAGTCTATCATTTAATTGATAGACTTTTTTATACGTTAGGAAAGTATAAATTTTTAGCAAGGATGTTTATTCGACGATGTTAAAAATTTTTAGTACCAAGTTTTTTTAATATTTTATTTTATTTAATCGTATATTTTGGTTTGGATAAAATATGCATTTTACTTTTGAAAAGGGGAAAACATTTCCAAAAATGATACAGTTTTATTACGTTTGTCATTTTTTAAATTATTAAACTTAAACGTGTGATAAAATACAAGAAGTGTGTTGGAAAAAGGAATGATTATTAGTTTCATAAAATAGAGAATGTAAGTAGTAGTGTAGGAGGAGACCCATGGAAAGTAATAGGAAACGGTTAAATCAACTACAAGAAAAACTAAAAGGTATAACAAGGAAAAGTTTAAATCGAATAAATCATGTATCGAATAAGTATAAAAAAGCAATCGGCACGAGCTTTTGTTTAGCTACAATATTAACAACAAGTATACATAACAGTAGTGTTAGTGCGCAAGAGATCCCAGAACTTGGTGTTGAAACAATTTATCATGTTTATGTAGATGGCAATCACATTGGTTCAATTGATAATCGCCAAATGATCGACGATGAAGTAAAATCAAAGCTTAACGAGTATCGTGAAGATTATTCAGATATGGACTTAGTTATTGGTGAAGATTTAAAATTAATTCCAGAAGTCGTTTTTAATTCTAGTGTAAATAATAATTCTGCTCTTAGGGAGCTTAAGAATAAACTAACTGTGAAAGTTAAAGCAATTGCTTTAGAAGTTGATGGAAAAGAAATTGCTTATGTGCGTTCAGAAGAAGATTATCAAGCGGTTGTTAAAAAGTTAAAACTTCAATATGTATCAGAAAAAGAGCTTGCAGCTGTACAAAAAGTAAAGGAAGAAAAGAAAACTCCTGCAGCAATCAAGATTGGTGAAAAGGTTGTTCAAGATGTTAAGTTAACAAAGGATATTGAACTAAAAAAGGTGGATGTAACTCCAAACCAAATATTATCCGTTAAGGATTCTGTTAAACAATTAAACTTAGGTACGTTAGAAGATGAAATTTACAAAGTTCAACCGGGGGATGTATTAGGAACAATTGCCGAGTCACACGGGCTTCCTATTCAAGAGATTTTAGAACTTAATCCATCGATAACAGAAGATACGTTGCTACAAATAGGTGATCAATTAAATGTAACAGTTTATAAGCCGATTGTAAAAGTTATTGTTAATGAAAAGAGCAAGGTAAAAGAAGAAATACCATTTCAAACTGAAATAAAAGAAAATCCCAATATGTTGCGTGGAGATACAAAAGTTAAGCAAGCTGGACATCCAGGAGAAAAAGTTGTTAGTTATAATATTACCCGGGAAAATGGGCGAACGATTAAAAAGGAAATTGTAAGTAAAAAAATTGTAAAAGAAGCGGAAAATCGAATTGTTATAAAAGGAACAAAAGTGACTCCTTCCAGAGGAACTGGAAGATTGGCTTGGCCTGCAGCTGGTGGGTATATTTCAAGTTATCAAGGGATGCGTTGGGGACGCTTTCATAAAGGAATTGATATTGCAAGACCGAGAAATTTAAATATCCTAGCTGCAGATAATGGAACGGTCACATTTGCAGGTTGGGATGGTGGTTATGGAAATAAAGTTATGATTAATCATAATAATGGGATGAGCACAGTATATGGACACTTATCATCAATTGATGTGAGGGTTGGCCAAATAGTTGCTCAAGGTCAAAGTATTGGTGTAATGGGTTCAACAGGAAATTCCACGGGGATTCATTTGCACTTTGAAGTTTACCAAAATGGGAAATTAAATAATCCAATGGGTTATTTAAATAGATAATGATTGTACGTAGTCTGGCTATATAGGCGAAAAGTATCGATGAATTGATCAATGGTACTTTTGCCCAATTAGCCAGGCTTTTTTTCTGTAAAGGATAAATTTTAGTAAGGATGTTTATTGACTCTGTGGAAATTAGTCAAGTTTTTTCTAATAAATCGAATGAAAGAGTATGATAAAATAGAATAGAGATGAATTTGAACTGTTGAATTTAAATCAGGAGTTGAGGAAAGATGGAAAAGAAAATCTTAGTTGTTGATGATGAACAACCAATTGCCGATATTTTAAAGTTTAATTTAGAAAAAGAAGGTTTTATCGTTGAATGTGCTCATGATGGTGAAGAAGCAGTCAAAAAAGTCGTTCAGCTAGTTCCTGATTTAATTTTGTTAGATATTATGCTCCCACTGAAAGACGGGATGGAAGTTTGTCGTGAGGTTCGAAAAAAATATGAAATGCCAATTATTATGTTAACAGCGAAAGATTCTGAGATTGATAAAGTATTAGGTTTAGAGTTAGGAGCTGATGACTATGTTACAAAGCCATTTAGTACTAGAGAACTCCTAGCTCGAGTGAAGGCGAATTTAAGACGCCATCAGCAAAAAGCTGAAGAAATAAATCCTGATAAAAAAGAGTTGTATATTGGTGCGCTAACTATTCAACCAGAAGCTTATTTAGTATTGAAACGTGGTGAACCAATTGAGCTAACCCATCGTGAGTTTGAATTGATCTACTATTTAGCCAAACATATTGGACAGGTGATGACTCGGGAGCATCTTCTACAAGCCGTTTGGGGTTATGATTACTTTGGTGATGTGAGAACAGTAGATGTTACCGTTCGCCGCTTAAGAGAAAAAGTGGAAGATAATCCTAGTAACCCTAATTGGATTATCACTCGTAGAGGAGTCGGTTATTATTTAAAGAATTATGAGGAGAACTAATTGTTATGGATAAAGTCGGTTTCTTTAAATCGATTCATGTAAAAATTGTGATTATTTATATTTTGCTGATTTTAATAGCGATGCAAGTGATAGGTGTCTACTTTACTAAACAAATCGAAGATAAGCTTGTTGAGAATTTTTTTAGAATGCTTGATGAAAGGTCAAGTTTACTTGCATATAACGTGGAACAAGAAATGAAAAAAGTCCGCGATGAAACGACGACAACGTTACAATCAGATATTGATAATTTATTACGAGAATTTTTTACGATTGATCATGCAGAGGTACAAGTGATTGATAAAAATAAAGTCGTTATTAGTGTCTCAAATTTTCAAAAGCGTCATGTTATTGGCCAGCGAACGACAGAAGTTCGTGTAAAACGAGCCTTACTAGGGACTTACGATGAAGATATCCTACGAGACCAAGCAACAGGTCAGCGGATTAGAGTTTTAGCTGTTCCTGTAAAATCTGAAAACGAAATTATTGGTGCTATCTATATTGAAGCCTCTATCGAGGAAATTTATGAGCAAATGCAACAAATTAATCAAATATTAATGACCGGAACAATTATTGCCTTAGTTATTACTGCGGCATTAGGGATTTTGCTAGCCAGGACCCTTACAAGACCGATCCTTGATATGAGGCAACAAGCAAAAGTATTAGGAAAAGGTGATTTTTCCAGAAAAGTGCATGTGTATGGAAAAGATGAGATTGGTCAATTAGCGATTACCTTTAATGAGTTAACCAATAAATTAAAAAACGCGAATGCTACAACAGAAGCAGAAAAACGAAAGCTAAGCTCTGTCCTTTCCCATATGACAGACGGAGTCATTGCGACTGATAATGATGGAGCAATTATGTTAATCAATAAGCAAGCTGAGATACTATTAAACGTCTCTCAAGAGGAAATTATCGGCAGCTTAATTATTGAATTATTAGGTCTTTCAGGTACGTTTGAATTAGCAGATTTAATTAACCATACTGATCCTTTACTGCTCGATTTTGGTGATGAAGACAAAGAATATTTCTTGGCAGCCAGTTTTTCTGTTATTCAAAATGAAGAAGGAGAATTTAGCGGTTTGATTACAGTTATTCATGATGTTACGGAACAAGAAAAAATTGATCAGGAACGACGCGAGTTTGTTGCTAATGTTTCTCATGAACTACGTACACCACTGACATCGATGAAAAGCTATCTTGAAGCGTTGGAAGATGGTGCGCTACATGATCCGACAATTGCTCCTAAGTTTTTAAATGTTGCACAAACAGAAACAGAACGAATGATTAGACTTGTAAATGATTTGTTACAATTATCAAAAATGGATAGTAAGGACTACTGTTTGAAACTTGAAACGATTGATATAACCAATTTTTTAAATAGTATTATAGATCGTTATGAGCTTGTGTCAGATCACGAAAAAATTAGCTTCCAACGAAATATCCCTGACCGAACAACATTTGCAACAGTCGATCGTGACAAATTAATTCAAGTAATTGATAATATATTATCAAATGCTGTTAAATATTCACCTGAAGGTGGCAAAATTTGTGTGTTATTAGCCGAAAACAATCACGACTTTACGATTAGTGTTAGTGATGAAGGGGTTGGAATTCCAAAGGAAAGTTTACCAAAAGTATTTGAGCGCTTTTATCGCGTTGATAAGGCACGTTCAAGAAAGCTTGGTGGAACAGGGCTAGGACTAGCAATTGCTAAACAAATCGTGTTAGCACATGGAGGGAATATTTGGATTGAAAGTGAATGGAGTGTCGGTACAACGATTACGTTAACCTTACCATATTCTGCTGAAAAGGTGGTAGGTTTCAATGGTTGAACACGTAAAGACAGTAACATTATGGATATTAATCTTATTAAGCGTGTTTTTAACATACCAAATTTGGACGTTTCAACCGAAATATGAGATTTTAAAAAACACGGAATATATTGAAAATACCCAAATTGGCGAAGAAAAGAAACTTTTAGAAGTGATTAAACCTAAACAAATTGTTTACCATCAAGAAGATCATTTTTACTCACCAATAAATAAGGAAGAAGTAATGCAAGCTATTAATGAAGCATTTCAAGGAGCATCATTCGATCAGTTTTTACTTACGCCAACAACAAATTCGACTTATCGAAATAACACTAGTAATAAATTAGAGTATATTTTTCCAACTAGTATTCCCCTTGAAGCATTAAAAGAAAGTTTTCAAATTAATATGGATGATAGCACTGTTATTAATTATGTTGATCGACTCCTTTTATATGTGATGAAAGAGGAAGAGAAAGAATTTGTTTATGTGAAGTTTATTTCAAATCAAGAGAAACTGGCGATAGAAGCACAAACAAATATACCAGTCAGTAAATTTAAAGAAGACATGATCGTAAATCGAGCAAAAGATTTTTATGAAGTTTTCCCTTATGATGTCGTTGATTACGATCATGGTTTCAAGAAAACAGTGTTTTTACCTGTCAAATCCCATTTTGTTAATAGTGTTACTTATTTAGCAAAGCCTATTTCGATGGAACATTTTAAACAACTATTGTTTAGTGATCCTAATTTCGTTAAGCACTATATTCAAATAAATGGCGAGGAATCTTTCACTGATGGGAACCGAATGGTTAATATACTTCAAGGTGGAAATGTATTAAGATATATTAATCCGACGATTGGCGATATTGTTGAGCGAAGCAATAAACATATATTATTTAGTAGCTTTGATTTTGTAAATGGTCACGGTGGTTTAACAAATTCTTTCTATTTTGATTCGATGAAATCGCTTGGTTCTAGTGATGAAATTACGTTTCGACTTATGGTTGATGGTATTCCTGTTTACCATTCTAACTTTTATGGCGGAAATAATTTGTTTGAAATTACACTCCAAAGAGGTTCAGGAAATTTAATCGAACAATATAGGAGACCATTATATTATCTCGAAGATGAACAAGCCCATATTACAAAATCAACCAAATTGCCATCTGGAAGAAAAATAATTGAAAAGTTAAATTCGAGAGTTGATTTTGATCGAACTTTATTAACAGATATTAATTATGGGTTTATGATGGTTAAACGACAGTCGTTCGTTACTTTTGAACCAAGTTGGTTTATACAATACAATGGGGAATGGGAAATTATGAACATAGGTAATGAAGCTAGCAATAGTGAGGCGATAAACAATGGATTGGAGTAGAGCAAAAACGATTTTTATTATTATATTTTTGCTACTTAATATTTTCCTAGGTTATCAACTTTATCAGAAAAAAGATGCTAGTAACATAAGCTTGCGAACAGAAGCAACCTTACAAGATCGTATGTCAGAAATGAATATAAAAATTGGCGTAGAACTCAATGATGAATATATTACAGATACGTATATTAGTGGTGTAGCAGAGCGTGAATTAGATACGATTATTGCTAAAGAAAAGCAGAAACAAAAAGTGAAAAAAGTAGTCAATGAGGTTGTAACGGTTTCATTAAAAGAACCATTTCCGTTAGTTAATGGCCAACGTAGTATCGAAATACAGGTAAAGGATTTTGTCATACAATATATCGTAAATGGAGCGGAATATCGTTTTAGTCATTTCAACGAAGACTTAAAGCAAATTTATTTTTACCAAACATATGAAGGAAAAAAAGTCTATAATTACGAAAGTGGTCGTTTTCCACTTGTCTTACAGTTAGATGATAATATGAAAATTGTAAAGTATGAACAAAATTATTTAACACTGCAACCAATACAACCTCATGGAGAAAAGCTAGAAGTATTAACTAGCATTAAGGCAATTGAGAAATTATTTAATGATCAGCTTATTCCACCAGATAGTCGGATCACAAAAGTGGAACTGAGTTATTTTAGTTTCTTTAAGCCACTAGGCGAAGTCCAAGTATTTGCGCCAATGTGGAATATCGGTGTTAATGATCAAATTTATTACGTAAATGCCATTGATGGGGCGATTCAAAATATACAGTAATGGAGAGAAAGATCAATGAGCTTAACATTTAGTGTTTTGGCAAGTGGTAGCACAGGAAATGCTATTTATGTAGCTACGGAGAAACAAAGATTTTTAGTAGATGCAGGTTTGAGTGGCAAGGCAATTGACGAACTTTTTAAAAAAATTGATTGTTGTCCAAGCAACCTAGATGGAATTCTAGTTAGCCATGAACATAGTGATCATATTAAAGGTGTTGGTATTTTAGCGAGAAAATACTCTATACCAGTGTATGCAAATGAAAAGACATGGCGAGCAATGGAAGCTGATCTCGGAAAAATCCCTTTAGAGCAAAAATGTATTTTTAACCTAGCAGAAACGAAAACATTCGGTGACATCGATATCGAATCTTTTGGCATCTCTCACGATGCTGTTGAACCGATGTTTTATGTATTTCACCACCAAGGGAAAAAGCTCTCGATCATTACAGATACGGGATATGTGAGTGATCGAATGAAAGGAACAATTAAAGATTCTGACGTCTTTATTTTTGAATCAAATCATGATATGAATATGTTGCGAATGGGAAAATATCCATGGAGTGTAAAACGGCGAATTTTAAGTGATGTTGGACACGTGTCAAATGAAGATGCTGGACTTGCTTTAGCAGACATTATTGGCACAAAACAAACGCGTATTTATTTAGCTCACTTAAGCAAAGATAATAATATGAAAGATCTCGCTCATTTAACTGTTAAACAAACCTTAGAAGAACAAGGATTTGAAATCGGAGATGAATTACAGTTGCTACATACTGATCCTAGCAAACCGACGGAACTTGTAGCTGTTTAATAGATTGATAATTTGGACATAATAATAGAAGAAACATATATGGGCTACCACAATCTTGCGATAATTTTAAGTTATTTTACAGACTAAAATAACTGGATTTTTTCAATATATTTGATAAATTATAATTGAATAAGATTGAGGAGGTATTTTTTTATGGGGTATTACGATGAGCACAATCAATCATTATCACGAAAAGATAAAAGAAGTGGAAAAGGTATTTTGGTAGCATTTATAAGTTCAATATTTGGTGCGTTGCTTGTCATTTTCTCTGTTCCATTTCTCTCTAATGCCGGATTGCTACCTTATGAAATTGTTCCAAAGCAAAATAATGAGTCCATTTCTGAAAAAGAGCCGGAATCATCAGATCTTACAAGTACAGTAAACATTTCAGTAAATTCAGATACGATCGACGCTGTCGAACAAGTGTCAGACGCGGTTGTCGGCGTTATTAATATTAAACAAGCAAGTTTTTGGTCAACAACAGAAGGGGAAGGAACCGGATCTGGTGTTATTTATAAAAAGACAAAAGATCATGCTTATATTGTCACAAACAATCATGTCATTGAAGGAGCTCAACAACTTGAAGTAAGCCTTGGAGATGGCTCCCGTGTAGCAGCGGAGATATTAGGTGCGGATGCAATCACTGATTTAGCTGTCTTAAAAATATCAGCCAAGGGTGTTAATACCGTTGCTAAATTTGGTAATTCCGAGTTAATTCGTGTAGGTGAACCAGCTATTGCCATTGGTAACCCGCTAGGATTACAATTTTCGCGGACAGTTACCCAAGGAATTATTAGTGCAACTGAAAGAAGTGTTCCTGTCGATTTAAATAATGATGGCCAAGTCGACTGGGAAGCAGAGGTCCTGCAAACAGATGCAGCCATTAACCCTGGAAACAGTGGTGGCGCCTTAATTAATATTCATGGTCAAGTTATTGGCATTAATTCAATGAAAATTGCTGGCTCTGTTGAAGGAATTGGCTTCTCCATTCCTAGCGCGATTGCTATTCCAGCGATTAATGATTTAGAAACATATGGCGAGGTGCAGCGACCACAAATGGGTGTTGTCATCCGTTCTTTATCGGAAATCCCGAGCGTTCATTGGAAAGAAACATTTAATCTTCCGGACGAAGTGAAAACAGGTGTGGTTTTAGAACAAGTAGAACCAATGTCTCCTGCAGATCGAGCAAAACTAAAAGAATACGACGTCATTGTTGCCTTAGATGGCGTAGAAATTCAAGATTCACATGATTTAAGAAAGCACTTATATACAAAGAAAAAAATCGGTGATGAGTTAGAAGTAACTTTTTACCGCAATGGAAAAAAACAAACAACAAAGCTTACATTAGCAAAACAAGCACTATAATTGTTTAGATGGCGGAAATGCAGGGTAAATGCAGTTCGTTTCTGGTGAGTGCGCCAACGATGTGGTGCTGTTAAGTAACTAAGTTAAGAAATCTTAACTTAGTCATGAATAACTTACAAAGGGCTGATGCAGTAACCGTACTGCGTATAGAAAAGAGTTTCTAGTTTCTTAGCGTTAAAAGTGAAGTTTAGCGGAAGTTTTCTTATCAAAAACAGTCTGTACACATGTGGATATGTTGCAGGCTGTTTTTTTATATGGTTTGATTATGGTTGGTTGTGGATAAATCTTTAGGAAATAGGTAAAATGGAATAATGACAGATTGCTATGAAAGGAAGATAACATGTATTATTGTTGTGAAACTCACGTAGAGCTAGCTTTAGATACGCTAGTCGATGAACAAGAAGTAGCACCGATTATGGAAAAATTAGAACAAGAGGAACAAGTACCGACATTATGCAGCTTTTGTTCTCAACAGGCGATTTATAAAATCAGTGGATAATCTCGCGACGACCTGTTGATATGTGGATAACTTCTGTGGACAAACTTTGGAACGTGGTGAATTAAGTGTGAATATCTCAATTATTACCGTTGGAAAACTTAAAGAAAAATATTTAATTAATGGAATTAACGAATACATCAAAAGAATGGGACCTTATGCCAAAGTAGAGGTACTTGAAGTTCCTGATGAAAAAGCACCCGAACAATTAAGTAATGCCGAGATGCAGCAAGTAAAAGAAAAAGAAGGAGAACGAATTTTAGCAAAAGTTCCCCAAGATGCATACGTCATCGCTCTAGCAATTGAAGGAGAAATGTGGAGCTCAGAACGTTTAGCAAAAGAATTAGACAAGTTAGCTACTTACGGACGCAGCAAAGTAGCATTTATCATCGGTGGTTCCCTCGGATTAAGTACAGCCGTCATGCAGCGCTCCAATTGCCAATTATCATTCTCCAAAATGACATTTCCCCATCAATTAATGAGATTGATTTTAGTCGAGCAGGTGTATCGCGCGTTTAGGATTAATAGAGGTGAACCTTATCACAAGTGATGGTAAACAAAAAAATAGAGATAACTATTGAAATGAGTACCATTAAAAAGATCATTGAAAACAAGGGTGAGGATGAAGTTGATTAAGCTGAGGTCAATATTTAAAGATACTAAGTTACATTTTGGCTAAAAGTGGACGTACTCCAGCAATTAATGCTCTTATTGGTGGAAGTATTTATAAGAAGGAAGCCATAACTGCAGAAGTTGCCTATTATTTAATTGTTGAAAAAAAAGCTAAAGTATCTGAACCTTATTTTTCAAGGAGTATAAATATAGATGGTGGTAAAAGAAAAGAATATTTTCCTGTTGATCTTTTACGTGATTGGGTATCTGATTTAGATTCAGAAGAATATTCACTAAAAATGGAGTAGTAAACGAGTTTTTACGACAAGGCGTTAATTATTGGGATACGGAAATCTCCGATAAAAGGTTAAAAAGCATAATGAAATTATATCCTAATGATTGGCAAGAGTTTATAAAACAATATTAATCTTGCTTCGAGAGGCGTTCAACATCCGATAACACGAGATTTACGCAACTTTGTGAATATGAATATAGTATGACGCTGCGTAAATCTCTAAACGTTAGCGGAAATAAAATCTAGTTTATAGGAGGACTTATGAAGAGAAGAATACTTTATTATCCCAGTATTGATATTAAGGATGGAATATGGCTAAGGAATGCAATTTTGTATTGGGAAGAAGTATCTTCAATAATGCCATATCAGAATGATGATTACCATATTTCACCTGAAGTGAGTTATCTAATGAATACTGGTCATTTCATACCTGCTAGACCCGATGATGTAATGTCTTCAAATATGTACGAAGACTTTGTTGATGAAGTTCGAATAAGGTTTGATGAGTATAGGCCGCATCAAACGAAAGCTGGGAGAAGAGAATACATACATATGTCGAAAGTTGAACCAGACTATTATAGATTGCATGAATCAAAATTATCATCACATGTTATGGAGATGATGGAAGAAAAGTCAGAAATAATTAGAAGTGAGAATAATCAGTGGATTTCAGTAGATGCTCACCTAAGTGACATTTATATGTCAGTTTTAGCCAAGTATTTGGCTGCGATTAGCAGTGCTGATACGTCAATTGGTACTGATAGGATGTTTACACAGGATAAAATTTTCAAACCAGAAAGAAGTTTGGACGCTAACAATCGTCAATCGTTTCTTAATTACCAGTTCAATATTCTTCCAGCACCTAATATGGATGTCTCAATTGAAGACATTCTGTTGTTCAAGGAGAGACGTAGTGATGAACTTAGAAGACTTCGTATGGAGATAAACGAATTAGAAGGTAGATTACAATCTGCTGAGGATAGAGTACAGCTTAAGAGGATCTGGATTGAATTTGAAGATAGACTTGAATCCAATGTAAGTGACTTGAATAGGGTAATGAAGGAATGTAGGTGGAAGATTAAACCTTCAGTAATGAATGGACTTATATCCATGTCTATGCCAGGCATAATGAGTACCGCTGAGATGTTCGGGGTATCCTTCTCTCCTGTTCAAAAAGGAATTGGACTGGCTTCTGGGGCTGTGTTATCTATTGGTTTATCAATTAAGGATATTGGCAACATACGACGTGAGGCTCTAGATAACAACCCATTTGCATATGTTTATCATGGAAGAAGAGCAAGAATGTTCTGATAGCTTCCGATTTTACTACCGCTAACAGCATGTTGAAAACATGGATAGCGAATCGGAGGGATATCCACGTCGTCAACATGTGGAACGTTAGGCGAAATCCTCTCGCAGTAAGTGCTAATTTCAAGTTAGTCTTTGGGATTGCCGTGGTTTGCCAAGATACATAAAAGTTAATTATTGCTTATACAGGAAGAAGCATAAGCAGTTAACCAATGAAGAATATTTATGGACGTCATTCAGTCAATGAACACTATTAACTTATACCAAAAGAAATAAAAGCATTAAATTTTGGTTTGTTTTCACCTTATGGAATTGAACTGATCTGTGCTAAGGTATATGACCCTGAAGAGGATGATTGGGCATGTGAAGAAGACTTTCTTCCTGCTCAGAGGGAATGCCCAAATATTGAAGTTGATTATTATGTGGAATGGGAAAACTTCTTGAACAGTATAGTTCAGATTTTGAAAGAATTAATTATAGAATTCGATTATTTGGAAATTTTGAATGTTGAACATATTACTACAGGATTTTGTGATGGCGATTTGGTTGATGTGAAATAACCTCAGAATGCCTGGTGAATATAGTTTTGCTGTTTTGGAAAAGCAGTAGCCGGAGTGGTTTTCGTATAGTGCAAGTCCCTAGAGCTGAGCCGGCGGACTTCGCCTAACAAAACATTCCAGTTCGCTTTGGCTTGAAGAGAGCGCAAAAGCCACCTTTTCAAGCTAAGATAGGAGCTATCTAAGCTTGAGAAGGTGCAGGAATGCGAACGTTAGGTGAAATAGAAAACTAGGTAGTGAGGTGTTAGAGTGATTTTAATCAACTTATATGGGAAAATTGAACCCATAATATTAAGCGAAAAATTAGGTGTTGGAATATCAAATCTTTATGATGAATGGTTGACTGGAATCGTTGATGATTTGAAAGAAGAGATGCTTTTAAGAGAGCATTTTCTTGAAACAAGTAAGAAGTACAATTTTGGTGATTTTAAAGTTTCCCAGTATGAACCTGAGAAGATAGTTAGCAACGCAAATTGGATGGATGTACTTGATGGGGATGTTGATTACTATTTACAAGAAATTGCTAGCAATTTAGTGCAGTTAGAAGTATTAGAATTTGATAAGTCCCTGCTACAACTAAAAAACTGTCATTTAGATAGCCCAACATGTGAAGTTCAGTATCCGTTAAAATTTATTAGATTTTGCCATATTCTAACTACATCAAGGAGTGCTAGAACTCATTGTGATACTAATATTCCTTTCATGACATATAACCCTGATGATTTCAGATCGAAACCACTGATTTTGAACTTTGCATCTAGTATGATAAATAGGGAAAATGATTTAATTGCTTATAATGAAAAAGCAATTAAATCAATGAAGTATGTAGGAAAGCTGATTGATAATTTTCTTGAAAGTGACAGAGATTTTTGGATTTTTGATTACATAGTTAATTCTATAAATGAATCTGAATATTATAATGCATATTATTTATTTAAGATCATGTCATTAATCGAAATGTTAATAATAAATCCGAATAGTAACGGGAGAACACATGGAGAATTAGAAAGAAAGCTACCTAGATTTTTACGGAATGAACTTAACGACTATGAGGATAGAGAGTTATTTTGTCAAATTGCTAGAAAATTGAGAAATAAAATTGCACATGGCGACTTTGAGGCGTTTCAGAAATTGTTGGAAGAATACAGAGAGAATTTCATGAAGAATTTTTGGTATGATGAATTTGAGTATAGTGTTGAATCATGGACCATTAATTCTATTTGCTTAAGCTTAAAGAGTGCGTTAAGTGAGATTCTTTTTGAGTTTTTTAGTAATAAAGAGGGATTTAAAAGGTTCCAGAATTCTTAGTTGCACTTTGACTTACGTTTTCTATTTCACCTAACACTGAGTTTACGCAGGGGTGCGGGGAGCATGTTTCAAGGGAGAGAACAGCGTACCACATCCCTTCACCGGGAACGAAGTTCCGCCAAGACGGTCTATCTTTGGGGTCCGGCTTAGGGACGTCGTAAACACGGAAACGTTAGACGAAATTAGTGTAGAGGTGGAACAGTATGATTAGCAAATATAAAGAAAGATTAAAATATCCTTGTTGTGGATACCCTACGTTAGATGAGCAGGGATTATATGGAGTCTATGGAGTCAAGGGGACGGTTCCAATGACTCATTTGTTTTGTCAATATAAAACCGCAGTTACAGCGATACGGTGAACCGTATCATAAGTAAATTAGGTTTTTTATTTATATATATCCATCGCTGAGAAGTTAAATGTTATGGTTATTTAAAAAAAGGATCGAAATGAACATGAAAGCAGCTTAGAGTATTTCTAAGCTGTTTTTGATCTTAATCCGATAAAATCCGTATAAAAAATATCGAGTGAAAAATCAATGATTACAATATGATGTAACTGTAAAGGTGGGAGATGAAATGTTACAAGAATTCAATCAATTAATGGATTACATCGAAAAGAATTTAACGAAAGAAATCTCTGGAAAAGAAATATCAAAAATAGTCGGGTTATCTGACTATCATTTTAAAAGAATATTTTCGTATATGGCTGGAATGTCATTGAATGAGTATATCAAAAACAGGAGATTATCAGTGGCGAATGTTGAATTAATAAACGGTGCCAAAGTGACAGATGTTGCCTATAAATATGGCTATCAATCAATTGAAGGATTTTCAAGAGCCTTTCGTGAATGGTGTGGCTTCTTACCTTCAGAAGTAGCGAAAAATAAAATTCAAAAATCATTTCCCAAATTTTCATTCTTTATAGATATAAGGGGAGGAATTTCCATGGAATTCAAAATTGAAAAGAAAGAGAAATTTAATATAGTTGGTGTATCAAAAAGGGTACCGATGCAATTTGAAGGTGTCAATAATGCAATTTTAGAACTAGCCCAATCTATTACCGAACAACAAAGAAATGAGATGCATCAATTAGCTGATTTATATCCTCATCAAGTCTTGAATGTATCTTATGATTTTGATGATGGTTACTTAGAAGAAAAAGGTTACTTAACTCATATGATTGGTTTTGCAACGACAAAAGAAAATCCATTTCATGATTTAGAACAACTTTCTATTGAAGAAAGTTTATGGGCAATTTTCCCTAATCAAGGACCATTCCCTGCTACGCTTCAAGAAACGACCGCAAAAATTTATTCCGAATGGTTGCCATCTTCAGGCTATGAAATAGCCAACCTACCTGGAATTTCTTTTACAAAGCATGATGGTACTTATGAAAATTTATATAGCGAAGTTTGGATACCAATAAAGGAAAAAAATAAGCGTTAGTTATAAGACTGAAGGTATAAGATTCCGTCACTGTGACACCCCGAAAGATCTGGACCTGGTGGAAAAGGATATTCGTGGGAAGAATTTGGTGAAATGTTAATGAACAATGAAGGTTTTCAATTCAAACTGCAATTTTTTGAAATCACTGATGATGTAGATTAAGTCATTTTAAAAAGGTAGGTGAGGATTTAATCTCCAACTACCTTTTAATTTATTAAATCGTTAATTTTTTCTAGCTCTATAAAGTTGAAATCGTCACAAACGGTGACGCTTTATTATCATTTTAGTAGAAATCATTTATTGTTCTTCTTCGTAATCCTCTTTTTTGGCGTTCTCTAACATTCGATTAATAGTAGAGATATATTCTTTTAAACTCATTATTTTAACACACTCCTTTTTTGTTCTTGGTCCTAGTATTACCACTTTAGTAAACTATTAAACTCTAAAATAAAAAATATTAGCGGTGTCTGCTCCACGGTCAGTTAAATCGTTAATAGATTAAATAAGCTGATAAATTGATATCCCCACCAAATTTTTCAGTTTAAAAACATACAAAGAAGCATGGAACAAGCCTATGAACTACTTAGTGGTTTACCTCGTTTTTAATCAAACGCAAAAAAATAATGTAAATAACTATTTACATAAATCTGTAGGTGTAATTATTAAATGAATTCAAAATTTACTATGTGTTTTGGTGTTATTCGCTGAAATGTATCTTAAATAGAGGAAAAACTTAATGGTTTAAAAACCTTTCTTACATTAATAGGAAAGTCATAGGGTAAAAGTTACTTATGTAATATGTTTTGCTTACGTAATCATCAGTATGCGTGTAATGAAAATGATATAATAATAGAAAGAACAAATAATAGAATATAGTTAACGAATAGTTCATAGATCAGGCATAGCAAACAAATTCTAGGAGAAATGCTAATGAACAATGATACAAACATCCTCATTTATCAAACGGAGGAAGGTAAAATAAAAATAGATGTACGCTTAGAAAATGGAGTCGTTTGGCTAACACAAAAGGCGATTGCCAAGATGTATCAAAAAAGTGTTAATATAATTTATGAACATATCAAGGAATTTTTCAAGTTTATGGATGAACGAGAATGCTCAAAGCACTTTACTGTAATTAAGGAAGAAGGTTCCAGATAAATAAAAAGAAACATCATTCATTACAATCTTGATGTTTTATTTAATATTGCTTTAAGAGGACAACATTTTGACGAGTTTAATAGGTTTATTAATTTTGTAAAAAATAATGGAATAAAAAAGGACTTTATAACTGTTGTACCAATTAAAGAAAGAGCCTTTGATGAGTTGTTAAAAAAGTCTTTAGAAAGAATAGTAGAAGTAATATCTCAGTATAAAGTGGATAGATATATAGTTGATTTTTACTTACCAGATGTTAGTTTAGCAATTGAATATGATTTTAAAGCACTTATTTAAAATGCGTAAGGTATAAAATATCTAAATAAGGTAGTGATAAGATTATGAACAATAAAACTGATATTCTTATTTACCAAACAGAAGAAGGAAATACAAAAATAGATGTTAGGTTAGAAGATGAAACGGTTTGGATGACACAGAAGGCAATTGCAGAGCTTTATCAAACGACACCTCAAAACATAACGCTTCATGTAAAAAACATTTACGAAGAGGGAGAATTAGAGGTTGAGTCAACTTGTAAGCATTACTTACAAGTTCAAAATGAGGGTGCGAGAGATGTAAAAAGGAAAGCCAAACATTACAACCTCGAAATGATCATCGCCATTGGCTATCGTGTTAGATCATATCGAGGCACGCAATTTCGCCATTGGGCAACGGAGCGATTAAATGAGTACCTTGTCAAAGGCTTTACAATGGATGATGACCGTCTAAAAGAAATGCGTAACTTTGGACAAGACTACTTTGATGAACTCCTGGAACGTATTCGTGATATTCGTGCATCGGAAAGAAGGTTTTATCAAAAGATTACGGACATTTATGCTACAGCCGTAGATTATGATGCAGGAGCAGGTATGACTCAAGAATTCTTTGCTACAGTCCAGAACAAACTCCATTTTGCAATCCATGGACACACAGCTCCTGAGTTAATCGTAAAAAGAGCCGATGCAACAAAGGAAAACATGGGTTTAACGTCATGGAAGGGCGATAAGGTGAGAAAGCAAGATGTTAGGGTTGCAAAAAATTACCTGACCGAGAAGGAAATGAAATCCCTTAATCGCATTGTGTCGATGTACTTGGATTATGCAGAAGATCAAGCAGAACGTAATCAACCGATGTATATGAAAGATTGGATCGAAAAGTTAAATGCTTTCCTTCAATTTAATGGTCGTGACATTCTTGAGAACGCAGGCAAGGTGTCAAAGGAAGTGGCTGAAAAGTTAGCAGTTGAAGAGTATGAGAAGTTCAATCAAAATCGAATAGAAAAACGAAAAGACAGTGATTTTGATAAGTTTATTGAGGAAAAAAAGTTAAAATAGTTAAAAAGGCGAGAAAATTGCTCTTCTCGCCTTAACTTGTTGCCTCTTAAATAACTACGGTGAACTGTATCATAAGTAAATGGGGATTTTTTATCATTGGGGAAAAAGCTGAAATTTACATTGTTTAAAGCAAGAGTAATGTATATTTAAACTGCTTTGGCT
>JAKFDP010000044.1:0-6262 GCA_036676095.1 Anaerobacillus sp. | reverse complement strand
CTTGGCAAAGCCAAGCCCTCGGGCGCCGGCTGAGCCTTAGTTGCACTTATACTTAGGACCTAAAATTTTTCGCTACGTCGAGTTAACATCTATGCTAAAAATTTATACTTTCTTAACGTATAAGAAAACTAAAACGTTTATAACCTCAATATAATGAAAATCATATACTATAGAAAAGAAAAGGATTAGGTGATACTAATGACAAAAGAAAATAAAAATAGTGTCGAAAAAACAGCGAGAGAATGGTTAATTAAGCGTGGCGTAACACTTGATGACATTGCAGAACTCGTATATTTTCTTCAGGTAAAGTACCATACGAATTTAAAAATTGAAGATTGTCGTGAAAACGTTGATCGAGTAATTTCCAAGCGTGAAGTCCAAAATGCGATAATGACAGGCATTCAATTAGACATCCTTGCTGAAAAAGGGTTGCTCGAGCAACCGCTATTAGACATTATTAAAAGAGATGAAGGTTTATATGGCGTTGATGAAATTATTGCCCTTTCAATCGTAAACGTCTATGGGTCCATTGGTTTTACCAATTATGGATATATTGATAAGCAAAAACCAGGTATTTTAGAAAAATTAAATGATAAAAACAGTAAACAATGTCATACATTTTTAGATGATATCGTCGGCGCAATCGCCGCAGCCGCCTCAAGCCGCTTAGCCCACCGAGCAGCGAACGTAGATTAGTAGTGAGTTTATATCTTGAGAGGTGAAGTAAAAAGAAAACTTCACCAAAATTTGACTTAACACTTACACGCTTCACTTTAAACAAATTTCCACTCGGATAATGAATGAACGGAAAAGGTTGGTTGATTTTTGTAGTTTGCCAGTTGAGCTTTTGTGGTTACTCCAGTGTGAACCATAATTGTATCAATGTTGGCATTCATTCCAGCCATAATGTCAGTATGATAATTATCTCCAACCATGACCGTTTTCTCTCGTTTCGTTCCGATAACTTCAAGCGCTTGATTAACGATAATCGATTCCGGTTTTCCAATAAAAATGGGCGCTATTTCTGTTGAAACAGTAATAACAGAAGTTAATGAACCATTGCCCGGCAATAACCCTTTTTCTGTTGGGATCGCATTATCACCATTTGTTGAAATAAATTTAGCACCTGCTCGAACAGCTAAACAAGCTTTTGCCAATTTTTCATATGTAATTGCTCGATCGATGCCGATGACAACATAATCGACATTTTCATCTTTAAACGTAAAATTTTGTTTTTCGAGAGCATCACGTAATCCTTCTTCACCAATCATATAAACAGCAGCATTCGGTTTTTCCTCAGCAATATACGTAGCTGTAGCCATACTTGTCGTAAACACATGTTTTTCTTGCGCATCTATCCCCATCGCTGTTAACTTTTCAGCTACTTGTGCACAAGTTTTCGATGAGTTATTCGTCACAAAAAGGTAAGGGATTTCACGTCTTGCTAACTCATTGACAAATTGTACAGCTTCTTCAATTTTTTCTTTACCTCGGTACATTGTACCGTCTAAGTCAATTAAATAGCCCTCATAATGCTTCATTTCTTTCACCCTCTTCTTATTAGAAAAACTTGGTACTTAAAATTTTGACATCGTTGAATAAACATCCTTGCTAAAAATTTATACTTTCCTAACGTGCAAAAAAAGCCACCTTATGAATGGTGACTTATAAGCAGTCTTAATTTTTCTTAGGTTTTATTTTATAAAAACAATGTGGTTCAGCATCAATTGCCATACAAAACTCACATTCAATGTCTTCTGTCCCTAATAGTTCTTGAAATAATGCTAATTCGCTATTACAGGCAACGGGATACTCTTGGGCAATTGCTGAAATTGGACAATTGTACTCTTTGAATATATAATTACCTTCTTTATCCTTTTCCCATTCAACCATATACCCGTGTTCACTTTGAAGACGAGCTAATTCAGCGATTTTATCATCGAGATTATTGTAATCAGTGATTCGGGAACCATACTTTTCTTTCATTCGTTCTTTTCTACGTTCAAATAATTGGACAACCATTTCTTTCCCATTTAATTCTTCTATATCCCGTAATAAATCAACGGTTAATGTAGCATAGTTTCTTGGAAACATCTCTTGACCTCGATTAGTTAAATAATACACATTTGTCGGTCGCCCCATCGCTTGTCGAACTAAAGAAGTTTCAATAATGTTATCTCGTTCCAATGTATTTAAATGTCTGCGAACTGCCATTTCTGTAATATTTAGTCGATTAGCCATTTCAGAGACAGTAAGTTGTTTGTTTACTTTTAGTAAACTTAATATTTGCTCACGCGTAGATACTTGGTTTCCCATTTTTTCACCACCTTCTACTTTATATTTTAATAGAAGGCAATGAATAAGTAAATTAACCGACAAAAATGTTTCAAAATGTACATAATTTCATTCAAAATCTATTCTGGAATAAATGCCGTGACATGCCCTAATTCATTTTTTAAATATTCACGAATTGCTGGTGCGAAGTTGTGTAATGAATCTGCATTGTCGGTGAATATTTCTTTAATTATTTCATGATTAACAGTTGTATAATTACGCACAACCATTGCCCGTAAAGCTATTACTTTTTTCAAGCCGACAACAACCTTTTCGATCATTACTTTTTCGTCGAGAAGAATGTCTAGAATATCTTCATAGCTACCAGGGTCTCTCATAATAAATCCGTCAATAATGCTATTTCCTACATCAATAATCGCTTCAATCACAATATGAGCAACTCTTTCTAGTGAAAGCTTATCCTCAAGCGATATCCATTGTTGTTTATTATGATAAAACTGTAAATATTCATCCATTAGTGTTAGCTTTTCTTCAATCATTTTACGATCAACGAAGTACATTTTTTATTTCACCTTACCTTTAACAGTCTATTGTTGGTATCAACACTTATCCTAGGTAGACACCATTTTCATTAGTATAACATAAAGTGACAATTTCCTTAAAATTTTCGCTGGTTACGATTAACGGTTTCATGTTAAAGCTCCTTTTGTTATGATGTAAAGGATAAATTTATTGCATAATGGAGGAATTAGTAAGTGGAACGTGAATTAGCGTTAGAAATTGTTCGAGTAACAGAAGCAGCGGCTCTAGCATGTGCCCAGTGGCTAGGACGTGGCAAAAAAAATGAAGCTGATCAGGCTGCAACAAGTGCAATGAGAGCAATGTTTGATTCTGTTAACATGAAAGGAACAGTTGTGATTGGTGAAGGTGAACTTGATGAAGCACCTATGCTATATATTGGTGAAGAATTAGGGAATGGCCATGGTCCTGAAGTTGATATTGCTGTTGATCCATTAGAAGGAACAAGTATTGTGGCGAAAGGACATCCAAATGCGATGGCAGTTGTCGCCATTTCCGATAAAGGTTGTTTACTCCATGCACCTGATATGTATATGGAGAAAATCGCTGTTGGTCCTAAAGCTGCTGGACTTGTTCGCCTTGATGATCCAATCGAAAAAACGATTGATATTATTGCAAAAATGACAAATAAACGAGTGCAAGATGTTACAGTTATTGTCCAAGAACGCCCGCGCCATGATGAAATTATCGATCGAATTCGTCAAAAAGGAGCTCGTGTAAAACTATTTGGAGATGGCGACGTTGGCGCCGCAATTGCAACTGCTCTACCACATACAGGTATTGATCTTTTTATTGGGATTGGTGGGGCTCCAGAAGGTGTTATTTCTGCTGCCGCTCTAAAAGCGCTTGGTGGCGATATGCAAGCAAGACTTGTACCAATGAATGAGGAAGAAGTTGCACGTTGTAAGCAGATGGGCCTTGAAGACCCTACACAAATTCTTCAGCTTGATGACCTTGTTCGTGGTGATGATGCAATTTTTGCAGCTACTGGGGTTTCTTCTGGAGAGTTGCTTGAAGGTGTCCGATTCTTAGGTGGGGATTTTGTCGAAACAGATTCAATTGTCATGCGAGCAAAAACAAAAACAGTTCGCTATATTAAAGCCCAACACCATTTAGCAAGTAAACCGCATTTAGTAATGGAATAAGCTTACGAATGTAATCATACTAATAACCTCTTTACGGAATACTAACGTAAGGAGGTGGAAAGAAAGATGCAAGATAAAGAACAAAAAGCTTATACTGATTTTTCTAATGTTGAAACTATGAAAAATGAAGTATTTCCTGAAGATACACCTGAAGGACCATATGGCTCTCCAATTGATAAAAAACTTGGTAAAACGACGCCATGGATTAAAGGTCAACGAAGTGTGAGTGCATTTAATTATGAATTTAAATCACTTCATCAAAATTTACCTCGTCAAGATCCAGGGGCACACCCCACTCATGATGATCCTGATAAAAACGAAGAACTCCCCTATACTTCTAAATAATTGGAAAGATGGAAGCGCCTGTTTAGCGGCTTGGAGCTAGCATAGAAAAGCGCAGAGCGTCGAATTACACCTAAAAGCCGCCCGCGTTCTGTGGCGGCTTTTAGGTGTAATTTCATCTTCCTGGCTCTTGGCGATTAGAAAAACTTGGCTTTCGCCACATAGTTTTTGATTACCTATATTGCGCTTTTTATCCCTTTTCGGGCATCATACCACCTCTTTGATTACCTATATCGGGCTTTTTACCCCTTTTCGGGCATCATTCGACCTCTTTGATTACCTATATTGTGCTTTTTACCCCTTTTCGGGCATCATACGCTCTCTTTGATTACCTATATCGGGCTTTTCATCCCCTTTCGGGCATCATACGCTCTCTTTGATTACCTATATCCGGCTTTTTATCTCTTTTCGGGCATCATACGAATATCGTTATTGTATAAACACCATGATCTCGAGCCGCCTGCACTCGGAAATAGACTGTGTCAAAACCATGCCAAAAAGAGGCCCAATTCATTTAAAGAAACGAATTATATTGATATTTGTTAACAGGAATTTTCATTTATACGTTTAAATAGTAATAGACAAAGTTTTGAACTAACGTGTCAGGATAATTCAAAAAAATAATTATGAAAGGTGGAATTTCATTATGTTTATCTTGATAGCATTAGCATTATTAGTGGGTATTTTTCTGTTGTTGAAGTATATGTCTGTGAAACGTCCTTTAACTATCACTTTAATTGTTGGTTTATTGATTTCAATTATATCAACAATTAGTTTGTGGTTTAACTACAAAGCAAGTTTCGGTGGGCAAGATGGGATTGGTATTTCTAATAAAATTAGTTATTGGTTAATTACTGACGATCCTCGCTGGTCTCAGGAATTATTTATGGACTATTTTATTTACTCTTTGGTTGTTACAATACTTATCGCTTTACTAATGACAATTAGTTTGTTGGCTAGTAAACGAAGTAAATTATCTTAATGCCTTTTTTAATTAAAGGATGCGTTAGTTGAAAAATAAATTTGAAGACAAAAACATTATTTATTGAAAAAGGGATGCTATTTGGCACCCCTTTTTCCGTAATTTCACTTAATTATTGATGTCATTTTAGTTACCAAATTGAGTGTTAAAACCTGTTTTACACCTCTAAACTGAGTCCGTTACAATTATATGTATCAACTAAATTTTTTCAGTGATGTGCTCTTTCTCTGGTCCTTTTAATTTTTTGCTATGTCCTCGATCTTCCTTTACTTTACGTAACACAAAATAAGCACAACCAAAGTTACAGTATTCAAATAAGTACTCAGGAAGAGTACTTATTTTCGTATCATAGGTCGATTTTCGATTTGTATCATCGAAAAAACCACGTAGCCTTAACTGGTTATATCCCCAATCACCAACAATATAATCATATTTATTTAAGATATCACTATATCTTGCAATAAAAGCTTCTTCATTCCAAGCGTTTTTTTCTTCATGAATTAGTTCTAAGGCAATCCCCTCTATTTGGATCATTATTATGTCACCTCGCATTTTTTTATATTGCTTTAATAACTTAGATTAATTCAACCTATCCGCTTAATTCTTTAAAACTAGTAATCATTCCCATTCGTAACATTCTTATATTTGGCCTCCTACATAATAGGAAGTCTTATGAATATTTAGCAACAATACAAACTTCAATTGTTTGGTAACTTTTCTTCCAAGTTCGATTAAAAGCATATGATTGCAGAAAAACTTAACTCTCGTCAACGTCAAGAAAATTGATAAATGCTAGTAAAGAAAACTTGGCAAAGCCAAGCCCTCGGGCGCCGGCTGAGCCTTAGTTGCACTTATACTTAGGACCTAAAATTTTTCGCTACGTCGAGTTAACATCTATGCTAAAAATTTATACTTTCTT
>JAKFDP010000043.1:0-65531 GCA_036676095.1 Anaerobacillus sp. | reverse complement strand
CACACCGTATATTTTTACAATTGTAACTAATATTAAAATTAAGTTATACAATAAACTAAATTTTACAAGGTGATTTGTCATGTCTCCCAATGTGCTAAGCTTATTGATCGGTTTTGCGATGATTGTTTCTTGTTCAACGATCTCTGCATTTACCCAAAAAAAATTGTTTCATAAGTACCGTAATAAATTCCAACCAACGATGGAGCAGCGGATGAAAGCAGAAGAAAATAAAAATTAGCAATAACTTGACATTGATGAAGCGCGGGAAAGTTTATAAAGCTTTCCCGCGCTTTTTTAAGATTAATGCCATAAAAAACAAGAGAAAAATTAGCCCCGATTCCACAGATGCTGCAATAATCGGATACGTATAATGGGTAAAGCGAATATGTTCAGCGTGATTATCAAAGGAGGTGATTGCGATAATCGAAGAAAGGAAAACAGTCGGACAAATTAACGGCTTGTATGTTTTAAGGTTAGAAATTTGGGCGATACCTAAGCTAAATGCCCAAACCATCATTGAGGAAGCCAGAATACCTGCCCCAACCGCGATCATCATCCAAATAATTCCCATGCGTTCGAGAAAATTCCCGATATTAACCATTCTCGTTAAACTATAGCCAACAACCGCAATATTTTTTACTTCATCATAACCAAAAACCATGATTGATAAGACAACAACACTTCCAACAAAAAATGCCCCCATACTGACTGCAATAAATTTCGCCAAAAAACCATTTTCAATTTTGTTATTAAGCGGAATAAACATCGCCATCATGATACAAATTCCATAAAAAGTAAGAATCATAAAAGCTCCGACGAGCACAGTTGGGAAACCTTCCTCTAATTGTGGTTTCATTTTATTAATTTCGCTGATTGGCAGAATAAAGGAAATTAACAAAATAATACTTAGTAAATAAACCGGACCGATGACTTCACAAACACGGGCAATTACTTCGATTCCCTTTCTTGCCGCAAAACCAATAATAAGTGCTCCACTTAATAAAATCACTTCAAAAGGTGTCTCCGGTAAAAAGGCAGAGCGAATTAAATGGCTTAAGCCTCTTTGGATCAAAGCACAAACAAGCAGAAAAAAGATTGGAAACATGATCCCGACAATTCTGCCAACATATTTCCCCAAAATCGTCATACTATATTGGACAAAATTTTCGCCTGGAAAACGAACTCCTAAATAACCATAAATAATCGCCAGCAGTACATCAAGAAACCAGCCGCCAATGACAGCTAACCAGGAATCTCTTCCTGCCTGTTGAATCAATATTGCTGGCACATGCAACGAAGTAAATGAAGTAATAATAATGAACAACATTAACACAAATTGGCGCGTACTAATGATTCCTTTTTCAAGCATAGGCAACAGTCCTTCTCATTTATTTCATAATAAACTTGCCAAGCGGAGTTATCCAAGATTCTATTATTTGTAGTGGAGTTTTAAATCCAAGGCTTTGAAATACACTTAGAACAATTGCTAGACAAATAATACTAATTACCACAACTATTTCTTTCCATTCTTTTTGTTTGATAAGATTTCTTCCTTCGATAAATAGGAGGAAAATCCCAATGATGATCGAAGTTACTACCATTTATTTTTCTCCTTTAATAATTATTCTGGGTTTGTAGTCAAACCAACAGCCTTAATTTTTATATCGAAGTTGATTTCAGATTGGACATCTGGAAATATTTCCTCCCAATCCCCTTTTAGCTTCTTCCATTCTTTTGGTTTTTGATTTTTAATCTCCTGCCCAAAGCCGATAAAATCAGCATTTAAATCCTTTTGGGCAATTTCAATTACACTTTTAACTCGACTCGTTAATATTTTTTCAATTTGCTCCTCTAAATGTTGAACGACTTGCTTATCTAATAAGTTCAGATGAGGAACATCAACCTCGTTAATTCTTGCTTCCCCTTTACATTCAATTTTCATCGTAATTTGCATATCTTTGACGATCGGTGTGAACGTCACTTTACCTTCTTCGAGAAAAGCAGAAAGTTCATTTTCTTTTTCTTCTGAAATAATCACCGTTCCACCTTTTAATTTATTTTTTAGCCAAAGTAGTCCCCTTGTTTCATTTTTGCCAATTGAGCCGATCAACTTGCGATCTTTAAAAATCGCCGTACGATCAATGTTCATTTCTTCAGGGATTGAATATTGTGATTCTTTAATTGGATCACCTAATTTTTTAAGTTGTTCATTGAATATTTCTTCAAAATTTTCAATCTTAATCAACGGTGTAACACTAACTCCTATCTCATCTTTCAGTTGATTGCTAAATTGATAAAATTCAATCGGTATTGAAAAGGCATTCTTTAGCTGTTCTTTCATAATGATATTAAGACCGATTGCCGGTAGCGATTCAAGTGCCAATTCTAACTGCATGACTTCCTTTGCCGATTTTTCAGCCACTAACATCCAAATATTTTCGCGAAATTCCCTGTCACGTTCGATAAAATCTAACACTTCTGGCAAATCTCTTTCAGCAAATCTTTTCCCCATGACAACCACCTTATTATGGGAAAACACTAATCTTCGCGGATACTGTCTTGAAAAATTGCGAATTGCATCAAATAATGTTCGCCCCTGACTTGTAATCACAATAAATGGACCAGTACTTCCGGTAGGAGGTTTTTGTGTTTTTCCCATTGCCCCTGGATTAACTACTTGAGCCGTAAGTAAAATAGGTTGATCACCAGTGATATAATCAACACCAAGTCCGACAACGATGCCGATTTGGTCAACTTCAGTTCGACCCCAACATCCTGATACAAACGCCAACATGAACATCAGTAATCCGAGCCATTTTCTCATTTTCTACATTCCTTTAGTTTTAGTAAGCCACTAAAATTTTGTCTTAGGTAGGCGTGGTTTTAAGTTAAACTTCTGCCTTTGATTATTATTCATGCCAAGCAAATTTGGTCTAGTTTTCATCCCCCACCACGGTGATCGATATAAGACGTCTTTTATATCTTGCCAGTTAAATGGAGCTAATGGTGTAAGGTAAGGAACTCCAAATGAGCGTAGTGAAGCTAAGTGAATTAATAACGCTAGTAAGCCTAGTAAAACCCCATAAAAACCCAGTACAGCACTTAGGATGAGCATTCCAAAACGCAGAATCCGAATCGCAAACGATAAGCTGAAGGACGGAATCGCAAACGAAGAAATACCAGTTAAGGCGACGACAATCACCATCGCTGGTGAAACAATTCCTGCCTCGACTGCTGATTGACCAATTACTAAGGCGCCGACGATACTGACTGCTTGACCAACTGGACGTGGCAAGCGAACACCTGCTTCGCGTAATGCTTCAAACGTAACTTCCATCATCAACGCCTCGACAAATGAGGGAAAGGGAACTCCTTCGCGAGCCCCCGCAATGCTAATTAAAAGTGAAGTAGGTATCAACTCATAGTGAAACGTCGTAAGTGCTACATAAGTTGCTGGTAATAATAAGGCAAACACTGCAAATAAGTAGCGAATCCAGCGAACAGCTGTTGCAAATGGAAACCGTTGATAATAATCCTCACTAGAATGTAATTGTTGTATTAAAGACACAGGTAGGAGTAAGACAAACGGAGAACCATCAACAAAGACCGCAATTCGCCCCTCAAGAAGAGACGCTGCAACCTTATCAGGTCGTTCCGTATTTTCAAGCTGCGGGAACAAAGTATCAGGAGTATCTTCAATCAGTTCCTCAATGTACGTACTTTCAAGGATTGAATCAACATCAATTCTATTAAGGCGGCTTTTTAGCTCGTCCACCAATTTTATTTCGACTATCCCTTCTATATAAGAAACCATCACACTAGTCTTTGTGACCCTGCCGATCGTAAAATTTTCGATTTTAAATTTTGCTGTCTTAATTCTCCGCCGTACTAAGGCTGTATTTTCAACAATACTTTCCGTAAAACCATCTCTTGGTCCTTTAACTACTGCTTCTGTCACTGGTTCAGCAACACTGCGCTTTGGCCATCCTTGGGAGTCCATTTTAAGGCCTTTATTAACTCCATCGATCAGTAAAACTGTTTCCCCGCCTAAAATCGCCTCGTACATATCCTTAAAGGCTGTAAATTTTTTAATATCCCCAATTTGAATACATGTTTTTTGGATAACATCAATATTTACTTGTTTCGTTTCCATTTCACATATTTCCATTAGCGATTTCATTATACTTTTGTTAATAATTTTGTCGTCAACTAGCCCTTGCGTATAAATAAGCAGACAAGCTATGTTTTCTTTACCAATCGTTAGTTCACGAAAAATAATATCATCACAATTTAAGAATGTTTGTTTGATTGCTGCAAAATTTTCGGTTAAATTGGAAGAAAGTTCTTCCTCTGTTTTGGAATCATCAGCATTTAGCTTTGCCTCTAGCTGCTTATTAATAAAATTAGCTGGTTTTCGTTTCCGTTTTAAAAAATGTTTGATCATTGTCCCCCTCCAAAAAAAAGATATTTTTTACCTATACTTTTATTTACAAGTTAGTATGGATATTTTTTTTGAAAATTAACCAATTTTTTCTCAATTTTCGCAAGTATAAATAGTTGAGAGAAGCAAAAAACCTCAGCTCGAGTAACTCGAACAAAGGTTTTTTGCTTTTGTTTATCGTTTGTTTTTAGCTTTTGCTAGACGTCTCAAAGCTAATTCATCAACAATCGGTTTTGAAGATTTTTGAGGGTTGTCCCAAAATTCGTCCTCTAGATCTTCAAAAAGATCATGCAATTTTACTTCATCATCATTTTCGCTAAATGATTCACGAAAAAGATCATCTTCATCAATTAATAAATCGTCATAATCAAGCTCGTCATCATCGTCAAATTCTTCATCGAAGTCAGCTGTTAAATCGTCTAATAAACATTCAATATCTTCGTCTAAAACATCCTCTAACATAGCAATTGTTTCAGTTAACGTTCGCATCTTAACGTCATATTGTTTCATTAACTGCTTTTTTGTCGGTTCAGCTTCACCAAAAAAGATAAAAAAGTAGCCGACAATATAATGGAGAGCAGCAGCATATTTAGAAACAGAGCGAATGTCTCCCCCCGTTTTTGTACAATAAATCTTCCATAACGTAATCACGAGACTTTCAATTGGCTTTTGAATATCTGCTGGGAAATCAAGCTTTTCTTTTATTAACTCAATTACTTGCTTTTGCTTGTCAGTATCCCATGATAGTTCATCTAAATTTAAGGGCTCACTAAAAATAATTTCAATAATTTCTGGAAATAACTGATCGACAAATTGCTTAGGAGAATATTCATCTGCGTGAAAATCATAAAAAGTTAACAATTCAGCAATTGTATCTCTATTTTCTATTTTGCAGAAAGTAGCAAAGAAAATAGAACTATTTCGATACTGAATAACCGTCCCTAAAATGTAACACCCAGCTAACTTTTCACAATCTCCAACAGTACCTTCTTTAAGTGCTAACAGTTGAATTTGTTTTTCTTCTTTCGTAAAAATATCTTCAACTAAAAGTTGAACTGCATCAATTTCCTTGACCACTTTATAAATTGAGGGTACTGCTTCTTGCCATTGGTGAATGGCTTCTCTTAGTGCTGGGCGTTTTATTTTTTTTCTATTTTTTTTAATAAATGTTTCTAAGATGGTTTGCTGATTTTCGGCAATTGGTAGAGAAAAAACAATCCAAAGCATCAACATGAAGCCAACTCGGTCAAATTGTTCTTTATCTTCAATCACTACTTCTCCAAAAAATTGATCCATACAACTATTTATTTTTTCTTCATAGTTAGTTAAAGCAAACTGCAATATATTTTGCTTTAACTCCAAAATATCTGCTTCTACTAATTGATTAATATTGGCAGGTGTTTTCGAGGCACAACATTGTTTATATTTCTTGCCGCTCCCACAGCGACATTGATCATTTCTTATCATTCCCCATCACCCCGTTATTGTTCTCAGCCATTTACTTAGTCAGCTACCCCATTAAAAAAGCTAACATCAAATGCAAAACTTTTAACTCCTTATGCATCAAAATTAACTATTTTCAATCTCTTCAACTAATAACGACAATTGTTCCCAACGTTCCATTGCCGTCTCTAAATCTGCGGCAATCTGCTGCTGCTTTGCAAACAACTGATTGATTTTTTCGATATCGCTGCCGGCAGCGATAATTTCCGCTTCTAATTCTTCTTTCTGCTCCTCGAGATCAGAAATTCGATCCTCAATTTGGTTCCACTCCTGCTGCTCTTTATAAGTTAACTTTTTCTTCTTTTCTTTACGTGGTTGCTCTTGTTTTGCCACCGAAGTAGTCATTACTTTTGTTTCATGCTTTTCTTTTTCAGATTCGATATATTCAGAATAACTGCCTTGAAAACGACTAATTTCACCTTGCTGAAAAACAAGCAGGTGATCGACCACTCTATCTAAGAAATAACGATCATGGGACACTGTAATCACAACACCTGGAAACTGTTCTAAATAATCTTCTAAAATACTTAATGTTTGAATATCTAAATCATTTGTTGGTTCATCTAGAAATAACACGTTAGGCTCAGTCATTAAGATTTTCAATAAATAGAGTCGGCGGCGTTCTCCACCTGATAAACGGCGAATATACGTCCACTGCATCGCCCGCGAAAATAAGAAACGTTCAAGCATTTGTTCAGCTGTAATGGTTTGCCCACTTTTAGTATGGACGACTTCAGCCACTTCTTTAATAAACTCAATCACGCGCAGGTCACCATTCATTTCCTCGTCACCTTGAGTGTAATAGCCGATTTTCACCGTTTCTCCTCGCTCAATTTTACCGCTATCAATACTCATTCGCCCGGCCAAAATATTTAATAATGTCGACTTGCCACTTCCATTTGAACCAATAATTCCGAGACGTTCACCTGGAACAACTAAATAGCTAAATTGATTGATCAGCTTAACATCAGCAAAAGCTTTAGAAATTGCCTCTACTTCAAGTACTTTATCCCCTAAGCGTTGTGAACCAATCGAAAACTCGATATTTTGTTTTGCAACTGGGCCTTTCGTATTTTGTAACTCCTCGACACGTTGGATTCGCGCTTTCTGCTTTGTTGTTCTTGCTTTAGCCCCACGACGCAGCCACGCTAATTCCCGTCGCAAAATATTTTGCCGTTTTTCTTCATTTTGCTCAGCAATCACTTCCCGCTCTGCTTTTTTTTCTAAAAAAATCTCATAATTTCCTTCATAAGTGTAAAGCTTTCCACCATCTAGTTCGAAGATATGATTCGTTACCCGATTTAAAAAATAGCGATCATGAGTAACTATTAAAAGAGCCCCTTTATATTGGGTCAGAAAACCTTCTAACCACTCAATCGTTTCATTATCTAAATGGTTGGTCGGTTCATCTAAAATCAACAAATCTGCCTGCTGAATTAAAGCCTTGGCAATTGCCACCCGTTTTTTCTGACCACCTGATAATAGAGCGATAGACTTTGAAAAATCAGTTATCCCTAATCGTGTAAGCACTGTTTTGGCAACTGTGTTTGCTTCCCAAGCATCTAGTTCATCCATCTTTTGTTGCTTTTGAAACAGACGAATTTGCAGATTTTCTGCTTGCGGATTTGACTCTAGCTCAGCTAAAGCCTGTTCATATTCACGCATTGCATTCATAATTGCTGAGTCACCGTAATAAATTTGATCAAGAACTGTTAATTTTGGATCTAGCTCTGGTTGTTGCGGTAAATATTCGATTTGAAACTGGTTAGCATGAGTGATTTTGCCACTATCCATCGACTCAAGCCTCGCTAAAATTTTTAACAGCGTTGATTTTCCAGTTCCATTGACGCCAATCAGTCCAATCCGATCTTTTTCCGAAATCGTAAATGAAAGATCGTCAAACAACGTTTTGTCACCATATGTTTTATTTAAATTTTCAACAGTAAGTGTGCTCATGTAACCATTCCTTATTTCATTCGTATAGTAATTAGTATCTATTATATCAAATATTTAAAAAAGGAGGTGAATACCATGGTTGAAAAAGATGAACGTACGCTAGCAATGCTTATTTATGTCATTAGTTTTTTTACAGCATTTATTGGGCCACTTATCATTTGGCTACTAAAGAAGGATGAATCCGATTTCCTTGACCATCACGGCAGAGAATATTTTAACTTCCTTATATCTTTCACGGTTTACTCCATTATTAGTTGGGTGCTAGTTTTTATCTTTATTGGCATGATTATGCTTCCCATTGTTGGAATTACTGTTATTGTTTTTACAATTATCGCAGCCATTAAAGCGTATGAAGGAAAGTACTACCGCTTTCCATTTATTTTTAGAATTTTATAATGTAGAAAACGGCAAAAAGTCCACGTAACGTGGACTTTTTGCCGTTTTTGTCTTTTTTGGGTGTCAGACACCCTATTTGTAAATCTTTGATCCTTCATTGACAAATTCTTCTGATTTTTGTTTCATGCCTTCTTCAATAATTTCCTGTTCATTAGCAGTATTGCGAATGTCATGAGAAATTCTCATCGAGCAAAATTTCGGTCCGCACATTGAACAGAAATGAGCTGTTTTCGCTGCTTCCACTGGGAGAGTTTCATCGTGAAATTCTCTGGCGCGTTCTGGATCAAGGGAAAGATTAAATTGATCGTGCCAACGGAATTCAAAACGAGCTTTTGATAAGGCGTTATCGCGTTGTTGGGCATTTGGATGTCCTTTCGCTAAATCAGCAGCATGGGCAGCAATTTTATAAGTGATAACACCTTCACGAACGTCATTTTTATTTGGCAAACCTAAATGTTCTTTCGGTGTTACATAGCAAAGCATCGCTGTACCATACCAACCGATCATCGCTGCTCCAATCGCCGAAGTAATATGATCGTAACCTGGTGCAATATCTGTTGTTAATGGACCTAACGTATAAAATGGTGCTTCTTTACAAATTTCTAGTTGCAAATCCATATTTTCTTTAATTTTGTGCATTGGTACGTGTCCTGGTCCTTCAATGATTACTTGAACGTCATGTTTCCAAGCAATGTCTGTTAATTCACCTAATGTTGTTAATTCAGCAAATTGTGCTTCATCATTGGCATCAGCAATCGAGCCAGGGCGTAACCCATCTCCTAATGAAACCGCAATATCATACGCCTTTAGGATTTCACAAATTTCTTCAAAATGAGTATATAAGAAGTTTTCTTGGTGATGTGCTAAACACCATTGTGCTAAAATCGAACCTCCACGCGAGACGATTCCGGTTGTTCGATTGGCTGTCATTGGAATATAGCGTAGTAATACGCCAGCGTGAATTGTAAAGTAATCGACCCCTTGCTCTGCTTGTTCGATTAACGTATCTCGGTATACTTCCCAAGTTAAGTTCTCAGCAATTCCGTTTACTTTTTCCAGTGCTTGATAAATTGGTACCGTTCCAACTGGTACAGGAGAGTTGCGAATAATCCATTCTCTTGTCGTATGGATGTTTTTCCCTGTTGATAAATCCATGATTGTATCAGCGCCCCAACGTGTCGCCCAGGTCATTTTCTCAACTTCTTCTTCAATTGAGGAAGTAACAGCAGAATTTCCAATGTTCGCATTAATTTTCACATGAAAATTACGTCCGATAATCATTGGCTCACATTCTGGATGATTAATATTATTAGCAATAATTGCCCGGCCACGAGCAATTTCAGAACGGACAAATTCTGGGTCGAAATTTTCACGAATTGCGACAAATTCCATTTCCGGAGTAATGATCCCTTGTTTTGCATAATGCATTTGGGTAACAGCTTTCCCGGCTTTGGCCCGAAGTGGTTTCTTTACTGTGTTTGGAAACCATTCCATATTTGCCAGAGGATCATCATTTTTATAGCCATTATCTTCTGGCTTAATTTCCCTGCCCTCATATTCTTCTACGTCGCCACGTTCTAAAATCCAATCTTTCCTGATTTTTGGAAGTCCTTTACGAATGTCAACTTCATAATCAGCGTCCGTGTAAGGTCCACTCGTATCATAAACTCGCACAGGTGGATTTTCCCTTTCACCGGCTATTCCCGTAGTTGGTGTTAAGGCGATTTCGCGCATTGGAACTTGAATATCCTTTCTTGAACCTGTTACATAAACTTTTTTACTTGCTTCAAATTGTGACTTTAACTCTATCTTCATTTCTTTTTGCATTGAATGTATCCTCCTCAAATCAAATTTTTTATACTGAAGATACGTAAGCGTATAACGATTTTTCTTATGTACCTTAAACAATAAAGAAAACTTGGGCTTTGCCAAGCCTTTAGGCGCCGGCTGAGCCTTAGTTGCACTTATACTAGAACTTTAAATTTTTCACCGCGTTGAATAAACATCATTGCTAAAAATTTATACTTTCTTAACGTACAAAAAATCGGGCTCTGTAAAACAGCACCCGATCATTAGATAGTAGAAAAATCAAAAGAAAAATAGTTACAAATATCATCCTCTTGTATTAACTACTTCCCTCCGCTGGTATCATCCAGATCAGGTTCCAAGGGTCAAAGAATGCCTTCTTTTCTCAGTCCAAGCATTATGGACTCCCCTAGTAGACTTTTCCCTATAATTATATCGTAGTTGACTATAAAATAGTATGAAAACTTTCTAATTTTGACTATTTTTTGAACGACGTTGTTTCTTAAACGACTCAGTTATTAAACTTCCACTATACTTCCTCGTTATTTCTTCAAAGTTTTCATTGGTGTATAATAGTTTTGTAAACTAGAATGAACAGGGAGATTCAATTCAAATGAAAATATTGGTAATAACAAGCGTAGAAGCTGAACGAGCAGCCATCCTACGAGGCAACAAGGCTAATCCGAAATTTGATGTAGTTGTTGCTGGTGTAGGTCCAATAGCTGCCGCTATCGCCGCAACAAAAGCACTGACTTCTAAAAAATATGATCTTGTGATCAATGCCGGAATTGCTGGAGGTTTTCCGAACAAAGCAGACGTAAAATCTGTTGTGCTTGCATCAGAAGTGATTGCTGCAGACCTTGGAGCTGAAACTGCTGAAGGGTTTTCGAGTATTGAACAATTAGGCTTCGGGATCTCAACAATTGCCATAGATCATTTACAGGTAAAGAAGGTTGCCGAAGCGTTGCAAACAGCTGGACTTACGACGACGATTGGTCCAATCCTTACCCTCTCTACTGTTACGGGGACAACCGAAACTACTTTACAATTAACTAAGCGTTTTCCACTAGCTACTGCTGAAGCTATGGAAGGGTTTGGGGTAGCACTTGCTGCCAAAGAAGCAGGCGTACCAACGCTTGAAATTCGCACCATTTCAAACCTCGTTGGACCTCGTGATAAAGCAGCTTGGAAAATAAAAGAAGCACTTTCTACTTTAGAAACAGTAAGTTCAGTGTTAGTGGAGGTATTTTAATGAAAATCGCTTTTTCCCCTTGCCCAAATGATACATTCATTTTTCATGCGTTAGTCCATGACTTAATTCCCGGGACAGTCAAATTTGATGTTACTTATGCAGACATAGATATTACAAACAAATTAGCAATGGAACAGAACAGTCTTGATATATTAAAAATTTCTTATGCTACTTTGCCGTGGGTTTTGCAAGAATACGCCTTACTCCCATGCGGCGGTGCCTTAGGAAGAGGTTGTGGACCGTTAGTGTTAACAAATAACGATACCATATCAGCAAACAATTTATCCGGAAAACGCGTTGCTGTTCCTAGCGAACGTTCCACTGCCTACCTATTATTCCGCTTATGGGCAACCCAACAAGTACCAGGTAACATTGGGGAAATCGTCGTCATGCCCTTTCATAAAATTATGCCTGCCGTTCGCGACGGCCTCGTTGATGCTGGATTAGTTATCCATGAAGCCAGATTTACCTACCAATCCTATCAATTAACACTGTTAGCCGACTTAGGGAGCTGGTGGGAAAAAGATACTGGGCTACCAATTCCATTAGGGGCAATTATTGCGCGTCGCTCGTTAAACTTGACAGAAATTACTGACTGGATCCGCCAATCAGTTTCCTATGCGTGGAAGCATCCGGAAGCATCGCGCGACTATGTAATGACTCACGCTCAAGAGCTATCACCGGAAGTAACAAAAGCCCATATCAATTTATACGTCAACGAATTCTCCTTGAATTTAGGTGAAGCTGGCTACGCAGCTGTCGAAGCTTTACTAAGCCGTGCAGCAAAAGCAGGGTTAGTACCTGAAATTGATTTGCGGACACTTCGTTTGTAATAATAGCAAAGCGTTAGTTTTTCTTATACTTGGTACTTAAAATTTTTAACATCGTCGAATAAACATCCTTGCTAAAAATTTCTTAACGTACAAAAAAGAAAGTTCCTAGTTTCGACTAAGAACTTTCTTTTCGTTTTCACTTGTGTTCGTCACGATGTTTTACAAACGTCAGCGTAAAATTTGTTAAACGAACAATTTTTCTGCTGTTAATACTTCTAGTAAATCCTCAATCTTGGCTTCTGCTAAACTACTAGTAACTTTAAGCCAAGATTTTCACCGCAGCCAATGTTTTCTCGCCAATCGTAATAATTGCTTTATTGTTAAAAAAGCCGGTGGGTAAATGTCTGCTTTATAAAGACAGTCAATCAATACTTTCACTACTTTTTCACAAGGAAAAACAACTGTGTTTAACAGCTTTTCAGCTTCGAGACGCTTGAGAGTTTCTATCGATTGACTAACAATTATGCTTTGATGCGTAGCTAAATAATCATTTGTAATGAACTTTGGGAGAAGATTTCACAAATTTTTAAAGAAACCTTGAGAAAATAGCAACATTTGTTAAGTCATGATCATTTCATAAAAATTCAAAAAATATCCACAGGAAATATTTATTAAATATAGTACTATTAGGATATACACTAACGTTTTTAATAGGTAATAAGCAAATGTATAAGGGGAGAGAAAAAATGGAATGGACGATTAGCAAAAAGGTAGCTATGTTGTTATTACTTGGAGGTTTAATTTTATCCACTACTTTATCTGTAACAAATTATCAGTCGGCAAAGAATAGCTTAATTGAAAGTGCGCAAAGTAAATTAGTTTCTGACCTACAATTAAGCTTTAACTATATTAATGAAAAGCTATCTGGTGATTGGAACGTCCGAGACGGAGCGTTATACAAAGGAAACACAATAATCAATGACGATGTTGAAATTGTTGATGAAATTAGAGAATTAACCAACGGAAATTTGGTATCAATTTTTCTATATGATACTCGGATTGCAACGAACGTTTTAACTGAAGATGGGAACCGGGCTGTAGGAACGAAAATTTCCGATGAAGTGAAGGAAGTTGTTATCAATCAAAAACAACGCTTTTTAGGGCACGCAAATGTTGTTGGAGAATGGTATCAAACTGCGTACGAACCGATTTTCGATCAAAATGGAGATGTAATCGGAATTTGGTCTACTGGCGTTCCTGAAAAACCTTTTATCGATATTGCGAAAGATGCTGCTTATAAAAATCTAATTATAACGGCAATTAGCGGTGTTATCATATTTTCAGTCTGTTTTTTCCTTTTACATAAACAGATAATAAAACCTATTAAAATGCTTTGTGATCGAGCTGCAAAAATTTCCAATTATGACTTATGCGGAAAAACCTTTAATCCAAAAAAGAACGATGAAATTGCTCATTTAGGGCGGGCATTTGCCAAAATGAAAGAAAACTTAGTAGAATTAGTCTATAAGTTAAAGGAATGTTCAAATCAGTTAACAACTGCATCTAAACAACTTGCAATTAATTCTGACCAACAGGAAATTGCGGCCAATCAAGTTGCTACATCCATCCAAGAAATTGCCGAAGGAGCACTTAAACAATCTGATTATGCGAACGACATTTTAATTATGATGAATACATCTGTTAAAAACGTTGAAAATGGCTTATTGCAAGCTAATCATACATTTATTTCTTCGAAACAATCAACAGAAGCTGCGTACAATGGTGATAAATCAATCCAATCAGCCATCGAGCATCTAGGATCAATTACAAGTACGGTTGAAGATACAACTAATTCAGTTCGAAAATTAGGGAAGCGCTCTGATGAGATCGGTAATATTATTACAACGATTACAACCATTGCCGACCAAACAAATTTATTAGCTCTAAATGCGGCAATTGAAGCTGCAAGAGCAGGTGAACAAGGAAAAGGCTTCGCTGTTGTTGCTGAAGAAGTAAGGAAATTGGCTGAACAATCGAGTAAATCAGCAGGACAAATTTCGGAGCTAATTAAAGATATTCAAACCGAAACATTTACTGCAGTAACAAAAATGGAAAATACGTTTACACTCGTTTACGATCAAGTTCATTTGATTGAGATTGGCAGAAAATCAATCAATGAAATTGTTCAACAAACTGAAAAGACAGAAGGAACCGTTCAAGAGATGAACAATATTTTTAATGACCTCAAAGAAAATACAAAATCTGTTTTAAATGCTATTCAAGATATATCTAGTATTATTGAACAAACTTCAGCAACAACAGAAGAAGTTTCGGCGGCAGCCGAAGAGCAAGCAGCTTCTGCCCAAGAGGTCAATGCTAGCATCGCTGAACTTACAAACTTAGCTAACCAGCTCCAACATCACGTGAATCTTTTTAAAATTAATTAATCCTTCATAAGCTGCTGGGAAACACTTCAATTTTTGCCAAGCTCTTTGATGGGAACCTTCTTTATACTGAGAACTTTAAATTTTTCACAGCTTCGAATAAACATCCTTGCTAAAAATTTCTCAGCATCAAAATAGGAAAAGACAGAGGACCTAGCCCTCTGTCTGTTTACATCTTTAGCAATCACGTAATCCAGCTTTCTCTTTTCCTTTTAAAAAGTGCAAAATGACATGAGCCGCCAGCCTACTTGTCATATCGCGAAAATCAACTGTTGGGTCTATTTCAACAATTTCTAACCCTCTGACAAGCGGTTGTTCCCCCAAATAAGAAATTGCTTCAAGCAGCGTTATTCCAGCCATTCCGCCAGGACCAATTGCTGGACAACCAGGTGCTTCGGCTTGGTCAACAACATCCATATCAAGTGAGACGTAAATAACATCAACCTGAGCTTGTAATTTCTTCATGGCTTTGTCGATTAGTGCTTTGATCGCTGTTTGCCGAACATCTTTCATTGTATAAAACGTTACCCCATTTTCTTCAGCATATAACTGATACGCCTTACTGTTGGAAAAATCGCGGATACCAATTTGAATTAAATTTTTTCCGACGATTGTTTTCGTTTCTAACAAACTCCGAAAAGGCGTTCCATTCGTTGGTCCCCCATCCTCTAAATTTCGTAGATCATGATGAGCATCAAATTGGATCACTCCCACTCTCCCTTTTGCCTTTGCAAAAGCCTTCAAACTTGGGTAGGTGATTGAATTATCACCACCAAGAATAATTGGTAGTAAGGTGGTTGTTTTTCCGTATACTTCAGAAAGTGTTTGAAAAATTCGTTCTTGTGATTGAACGATATCCGTTACATGCATCACGATATCGCCAAGGTCTGTTATTTTCCATTGCGCTAAATCAAGGTCATCTTCACTTGAATACGTTGTAAATGCAGATAACGCTTTACGAATCGTCGCTGGAGCAAGATGTGCTCCCGAATGGCTAATTGACGATTTTGCTAGTGGTGTTCCGATTAAAGCAACCTCGTGTAGTTCCGCTCCATTCCAAGGTTTGATAAGCTCAGAAAACCGCGTTACGTAGCGATCGACAAATGGCGTACCTGGTGATTTTAAATACTGAAAGTTATTCACGTATGATTCCCCTCCTTTCGGCAACCACTTTTCCCTTTTTAATCACTTTGTTGACGTGATTGACACCATAATGATATGGAATATACAAATAATTAGCTGCATCCCAAATCACCAAATCCGCTTGCCGGCCTACTGCCAATTGTCCTGCAACTTCCCCCCGTCCAATCGCATAAGCGGCATTAACGGTAACGGCATGCCAAATTTCGGCAGCAGACATCGTTAATTTCAAGGCGGCAAGTGACATAATTAGCTGTAAGTTTTCAGTCGGTGAACTTCCTGGATTGAAATCAGTAGCGAGGGCAACGCATACGCCTTGGTCAAGCATCTCGCGAGCCCTTGCATACGAATTTTTCCCTAAATAAAAACTAGTACCAGGTAAGAGAATGGCGATCGTTCCTGTTTCTGTTAACTTTCGAATTCCTTCATCAGATGCGCCAACAAGGTGATCAGCCGAAACAGCACCTAATGAAGCAGCCATTTCTGTACCACCAAGCGGATCAATTTCATCGGCATGAATTTTCAATTGGAAGCCTTTTGACTTTGCTTTTTGTAAATATTTTCGTGACTGTTCCACGGTAAAAACTCCCGTTTCGGTAAAAATATCAACAAACTCTGCTAACTGTTCCGCTTTTATATCATCTAACAGAGCAAGCATCTCTGCTAAAAATTGATCAGAATTACCTTGATGAGTTTTCGGAATGGCGTGAGCACCTAAAAACGTTGAAACAAGATCGATTGGGTGATAGATTTGTAGATTCTTTGCCACACGCAGTTGTTTCAATTCTGTGTCTCGATCAAGTCCATAACCACTTTTTACTTCTACCGTTGTTGTTCCGTAGGATAGCATTCGGTCAAGGTGAAAACTAGCTTTTTGATAAAGTTGCTCGATTGTCGCATTTCGGGTGGCTGCAACTGTTGCAAGTATGCCTCCACCGCCCTTTAAGATCTCCAAATAGGGGATACCTTGTTGTTTTAAAGTTAGTTCATTTTCTCGCGAACCCGCAAAAACAAGATGAGTATGAGGATCGACTAAACCTGGTGTTACTAGTTTAGCTTCACAATCGATAACATTATTCGCTACTATATCCCGAACTTCCGTCCCGATAAACGCTACTTTTCCAGCTTTTATCCCAAGTGCAGCACCTTCGATCACTTCCAACTCTTGCATTGCTTTTCCTGTTCGTGGTCCTTTGGAAGTCATAGGTAGCAATTGCCCTATGTTTGTAAGTAGTAAATCGACGTGGAGTGTCATTACTTCCCTCCTTGATTGAAGTTGTTAATCCTGCTTTGTTTCTTCCATTGGGATGGTAATATTTTCCTCTTTAGCGACCTTTTTCGCCAGCCCATAACCTGCGTCGGCGTGACGGATTACTCCCATCCCCGGATCGGTTGTTAATACTCGTTCTAAGCGCTCTTTCGCCCGCTCTGTCCCATCAGCAACAACAACCATGCCAGCATGAAGCGAGTAACCAATACCAACGCCACCACCATGATGGACCGATACCCAGCTAGCACCAGCTGATGTATTAACAAGGGCGTTTAAGATGGCCCAATCACCTACCGCATCACTCCCATCAAGCATTGCTTCTGTTTCCCGGTTTGGTGAAGCAACCGAGCCACAATCTAAATGATCACGTCCAATCACAATTGGTGCTTTCAATTCACCTTTTTGAACTAATTCATTGATGGCAAGCCCCATCTTCCTTCTCTCACCATAACCTAACCAGCAAATTCGTGATGGCAAGCCTTGGAAGGCTATCTTTGCTTGTGCCATATCAATCCAACGGCACAAACTTTCGTTGTCTGGAAACAATTCTTTAATTAAACGATCTGTACGATAAATATCTTCACGATCACCAGATAACGCTACCCAGCGGAATGGTCCTTTGCCTTCACAGAAAAGTGGCCGAATATAAGCTGGGACAAAACCTGGAAAAGCAAACGCCTTTTCCAGCCCTTCATCTTTTGCTACTTGGCGAATGTTGTTGCCGTAATCAAAGACAATTGAACCTTGCTTTTGAAATTGGAGCATGGCTACCACATGTTTTTTCATACTTTGCTTTGCTAGTTTTACATAAAGGTCTGGATTTTCATTCCGCAATTGCTCTGCTTTTTCAAGCGAATAATCAACAGGTACGTAGCCGTTCAACGGATCGTGAGCTGACGTTTGGTCGGTGACAATCTCAATTTTTACGCCACGCTTTAAAATGTCATGATGGATTTCAGCAGCATTGCCAACAAGCCCAATTGAGAGAGGAATGCCAGCTCCCTTCGCTTTTTGCGCCCATTGTAATGCCTCATCTAATGATTGGGTCATCCGGTCACAATACTTTGTCGCAATTCGCTTTTCAATTCGCTTGCGATCAACATCTACGGCAATCACAACGCCATCATTCATCGTTACCGCCAAAGGTTGAGCGCCACCCATCCCGCCAAGGCCAGCTGTTAAGGTTAACGTTCCTCTGAGTGTGTTGTTAAAATGCTTTTTGGCAATCGCTGCAAACGTTTCATATGTTCCTTGTAAAATCCCTTGTGTACCAATATAAATCCAACTTCCGGCAGTCATTTGGCCATACATCATCAGACCTTGTTTTTCAAGCTTATTGAAATACTCCCAATTAGCCCATTTTGGTACTAATACAGAATTTGATAATAAAACTCTTGGTGCATATTCATGAGTGCGAAAACGTCCGACTGGTTTCCCCGATTGAATCAACAACGTTTCATCTGCTTCTAACTGTTTTAATTGTTCAACGATTTTCGCAAAAGACTGCCAATTTCGTGCCGCCTTGCCAATCCCTCCATAAACAATTAATTCTTCCGGCTTTTCTGCTACTTCTGGATCAAGATTATTACAAAGCATTCGTAAAACGGCTTCTTGTTCCCAGCCTTTACACTGTAACTCTGTTCCTGTTTTTGCTTTAATCACTCGTTTTTTCGGATCGTTCATTTTTCTTCACTCCCTTTAGCTAAAATATCTTACCGGTTCAAAAAATTTAGTCATTGTTAGTAAATACGCTGTTTTGCCAATGAAACAATCCTTCTTTTAACCAAATCGTACAAGCTTCAATATCTTTAGCAAAAACTCGATCAGCTGAAATAAATGGAACGACTACACGAGCCTCTTCAAGAAACTTTCTCGTCACAGCGGCCATTTTTTCTATTCCACGAATTTCACAAGCTTGCATTGCACAAATGGCTTCAATTGCTATGACACGGCGTACATTGGTAATAATTTGATAGGCATGACGCGAACCAATGGTTCCCATGCTCACATGATCTTCTTGATTTGCTGATGATGGAATGGAATCGACACTTGCGGGATGAGCTAACGTTTTGTTTTCGGATACTAAAGCAGCCGCTACATATTGCATAATCATCGCTCCTGACTGCAGACCGGGCTCTGGACTTAAAAATGGTGGTAAATCATTCAATTGTGGATTTACGAGTCTTTCAATTCGTCTCTCGGAAATATTAGCAAGTTCGGCCATGGCAATTTTCAGAAAATCCATGGCAAAGGCGATTGGTTGACCGTGAAAATTGCCGCCAGAAATCACTTTTTCACCGTCTGCAAAAATTAATGGGTTATCTGTAGCCGCATTGATTTCAATTTCAAGCTTTTCCTTTACATAATGTAAGGTTTGCCATGTGGCGCCATGAACTTGAGGGATGCAGCGCAATGAATAGGCATCTTGGACACGCAAATCTCCTTGTCTTGTTATTAGCTTGCTATCTGCTAAATACGATCGTATTCTTTTGGCAACAACTACTTGCTCTTGATACCCTCTAGCAAGGTGGATGTTCTCAGCAAAAGCATCAATAATTCCCCGTAAACCTTCAAGTGTTAATGAAGCAATTAGTTCTGCTTGAAGAGCTATTTTTTCTGCTTCTAAATAAGCAACTACCCCCATTGCGGTCATTGCTTGTGTTCCGTTAATTAGGGCTAATCCTTCTTTGGCTGTTAAGGTAATTGGGAAAATTCCTTCACTCGCGAAAGCCTTCAACGCGGTTGTTTTTTCCCCTTTATAGAAAACGTCACCTTCACCGATCAGAACAAGCGCTAAATGAGATAACGGTGCTAAATCTCCGCTCGCACCAAGAGAACCTTGTTGAGGAATGATAGGATGTATATGTGCATTCACTAACTTTAATAACTGCTCAATAAGCGCTGGACGAATGCCAGAAAAACCTTTTAATAAGGTGTTTGCCCGTAAGATGAGCATTGCTCTTGAGACGATTTCTGGAAACGGCTCACCAACACCACAAGCATGGGAGTAAATTAAATTTAATTGCAGCGATTCGACATCATCTTTGTCAATCAAAACATCGCTAAACTTACCAAAACCTGTGGTAATTCCATAAACAATTTTTTCAGCTTGAACGATTTTTTCCACTGCTTTACGACTTTCGTTTACTTTTTTGATACTTTCAGCAGAAGCTATTACTTTTTCTCCAGCAAAAAGGAGTTTATTTATTTCGGATAATGTTAACGAATGACCAGTTAATGTAATCATGAACACTTCTCTCCTTAAACGAAAAGTATAGAGCGCTAAACTATTTAAAATCACCCACGTCCTGTGGGCAACGATGTTAAGTCGTCGCGTATATTACATATCCTTTCTAAATCTAATAGAAAAGGGGCCATATCAAAGAAATCAATTGATTTCACTGATATAGCCCCCTAAAGTACTAATAAACACTATGGGCATTATTTATCTAAATGTGATTTATTCCTAGACCGATTGTCTCATGCTCTGAACCTTTAACTGGTGCACCAATCGTTCCGTAAAGGCAAACTGCCAGCCACTCTCCTTCATTTTCGTTCTCATATGGATTACCACGTAAGACCGAAAAGCGTAAGCCTACTGTCCGAAGAACCGAACCAATCTGGACTTGCCCTCTTGTTACCCCACTTAATGCTTCCATAATTGCATGATATAGTGCATGGGATTCTCGATAAACATCTGTTTTAATAATCCCATTTTTCTTTGCCGTTGTTTCAATTGCCGCTACTACTTTATGAGCTTCCATTGAACCAACTTTGCCTAAACAACTCCTCCAGCCTAATTGCGCAATTCTTTCATATTCATTCTTGTTAGAATCATTAAGTAATAACAAAATAGCTAATCGCCCAATTTGCCGATCTTTTCTAAAGGTCATAAGAAACAACTCTCTTACAACTAGTCTAAAGTGTCTAATTGACTAAAATTCTAATCACTTCACCTTAAGTTTAAGCCCTATAAAGCGGTAAGTCAATCAATTACTTCTAATGTTGTAAAATTTAGGTATTCGTTTTAGAATTGCTTTGATTAGACCGTAACACTATATTTTTAAACACTTACCACAAAAATGATACACCTGTATAAAGGACAAAGGTAATTGCAGCGGCAATCAGCGCTGGCTTTAACTTAAAACGTGCATAATCCATAACCGATAATCCTAATATTTTGGCAATCGTGTTTGTATCATCACTTAAAGGAGAGGCAAAGGCTCCAAATGAACCACTTGCAAAAACAGCACCGATAATAAAGGGGAGTGAAACATCACCTGTATTTGCCAGCGAAACACCTAAAGGCATAAGGATTCCCCAAGTTCCCCAAGCAGAACCGATAAAATAGGATATGACCGCACCGAACGCAAATAGTAAAGGTGTAATAAAAGTTGTCGGAATCCAATTTGTATGTGCTGTTACGAATTTTGTGAATCCTAAATCGTCAGTTACTGACGACAATCCCCAAACAACTGATAATAAGACAATTACTGACATAAGATCGTTTCCACCGCTAATAAAACTGCTAATCAACACTGAAAGTTGAAAGCGTTGTAAAAGAAAAAAGGCTATTGAGAAGAATATTGTGATTAAGAGGGCAACAACCATCGCTTGTAGCACATTAGCATTTATAAAAGCTTCAAATAGAGAATAGCCTTTGCTTGCGCCATCCCACCATGTTAAAAATATTGTTAAGCTAATCACCAAAATAATCGGGAAAATTAAATTCCATGGTTTTGTCGGAAGATCTCTTGAAACAGCCGGGTGACAATCATGCCAGTCCTCATCTTCCTCTCGTTCTTCTTCAATTTTCGTTGGTGCATTTGTATGTGAGCTGTGAAAAAAGCTTAAATAAATGCCCAGGATTATAATCGTAATTGCAAAAAAATTAAACGGAATGCTCTGAATAAATAATGAATATGGATCTAGATTATGACCAACATTTTCGACTGAAATTTGAATAATTGAAACCATATAACCAACAAATGCTGTTGCAACCGGGATGAGGACAATGATAGGTGTTGCTGTAGATTCAATTACAAAGCCAAGCTCTTTTGTTGACATAGATACTTTTTTTAATAACGCCTTCATAATTGGTGTAATTGTTACAAAGCGAAATGTTGGCGCGGTAAAAGTTCCAATTGTCGAAACGTATGTTAATAACAACGCTTGCTTTTTCGTTACTATTTTTTCAGCAGCCTTTTCAACAAATCCTTTAATCCCTCCAGTTATTTTAATAATTCCGACAAGACCTGCAAACGAATATAGGAATACAATTATTTTGATGTTATTTTCATCAATCAGTGCCTGCACAACATAAGTAAGTAACGTTTGAATCCCACCCAGAAACGTCGGCGAAATAATATAAGAGCCAACGACTAACCCGACAAGTAAACCAGGAAGAACTTCTTTTGTCAAAATTGCAATAGGAATCACAACTAAAAAAGGAATAATTGATAACCAGCTAGCTTCCATAATAAATAACCCCCTACCTATCCACATGATTTTACTATTTTGTGATTAGACAGCAATATTATGCATGGTATGCATGGTGTCAGACACCCAAAAAAGACAAAACGCCCCTGAATGTCCGCGTCAATTGGACATTCAGGGGCGTTTGACACCACGAAATTAAGCTAACGATAGTTAATCTTTTTTTGCCTCATCGGCAAGGCGTTTAAATGATTTTACTTTGCCATGAGGATTTTGTGCTTGTTTCCGTGTTCGAAACTGTCTTTCTTCTTGAGACTTGGATTGTGTCATATGATCTCACCTTTCTTCAGTTATGTTTTTTGTATCCTGACTTGTATTTTTCCGAAAGCTCTTTAAAATATACAATGTCATTTTTAAGCTAATATGGATTTTTTCAAAAGTTATAGTTTCGCAGGCTTTCCTAATAAATACCCTTGTCCTAGTTGAATACCTAAATTTTTACTAGTTTCGATATCAGTACTACTTTCAATCCCTTCTAAGATTATCTTTTCTTTACATTTTACATAATCTAATAGTAAAGAAATAATTTTCTGTTTATTAATTGAATTAGATAAATCTTTAGAAAAATAGCGATCTAGTTTAATAATATCAACTTCTAATTCAACTAAACGTTGAAGTGAAGCTCCCTTACTACCAAAATCATCAATTGCAAATAAAAAACCTTTTTGTTTCAATCTAGAAATTACTTCTCCAACTAAGCAAAAGTTTTCGATTTCTTCGGATTCATTTATTTCAAAAACAATTTTATTAGCCTGAATATTATGATTAGGGGATTTTAATAGTTTTTCGATCGTTTGTTCAAATAACGGAGTTAAAAGTGTAGAAGGATATATATTTAAAAATAATAAGTTTGATTTGTTAAAATAACCTTTTTCAGAGAAATACTGAATGGCAGTTGAAATTGAATATACATCTAAATAACTAAGTTGCGCTTCTGTTTTAGCCAACTGAAAAAGTGCATACGGACTATCAATTAATTTACAACGAATTAATGCTTCATATCCGATAATCTTGTTATTTCGCAAATGATAAATCGGTTGAAACAAATGCTCAAGTAGTTTGTTTTCGATTATAAATTTTATGTTTAACTCTCCCAATTATCACACCTCCCTAGAAAAACTTGGCTTTGCCAAGTCCTTACGCAGCCGTCGAATACACATCTTAACAACGTATTAGTAATCAAGGTCTTCATTATATTAAATGATAAAACGTTAGCAATGTATCAATACTTCCCCTAATACTTTATAGCTAATTTTAGAGATTTAGAAATGTTTGTCCTAATCCCAAAGTAACAAATTAATAGAATAACAAACAAATAATCATTACAACATACAGCAATCGACACATCCGTATATTCAAGGTAAATAAAATAAAGAAAACTCGGGCTTTGCCAAGTCTTTAGGCGCCGGCTGAGCCTTAGTTGCACTTATACTTAGAACTTTAAATTTTTCACCGCGTTGAATAAACATCATTGCTAAAAATTTATGCTTTCTTAACGTACAAAAAATGAGCAGTAATTATCTCTGCTCATTTTTCTTTATTTGCTTACTTCTTAATTGTCCACAAGCAGCATCAATTTCTGTTCCATGCTCTTGACGAATTGTTCCATAGATCCCTTTTTCTCTTAGCGTTAGATAAAAAGCATAAACATCTTCTTGTTTGCTTCTTTGATATTGATCATGCTCATCGACTGGATTATAGGGGATTAAATTTATTGATACTTTCTTTTTTCGTTTATCGAACAAATGGGTAAGCTGTAGGGCATGCTCTTGTTTGTCATTAACGTCCTTTAATAATATATATTCGATCATTACTCGACGATTCGTCTTGTCAATATAGTAATCGATTGCTGCCATTAAATTTTCGATTGGAATGGCCCGATTGATTTTCATTATTTTTGTCCTAAGCTCATTATTTGGAGCATGCAATGAAACCGCTAAATGAACTTGTAAATTCAGATCGGTAAATTCATATATTTTTTCCGATAGACCGCTCGTAGAAACAGTTATATTTTTGGGTGCTAGATCAAGACCTTTTTGATTTTTAATAATCTGAATAAAGTTGACCAAGTTTTTAAAATTATCAAATGGTTCGCCAATCCCCATCACAACAACGTGAGTTACTTTTTTCCCAGGTTCGTTTTTATCGAGATCATGTTGTACCATCATTATTTGTTCAACAATTTCACTGCTTGTTAAATCACGGGTTTTTGTTAATAAACCACTAGCACAAAAGCTACAGCCCATGTTGCAGCCAACTTGTGTTGTCACACAAACGGATATCCCGTATTTTTGTCTCATCACAACTGTTTCTATCAGATTTCCATCTTGTAGCTTAAATAAAAACTTAATAGTCCCATCGACAGCTACTTGCTTAATGTACTCCGTTAAGGTTCCGATTGAAAAATGATCTACTAATAATTGGAGACACTCTTTGTTTACATCGACCATTTCAGAAAAGTCTGTGACTCGCTTTCGATAAAGCCAATTCCAAACTTTGAATCCTCGGCCTTTTTTATGTCCCGATTCCATTAACCATTTTGTCAGTTGCTCTAATGTCAAGCCGTAAATGGATGGTTTATTCATTGATTACCCTCATTTCAAAAACATTGCTTTAGTATGTGATAAACAAATTCGTTAAACAGTAAATACTACATGTACTATTCTACTGAAAGGGGAAGTGACTAGCAAATACTTTTCAAGCTTTGAAAATGTGTTCTTCCAAATTCTTATTCACAAACCCTTATTACTTCACTGTTTTACCATTTACCATTACACACTCCATGATACAAAAAGAAACAGTGCATCGAAGTTATTTCGATGCACTGTTTCACTAATTATTAATATTTATCTAAGTTGTATACTTTTAAATTTAAATAGACTGTTAGACTAAAACCAACAACATAAATTATTTTACCAGAAAGAGAAGCAGCGGAAATGATTTCAAGAAATGTCATTTGTTACACCGCCTTTTGATTTTATTTTATCACCTCCAGTTCATTGTTTCAAGAGAAAATTCGCAAAATTGTAACAATTGGGCTTGACATTTTTTAGCGAGAAAAGCGGAGAGCGCCCGTCTAGCGGCGACAAGCAAATGTTCTGGCAGGAAAAAGTGTGCTTTTCACTTTTTATCTGACAGGTTATTTGACCTCGAGCCGCTGGCGCTCGGAGCTAGACAGCATTCAAAGGTCAAAAACGTTATGCTTTCTTATCTTTTAAAAAAAATCACTCTAATTAAGAGTGACCAAATCCAAATATTATAATCCTGGCATTTGTATACTATCCTCAATCACATCAATGCCAATTGCCGTAATCTTATACCTAAAATTATTTCCACCTTCATTTTTCTCAGCAATTAGCCCTTTGCTTAACAAATACTCATAAGCTAAGCGTGTTTCTATATCATTAAATTTAGTATAGCTATTCGTTTTTTTTCCTTGGCCAGTTTTAAAGTAAATATTGTACAATTCTTCTAGGATACTATGTCTTAATCGTTTTCTCATTTCCACTTTTTTCACCCTTTACTGTTTAGTTGTAAATTATTTATACTCGGGAAATGGAACATTATTACTTGTTTAATAAAGAAAACTTGGCAAGAAGCTTTACTAAAAATTTATACTCACCCTAAAATAAAAGCACTCTGTTAAGAGTGCTAAATTCAACTCATCTTATACTGATTAAGTTATTTTCCTGTCCACCTTAACCCTTTTGGATAATGATTTTTTAGAACCTGATCCGTCAACTTTCCCCAGCCAATCGAAAATTGATCGACTTCAATTAAATACCAGCCTTTTGGTCCTTGCGCTTGGATTGCTTGTCCATTCAAATAAGCGAAAATCTCTTGAGAATTTTTCGCCAAACTCCTTGTATACTTTACCTCTTCTCTTGATAAGGATAAGGCTAAAGCATGAGATGGTTCAAAACGATTCTTTTTAATTGTTCCTAAATGCCAACCAGGACGAATAACTTTCAAATTTTTTAAAGAAAGCATTTCATCGGGTACAATATATAATTGGTCGCCAAATAAAACATATTGACCTTGGGGAGTAATACGCAAAGTTTCTTTCACAAACTGAAAATAATCATGTAAGTGTTTATGATCAGTCAATGTTTCCGCATATTTTCGTTTTGTTGTTTCCTGGCCCGTTGTTTTTCTTAACACTGCGATATAGTGACCTTCTCCCTGGAGCTGATGTGGCCAAAGCCGAATTGTTTTTTCAATATTCCTTGTGCTATCTGATAGCCAATCTGACCGTCCACTGCCAAACCGTTCATAAACTTGAATTTCTTCAATTTCAAAGCATGGCTCTAAGTCTAAAAATTGGTTAATTACTGCTTCATTTTCTTCCGGTGAAAAAGTGCAAGTTGAATAGACTAGCCTCCCTCCTGAACGTAGCATTGCTTGTGCATGTTGAAGGATGTCTAATTGACGTTCCGCACATTTTCTTACATTTTCATTACTCCATTCTAAACAAGCTTGGGGGTCTTTGCGAAACATTCCTTCTCCAGAACAAGGAGCGTCAACCAAAATTCGATCAAAGTAGTTTGGAAACCTTTCTGCTAATCTCTTAGGAGTTTCATTTGTTACGACTACATTTTTAATCCCCATCCGTTCGATATTTTGGGAAAGAATTTTTGCTCGTGCTGGGTGAATTTCATTAGCTAATAAAAAACCTTGCTGCTTCATTCTAGTTGCCAGATGAGTCGTTTTCCCACCTGGAGCAGCACATAAATCTAACACTTTTTCGCCTGGCTTGGGATCGACGATCTGTCCAACAGCCATCGCACTAGGCTCTTGAATATAGTACAAACCTGCTTCATAATATGGATGTTTTCCGGGACGATCCTCTTCTTGATAGAAAAATCCTTCAGTTACCCAAGGAATCTGCTCCAATTTAAACGGACTTTTTTCCTGAAAATCATCAATTGCTACCTTTAAGGTATTTACTCGAAGTCCTTGTTTTTTGTTTTCCTCATAGCTTTTCAAAAAAGCTTCATATTCGTCATTTAATAATTCCTTCATTTTCACTTGAAAATCTTTTGGTAAGTTCAATCTTTATTCACCTCATTAGAAAGCTTTACTTTTAAAAATGTACCATCACCGCACCAATATTTCAAAAGGAACCTGCCACTATTAGTTAATTTTAAGTCGAAATAACAACAAAAATACACTTTCCCTTTTAAAGAAAAGTGCATCCATGTCTTTAGTAAAAATAATTTAACACATTATTTTTGAAAAATTGTTCACCCAATCCTGATTTTGAATATACCAATCGATTGTTGTTTTAATCCCTAAATCAAAAGTATATTTGGGCTCCCATCCTAACTCCTTCTTAATTTTAGTTGCATCAATCGCATAACGCTTGTCATGGCCTAAACGATCATTAACGTATGTAATCAATGAATACGGTTTCTGCAATACATCTAAAATACACTTCACAATATCAATGTTTCTTCGCTCATTATTTCCACCAATATTATATACTTCACCGAACTGTCCCTTATGAAGGACAAGATCAATTCCGTAACAATGATCCTCGACATGCAACCAGTCACGAATATGATATCCATTTCCATACACAGGCAAATTCTTATTATTTAGTGCATGATGGATCATTAATGGAATCAGTTTCTCCGGGTGTTGAAATGGTCCGTAATTGTTAGAGCAGCGCGTAATATTTACAGGTAGGCTAAATGTTTCATGATACGCTCTTACCAGTAAATCAGCACTTGCCTTACTTGCACTGTAAGGGCTATTAGGAGCTAGTGAAGTAGATTCGGTAAAGAAACCTGTTTCTCCCAAAGAACCATAAACCTCATCTGTAGATATTTGTACAAATTTTTTAATTTTATACCTCTTAGCAGCTTCCAAAAGCACATAAGTACCAAATACATTAGTGTTAACAAATGCTTCAGCGTCAAAAATACTCCGATCTACGTGTGACTCAGCTGCAAAGTTGACAACAACATCAAACTGTTCCTCTTCAAATAGCTGCTCAACTAGTAATTTATCAGTTATACTTCCATTTCTAAACTTATATTGATGATTCCTTTTTATATCGTGGAGATTTTCAAGATTACCAGCATACGTCAGAGAATCAAGATTAACAATTTTATAATCTGAGTATTTATTGATGATATATCTTATGAAATGACTGCCGATAAATCCTGCTCCTCCAGTAATTAATAACTTCATTTTCCTATCCCCTTAAAGTGAAAGGTATTTTTAATTTCATTTAATCTAGGAAGATTGAGATCCTTATCCGAAATGATCAAGTTATTAGTCTGAGGCCATTCAATACATAAATCAGGATCATTCCAAAGAATACCGAAATAATGCTCTACCGAAAAAACATCATCTACTTTATACATCACTTCTGTATTGTCAACAATCGTATAAAAACCATGTGCAAATCCTTTTGGCACTAATAGTTGCCTCCGATTGGTCTCACTGAGAATAAGCCCTACCCATTGACGATACGTTGGCGATCCTACTCTAATATCAACAACAACATCGTAAATGGCACCCCTTGTCACCCGAATCAACTTCGTTTGGGCTTTTGGCTCGTTTTGAAAATGTAATCCGCGAAGTGTTCCGGCCTTTAATGACTTTGAATGAAAATCTTGAACAAAATCATATTTTATTCCGTTGGATTCAAATAATTGCTTATTATAATTTTCGGTTAAAAAACCTCTACTATCATCAAAATACGTAACCTCAATGATTTTAATATCTGGTAAACGAGTATCTAGTAATTTCACAAGCTAGCACCTCAAAAGTTTATGGGATTATTTTTTAGTTCCCAATTAAACTTAATAAATATTGCCCATAATCGTTTTTTTGTAATGTTTTTGCTAGATAAAAGACTTGTTCCTTTGAAATATATCCTTTTGAATAGGCGATTTCTTCAAGACACGCTACTTTTAAGCCCTGTCTTTTTTCAATTGTTTCAATAAATTGAGAAGCTTCTAACAAAGATTCGTGGGTGCCTGAATCAAGCCAAGAAAAACCTCGACCTAGAAGCTTAACGTTTAATTCACTTAAATTTAAATACATTTTGTTTATGTCGGTAATTTCCAATTCTCCTCGACTTGATGGAACAATCGACTTTGCAAAATCAACTACTTTGTTATCATAGAAGTATAGACCAGTTACAGCATAAGTTGATTTTGGTTGTTGTGGCTTCTCTTCGATCGAAACTACTTTTTTGTTTTCGTCAAATTCTACCACTCCGAAACGTTGTGGGTCTTTAACGTTATAGGCAAAAATTGTTGCGCCGGAATTTATTTGGGCTGCCTCTTCCAATAATTGAGTTAGTCCTTGTCCATAAAAAATATTATCACCTAAAATAAGGGCAACCTGATCGTTACCGATAAACTCCTCTCCAATGATAAAGGCCTCAGCTAAGCCTCCTGGATACGATTGAACCGCATAGGAAATTGATATTCCGAGTGCTGAACCATCACCAAATAGCTCCTCAAATCTAGGAGTATCCATTGGGGTAGAAATAATTAAAATCTCTCGAATTCCTGCTAGTAAGAGAACGGAAAGCGGGTAATAAATCATCGGTTTATTATAAACTGGTAGTAACTGTTTAGAAATAACATTGGTAATCGGAAATAATCTTGTACCTTGACCACCTGCTAATATAATACCCTTCATCTAAAATTTCTCCTTACATTAGCTTATTTTTCTTGCTAGGACCGATGATGTTCTTGTAATACTTCGAGGAAAAATCGTAGTAACTGGGTTGTAAATTGAATCATATTGTAACTTCGAGATTCTTCCCCTGTTTCGATCATTTTCATACTAGAGATGGGCCCCTGCACGGCAAATGCTGTATATCCCGCAGGATGACCATAAGGACTTTTGGAAGGACCAGCAGCCCCGCCTTCGCCAATCACCCAAGTAGATGGAACTTGTTTCTGAAAGTTAGTTGCCAGATCAAGGACTAATTCAGGTGTAGAACCACCGTATTTCTCATGTTCTTTCACACCCATACTTACGAGCGCTTCACGAATAGGATAACTGTAAAGTACACTACTGCCAACGAAATACTGCGAAGCACCTGGATAAGACAATAAGCATGCCGACACCAATCCACCTGAACTACTTTCGACAACACAAACAGTTTCTTTACGATCAATTAAAATTCTGGCAATTTCTTCGACTAATAGTGATTGTTCTTCATTCAAAAATGTCATAAAAACCTTCCTTTCTAAAAAGCAAATTAGTATTTTACTTGTGTTAATTTAGAGAAGACAGTTTCTTCAATCAATTCAATTGCTCGCTTTGCTCCACCAGCATTTTTAAAAGATTGCTGTAATTCAGCGATATTTACATAAAGTTCCTTTGAAGTTAAAAGCTCATGAATGTTATTTGAGATTAATTCGGGAGTTGCAATCTTATGAGGTATTCTAAGTCCAGCTTTTTGATAAACTAACTTTCTGCTTAGAGAAGGTAAATCGCAACCAACAGGTAAATGAACTGTTGGTAATCCAAAGGAGATTGTGTCGCATGTCGTACTCATTCCTCCATGAGTAACAGCAGCAGTAATGTAAGGAAATAATGCCCGGTGATTTGCCCATGCCACAATAAGAACATTGTCTGGTTTTTTAGCTAGTAACTCTTCACTAATTTGGTATCCCGGTCCAGTAGAAATAATTGCTGTTGCCCCTGATAGGTATACACCTTCAATTAGCTTATTCATTAAATTTGGGTATTTATTAAATACCGTACCCAATGTTGCATAGAGAATTTTTTCAGATGTATACTTTTGAATAAATTCTTCAAGAACAGGATCTAGATTTGGATCGGGAGCGATATTTGATAGTGGTCCTGTAAAAACAAGTCCCTCAGGGATCAGAGCGTTAGGATATTCCAATTCTCTAGTCGTTACACAAATAGTTAATAACGGAGAAAATAAATCATTCCACCCTTTTTGAACTGGATCTAGTTGAAAATGAGCTCGTAAATCATTATATCGGTCACGAATGAACCGATGACCTTCATAAAATTCTTCCATAGGTCGTCCAGACTCAAGCTCGTCCTCAAAAGCATAAGGCGGTATTCCTTCTGAAATATAGGCTAAAGATTCCGTTGAAACACAAATCCATGGTATCTCCCATAATTCACTTAGGATTGGACCAGCAGGAGAGCCTACTTCAGAAATAATTGCGTCAAAATCTTCTTTCGTACATTGTCTTAAAATATCATCAACAATCTTAATTGTTGGTTGCATAATCAATTTATCAGCAGTTAAAATAAACTCTTCAAATCCTGATGTGTTACTATGACCTGGACAATAAAGGTCACGATTTTCAAAGTTTAAATTTTCTGGCCCTGCCTCAAATACAGATAATCCAGCATTTTCAAGTCGCGACATAACTGGCTTAGGCATAGCCCAAACGACCCGATGACCTTTACTCTGAAGTTCTTTTGCCAAATTTATATGCGGGATCATTTGTCCAGAACCAGGTGGTGTAATCATTAGAAACTTCATTTGCGAATACACTCCTTTTTTATTGATTTATTGTAATACCTTCAAAAGAAACTGCCTTCATGTTTGATTTATAACGGTCTAAAAATTTCTTACACGTTTTCAAAATAAAATCTCTCATTTCTTCAGTAATCCCTGGATAAACCCCAATCATAAACGTATTAGTCAAAATTAAATCGGCTACTTCAGTTGAGCCAACGACTCGGCAATTGATTCCTTTATAAGCAGGATGTCTTAAAAGATTACCGGCAAACAAGTTTCTTGTTTGAATTCGATGATCTTCCAAAAAGTTAACAATCTCAGCTCTCGTAAAAGGAGCATCTTCGTTTATCGTAAGCGGGAATGAGAACCAACATGGATCAGCTAATTTATAGGATCTAGGTAACACGAAAAATTCTTCATAATTCGCAAAAAAGTTATATAATACTGCAAAGTTTTCACGGCGTTGCTTCTCAAAATACGGAAGTTTATTTAGCTGCTCCAATCCAATAGCCGCTTGTAATTCAAGTGGCTTCAAATTATAGCCAATCTCTGAATATACGTACTTATGGTCGACAATAACATCAATATCATCAAGCCACTTTGCAAAGCGATTGTTACACACCCCATTTTTTGTAAGACTAGCTGCACCTGAACAATAGCATGCTCGTCCCCAATCACGTAATGACTGCAATATTAAAAAATCTTCTTTCGAATTAACCGAAACAAATCCACCTTCGCCCATTGTCATATGATGTGCCGGATAAAATGAAGAGGTTGCCATTCTGCCGAAAGAACCGAGAGGTTGCCCATCGAATGAAGCGCCCAACGCATCACAACAGTCTTCTAATAAAATCAAATTATGTTGCTTTACAAACTGTTGAATAACCTCCATATTTGCTGGGTTACCTAACGTATGTGCAAAAAAGATAGCCTTCGTCTTTGGGGATAAGGCCTTTTCTAGTAAATTCACATCTATGTTGTATGTACCTATTTCGTTATCCACAAAAACGGGAACAAGATGGTTATTTATGATCGGATTGATCGTCGTTGGAAAGCTAACTGCACAAGAAATAACTTCATCACCTGGTTGTAAAGGCTCAGAAAAGTTTTTCGACCTTAGGGCCGAAACGGCTAACAAATTGGCAGATGAACCAGAGTTAACGAGCACACCTCTCGTTTTTCCAAAATATTTTGGAAACTCTGCTTCAAATTTCTTTCCTTTTACGCTTAAACCAAACCAACCTTTTAGTAATACGTCAATTGCAGAACGAATTTCGTTTTCATCATAAACTGCACCTGCGTATTGAACATAACTATCACCTGGAATAAACGTTTCTTCTTTAACTGAAAAATATTGACCGACTAACTCTTTAATTTTTGTGGCAATTTCTTGCTTACTTGTAAGTCCTTTAATTGAATGCATATATGCCCCCCTTTTCCAAAAAAAATTTTTAAACTATTAAAAATTATTCAAATTATCTAAATACTACTTCAAACTGAATTATATACAATCAAAAATTATCCTGTCAAACATTTTTTTTACAAAAATGATATCTTTTTGGCTAGATTTGGATTATATTAAATTTATTCTAAATATTTCTAATTAAACGAATTATCCAAAAAGGAGTCGAAATTATGAGGGCAGAAATTATTTCTATCGGAACTGAATTACTTTTGGGGCAAATTGCAAATAGTAACGCAAAATATTTAGGAGAAGAATGCGCTTCTTTAGGTATTAATGTCTATTTCCAAACGGTTGTTGGTGATAATTTAAATAGGATAAAAGAAGCATTTCAAATTGCCAAAAATCGAGCAAATTTGATTATCTGTACTGGGGGGTTAGGCCCAACGCAGGATGATATTACGAAGGATGCATTAGGTGAATTTACAAATCGAAAGCTGACCATTCATCAACCAACATTAGAAAAGATTAGGGGATTTTTTACTGCAAGCGGATCTCAAATGGTTAAAAGTAACGAGAGACAAGCCCATTTACTTGAAGGTGCCTATCCATTAACCAATGAAGTTGGTCTTGCAATTGGACTTGCTTTAACAGATAACGGAACAAATTATATATTACTACCAGGTCCTCCCGGAGAACTTAAACCAATGTTTGAACGCTATGTAATACCATGGTTGAATTCATTAATTCCAGAAAATACATCGCTATTTTCAAAGACTCTAAGATATGCGGGAATCATAGAATCTGAATTGGAAAATCGATTAAGTGAAATTATCGAAAAGCAACAAGATCCGACAATTGCTCTCTACGCTAAAGTCGGAGAGGTCTCAGTACGCTTAACAACTAGAGCCTCATCAAAAGAAAAAGCAAAATCTAAAATCGATGAGGTTGAACAAAAGATCCGGGAAAGAACTGCAGAATTCATTTATGCAGATGAAGATATTAGCATTGAATTGGCCATTTACAAATTGCTGAAAGAAAAAGGAGTCACATTATCTGTGGTAGAAAGCTGTACTGGTGGGCTATTAAGCCATCTTATCACATCTATCCCAGGAAGTTCTTCTGTTTTTCAAGGAGGAGTTGTTTGTTACACTAATGAGTTAAAACATAAATTTTCTGATATACCACTGAACATGTTAAATGAGAAAGGATCTCCTGGGGCAGTTAGTGCCGAAACAGCAGAACTTCTTGCTTCTAATGTAAGAAAATCTACTAACTCAGATTATTGTCTCTCAATTACAGGGGTTGCAGGACCCGCAGAATCGGAAGGGAAACCTGTTGGTTTAGTATATATTGGCTTAGCGGTACGTGGGCAGGTAACGAAAGTAATAAATGTCCATTTTCCCGGAAATCGAAACATCGTTCAACTAAGAGCAGCAAAATACGCATTATTTTTCCTTTATCAATCATTACTAAAGTAATAAACTGATTGAACTTTTCAAAGCAATTTGTTTATTTAGAGATTATTGGCTAAAATAAAATTGAAATCATTTACCGAATGATTAACAAATCTATTAGGAGTGAAACCAAGTGCCCGTAAATGTTTATATTAATTTTAATGGAAATTGTCGTGAAGCAGTTGAATATTATACACAAGTGTTCGGAGCAGAAAAAGCACAGCTTATGACCTTTGGTGAAATGCCACCTAATCCAGAATTTTCTCTTCCAGAGGAAGCAAAAAATTTAATCATGCACACACAGCTTACGATTAATGGTAGCAATGTAATGTTTTCTGATGTCTTTCCAGGAATGCCATTTATACCAGGGAATAATATTAGCTTGACAATTGTTAGTAAAAACATCGATGAAATTAAAGCTTATTTTAGTCAATTGAAAGAAGGCGGGACAGTAGGTATGGAGCTCCAAGAAACCTTTTGGAGCAAATGCTACGGCATGGTAACAGATAAATTTGGCATCATGTGGCAATTGAACTATGATAGCGGAGAAATGGGAATATAAAAAGATAAAGGTCACCATCTCGTTCTAATGGTGACCTTTATCCGTTAACGAACGAATAAGAAACTAGAATTCTCCAATAATCAGCTCTTCGATAGCTGATTTTTTTCCTGTTCTTCTTGTTGTAGCAAACGAATTTGATTTAGGTGGTTCAAAATATGAAGATAGTGATCCGCTTTCTGTTGCACGCGAAAAATTAAATTTTCAAAATACTCATTTTCTTTTGTAGATTTGCTAACTAGGTTTCGTAAATTTTCTGTTATTTCTTGAACATCAGTCAAGTTTGTTTCTTGAGATTCTTTCACTTCCTGTACGTGTTCCTGAACTTCATTTTCGGCAACGATTATTTGATTTAGCAGACTACCAGAAGTGCTAATTAGCTCTGTAGTTGAGGTAACAGCTTGAACACCTTCATTTGATTTGTCATTTAAAGAATTCATCATTTCCGTCATATTTTTTAATGCTGTCATGATATCATTTGCTCGATTTTGAGTGTCAATTGCCAATTTTTTGATTTCAGCAGCAACTACCCCAAATCCTTTCCCTGCTTCACCAACTCTTGCAGCCTCAATCGAAGCGTTTAACGATAAAAGATTCGTTTGACTGGCAACGTTAGTAATAACATTTGCAAATTCATTGATTTGTTTATATTGTGATTGTAATTCATTAAACAAACCGAAAAACTGCTCAAATACACCCGAAAAAGAATTCATTTGGGCATTGAGTTGATCCATGCTTGTTTTTGCGTCTTCAATTTTTTCTGAAGAATGATTTAGACTTTGAAAAACTTTATCTACCAAACTTCTTGTTTTTTCTGTATTTTGAGACAATGAAGACAAATATTCTTCTACTTCATGAATTTGTTTTGTTGTATATTCAGTTCCCTCTAACAATTGGTAAAATCCGTAGGTCATATCTCCTTCTTCACGAAAGAGTGTTTCTACTTCTTTATTAACTTGTTCTGACAATTCAAAGACCTCATTTGAATAAGGAAAAGGAATGACGTTCGCTTTTTGATCTAGACTTTCGTCAAACGTTTTCTGAATCCTTTTATCTCTTTGAAATATAGATTTGAACATCAAATTTCCTCCTCATCATTTACCCGACTACTAACATAACCATTGTTTGGTTTAAATGATTTTTATAGTACTGCTCCCCATAACTAATAAATCCTGTCGTATTTTTGCAAAAGGCCAAAAGTTCTTGATCCATTTTACTCCAAATGCGATCATTCTCAAATTTAATGCTTCGCAATACACAATTTATTGCTAACGTAAACGATGGTTTAAATGAACATGAGCGTAAAGTTTTTCTTATTACTTCAAGAGGATTAGAAGGTTCAAGAACTTCTACAAAACCATTCGGCATGATTTGACAATAAAAAGTAATAGACTTATCAGGATTTACTTTCATCGGTGATGCAATAAAAATATCATCTTTATACACTCGAGCTAACGGATTATCCATAAAATACTTTGGCAATTCCGCTTCTGAAACTCCTAATAATCTAGCATATTCAGTACTAGCAGGCTTGTTGTTAAATGTTTTTACGATCCGTTTAATCGGATCTGCATCGGTAACTAACAGTTTCTTTCCGGTCGGAACATAAATATTTTCCTTAACAATTTCTGTCTTTTGCTGCGAGTTAAAGAAAATGGCAACGCTGTGAACCTTTTTGCCGCCTATGTAAATCAGTGTTTCTTTAAACTGAGCACTGTCACCTGCACTTCCCCCAACAATTTTAAAACGATCATCAATAAAATGGAAAGTAGTAATGATACTTTCTTCCATTGCAGATAAGCCATCACACAAAAGCAACATAAACGCATTGGGATTATGCTGAACTTTTTTATATGATTGTTTTAATTGTGCTACGCTTTTGATTGGCGGAATCAAAATCTCGTTAATATCCGCTTCTTGCAAGTTAAATTCGAAGCCAGTAATGACATTTTGACGATAACCCTCTGGAGTGTATTCACCTGATGTGGAACAGAGAACAACATGTTCTCCAACAACTTTAGACAATTCCTGTACATTTGCAACATTCGAAAAAATCAAAAACCCACTATTAGTTCGGGGTACAATATAATCTATTGCTTGCTGGATAGATGAATAATGCAGTGCTTTCAAAATTGGAGACCTCCCTTTAATTAGTATTTCGTAGATAAATTGCTTTGGGATACTTTTCTATTAATCAATTAAATCATTTTAACCGAAGTAAATTAAGATGTATAAATCTATTCCACAGCTATACTAAAAAATCCTTCTTTTTTCGACAACACTTTCACAAAAAGTTCATTTACAAACTTGATTACAAATTGTAACAAACTATATCAAAATGTAAACTTTTTATCCATACTATCATTTTACACGAAAATTAGATTTCTGGCATTTGGTTATTTATTCCACGATAAAAAAGAAATTAAGATGTAAAAAAAATACGAATGAAGATAGACTTGTAAGTTCCTTCATTCGTATTTTTTATTTTTTTCATCATTACGATAATGGAAAGTATAAATCTTAAGAGGTTTACTTAGAAGTTATTTTGCCTTTTTTAAACTTTCTGGAATTTTAGGCACATGGACTAATGGACTAGAAGCTTTAACAAATGCAGAGGAAAGACCAAGTGTGAGCTTTGAAACATATTTAGCTGTTTTTTTCATGTTTCCCACCTCCTATATAAGTTAAAATAGTATTTAATTTATGGATGACGGTGACCCCGGCTGGTGTAAGTAGCAAAGCCTGAAGCAATGCACCAAACACAAAACCTGATTGGGCAAAAAGCTGATAAATCAACAACGTTATCATCACCCATAAAATTGCTATCCGTTTCTTTTTTTGCTCCCATGCTTTTGAGTGTTGAACTTGATGAGTTTCATAATAAGGGGCGTAAATTAGTACCAATACAATACTTATAGCAAAATAACTGAATACGAACAAAGGGGAAGATGGTAACCAAACAAAGGCACCAATAAGACTTAAGCTTGTTAGCGAACAAGCAAGTGATTGATCTAGATGAGCTCCTCCGGTCAATATCCGTAAGAGAATAAATGATACCATGACTTGAATTGCTAGTAATAGTACACCAAGGAGCCAACCTAACAGTATGATAAGAAGGGAAGTAAATAATAAGTTAAAAAATATAGTAAATCCAAAGACTAGAACATCGTGTGGCTCGGTTTCTTCAGGATTTATTTTTTTTAGTTGATTAGCAACAATGATTGCCCATTCTTCAAACATGCCAGGAACACTCCTTTTTAGGTAAGTGGACAGCGAATTAAAAGCAATAATGGCTTTAGTTCAGAATGAATAGTTGCATTTAACTTTTTAAACTGCATTAATCCATCAAATAATTTAAAGGTATCGTTTTCCTTTTCACTTAAAAACAATGGACAAGAAATTTTAAATAATAGCTCTTCGTCTGTTGATTCAATTTCGAATTTCATCGTTTTATCAACGCCTGCAGGCTTCTGGTAAAGGATTAAAATAATTTCGTCAATAATGCTACTTAAATAACGAATTTGTTGTAAGGTTGTAGTTATTTCTCGCTTACATTTGCTCGATACTTTAATTGTTACCCCAAGCAATTGCGCTAGTTTACGTTTATTAACTAAAAAGGCGAATAGTAATTCATCTAAATTTATCAAATCAGCACGTAAAGTAGATTTCCCTTGTTGAATGAATTTTGTATTACGAAGTTGATTTGTTTCAACATATTTATTAATAAGTTCAGGAGTTTGGTGCTCTGCAAGCTTAAATATCGCTTGAAAGTGGTTTCCATATGTTTCTTTCATTATTTCAACGATTGTTGCCACTTGCTGCTCCTGATCTAAATAAAATTTTTTCGCTTCGATTAAACGTTTTGCTTGGAACTGATGATGCAAAATAGTAAAGATTATTAGAATAACAAAAATAATTATGATAATTGCTAAGATTAACACATACTTGTAACTAAGTTCTTCAGCTAACATAGTAAAAGTAGCAAGACAAATAAGAATAAGCGGTAAGATCGAATTGATAATGATAATCTTCTTATATTTCTTATTAGCTGTTGCGGGAAACCTAATATAATTACGAAGCTCCTCTAAATGAAATTTAAAATGATAAATCATGTAGCATAATGTTAAAACAAACGTAAATGTAATCACTTGCAGAGTTGTTTTAATATTTAATGTAAAAAAGAATTGGAAATAGCTAATCTTAAAGAGTAGACTCATGATTTCAATAAAGATTAGTTGCGTCAGTACATAAAATCCATAACCAATACTCGTATTAAAAAGCGCTTCAAGAAAATTTGCTTTAAGGCTTAATTTCACCAAAAACAAGATGATAGTTATTTGAAGTCCAACAATTAGTGGTACGGGGATCGTTATGTAATGTAAGAGCAAAGATAGCAAACTTAAAATACTCGCCATTCCAATAATCCGAAAAAAATATTTTCGGTAAGAATATCCAAGTAAAATAATAGGAAAGGTTAATAGAGCGATCCATTCCATGATCGATATTAAAAAGGTTATCGCATGTTCCATATACAATCTCCTAACGGCAAAAGTTCCATAAACACTTTAATGTTTACGTTGATTTTGGGGGATCTTCATTTTAACGTGAACTCCTTTAGATGGATGGTTTTCGATGGTCATCGTTCCGTTTAAGGTTTCGATAATTGCTTTACAAATTGGCAATCCAATTCCGGTCCCCACATCTTTAGTCGTAAAAAACGGAAAGAAAATTTGTTCAAGTTGTTCTACAGGAATACCAGGGCCAGAGTCAATAATTGAGATAAAAATAAAATTGTCCGCCTTTGTAACGATAATTTCGATAATTCCATTTTCTTGAATAGCTTCAATCGCATTTTTAATAAGATTAACTAACATTCTTTCAAAACGGATCGTATTTCCAGTGATATATGTCTCTTCAGCTAAATTTGTCTTAAAAGTGATATTTTTATCAGCAGTTTGAATAGAGTAGATCGTTATAATTTTCTCAATACTATGTCGAACATCAATAATCGATAGGTTATCATGTTCTAGATGAGAGGTGGATAAGCTGAGAAGTTCTTGGATCATTAATTCCATTTTCAGAGCTTCTTCTTTAATAATAGATATATAGTGAGAAATATTCGGATCGGCTTTTATCGCACTTTTTTGTTCTAAATATTGCGAGAAACCAATAATCGATGTTAATGGATTACGAATTTCATGGGCAAAAAAAGCCGCCATTTTGCCAATACCTACATGATAATTATCACATTTATTTATACTTCCTAGATGATTGCTATTTTCTAACGATTGATTATTTATAGTTATTTCAGAAGAATTATCTTTTTTCTTCTGAAATAATTTTTTTCCAAGTGAAAAACTCATATCAATTGACACTCCAATTTTTTAGCGAAGTAAAATAACAAATGAAGTTCTTTCTATATTTAGATTACAACTATTATCATTAATTTCTATAATTCTACATAATCTGTATTTTTTCCTTCTTAATTCCAATTTTTTTATTTTTTTTGACAATTATTTCAGATAGTGTTTCGCTTACTCGTTGCAAAGCTGCAAAGAAGTGTTTCAAATAGTTTTTTAAATCACTTACAAATTAGTAATCTGCCAATCAATTTCTGCAAGCCCATTCTCCTGCAAAAATCGATTTGTTTGTGAAAATGGTTTACTCCCAAAGAAGCCTCTATGTACAGATAAAGGACTTGGATGCGGAGCTTTGAGCAATAGATGCTGCTTGTTTGTAATTAGTTCTGCTTTCTTCTGTGCATGATTCCCCCATAACAAAAACACGACTGGCGTTTGCTTCTGATTCAACGCTTCAATCACTTTGTCAGTAAAGATCTCCCAGCCCTGATTTTTATGAGAATTTGGTGTATTACTTTGTACTGTTAAGACAGTATTTAATAGTAAGACCCCTTGCTTCGCCCATTTAAGTAAGTAGCCGTTATTTGGTATGTCACTCCCTAAGTCATGATGCAGCTCTTTAAAAATATTTTGCAAAGAAGGCGGAGTTTTAATCCCTGGTTTTACAGAAAAACTCATGCCATGGGCTTGCCCTGGACCGTGATAAGGGTCTTGTCCCAAAATGACTACCTTAGTAGCGCTAAACGAAGTATCATGCAATGCATTAAAAATATCATTTTTATCAGGATAAATAACTTTCGTATTGTATTCTTCGACAATAAATTTTCGTAATTTTATGTAATAATCTTTTTCAAACTCTTGTTCTAACAACTTGGCCCAATCGTTTTTTAATACTGACAACGTCCTATCACCTCACTTTAATTCTAGCAGACTCTTAAAGATTGATGAACTATAATAGTAATAGCGGATTAAGCTATCCCCTATTACTATTTATTCAACGGTTTCACGTGAGTAATCATTTGATCCTGAGCCGAAATGTATAATGGAATATCTGGACGAAAATTGAGAAATCCTTCTTGCACTAATAAATAGTAATTAACACGAAAATATGGATCATACTTGATAATCGGTAGTTGTTTAAACTCCTTGACAAACCCATCAACTGCCCGTTGAACTTTATCAATGATGACTGGAATTTCTTTTTCTTCTTCTTCAAAAATATCAAAGGTTTCTTTTGCCATGTAATATTTTTTCGTCGGAATACCTCCTAAAATTGGAGCTAGTTGCTCAAAATCAAGACTATAATCATCTTTAACAAGAATAGAGGTAAACACTCCTTTTGCCAAACTATTAGAAAACGTGACTACCGCCTTACGAACATCATTGATTGTCACCTCAATTGGTGAATAATCCTTTTTTGGTTTGATTTCCTTTTTTCTTTTAAACATGGAAAGCCCTTCTTTCGCCGTTTACATTAATTCCCCTTTTTATTAATCATTTCTATTCGCAGTAAAAATATACAACGAGAGGTCGATTCCTGTTTATTGAGCCAAATGAAAGAAAGTGGTGTGTTTCTTTAAATTTTTATAGGGATTTATGCATTTCTATTTACTTCCTACTATATGTATATGTTTCATTTATTTTTAAGGTCCAATGTAAGCACAGAAGATTGCGAATTATTAAACTTTTTTTAAATAAACTGTGAAGGTTCGGTCTTTACAGGAGTTACTGTCAAACGTTGAAGAATAGGTGTACCTTAACAAACCAGTGATTTACTAGCACAAATCACTGGTTTGCTTGCTCATTTTCCTCTTTTACTTGCACAACTCCATGATTTACTTGCGCGTTTTCACTTTTACTTGCGCAACCTCCTGTTCACTTGCAAAAATCCGAGGTGGGTCGTTCAACACACTTAGTTTGATTTCTTACCCTCAGAACGGAAAATTAGCAAATTTCCATTCGCTCGTTAATGAGTCTCTGACAAGGCGAAAATGAAAATAATGCTCGACTTCTTTTTGACCTTTTTCTTTCACGACAAATTTTATCGGTATTTCGTATACAAGTGCTTCATCTATTGTCTGTTTATTTCGTTTCGTCATTTTAGCGAATTCAATATTGCTGAAGAAATGATCATATTTACTAGTATCTTCGCGATATAATAAACTAAACAAGTCACGATCGTTTTGATTTAAAGCAATAAAAAATAAACTAACAACATCATCTGCCGGTAGTTGTTTTACAAATTGTGAAAGGAAACCGCCAGCTTTATAAACCATCACCTGATGGGTAAGATCCATGTTTTTTGTTGTATGAGTAACACTATCTTTAAAATGGATGCAAAAGTGCCCAGGAAAGCCGTTAGCTAAAGAGCCTCTGCCGTGTGGCATTCCGTGCATCGAAGCTGCAATTATTTGCTGGTCTGTATGAACCAATACAGACCTTCTTTTCCAACTCCACTTTCCTCCATAAACTTGCTTAAAGATTTTTGTGTCTTTTCTTGTTAATGGTTGAACATCGGCATGATTACTTCCTGCTCTACGTTGCACATAAAAACTTAATCCTGTTTCTAAATCCGTAATTTTAAACTTTTTATATTTTGGAATTAGTTCTTTTGCCTTTTCCCATTTAACAAGTTGCCCGAAATGTTTTCCATGTAATACTTTAAAAAATGTTGTTAATTTTTTAGTTGTTTTAGGTGATAACTTTATTTTTTCCTTTCTTTGTAGATCATAAAAGACCCCTAAATCATCCATCAAAAATATTTTAACAATGCCATTATTCTCAAGTATTAAATACTTAGTTGAAAGCGGCAATTCAGAGAATTTTTCGATCGGTTTTGAGTTTGCTATCTCTGTAAATAAGTAGTTAGATTCCACGGCTAATGTTGACTGGTATAAAGACTGATTTGAAGATTTCACTAAAAGTAAAAGTTGCCCTTGATTGGCATATGTAGATATTGGTTTTATTAAGAAAATAAACAGGAGAACAATCATTATTTTTTTCATTACTTAACCCACCTATAAATGTAGTTGCTAAACTATATGTTTGCTCGATTTAGGCCAAATAAACGAATTAAATAATGGAAAAAAATAATGCGGAACTTTCTAAGTAGAATATTCGTATTTATCTATGTCATTTATTAACATGTCACCTTTTACTATTACAACGGGCTTCCGTACATATTTTATGCACTATTATTGCAACATAATTTTTATCACCAATATTCAAAGAAAGTAGGCTGAAAATGGATCAACATAACACAGAAATAAAACAAATCGAAAAATTAACCCCTTTAGATTCGAGTGATCGTTTACATCATATTGATAGTCTTAGAGGTTTTGCTTTATTAGGAATTTTATTAGTGAATATGCTTGCCTTTCAGTACGGAACTGTAGGTTATAAATTCATTTTGCCAAACTTATCCACACCAGATAAAGCGACATTTTCACTCATAGAATGGTTATTGCAAGGCAGTTTTTATCCGATTTTTTCAATTATTTTCGGATTTGGCGCAGTGATGATGTGGGAACGAGCTCAAGCAAAAAGCAAACGATTCAAACGAGTTTTTCTCCGTCGACTGCTAATTTTATTAGCGATAGGGTGCTTACACCTCTATCTAATTTGGGACGGTGACATTTTAGTTACGTATGCGATCGCTGGCTTAATCTTTCTATTTTTTATTAAGCGTAAACCAAAAACACTTCTAATCTGGGCACTTGTGCTTGTTTTTTTCATTAATGGCCCAGGAATTGTCGAGGAAAGTTCTAAAGATCAATTAGATTTATCACCTTATGTCGAATATGAAAATAATGTTTTAGCGAAAGGTTCTTACCTAGAAATTGTTTATCACAGATTGACAGTTAATCCATTTGAAAAAGTTGATTTTGGCGAAAATCTAGATCCTTTAGAGCAAGAATTTTTTGCAGCTTTTCTTTCCTTTTTCTCTTTTGCTACGATCGTTGCTCAGGCAGTGATGTTATTTTTGCTTGGAGGATATTTGGCAAAAAAGCGTTGGCTTCATGACACTCCAACAAATAAACGAATTCTAACAAAAATGGTACTGATCTTTTTGCCTGTCGGTGTAGGATTGAAAGGTGGAATGGTTTTTACAGAAAATGCACTGTTAGATTATTATGGATATTTACTAGGAGGTCCTATCGCAGCGCTAGGCTATATTGCAGGGTTTATTCTCCTCTTTGCAAAGTTTGGCTCGACCCTGCTGTTTCAATCTTTTGCTTATTTAGGTCGGATGGCTTTAACGAACTATCTTACGCAATCAATCGTTATGACAACCATTTTTTATGGATATGGGTTAGGAATGTTCAGTAAACTTGGTATTTCCATTGGAATACTTTTTGCATTATTACTTATTATCGCGCAAGTCATTTTCAGCCGTTGGTGGCTTAAGCGCTATACATTTGGACCGCTTGAATGGCTCTGGAGAACTGGAACATATTTACGTCGCCAACCATTACGTCAGCAATCATAGTGAAAAGGTGCCTCCGGTAGTTTGGAAGGCACCTTTTTTCTTAACTGACCATTTAAAAAATCTATTTCGAGACGGTCCCTTATTGATCTTTCATATCTAATTGAACATGGTCAGGGACAACGATCGTTTATGTTACCGTTGACCATGTTCGAAATGGGCCAATTTTTGTAGGTAAATCTTTCAAAAATACATACATTGTATCACCGTTTGTATGGATCGTTACATAATCAGCTTTTGAACGGATAATGGGTTCATCTTCCGTAGTCGTTACTCGATATGTACCAAATAAACTAATTTCGTTAGACGGACGTTTTTCAATCTCTATCGGTTGATGTGTTGGTTCAATAACGATCCTTTTGATCGTTGTTGGAACGGTTGCTTGAACAATTGGTAAGTCAAACGTTTTCTCCTCAGCTGCAATCGCCTGTTGCAGCTCACCCATTACTCCTGTATAGCTTAACACTAAAAATCCAAGTGCTATCATTCCTAAACACCCGACAAACAAAATACTAAGGAAATCGTATTTGATAATTGTAGTTTCCGAATTCTTTCGCGATAAAAACAAATAAACTAAAATTTCAATCCCCAAAACGATTAAAATGAATGGCCACCAATTAAGAAAAATGGAATAAATGCTTATCTCGTTATATTGAGCTACAAAAAGGAATATCCCAAGAAGAATTAATGATATTCCCATTGATATTGTTCCAACGCGCCAATATTTCATTAATTACTCCCCCTTTTTTCGCTTCCAATCAACAGCTTAATTCCTCCACCAATAAGGAGTGTTGAAACAACAAACGTTTGAAAGTAGCGTACATATAAGTTGTACAAATCAACTTGAAACAGTTCAACAAAAATTGGCTGTAATGTAGGAAGTAGTACACTATCAAACATATAATAAAGACCTAACAAAAGCAGGGCAATACCAATCCATTTTTGTTTACTTTGAAAGTAAGTAAAAATCGGAAGATCATCCTGTTCTTTATTTTCTTGTTTAGATACTTGCTGCAATGCATCAAAAAAGCTATAAAACCAAATTAATGGGATTAAAAATAAAAATAAAGATAAACGCATGACATCCATAATATAGATCGAAAACAAAAACGCTGCCATCAATTGTATACCTCTTTTTTGCAGACCTAAATATAAATGACCTGTGCCGGGAAACAAAGCAAGTAATGTAGCAATCGCCTTACTTTTTCGAGAATCTTTGCGGCTCTCTTCAAAATCCTCAAAAAATGTGCGGTCAAGCAGCTCTTCTCCTCTTTCCCTTCTTTTTACCTGCTCTTGGACATCAAACATACTATAAATCCAAATGATTGGCGTTAGACCAAGAAATACTAAAAAAGTTGGCTGCTCTGACAAAAAAGTAACAAAGAAAATAACGGTAACAAACCCAAAAGAGCTTATTAAAAATGTTAACCCTCGCTGTGTGAGACCTAAATTCATATGTCCCAAGCCAGGAATAATCGATAGGAGCATTATTGTTGATTTGTCATTCGGATTAGCAACAGTTTCTTGATCTTGAATAGTTGGATTCATTCCTTGCTGTTCATTGTGACTGTTTGCCACTTTATGCTGTTGTAAATTTATCACGTCTTTTTCAGACTGATGAAGTAAATAAATCACCATATCAATCATTTGTATAATCCAAACAATAATAGCGCCCCCAAGAAAGATAAGAAAATCATCATCGTTAAACAGAAAGCAAAGTCCTAAACTAAAAATGATTGTACCAAAAAACAAAAAGCTGTACATGGCTGCCCGTATTTTTTTATTTAAATAAAGAAAGCCAGCACCGGGTACAGCTGATAACATAAATGCTACTAATTGATTTTTTTTCATTAATCTTGTCCCTCCTCTAATAATGGTTTAAACGAATCAAGCATTGATATAACCCTATTCATTATGTTAACTGAAATCGAATCTTGTTGATCGAGTAATACCGTTTGAACAATCTGCTCTTTATCGTGATTAACAAGCGCTGTAATATTAGTAATTTCATAGAAAAAACCTGAAACCATCATCAGCATTGTGATAGCTGCCGCAATCCCATAATGAACAATTGTTTTTGTCCAAATACTTTGATTTCTTTGCAAAGATTGAATGCCATCTGCAGTAAAAATTTGCGCTAAAATTTTTTCAGTAAATTGCTCTGAATTAATATTAGGAAAATCCTCAACAGATTCGTCAATAATAGTCATATAAAGCTCAAGGCATTCATCACATGAATAGAGGTGTTGTTCTAACTCTTTTTGTTCTGTAGTAGGCAACATTTCTTTTATGTATTTCTTCCATTCTTCTCTAGAGTAATGAGACATTAAAACTCTTCCTCCTTCCAATGCTTTTTCAACCATTTTCTTGCTCTATATAACTGCATTTCGACTGTCTTAGTCTCGACCATCCGCTCTTGGGCAATTTGTTGATAGCTTTTTTCTTCAATATAAAAATCAAAGATTACTTGCCGATAGTTTTCTGGTACTTCCTTTAATCTTCGTTGCACGAGAACTTGTATTTCTTTGTTTAGCATTTGTTGTTCAATATTTTCATTTGATGCCTTTTCGATGATTTCTCTTGGATTCTCTTTTTGCCTCTCAGCTTTTCGTTTCATATCAATCGCATAATTTACAGCAATTCGAGTCAACCATGTTTTAAAGCCTTGGTTAGAATATTGTGGGAGAGCATAATAAATACGAACGAACACTTCTTGTGAAATATCTTCTGCATCTTTTTGATTTCGGATAACAGCATATACAGTCCGAAAAACATGGTCACGATATTTTTCAATCAATATTCGAAAGGCATGTTCGCTGCCATCCTTAACCTTTGAAATTACTACTTCATCTTTAATGATGCTCCCCCCTCTCGTTCTTTCTCTATATCTGACACTATAATAGACGTTGCAAAAATTAAAAACCCTACACTTTTTGTGAAAATAAAGAAAACTCGGGCTTTGCCAAGCCTTCAGGCGCCAGCTGAGCCTTAGTTGCACTTATTCTGAGGACTTAAAATTTTTCGCTACGTCAAATTAACATCTATGCTAAAAATTTCTTAACGTAAAATAAAAACCTAGTCAATTGATTGAACTCAACTGACTAGGCTATTGGCGAATTTGTACTTTTGTACCAATTGGAACGGTTTTCGCCAACTCTTCGACGTCATGATTAAACATCCGGATACAGCCTTTTGAAACTGATTTCCCAATCGAGGATGGATCATTTGTTCCGTGTATGCCATAATGTTTCTTGGAAAGTGACATCCACATTGTTCCAAATGGTCCTCCTGGATTAGGTGCTTTATTGATAATGACATAATCTCCTACTGGTGTTGTGTGTAAAATCCGCCCAACGGCTATTGGATAAGTTTTTATTTTTGTATTATTTCGAAACAGTGTTAGTGTACGATTTGCAATTGAAACATGAATGGAATATGAAATTGTATTTGGATTAGGCAAGTTCGGAATGATAATTCGTTGTCCAACAAAAAGCACATTAGAATTAGTTATCTGATTAGCATTAACTATTGTTTGAAAAGGAACACGGTAGTCTTCTGAAATCCCCCATAACGTTTCACCTGGCTTTACAACATGTTCAAACAATTTCTCTCTCCTCTCCATCTGGATAGCCCTTCTAATACGTTCCTCCTGTTTCCATTTAAAATGTATTCGGTTTATTTTCTTTATTGAATGTATTCAATAAAGCTAGATACACCGATTTTGTTAAAGCGATGGTGTTTTCTAACCAACCATAAGTTTCTTTTAATATCTATTCCCGTTATTTTTATTTCATGTAAAAAACCTTGCTCTAATTCTCTGGCGACTGTCAATCTTGAAAGAATACTAATTCCAAGACCTGCTTCCACAGCACTCTTTATTGCTTGCGTACTGCCAATTTCCATATAGTTTTCGATTTTATTTAATACCCCATATTCGCTTAACGCGTTTTCGACGATCTGCCGTGTGCCCGAGGTTAGTTCACGCCAAATCATTTGTTCATTGGCAACCTCTTCGATACTAATTTCTGTTCTGTTTTTCCAAGGATGGTCCGGAGGATACACCAGAACCAATTCGTCTTCCGCAAATTTTTCAACAATAAAATGGTTGTCCTCAACTACCCCTTCAACCAACGCCAAATCTATCACATCATTTGCCAAATCCTCTAATATACTTGGTGTATTTTTAATATTTAAGGTTACTCGGATATCGGGTGCTTGTTTTTTAAATCCCCCTAACAAGCGTGGCAATAAATACTCGCCGATTGTTAATGATGCACCTACTATAAGTTTAGCATTGTATTTACCTATTGCCTGTTGAATTACTTCTATTGAACGGTTGAAGTCGTGAATAATTTCTTGCGCGAACGGATAAAGCCTTTTACCGGCATCTGTTACAGTTAATTTTCCTTCCTTCCGGTCGAATAACAATGTACCATAAAAATTTTCCAATTGATGAATCTGTCTTGTTACAGCAGGTTGAGACATGAAGCTTAATCTCGCTGCTTGACTTATACTACCTTCATCTACAACTAAACAAAACATTTTTAAGTTTTCTATATTCAAACAAAAGACCTCCAACATTTTCATCATCATTTATGTATATCAAGATGTTACCATAATAAGTAAACAAGAAAAACTATAGCTAAGTATAACTTTCTAACATACCCTATGCATTTGTTGCAATTAACCTTTCTTATAACAACTAAATAACGTAGTATATAGTTATGAAAAGTACGGAGCACTAAGTTACATCTAAGTCGCCCATATCCTACGGGCAGCAGCGTAATATCACCATCTTCGCTCCTGGCGACAAGCAAATGTTCTGGTAGTAAAGCAATTGTGGCTGTGTAACAATTGATCGTATTGGCATATAAGCAAAATGTGGTTTTTACTTTTTTTGTACTAGCATTTTTTTACTTTCAAAATTTTAAATATTTATAATTTTGAAAATTTATATACAAAGCTTTAAAAAAATCCTTTATAATAGAGGTGCATGTGGTTCTTGTTTGAATCCAACCTAATAGAAAAACAGTTATAGATTAAGAAATCAGATGAAACCAAACGAACATTGCTCTCGCTTGGTGTTGTCTTATTCGTTTACTTAGTTTAAAATTAAAATTCTTAATTTTCAGAATTTTAAAAATTAATTTTGTGCATAGCTTACACCTTTAATAAATTTACACACATTTTAAGTTAAGGAGAGGAGAAAAACATGAAGCGTGAATGGAAAATTCTGTTGGAAATCTTTTGGATCTTTTTCAAACTTAGTCCAGCTGCATTTGGCGGGGGACACGTATTGTTCCCATTAATTGAAAAAGAAATAGTTGATAAGAGAAAGTGGTTGAAAATGGAAGATGTTGCTGATTTACTTTCCTTATCTCAATCAGTTCCAGGTGCAATAGCGATTAACTCAGCTACATTTGTCGGACAACGAATTAGCGGGATAAAAGGCTCGATAGTCGCCCTAATCGGTATCTCTTTTCCTACCTTCTTTATCGTCCTTTTTCTTGGCAGCAGTTTACATATTTTTATGGACCATAGCCATACGGTAGAAGCGGCCTTTATTTCGATTAGAGCATCAATATTAGCCCTAATTATTTCCACAGCCATCAAAGTAGGAAAAGTAGCTTTGATTGATAAAACAACGTTCGGTATCATTGTTTTTGGTGTTCTAATTAACTTCTTTCTTCACCCTATATTTACAATTCTACTCGGTGCTTTTTCAGGGATGATTTTAATCATTATTAAAGAAAAATTAGGCTATAAAAACAAATTTAGTAGAGCAGCTTAACAAGATAAAATAAATTATTTCATCAGCTAGGAATTTAAGCTAAGAAAGCGAAAGAAGGATATTGTTATGGAGTATTGGGAGTTATTTAAAACATTTTTTATGATTGGCTTGTTCTCTTTTGGCGCCGTACCTGTCATTGAATTAAAGGCGGTTAAATATGGATGGATGACAACTCAACAATTTTCCGACATATTCGTCGTTGCGGGAATGTCCCCTGGACCAATTGCCGCAAATAGCGCTATTCTTGTTGGATATTCTGTAGCTGGTACACCCGGTGCAATCATCTCTTTATTTGCGATGATACTTCCATCCCTAATCTTAGTTATGATTATCGCAACACTTTTTCAATATTTAAATCATTATAAAGTTGTCAAATCAATGTTTTACGGTTTAAGACCAATTGTTACTAGTTTAATCATCTACGCAGCTATAAAATTTACACTTTTAAATAACGTAATTAGAACGAATATTTCCTGGCATACATTAAGCTTGTTGTTAATCTTTGGACTATCACTTGTAGCCTTATTAAAACTACACTGGCATCCAGTTTATGTAATAATACTCTCTGGCTTAGTAGGAATAACTCTTTATTCATAAGAAAAGTGCAGAACGCCCGCCTAGCGGCGACAAGCAAATGTTCTGGCAGGAAAGCTACTTCTTGCAATGGCTTCTTTGCAGCTTTGCGACGAGCAAGCGAAGTGGCGCAGGAGCACAGTGGCGCTTTTTCACTTTTTATACTATCTACAATAATCTGTTCGGTTGATAGTATAAGAAAAACTAAGGCTTTCGCCATTTGCGGGCGAAAATCCAATTTTTTCTAATCTGACAGGTTATTTGACCTCGAGCCGCTGGCGCTCGGAGCTAGACAGCGTTCAAAGTTCAAAAATTATGCTTTCTTATCTTTCTAAAAAAACTTGGCTTTTCGCCAAGTTTTTTTAAATGCAAAAGTCTCATATAATTGAAATTTTGACTGTGTCGAATTATCCTTGAACTAAACCAACCAAAAACGTCCGCTTTTTCTAGGAATTGACTGAATTACGGGTTTATTGTTTCGTTCCTGTATAATAAAAAACTGCATCTCTCAGAAATTTTGCCATTCCTGGTTGTTTTTGATCATAATAGGCTGTAAATCGTTCATCATCAACATACATTTGTGCTACCCCTGCATGAGCTTCTTTCGTGTATTGATCCCAATAAAAACTTAACCATTGGCGATGTAAATCTGCTGCTTTTTGAGCTTTTTCACCTGTAGGATCTCCCGTTTGAAATGCTTCATAAAGTGTTTCAATGACCTCTTCACCAAGTTTCGTAATTGCTTTGTGTTCTGCTTGAGTCATATTTTTTAGCTTATTATTGGAATTATTAACTGCCTCGTCACCATATTTCTTGCGAATTTCCTTCCCATATTTCTTTTCATTATCCTCAATTAATTTATGCTTAAATCCTTCAAATTTTTCTGTATCGCTCATTTCAATACTCCTTTCCTTTGACGCAATTGTTTTCTCAACATTTGCAATTAACAAATTTAATTGTTTTCTTTTTTCCAGGAGTTGTTCACGATGTTCATTCAGCGCTATTAACTCATCATAAGTAGGCGCAGTTATAATATTTTTAATCCTCTCTAAATCGACACCTAGTTCTCTGTAAAAAAGAATTTGCTGCAGTCGATCAACTTCTTTTTGACCATAAATCCGATATCCTGATGAGTTAATCCTTGCCGGCTTAAGGATCCCAATTTCATCATAATATCTCAAAGTCCGTGAGCTGACTCCCGCGATTTGCGCTAACTTTTGCACTGTATATTCCATGTAACCACCTCCTGATATCAGCTTAAACCTTCACGTTGCGTCAATGTCAATACAGAGTTGAACTATTTTTGTATAAGAACTTGATTTGTTGCAACCACTAGCGATTTTTGTACTAACAACCTAACTTTTTTTGGAAGCACAAAAGAAAACTCGGGCTTTGCCAAGCCCTCGGGCGCCGGCTGAGCCTTAGTTGCACTTATAACTTAGGACCTAAATTTTTCGCTACGTCGAATTAACATCTATGCTAAAAATTTCTTTCTTAACGTAAAAAAAATGCTAGAGATTACCTAGCATTTAAAATTCAACTTTTAATTTGTAATAAAGGGAAATACTTTCGTTATTGACTGAAACTAAAACAACTGCCATGTTGTTTTTCAAAGGACTTGGTGGGGCTCGAACCCACAAAACACAAATAGTTAGCACAGTAACTATTTGCTGCTCTACCTTTTAAGCTACAAGTCCATGAATAAGTTTATTTATAGTATTTTCTAGTTTAACAATTTTATTCATTTGAAATTTCCACACGAGGTATTACCAGTATTTGTAGCAAATATATGTCTGAAAGTTGTCAATGATAAATTAGGAAGGCATGAATTGAATTGCCTAAATCACTTCATTAAATGGAGGTATAATCATGACAAAGAATAGAAATAAAGACGGTAACGGTGGTAACACAAAGAAAAAGAATGCAAGCGGACCTAAACATAAAACGAGTAGCAGCGCAAACGGTAGTAATAACTATCATTAAAAAGACAAGTTTTAGCGAGCTAAAATCCATTCAAAAACTTTTAATTTTTAACCAACTTATCGTACAACTAGCTCATAACTCTTATAGTTATGGGCTATTAATCAATTTCTTGCCACAAAAAAATGCTTACGGTTGAAAACTAATAATACAGGAAGAATGAAGAAGATGATGCCCGATTTTTCCTTTTTACCACGATTTGGGCATCATTCACTCTCTTTGATGACCGTATTCCCTGTTTTTACTCCTTTTCGGGCATCATTCGTCCTCTTTGATGACCGAGTTCCCTGTTTTTACTCCTTTTCGGGCATCATTCGCTCTCTTTGATGACCGAACTCCTTATCTTTACTCCTTTTCGGGCATCATTCGCTCTCTTTGATGACCGAACTCCCTATCTTTACTCCTTTTCGGGCATTATTCGCTCTCTTTGATGACCGAGCTCCCTATCTTTACTCGTTTTCGGGCATCAATCACAAATCATTATTACTTCACTGCCATATATACTCAAAATGGTAGTACTTCTAGACTACATCAACTTTGCGAAATCCAACTTCTTTTAACATATCCAAGTGCACTAAAATAGAAATTGGTCTGTCTTCCTCGTAATATTTGGGAATTCATACATTTTTTGCGAAGAACTTCTTCTTAAACAATACACAAACCTCTCATTCTAATTACCTATGAAAATTATCTAACTTACTCTATTTTCTATTGTAATCCGCTTTAACGATCCCATATTGCTTTACATCCCAGAAAGTTCCCTTAGCGAAAACCTTTTGACGAATCACACCTTCAAACTGCATTCCGGCTTTCTCCATAACTCTACCGGAAGCTTCATTCCCTATAAAATGTACTGCTTCAATCCTATTTACATTCATCCTTTCAAAAGCATAACGGATAATCATTTTCAATGCTTCGGTCGTTATCCCCTGGCCCCAATAATCCTTTGACAAAGTATAACCAATTGATCCGCACAAATGTTGAACATTAAACTCAGAAAAGCCTATAGTGCCAATAATTTTATTCGTTTCCTTTAACTGAATTCCCCAATCACCTACTTTATCTTTTTTAATCCTTTCAAGTGTCCAGTTAATAAATTCATGTGAATCCTCTATAGATTGATGAGTCTCCCAGAGCACATATTGTGTAACTTCTGAATTTTTCGCATATTCATAAACATCTTCAGTATCAGTTATATCCAGTTTTCTTAAAATGAGTCTATCTGTTTCTAATTTTGGATTTCCTGGAAATTCCAAATTTTCCTTGTTTACTATTGTTACATTCTCATAGATTTTAGATTCAACCCCTGACGAATGGAAGCCATTTGCTATGTGCTGCCAACCATATTTTTCATAATACCCGTTAAGATCAGATATAGTTTTTCATATCCTAATTTTCAATCAGCATAAATTCTTCTATCGATCCCCCATTTTTCAGTAAAATAAGCGATTGCTCTCGTAAGATATTCTTTGTTTTCACGGATTTGTATTATTTCTACATCCATTTTTGCAAGCTCCTCTCTGTATCCAATCATATTAATCCCTAATACCTCCAATTTATATAATTATTGCCAGTTTATAACAATTTCAATTTAAGGGAAAGTAAAAAATGTTTTAATCATACACATAGCGAATTAATGCAACTTCCATAGTACAGGAATAAATAAATTTAATATCATTCGGAAAATACATTATTTTTTCTTCACACTGAAAAAGAAATCGGCATAGTCGCCGATTTCTTCTATAGTTATTGCATATTACATTCCTTATTTATCAAACGATTTCCCACCACCGTAATCAACGGTTTTATCTTCTAATGACCAGCCAGTTTTTAAACCAAGGATAAACCATCCTAAAGCAACCGCCCCAATCGCAAAAATTGTATCACCGATCACTCGAAGCCAATGAAAAGTGTGAATTATATCTTGATGTAAAAATTCCTCTGATCTTGCATACCATAACCCGTGCTCAAAACTGGCCCATGTTTGCATCAGACCAATAGGTAACAAACTAATCAATACCATTAATGCTAGTCCGATATTGATCGCCCAAAATGCAAATCTAAGCATCTTAAATTTCCAAACTCGGTGCCCAGTTAAACCTCTTAAACAGAAAAGCATTAAGCCAATTCCCAGAATTCCATACACTCCGAATAAAGCGGTATGACCATGTACAGGTGTTGTATTCAAGCCTTGCATATAGTATAGGGCAATTGGTGGATTAATGAAAAAGCCAAATAATCCAGCACCGACTAAATTCCAAAATGCAACTGCTACGAAGCAGTAGATTGGCCATTTATATGCTTTGACCCATGGTTTTTTTCGGCTTAGCGTTAAGTTTTCATATGCTTCAAAACCGATTAATACAAGTGGAACAACTTCAAGAGCACTAAAGACTGCACCATATGCTAAAACGCCCATTGGTGTTCCGCTAAAGTATAAATGGTGAAATGTTCCAATAATTCCCCCGAATAAAAATATGATTGTTGCGAATAAAACTGCCGAAGTTGCTGTTGCTGTTCGTAATAATCCCATACGGGTAAAGATAAATGCAATGACGACAGTTGCAAATACTTCGAAAAATCCTTCTACCCAAAGATGAACCACCCACCAGCGCCAATATTCGGCCATTGCTAAATGAGTTTGTTGTCCCCATAATAAGCCTGGAATATAAAATAGGGGGATAGCGGTTGCGGCAATCAAAAACAAAGCTAATAAATGACGATCTTCTTTTGATTTTCTAAAAGCTGGTAATAATGCTCTTCCCATCAAAAATAACCATAAAAAGAGACCAATTATTAAGAATATTTGCCAAAAACGCCCTAAATCAACGTATTCATAACCTTGATGACCAAACCAGAAATTTGTTTGATTGTCGAAACTTTGGAATACGCCCATCCATTGCCCGGCCATTGAACCAACAACAATAATTAATAAACAAACAAACAGGAAATTTACTAAAGCCCGCTGAAATTTTGGTTCATTCCCGGAAACAGCTGGTGCCATATATAATCCGGTTCCAAGCCAAGCAGTAGCAATCCAGAAAATCCCTAATTGAGTGTGCCAAGTTCTTGCCACGGAATAAGGAAGCCATTTTTGAATTGGTATTCCATAAAAGCCAGACCCTTCAACTGCATAGTGGGCAGTAACTGCACCCAACCCAATTTGTAAAACAATCAATGCTGCAACAATCCAAAAATATTTTAACGTTGCTTTCATTGAAGGAGTAGGCGATAACCCAAGTAGTGGATCCTTTTCAGGGTACACTTCATCAATATGCGGTTGATTATGACGTTGAACAGCAAAATACCAAGAAAGTCCTCCAATCCCTGCAAGCAACACCACAAAGCTGATCACTGACCAAATAATCATTTCACCTGTTGGACGGTTACCAACTAACTCTTCATTTGGCCAGTTATTTGTATAAGTAATATCACTGCCTATTCTATTGGTAGCACAAGACCATGTACTCCAGAAGAAAAACGCATTCATTTCGGCCATCCGTTCTTCATCTTTAATCGAATTTTCAGGAATCGCATAATGATCTCTTAAGTAAGCTAAATTTGGATCATCCATAAACAAACCAGCATAATAATTGCTTAAATACTGAAATGCTTCATAGCGATCTTTTGAAATTACTAACTCATTTTTATCTGCATTATAAGTGTTTGTCCGTATTTCTTTTCTTAATCTTGCTCGAAGCTGCGCTTGTTGCTCTTCAGCTAATTGTTCATAATTGCTTCCAAATTGTTGATTTCCCCACTTATCTAAGATATATAATGATTCTTTATGCAGCCAGTCAGCATTCCAATCTGGTGCCAGATATGCTCCGTGACCCCAGATACTTCCAACTTCTTGACCACCCATTGATTGCCAAACATTTTGGCCATTTTTAATATTTTCACCTGTAAAAAGAACTGTGCCATCTTCAAGTACTACTCGATCTGGAATTGGTGGCATTATTTGATAAATTCGTCCACCATAATAACCTAAAATAGCGAATGAAATAATGATAACAAGACTTAAACCAATCCACAATTTTCGATAACTCATATTTACCTCCTATAAAATTTAGTCGCTTTATTTTTTTCCGATGTTGGAAATGTTATACACAATTAATTAATCTTTTTGTATTTATAAAAAGGAGCAACCTCAAATTAATCGTTAGAAAAACTTATTAAAGCATCTTTAGGCGTCGGTTGAGCCTTAATTTCACTTTCACTTGGGACTTTACATTTTTCGCTAGGTCAAATAAACAACTTTGTTAAAATTTTTTAATTTCCTAAACAAAAAAACTATGAACCCTAACCTGGTCCATAGTAAAATTACAAACTATACTTCACTAGAAAACTTTTCTGTTTCTAACAGTCCCTCTCACCTTTTAAATTTGAAAGCTTTTTAATTTCTTCAGCTATTGAATTTGATATTTTCTCATAGTCTGTTTCATTAGGAAAGGTTATTGGCTTTCCAAAAATAACTCCAGCTTCACTAAACCATTTTTTACTCCTTGTACCGAAAATATATGTAGGAACTACTGGAGCACCACTTTTAGCAACAATAAAACCAACACCTTTTTTCGGTTCTTGCATTTCACCGCTTTGACTTCGTGAGCCTTCAATAAACAGAGAAAATAATTTTCCTTCCTTTATAAGCTTTAGTGAATTCTTTAATGATTTAATATCCGCCTTTTCTCTATTGATCGGAAACGCGCCCATTTCCGTTATCGTCCATGCCAATAATTTATTTTTAAATAAACTTTCCTTAGCCATTATGTGCATCTTCCGTGGTGTATTTGTACCAACTAATATTGAATCCCAATTATGTTGGTGGTTCATAGCAATAATTACTCCACCTTCTGGTATATTTTCCTTTCCTCTAATTGTTAATCGAAATCTAATTCGTACTATAATACTTAATACAAAACGGATTAGTTGATAAACCAAACTTTTCTTCCTCCTAATTATCTTTTTCAAGGGTGTGACCTCTTAATTATAACCCTCAAATTTTAAACTTTCCAACGATCATTCTTAATTCTTCTGCCATACTTGATAATGAAATAGCAGAGGAAGAAATATCATCCATAGTTGCTAGTTGTTCTTCTGATGCTGCTGCGACATTTTCGGTATTAGATACAGAACTTCTAGCAATATTAGAAACTTCCTTTAGTGATTCATTAACTTCTTTCACATTAGCTGACATTTTTTCCGATATGGATGAAACTTCTTGAATCTGTTTAGAAACGTGTTCAATTGATTTAACAATTTTTTGAAATCCTTCTCGAGTTTCTAGAACAACACCCATACCGACTTCTACTTCTTGTGCCCCTTTTCCCATTGATTCAATTGCAAGGGCCGTTCCACTTTGAATTTCTTGGATTAAATCTATTATTTGATTCGCTGATTCGTTGGACTGTTCAGCAAGCTTTCTTACTTCATCGGCTACAACAGAAAACCCTTTTCCGTTTTCACCTGCGCGAGCTGCTTCAATCGCTGCATTGAGAGCTAATAAATTAGTCTGTTCTGATATATTAGTAATCACTTCAATAATTGTTCCAATTTCCTTTGAACGTTCTCCTAATTGTTTAATAACAGCAGCAGTTTCTTCAGCTGATAAATTAATATTGTTCATTTGCAGTATGACTTTTTGCAATGATTCATTTCCTATTTTCGCCACGTTGTTCGTTTCATGAGCTAATTTTGACACCGAAGATGCCGTATCTGCCACTTGTTGAACGTTAATAGTTACCTCACTCATTGCATGGGAACTTTGCTCTGTTTTTTGTCCCTGTATTTCTGCTCCACTAGCTAACTCTTGAATTGACGTTGAAATCTGGTTCATTGCCTGAGTTGTCAGTTCAACACTTGCAGTTAACTCTTCAGAAGCTGCTGCTACTTGTTCAGATGTATGACTCGTTTGGCCAATCATTGTACGTAGACTACTTAACATTTTATTAAATGAATTTGCTAAATCACCTATTTCATCTTTATGTTTAACTGATAATTCCTTCGTAAGATCCCCTTCCCCTTCGGAGATCTCAACTAATTGTTTGTTAACGTCAATAATCGGTCGAATAATGCTCCGAATAAGTATTATACTACAAAAGATTGTAATAAAACCAACTATCACCAATACGGTTATTAACTTTATCAATAGTGAAAATGTGGTATTATTAATAATATCAATATGAGATCCTACTAACCACATACCGATAACTTCTCCATCTTTGTCTTTTATAGGTTGGTACATTGTTAAGTATCTCTTACCTATTATATCAGCTTCACCTACATACGGTTGACCTGTTTTTAATACTATATCTTTTACTACTTGAGAAACTTTAGTACCAATTACTCTTTGACCCTCATTTACTACATTAGTCGCTACTCGCGTTTCACCTTCAAATATAGTTACCGCACCACCAGTAATATTTCCTATCATATCAAGAAGTTCGTTATTATTATTTATTTTTGTATTTCCTTTATAAAGTATCCCATCTTTAACAACCCATTCACCTTGATAGCTTTCATTTAACCAATTGTATCCAAGCTCAGATACAATCTTAACTCTATCTGTAAAAACCTGCTCCATTACTTTGGTAATTTGATTATGTACCACTAGTCCAATAATAATAGATAAAAATAAAATTACACTAACCAACAAAAAATTAAATTTTGTACTAATTTTCATTTTGTTTAATAGTTTTAATGCTTTCATTTTATCCCCCTAATAAGTGTCGAAAAAATTCGAATTTTTTTAAGCACAAAAACTATTATTACACTTTTCGACAATTTTGTGAACATTTTCGACAAAAAAATCAATTTTTGTCTTTTATTTCTATTATGATAGTGGAAAATCAAATGGTAGCAGTGATGATCACCACTGCTACCATTTTCTTATTACTATTCTTATCATCAAGTACCACAAAAAGTTCGGTAAGGGACAGTTGATGGTTCAGGCGGTGTACAGTATTCAATCTGTTTGGAAGAGTGGTCGTAAGGGTTGGAAAGAACATCAAGAAGCCGTTCCATTATGCTGAAGTCTCCTTGTTCTTCCGCCGCTTCTAATGCCTCTTCTACCCGGTGGTTTCGTGGGATTACCGCAGGATTGCTGTTTTGCATTAACTGTTGCGATAAGGCTTTCGATTCTTGTTGCCTAGTTAACCTCGCCTGCCACAAATCATACCACTGCGTAAATTCTGGCGTACCAAGCAGAGCTGTATCGTCATGGCTATCAAATGTTAATGTACGAAAAGTATTCGTATAGTCGGCACGATATTTCTGCATCATACTAAGAAGGTCATCAAAAAGTGATCCATCCTCTACCTCTTCATTAAATATTCCTAGTTTTCCTCTCATTCCCGCAAGCCAATGATTACGGTATAACTCACTAAAATTAGAAATAGCATCTTGGGCCAGTTTAATAGCCTCTTCCTGATTGTCATGCAGGAGTGGTAATAGGGTTTCAGCAAATCTCGAAAGATTCCAACCGGCAAAATACGCCTGATTGCCATAGGCATAGCGACCTTGAGTATCAATGGAACTGAATACTGTTCCTAGATCGTAAGTATCCATAAAGGCACAAGGACCATAATCGATTGTTTCTCCGCTAATTGTCATGTTGTCAGTGTTCATCACCCCGTGAACAAAACCAACTAGTTGCCATTTAGCAATTAGTACAGCCTGCCGCTTGATTACCTCTTGAAGGAAGAGAAGATAGCGATTTTCATTGGTAGGATCAATTTCTGGAAAATGCCTTTTTATTGTATAATCAGCCAATGTCTGCAGTTCCTCAGTCGTACCCCAAGTTGCAACATATTGAAAGGTGCCGACACGCAAATGACTGGCTGCCACCCGAGTTAGAATTGCACCAGTCTCTTGAGTTTGGCGAATTACTGTTTCTCCAGTTGTTACTACCGCTAAACTGCGAGTGGTAGGAATACCGAGTGCATACATCGCTTCACTGATGATGTATTCGCGTAGCATCGGTCCAAGTGCCGCTCGACCATCCCCCCGGCGGGAGTATGGCGTTCTTCCAGACCCTTTGAGCTGAATATCCACCCGTTCACCTTTTGGAGTGATCTGCTCACCAAGTAACAGAGCCCGTCCATCTCCTAACATCGTGAATTGTCCGAATTGATGCCCTGCATAAGCTTGAGCAAGTGGCAAAGCTCCATCGGGAATTCGGTTGCCTGCAAACACTTCGACACCTTCTTCATTTTGTAATGCCTCGACGTTCAATCCTAGAGATGCTGCCAACGGATGATTAAGAATAAGCAATTTTGGTGAGCGTACAGAGGTTGGCTTTAATTTAGTAAAAAAAGATTCCGGCAGACGAGCATAGCTATTGTCAAAATTCCATCCTGTGTCTATTATTTTTTTCTTTGTCATCGTATCTCCTCCTTCTTTTGGCCTTTTTTACTTTTAGCAAAACTAATTTTTTCTTTTGTATAAAGAAAACTCGGGCTTTGCCAAGCCCTCGGGCGCCGGCAGAGCCTTAGTTGCACTTATACTTAGGACCTAAAATTTTTCGCTACGTCGAGTTAACATCTATGCTAAAAATTTATACTTTCTTAACGTATAAAAGAAAAATCATAGACATGCTATGATAATTTTCGTTATTCGTTATTCGTTATTTCATTTCTATTTAATACAAGATAGTCTCTTATATTGTCTTCTGCTGCCGATTTATTATACGTTTACTTTCTTTATTAAATTAGAAACAAACAGTACATTTATCGTAGGCTTGGATTATTCTCTTGGTATTGAACATATATATGAAGACAAACATGAATTAAGAGAGGTGCTAACCTTTGAAGGAATTTCTCTTTATGATACTACTTTCTTTGTTGATCAGCATTGATGCATTTGTGATCGGTTTTCTTTTGAGCTTAAAGCGAATACGAATTTCACTGGCGACCATCATTGCAATCGGACTGTTCTCAAGCTTTGTCATCTTTATTTCAATGGGTTTTGGCCATCTAATAGGAGAGATCATTCCTTCTCAAGTCGTCTCTACAATTGCCGGGATATTGATGATTGGAATTGGAATTTATAACTTATTTCATGAATTCCCCTTATATCAACGTTCGTTTTTCGTGGTTGTTGCTTTACTTATAAATATAGATAATATTGGATATGGGGTTCAAGCTGGTCTATCTAATCAACCTTTATGGCTTGCTCCATTCGCTGGTTTCTTTGTATGTTTCGCCCTTATTATTGGTATTACTGTTGGCTTTGCAACAAAAAACAAGTTAATGTTACGCTATATCGAAATATTTCCGGCTCTATTATTCATTAGCCTTGGATTAAGTAAGCTTTTGCTATAATTGTGTAAATAAAATATTTAAAAATAATACGTTTCACTGATTTCCAATAAAGATTTAAAAGGAGTAGCAATCTATTAATAACGATTGCTTCTCCTTTTTTACTTTCCTAATCATTGAAACATTCTTGAAGTGCGACTAAAAGCGACTTATCCAATGACAAATAAACTGGTGATATACATGATCAACATCCCGCAAATAATACCAAGTCCACCTGGCAAATCTCCAAAAGTGGATTCTTCTTTTCTCGTCATCATTTTGACGATTTCATAGATGACTTGAAGAATTGCTCCTGCTCCTATTGCTAAGAAGATAAGTGACCAAAGTGTCGAATATACGAAGCCACCTATCCATGCCCCGATAATTGCTGGTCCGCCAGCGATTAATCCAAACATAAGCAAATGGAATATTAGCTTTTTGGGGCTTTGCTCCCCACGAGAAATTGGCGCAACAATTGCTAAGCCTTCTGTCAAATTGTGAATCATAAAGCCAATAATAAGAAAGGAGCCTAATGCTACTTCACCCAAAGTATAAGCAGAGCCTATGGCTAATCCTTCGCCTAAATTATGCAATCCGATCCCAACTGAAATCATATAGGCTAAAGCTAAACGACCGGCAACAGTATCCTTTCCCTGTACATGACTGGCAATCTTTCTATTAATGACAATCAATGTATACATACTTATAAAGATCGCCAGCGTAATTATTGAAATTCCTCCTAATACGTCTGGAAGTACTAAGGCAATTGCCAACGATTCTTCTAGCGCATCTACAACAAGAAACACAAGTAAACCAACGGTTAAGCTTAAAAAGAACTTATAGAAACGATCGTTCATTTTAGCCATAAATGGTTTCCACATAAGTCCTAATAAGACGGGAATGACGCCAACAAAAAGTCCAATTAAAGCAAACATAGCAAAAGTCGCGGCATCTGGTGTTGGCGTCAAAACTGCCACTTCAATCTCTCCTTCAAAGGTGGAACCAATTGAAGAAACGACCATGATCCCTAAAGGCTCTTCTTCCACCCAATGATAAGGAATAGTAATCGTAGCTGAACCGAGACGAGGTATGACATTATTTGGTTCAATAGAATAATTTACATATAATTCGTTAACAGCAACTTGAGCAATCGTAATTTCTTCATGACCAGTATTTTGTATTTCAGCGGTAATTTGTCCTTCTTGAAGAGATAACCGTTCAAATGTTATCTCTTCTACTGGCGGTCCACCCACTCCAAAAAACGGTAAGCCAACAGAAGCAATTCCATAAATAATCATAGCTAAAACGACGACGGGAAATAACCCTGATATCCATAGCTTTGCGGTTTGTCTTGAAGCATTATTTGTAGCCGTTTTATTATTGGTTTCTAAATTAGACACTTTTTTTTCCCTCCTTTGTTTGTTGATCTTATTCAACTACCTCAAAGATTCCCATCCAACCTAACTCCGCAAACTCCGATTGATGAGCATGAAACATAAACTTTCCTGGGAATGTAAAAGAGAACTCCAATATACCTCTCTGTCCTTGACACTGGATAATCGTATCTGTTAATTCAAACTGTTCAAGATTTGTACCTGTTGGATAGTATCTAAAAACTTCTCCATGGAGATGGAAAGAATTAATTAAATCAAATTCCGTCATATTCGATAAATAAATTCGTAATGGTTCTCCCACCTTCACTTCAATTGGATGATCATGGTAATAATTTGCAACACCATTTACAGTATAAAATTCGTTTCCTCCATCAAAGTTGGTATCAAACCCATTCATGACCATTACCATTTCTTTTGCTTTTGGACGAGGAGTCTTTGGATCAATAATAAAGGTTCCATATAATCCTTTCTCAATATGTTTTTTCAATGGCATAACGTGGCAATGGTAAACATGGCAGCCAAACGGTGCGGCATCAAATTCATAGATATAAGAGTTTCCAGGCGGTACATCTTCAAAAGTCCCGTCCATATTGCTTGGGTGAATACCGTGAAAATGGATGTTATGAGGGTGACTGCTCCTATTGATAAAATGAATTTTGAGATGGTCCCCTTCTGTACAGCGAATCGTTGGTCCCGGAACTGCACCATTGTAAGTCCATGCTGGGTAGAACACACCTGGAGCCACTTCAATCTCTTTATCTTCGGCAACAATCTCATACTCACGTTGGACTTGACCGTTAGGAAGCGTACTTACTTTCCCATAATCAAAATTTGTTAAAAATTTCATTGGATCAAACCCATGGCTCATCACAGATGGGTTACTAGCATTAACAATATGACCACTTTTCTCATGACCCAAAGCTGTAGCTTCACTTCCATGTTCAGTAGCGTTCCCTTGCCATTTGCCTGGAAGTAAATTAGATAAAGTTAATGCTAACGCACCTAAACCTCCCACTTTAATAAAAGAACGGCGGGAAACGATTTTTGCTTCTTTCTTCTTGTTACCTTGGTTGGGGTTCATAAAAATCCTCCTCTTCAAATAGGGTGATATACAATTACGGAATTTTTTCCTATATAGAATTGTTTATTTTACCTCACGCAACTTTATTGCTATTGATTTATTGCACGGTATCGACCATGTTTATTTCTAAAGATTTAATGTTAGGCGTTGACAAGTTATTCATGTTGTTTATGTAACTAATTATAACCAGAACC
>JAKFDP010000042.1:0-2736 GCA_036676095.1 Anaerobacillus sp. | reverse complement strand
AGGCAGTGGTAAGGCCGAAGGTTTTGGTAACACCCGTGATCTTGATATTGATGTGGCCGGCAGTGGTGATGTGATGATGAAAGACCTGAAGGCTGAGAATGCAAAGATCAGTATTGCAGGCTCGGGCAATGTGTGGGTATTTGCCAGCATGAAACTGGATGTGCGTGTAGCCGGAGGAGGTGACATTCATTACTATGGCAACCCGGCCGATATTAAATCGAAGCTGGCAGGATCGGGTAATCTTATCAAAGAATAAATCTCTTTTCAATTTGTTATAATTGTCAAACTGACCTTTTTAAGGCAGTAAAGCGACGCATTCAATTCCTGTCGATTGAGCCGACGCTTTAACTTTACATAGGCTCCGTTTTTAAATCCATTCCGAAAAAACGCACCCCGACCATTGAAAGCGATTGTTTGAAACCTTTTGCAAAGTCATTAATAAACCCATTTGAGAACTTGATCTGGTAAGATGTTTTTGGGTCAATGGAAATCCTCCGTACGGGGGATTTTTCATTTTTGGTACAATGCAGCCAGTGCTTTTGGTGCCACACTGCAATAAGCTGCGGTAAGTGCATCTTTCAACAAATCCTTTCGTATTTTTTTGAGGTTGATGAGTGTCCATCCCTGTTTGCCCCATTTGTTGGGCACGGGCCAGATGAGTGTTTGATCGATGAGACAGAAAACTGATTGATCCGTTTCAGAAAATTTTACACAGGCAATGCTCTTTACTTCATCAAGCGTAACAAAGATTTTCTTTTTTACACGGAAGGATGATTTTTCAAAATGCGGTTGCTCAGTTGCTTCTGCATAAGAAAGAGCAAGCTCACGAAAGGTTTTAGGTGAAATCATGGGATAAGATACAAAAAGCTGTTTGAGTTAGTTGATGAATGATGAGCAATGAGTAATGAATGATGAGTGGTGCTTACCCGGTCTCACCACTTCGAAGCGGCCTCACCACTTATTAAATCCGGCCAATAAAATTGTTGAGCTTTTGAGCTATTTAGTTGTTATTACTTCTTTCTGATTGTTGTTGATGATTGTTGTAATCATTTTAAACTGTTCATCAGCATTAAAGCAATGCACAGTATTCGCCGGAATAACGATGCCTTCTCCCAATTTTAGTTTGGATTCTTTTTTCCCGATGGTTACATCTGCTTTGCCGTCAACGATCTGCACATAAGTGTCGAATTCTGTTGTTTTTTCGCACAACTCTTCACCTTCATCCACCGAAGTAGCCGTTACATCACCACCTGATTTTTTAACAACTGTTTTCGTAACTACAGAATCAGGAACGTATTCCACGATCTCTACAATAATGTGCGATTCTGATTTCGGCAATTCGTTTTTGCGGGGTTCTTCGCCTGCTTGTTTTGTATCTGTGGGCATATTACTTTTTCTGTAAGGTCATCAATTTTCAACAGTTGAATGTTATACAAAAAAAGGCATGCGTTATATAATTCATATGTTAAATCCAATCTTTTGCTCAATTCTTCCTTTCGGACTTAGACTTGGAAAGATTGTTTGCGAAAAGGAAATAGAACGTTAGGGCTATAGCCAAACCCCTTTAGCGGCTGGCATTATTCTTTTGGGTATATTCTCTCTTGACCATCTTCATAAATTCTTTTAATCCCTGTAATTGAATTGTTTTCTAAAATTATTTTAATACGGAAATTGTTTATTCCATCAATAAGAAATAAGTCTTGCTGTAAAGGAGTAAGCAGAAAAGTAACTGCATTGTTCCATTTGAAGTATAAATTATTTTTTTCGTACTTAAGCTCACCTTTACCATATTTTCCCTGGTAAGATTTTAAGACATTGCTATCCAAACTTGTGGGATTTTGCCTGTTTTTAATAACAGGGATTATCCAATTAAAATTAGTTAATGAGTCCTTCTTTTTCAAAGAAAGCTTTTGCAAAGCTAAAAGATGTGCCGTGTTAAGTGCATCCTCGCTTTTACACAACACATCAGGTGTAACACCTTTCCCTTCAAAATCTTGCTGAGTGATGGGGTCTTTTATTTCGCCAAAAGGTATGTTTATAGAAAACCCTTGTGTCAATATTTTCCGATCAATTGGATGAGCACCACCTGCAGTTTGTTCGCCCACAATAGTAACACGTTTTAGGTTTTGAAGAGAATAACTCATCCATTCGGCAGCTGAAAAAGTAGCACCACTTGTTAATATATAGATGTCAATATCATCTAATCGTTTACCGGGTACAGAAGGCAATAACCACATTTCTCTATCCACCCGTTTTCTTTTGCTTTCATAATAGTAATATTTATAGAGGGGCAATTCTTTGTTAGAGAAAAAATAACTGCTTATAAATTGTGCCATCTCCATTGCTCCGCCATTATTTTTACGTAAGTCAATAATCAGAGCATCTGAATTACTTAAAAATTGCATCAGTGCTGCTGCTGTTTCACTTCCTTCAGCAGGGTCGTGAAAATAACTAAACTCCAGGTACCCAATATTACCCTCTAAAATTTGTGCTTGCCGAAAACCAAAATTATTTTTTTTTGCTATCAGCAACTCTTGTGCTTTAATTGTTTTTTGTAACAATGCGTCTTTACTTTTAAGCTGGTCATTTACCCATTGTTCATCGTACATTACATTAAAATGTAAGTCCTTGCTGATTTCCAAAAGATCGGTTGTAAGTGCTGAAGCATATTGCTTTGGATTAGAAATATTTTTATAGTTGCCTTTATTATAATTTTCAGTAAGCTTTGTTTTTAAA
>JAKFDP010000041.1:0-2965 GCA_036676095.1 Anaerobacillus sp. | reverse complement strand
GCTTGTCTAGTGGCGATAGCGAAGAGGTCACACTCGTTCCCATGCCGAACACGATCGTTAAGCTCTTCTGCGCCGATGGTAGTTGGGGGTTTCCCCCTGTGAGAGTAGGACGTTGCTAGGCAAAAAAACACATTCCAATACGAATGTGTTTTTTTGTTTGCTCTTTTCGTAAAGCTGTTTTCTAAACGATGAATTTTTTGGTATATAAATGGGTTTTGTAGGTGGATTTTGGGCTTTAAGTAAGAATAGTCTTTTAGTTTCAATATTTAAATTTACAAGGTTATCAAGAAAATAGATAATCTTGGATACTGATGGTTTCATCATAATGCCCCCATACCTTTTTCTACAATTATAACCCAAATCAAGTTGTGAAGAGTTACACAAATTATTAGTTGTAACCATATCCTCCACTTCGTTTTTGCTTGGAGTAGGTTTCTGTAAGGTTTTTTATTCATTGGTATATATATTGACGATGTGTGGTAAATCCCTTGGTGTGCATTGGTAAAAAATATGTCAATGGTGGTACATTTCAGTAGCCGTAATCAAACATTAATCGATAAATTTTAAAACCGAAAATTCCATTTGATCAATTTATCGAACTTAAATTTTCTTTAACGTTTGTAACTTTCTAGCGGATAAGCAAGAAGGAAAGGTCTGAAAATTGAAAAACCGAGTGTAGAAACACTCGGTTAATGGATTAGTCTATCTCTTAAGTAACAATAATTTCCTGGTTGCTTAATGGTTGAACTTCTAAAGGTTGCATTTTGCATTTACTATTTTGCCATAGTACGAATGAACCTTTGGTGTATGATAAAGCAAATAACTGCAAAACATGTTAAGAATATGAAACCAATAAAATAACTTCCTGTCCAACCTTTCACTAATCCTAGTACAATTGGTGGAAAGAAACCTCCAAGTCCCCCGATAGCGCCTACAACTCCTGTAACAGCTCCAGTATTTCCTGATGAGATTTGGGGGACTAGTTTAAATATAACTCCGTTTCCACACCCAAATAAAAATGCGATAGTCAAACACCCTAAAGTAAATAGATTGAAATTATTAAAGGAAAATGACATAACCAAGGAGGCTACTATGGTAACAGAAAATATAAACGTTAGAATTTTTTCTGTTCCAAACCGATCTGCTAAATACCCTCCAGCTGGACGGACAAATGTTGCAATAGTGACAAAGCCAGCTGCTTTCAATCCTGCTTCAATAGGAGTTAATCCATATAATTCCGCTAACAATGTTGGTAAATAAACGCTAAAGGAGACAAACCCACCGAAGGTTAAAAAATAAAAGAAAGATAGCATCCATGTTTCCTTATATTTTACAACAGACAAGGAGCTCCTTAACGTAGCAGCTTTTTTTGAATTTGGATATTCACTAGTTGTTAACCAGAAAATAATTGCCATCAGACCAATCATTAATGCCAAAAGCCAAAAAGTCCATTTAATGCCAATAATTGTTACTAAAGTTGGAAGACTAAAACTAGCGATAGCCGTTCCGAAATTACCTAAGGCAACAATGCCGAGAGCCAGCCCTTGTTTTTCTGGTGGAAACCACTTTGAAACAAAAGTAACAGCTATTGCAAATGTTGTTCCAGCCATCCCTATAAAGAATGAGACAAGTAAAAGCATGTAATAAGAATTTACAAAACCTGCACAAATTAATGGAAAAACTAAAAATAACATTGTGATTGTAAAAACTTTTCTTCCACCATAACGATCTGTTATTATGCCCATAGGTATTCGCATAATGGAGCCTAACAAAACGGGAGTTGCGATTAATAAACTTTTCTCTATTGAATTAAATTGATATACCACTTCTAGATGAGAAACGATAGGTGTCATCACAACCCAAACTGAAAAACAAGCTATCATAGCTAATGTAGACATAACTAATGCATTTAAACTTTTACCTTTCAAAAATACACACCTCCTCTTTGATACGTTTATTTTATTATGATAGATTTTGGACTATTTTTAAGTAATCGTGGTAAAAGATTTTACATAGTAAAATAAACTATTTTCAACTTCTTTTTGAATCACGAGCACTGCTTACGGTTATTTTTCTTAATTTTACCTAAAAAGTCTAAAATAAAACTACTTGTTCTAAAGGATCTTAGATATTTCTTTTGTGGTAAAAACTGTTTAAAAAAAGTTGTATTAACGTCGAAATGAAAAACAACAGAATATTATGTCAATCCAATCAAGTATCGAACCTTGTGAAGAATTAGAAATGCATTTTATAACTTATAAAATGAAATCGTATACGTATGAATAAAGTTCAAGTGTAAGTGTAAGTGTGTTTATCCAAATGTACACTAGCAAAAATCGGTGATTTTCCATAAGTAACAGGAGTTGTCACAACACCAACTCCTGATATTTAGTTCTAAATTGATTGTGCTTAAATGAAGACCCATTTAACTGAAACTGTATTTATACCTTTTTTACAAATTCAGATTTTAGTTGCATAGCCCCAAAACCTTCAATCTTGCAATCAATATCATGATCACCATCAACCAAACGGATATTTTTTACTTTTGTACCTATTTTTACGACTGATGAAGTTCCTTTTACTTTAAGGTCTTTAATTACCGTTACAGTATCACCATCGTTTAAGACATGTCCATTTGCATCTTTGACAATTTTTTTATCTTCACTATTTTCAGTTTCTAATTCTAATGTCCACTCATGAGCACATTCTGGGCAAACAAAAAGACTTCCATCCTCGTAAGTGTATTCTGAATTACATTTTGGGCAATTTGGTAATTTTGACATAATATTTCCTCCATTGTGTTCTTTTCAATTCATTATAACAGTTCTTTTCCTTTATTTATATATTTGAACCAATTTCATAATTCATTTTTTAAAAAAAGCTGACACTTCCAGAATAAAAGTAACATCGTTTTAAAAAAAATTAAGCTGCTAATGAATTGGTTGTAGATTGTTTACATGCTAAT
>JAKFDP010000040.1:0-1964 GCA_036676095.1 Anaerobacillus sp. | reverse complement strand
TTATGAATACGATCATCGTTATCGTAAAACAGCGATGCATTATCCAGACGGAACATCAGAAAAATTTGCATACGATGGTAATGATAATTTAACAAAATATACGGATCGTAATGGTCAAATATCCGAGTTTATTTATGATGGAAAGGGAAATCTACTTCAAAGTATTGATCCATTAAGAAATATTACCACAATTGAATATAATGAATTTAATAAGCCGACAAAAATCGTAGACCCACTGAAAAATGAAACAAATATAAGCTATGATAAGAAAGGCAATATCATTTCTATCAAAAACCCATTAGGAGAAACGACAACTTTTCAACGTGATAGCTATGGAATTCCAACAAGTATGGTAAATTCTTTAGGTGAGACTGTCACACTTGAAAATGACCAGTATGGATTTGTGCAATTTATTATTGATCCAGTGGGAAATAGACAAGAGCTTAACCGAGATTCGCTTCACAGGGTAACAAAAATGGTGAACGCTCTTGGTCATGCGACTGAAATCGAGTATGATCCACGTGATCGGGTTGTTACGCAAAAAGATGCCTTAAATTATACAGAAAATTTTAAGTATGACAAAAATAGTAATTTAACTAATTATATAGATCCTGTAAATGGCGAAAAGGAATACCGATATGATTCATTTGATCGCCTAATTGCGATCAAAGATGCATTAGGAAATGTCACTCAATATCAGTATGACGAGGCTGGCAATTTATCAAAACAAATCGAAGCGAATGGTGCAGTAACATCTTATGAGTACAACAATGTCAACCATTTAGTAAAAATGATAGATCCAGAAGGAAACGCGACACTCTTTACCTATGACGGGAATGGAAACGTTCTTTCTGTCACTAACCCAGAAGGGGGAATAATGACCGCTACCTATGATGCTCGTAATCTACCAATAACGATTACAGATGCTTCAGGAGCGAAAACGTCCTATGAGTATGATGCTCTTGGTCGATTAGTAAAGGAAACAAATTCCTTAGATCATCATACTAGTTACGAATATGATCTAGCAGGTAGAGTTATTAAAATCACTGATGCTTTAGGTTATGAGACAGAATTTGAATATGACAAGGCAGGCCAATTAATAAAAACGATCAAACCGAATGGCGCCGTGTGGAAAATGAACTATGATCGCCGTGGATTATTAACGGAAATGATTGATCCACTAGGAAATGTCCAAGAAATTAAACGTGATGCGCTTGGACAAATAACTACACTTGTCGATGAAGTTGGAGCGAAAACAAACTATTCGTACGATGCTCTCGGTCAAGTGATTAAAATTGAAAACGCTCTTGGTTATTCGACGAAATTTAATTATGACCCACGCGGTTTAATGACAGGAATTGAAGATGAAAAAGGGCAGAGAACAACCTATGATTACGATGCCCTTGGTCGCTTACATGAAGTTATCAATGCCCTTAACCAAAGAACGCAGTATTCATACGATTCTGTTGGCAATATTATTGGGAAGACAGATGCCAAAGGACATACAACAACGTATGCTTATGATTTAAACAACCAGCTGATAAAAGAAATCAATCCATTAGAAGAAATCACTGGATTTTCCTATGATGGCAATGGAAACATTACTTCTATCCTTTATCCAGATGGAATAGCGACAAAGTATTCGTATGATCTTGTCGATCGCTTAACAAACATTGAATTCGGAGATGGCAAGGCAGTTGCCTACTCGTACGATGTCTTAGGACGAAGAACAAATATGACGGATTGGAATGGAGTAACAAGTTATCGTTATGATGCCTTGGATCGTCTCATTGAGGTTACCGATACATTTGGCCAAATGATCCAGTATGAATGGACACCAACCGGTCAACGAAGCAAAATGACGTATCCTGATACAAGCTCAGTCAGCTATGAATACGATGTAAAGGATCAGCTAACGAAAGTCATTGATGATCAAGGAAGAGTGACAACGTACAATTATGATC
>JAKFDP010000039.1:0-1867 GCA_036676095.1 Anaerobacillus sp. | reverse complement strand
TTTTCACCAATCGAGTATGAAAAGAAATATTATGAAAGATTTAAATCTAAGGCAGCTAGTTAGAGATTTTCCGCTATATCAAGTTAAGGGTTACGTCCCTTAACTTGATATAGCGGCCAGCAAACGGAGCGCGGTAGATGCAATAGAAAATCCCATTTAGCTGTGTCTATTTTCTTGACATAGTATCACTTCACCTCATAGTTAATTTTTATATGAATGTTTAAATAATTTGTTTTAGTTACTTAAACTTTTACCCCATCACCCTTTAAATTAGCTCTATAGAACTATTCAATATATGATGGCGTAAAGTTATAAATTTTCCAATTTTCAGAACCTTTATCTTTCTTTAAATAATATGTAACACCGTCCATTTCATCAATCAATAAATCAACACCGTATTTGAGGTAAATGTTACTCACTTCTATTACTGCTCTGCGGGTATTTACAGATAAAGTATTAATTGTAATATCTTCAATGTCCGTTTCAATTATTATTTCATCACCATCTTTCCAAAAGTTCTCCAAAAGTTTTCCAGAAAATTTATTTTGATAATTATAGTATCCTGTTGAATTTGCGTCATATAAATTATATAGCTTATCGAAAGATTTGTTTTTTAGATAGACATTCGTTTGTTTAATGTGATCTTCTAACATAGCCATTAAATCTTTTTCATTCGGCAAATCAAATGATTCCATATTTAAGGCTCGATGAAGCATAACAATCCCTTGAGCTCTTGTTGCATTTTCATTTGGCATAAATAGATTGAAACTATTTCCTTGAACAATTCCTGTGGCTGAAGCTTTACTTATTTCCTTATAAGCCCAATGTGAGTGATCTACATCTTTAAATTTCTTAGAAATATCCTCTTGAAACTCAATCCTTTTATCAAATGCACGAGTAATTATAGTAGCAATTTCGGCACGTGTTATAAAATCATTTGGATTAAATTTGTTATTTGTTTTTCCTGTTATAATTCCTAAACTACTGGCCGTATTAACATAGGAATAATACCAGTTATCCATTTTAACATCAGAAAAGAATGATAGCTCTTGGTTACTCGTTACCTCAATATCTAAAGTTGTTACTATCATTTTTACAAATTCAGCACGAGTAATTTTTTTGTTAGGTTTAACAAACATGTAAAAATCGTCATCTAGTGAACCCTCTATAATATCTGCATAAATAAAATCAATAATTTCATTATAGGCCCAATGATCTTCTTCTAAGTCTTCTGTGATGTAATGAAAAACAAGTTTCTCTGATGCACATACAATTTGAATAGGTAAAACTAGAAAAATAAAAATGGAAGCTGTTAATAATTTAAGAAAATTCATTTTAAAATCCTCCCTTAATAAAATTGTGCTATAGCCTTATTTCTCATAAACAACCTATACATCATTTACATATTCCTTCTTTTTTATTTTTAAATAAATGAACCTTAGTAAACCTAAACATCGCCCCCCTACACTTTTTAAACACAAAAAAGCTACTCAAATAAGAGCAGCCAAAAAATACTATGATAGTCAGTCTCAGATTGTAAGAAAATTTCGGCGGCTCGGCGATCATGGTTTTAAAAACGGTAGACCCGTAGCTTTGCGTCCTTACTTTTCAGTAAGTTTGCCTTTATCGTGTTTTAAAAAATGTCCTTAATAGTTCAAAATACATATTACAGATTATCTTACTATTTTACATAATGCAACATTATTTACTATAAATTGATCTGTTCGGGAGTTTATTCCTATTCTATGTATCGAGCGAAAGAACTATAGTTTGTTTGATAATTAATCAATTTAGTCATTTGTAAGCGTACTTTGTATAAACAATAACAGAATAATCCTCGCTAAGACGACGTATAAATTAAATAAAA
>JAKFDP010000038.1:0-1561 GCA_036676095.1 Anaerobacillus sp. | reverse complement strand
TTTTTAATATCTCATATCCGGAAGCCCCTTCCAAAATTCCTCTATTAACCAAATTGATTCCATTCCTATACCCAAGGTTGTTTTATAATCAATTTGTATATGAAAACGAAATTTGTACCTGTATTTGCTGCCTTCATGATCTTGTTGTGTGTAAACACAGCCACCTCCGGAACTACTTTTTCCAAACAAGTTTGGCCGAAAGTTTATGATGTTCAGTTTGAACAGCAAGGTTCTTCCATCGTACTCCAATGGAAAGCAGATAACGAACCCAAAGACATTTATTACGAGATCGAAACCAGTGCTGATGGTGCAGATTTTAAAACATCGGCTATTGTATTAGGCGGCTTCGCTAACGATCAACATTACACGTACAAATACAAAGCAAAAAAAGCAACTGCTGCAAAAACATTCTACCGCATTAAACAAATAAATAATGATGGCACTTACAGAATTGTAAGCGAGCAATCATTCTAAACATATTCAACGAACTGTTGGTTCTCTTATAGGTAAATACGCCGTCCTTATTCTTAAGGATGGCTTTTTTATTTTAGGAAGGATTATGCTATTGCTTTTTCCACAAAGCAAGAATAATTATTAAGGTAAATGAACCGATTACATAAAACACCAGCCAGACATTCCCTTTAAAAACTTTGTCCCAATCTCGATCATATTTCTCTTTAAGTGGAGCTAAATCACTTTTTTTGAAAAGAATCGTCATCACGAAATATATGGGCAGCATTGTCAAAACAACTATTATCCTCTTAGCCAACTTGTCAGTCGTGATGTCGGGAATGCTGTTGAGAAGAATAAGGATTTGCATTAGATGCATGAACCCTAATAATGTCATTGAACAAATGGCACTGAAATAGGGGATGTTAGCTCTTGGCCCTTTTGAATAATAACGATGGAATAAATAGCCAATGAATTTTATTGTCTTCATTTTATTTCATTCTCGGGTTAGCGACTAGTAATTTGGTTACTTAATGCAAACAGCAACGTTTGTTTATTGCCGATTGACAATTGTCCATTCACTATCACCCCACCTTACTCTCCAGCTCCATCACTTTCTCAAACGTAGCTTCATATTCCGCATTCAACTGTTTAAGATCGTTGCTTAACTTTTGATAAGAAGTCTCCGTTTGTTTGAACTTGTCTTTATCAGAGTAAGTAGAAGGCTCGGAGAGTTGCGCTTCCATTTTATTCTTTTCAATCGTAGTAGCGTTGATCTTTTCTTCGAGCTGCTGCAAAATGCGTTGTTGCTTTTGCAATTCTTTCTTCGCTTCTTTATTGATCACCTGTTTGGTGTCTGCAACAGCTGCCTGTTGTAGTACTACCGGTTTTTGCTCAACTACTTTTTTTACTTCCGTTTTTTTTTCACTGGCAGCAAGCTCTTTACTATCGGCTGCTCTTTTCGCCATACGTTCTTTCCACTCTAAATATTCGGTATAAGTGCCTTTAAATTCTTTGATCTCTTCATCCACAATTTCCCAGATCTTATTGGCTGTTTGTGATACATAGAAACGATCGTGACTCACCAAAATAATACTGCCCTGGTATTTGT
>JAKFDP010000037.1:0-2255 GCA_036676095.1 Anaerobacillus sp. | reverse complement strand
TGGGTTTCAAGCAATATGGGCTGATGAAATAGGCTTAAACAATAGAATTGCTAATTTAGTTTTTGAATAAGGGTTGAACTGCAGTATTCCAAATATCCATACTGCTTAAAGCCCTTTCACGTTGGCAGCAATACTTGCGCAGTCATTTCAAAACTTAAAGGGTGACAGAAAATAGATACCGATTTGATTTTTATCGCCTTTTGGTTTTATGGTGTATGCCATTGTTCTTTTTAGCTTTGTTTCTATTTCTGTTCTTCTCAAAGTATGAGAACATAAGTAAAGCAAAACCTGTTGTCATTATTGGTTTTACTTTGCTTATACTGTTCAGCGTTGGAATATTCGCTTTTCTGTTCTTTAATCACCTGCCGTTGGCGAGGCAAACAGAACTTATCATAGATGGTAAGCGACTAACCATAGTAAGAGAGGGAAAAGAAGAAAGCATTCATTTTTCAGAAATCACGGGCATAAAAGAGTATACAGCCAAGAAACTGCCCTGGGGATTTATCATGAAGTGGTGTCTAACGGCAAAAGGAAAGGAGTACGTCATTTCCAGTTTGACCATATCTCAACTAAACTTTGAGCGACATTTTCATGATAAGACTGAAACGAAAGTTTCGGTCTTTCCGACAGTTTAGTAATGCTGCCAACACAAGCTTTGTAAAAAAGCGGCTGACGAACTACATTTAAGCCGCAAAACATAAATCAACGGCAAGAAGTAAATGAAGCTGCATGTTTCCAAAATCCGCTACTTCACAATGCTTCGTTCCGTTGGCAGCAATCATGAGAACCCTTTTAGTCATATCATTTCTTTTTCTTTCTAAGTTTTGTAAGGCTCAGGAAGTTAATAAGCTAACTCTTGTAACTGCTGAATATAGGGTTGACTCACCCCAAATTGGGAATTTTACTTATTTAATAGCATACAAGTTTGTAAAAGGCGTCTTGTTTTCGAAAGACACTATAGCTGGATTTCCTACAAATAAGAAGGGAGTTCCAGGCTCTTATGTTCGGTTCGACCTTGGCGAAAACTTTATATACAAAGACCGTTATATTATTTCTGGGACAGGTAATGTAATAGATATTGAAACAGGAACGCTTGTTATTGAAGAAAGTGACAATTTTGTTGAATCTTCTGGTGATACTCTTGTGTTTTATCGAAATAATATTTTTACCGGTACAGGTTTTTTACACTTAAATCTGAAAACCAGCGAATATAAATTTGTAAATCACAAAGAACGTATTTACGATATTAGTTTTTCTCCAGACCAAAAACAAGGCTTATATGTCGACAGAAGTGTGTTGCCGTATAAAATAATCCTCAAACGAAATGGATATAAGGATAAAATAATTGTTCCAGATGCAGGTAATGGGCCTAACCTTAAAGGTGGAAGTCAGTTTCCCACAATCCGTACATATTGGTTAGATAATACAAGCTTCTTGTACACCGTACATAAAATTATTTACCCAATAAAAGAGGAGGTATACTCTGAAGTATCGATAAGAAAATTTAATACTCTTGAAAATAACGACCTTCTATTTACAAAGTTAGACTCTATAAATTCAGGTATTTTGAATGACAAGTTCTATACAGACGGAATTCATAATATTATCTATCGAACAAGTTCGGGAAAAGAATACATCATTGATACTATGAACAGTAGGCTTTTGCCATATCCTTCCTATCAATTTGGGTTTGGCTTTTCAACAGACAATTATTTCTCAAAAGAATATGGTCGAATAATTCGTTATAATGAGTCGGAAATTGGACGATTCTGGTGCTCAATACAATCTGTATCGAAAAGTGCAGTAGCTGTTGAATATGGAGAAGTTGGGTCAAACTTAGGATACCCGAAAGGCTTAAAAGTTTGGACGACAGAATCAAAATCATGGACAACTATTGATGTTCCTTGGCTATGTGCAATTATCGGAATGATTGAAGACAAATGACAGCAGCCAACAGGGAGTTTGCTGCTATGCTGGCAGACGAATATATTCTCGGCTTCATATCGCTATCAGCCCATATCCAGCCGACGGAATTCTATAAGCTTTTGTTGTTATCTTCATCATCAGTTTTTCAATCAGCAGCTGCTCCGGGCTTGACATAAAAAAATACCAGCACAGCAGCAAGCTCTAGCCGTTAGCACCAATTTAGATTGACACTCCGTTTATGACAGATGAAGAAATGATAGATGCCGTTAAAAAAGTGGACGGACTAGAGGGCATGACTGTAAACGAACGGCTTTTCGTATCGGGTCTTA
>JAKFDP010000036.1:0-2151 GCA_036676095.1 Anaerobacillus sp. | reverse complement strand
CTTGACGAACTTTCATATTTTCAACTCCCTTTTATAGTTTTTTGGATGAACCCGCCAATGAATCTAGACGAGTTTTTAAAAGTTCTAGTCTTAGGATGGACAAGTTTATGAGGCTTTATACCAAAATGGTTGCAAGGATAGTAGATTTTTTTAACGAGTTTAGTAAAGATTGCAACTTGCAATCGAAATGGAGAAAATGTAAAATACCATAGGAGTTATACGGTTTGTTTTTAAGATATCCAAGATGGATAAAATATATATAGATAGTAATAAGAAAAGCGCAAGCGCCCGTTTAGCGGCGTATGGACTGGAGCGCTCCAACTGAGATAAAGGAAACACGAAGAGCGTTAGCGCATTCGTGCTTGACTTATCGTAGGGGGAGAGCGAAGTACAATAGCCGCTGGGCGCTGGAGCTAGACAGTAGTCTAAGTTCAAAAACTTATACTTCCTTATCTTATAAAAAATGAGGAAAAGCAAAAGGCTTTCCTCATTTTTCTAAAGTAATATATTTTATTTGAATCCTAGGTAATTTACAAATGCTTCTAAACAAAATCAATGCGAATCGAAACGAAATCATTGATACAGGCACAACAATCACACATATAGCTAACGGGGCATAAAAAAGGACAATACCGGTTGCCAACCACATTAATATAATAGCAAAGGTTGTTTTTACATCAATCAGAGAAAATGTAAAGGCTTGTTTGATAAGTCCGATTCCCTTTGTTCCATAATGAACGAGAATAGAAAACAGTAAGGCACTCGTCCAAAGATAAAGGATGAAAGCTGTAATGGTTATCACTATCAGCACTACTTTGACGCTGCTTGGTATTTGCAGGAAATAGACTACGTCTAACAAGTGTCCGACTTGCAATTGAAACTTTGGAACAAAAACTACCACAAAAACATAGTTGAATATATTATTTATGCTCCTGGCGTTAGAGTGGCTCTGAATGCATTTACAGTCTTGTCCATAACAACCTGTGCATCACTTCCCGAATCAAGAATCGTATTTTGAAGCGATTCTTTTTCTACCAATACTGTTGTTACGGTAAGCGGCTCTGATGCTTCGGTAGTCAACAAAGCGTCTACTTGCGCAGAGAAACATGAATCACTTATCTTGGCATGAACCTCCGTGGCAACAACATGATTATTAGAAATATAATTTCCATTACCCGAAACAATACGTATGATTACAGGTGTTGCACCTACCGGCTTGATGTTCTGAGTATTAATTACTTCAGAAAAGTGATTAGCAATTACAGAATTATTATTGCCACTGATATAGAGGAGACCATACAAATCATCTAAACCATTGTCTATTCCCACAAAAGGAGTCCAAGGTTCATGGTCACGTAAAAAGTGATTTGTAGAAACCAAGTTTTCCGAACAATTTTCCCTGAATACCACCATTCCTGGATAAAATGAATGAAGTCTATTATTTGTGATACTGGAACGTGTCACACCATCAAAATAGATACTGCTCGCACCTCGTGGAAAAACATTATTCGCTGTAATCAAAAGTCCACCAAAATTTTGAGCGTAAATTGAATATCCTTTAAAACCGGCTCCTATCAAGTTATCGGTTATTTTTGAAGCCTGTCCCCAACCTCGTAGTTCTATACAGTTACCACATTCAGCTATGAAATTATCATGTATAGTCAGTGCATCTGCATGATAAATAGTAATTCCATGCTCTAAATACACAAACCCCATGCCTGTAATCCGAAATGAGTCACAAGCACTTGCAACATAAATACCCGTTTTCCCGTTAGTGTATGTGTTTTCCGGATTTGTTTCTCCTGAACCATCTTCAATAAAATGCAAACCATCAATACAAAAGTCAGAAAACTCTACCGAACTTATTCGGGGATTTCCACTTCGTTCAACATAAAATGCAGCTCCTTTATATTCCTCGTCATTTACTTCTAGGGGAATATCTACGAGTATGCGACTTCCTCCCGGCCACAATTCATGCAAATCCGCCCATTCATTCTCAGAAGTATTAAAACGAATACTCGAAGATGTAAACCCGTGTCCAGAACCCATAATTTTAAGATAACTGATGTCTATAACTACTTGACTGCCAAGATGATAATCTCCCGGTGGAATATAGATAACCGCACCCGGCTTTCCGCCTTTATTCACATC
>JAKFDP010000035.1:0-74543 GCA_036676095.1 Anaerobacillus sp. | reverse complement strand
CTTGGCAAAGCCAAGCCCTCGGGCGCCGGCTGAGCCTTAGTTGCACTTATACTTAGGACCTAAAATTTTTCGCTACGTCGAGTTAACATCTATGCTAAAAATTTATACTTTCTTAACGTATAAAAATTAACCTTCAAGCTTTGCTTGGGCTTTAGTTACTTGCTCATCTGCATGATAAGAGGATCGTACTAATGGTCCACTTTCACAATGACTAAAACCTTTTGCTAGTGCTATTTCTTTTAACTCTTCAAACTCTTGCGGACTCCAGTATTTTACAAGTTTCAGATGTTTTTTTGTTGGTTGTAAATATTGTCCAATTGTTAAAATATCAACATCATTGGCGCGAAGATCATCGATTGTTTCAATAATTTCTTCTTTTGTTTCACCAAGCCCAATCATTAAACTTGATTTTGTTGGTATTTTCGGATACATTTCTTTAGCAGTTTTCAAAACAGCTAATGACCGTTCATATGTTGCTCTTGCTCTTATACTAGGTGTTAAACGTTTTACTGTTTCAATATTATGATTAAAAATATTTGGTCTTGAATCGAGCAATATTTTTAAATTTTCAATTGAACCGAACATATCAGAAGGAAGTACTTCAATCGAACAAGAAGGCGATTTTCGACGAATGGCACGAACCGTTTCGGCAAAAATTTTCGCGCCACCATCCTTTAAATCATCTCTCGCAACAGCAGTAACAACAACGTGCTTTAAACCCATTTTTCGAACCGAACTTGCTACTCTTTCTGGTTCCCCTAGATCTAATTCCGTTGGCAATCCCGTTTTCACCGCACAAAAACGACATCCTCTCGTACAAATATCTCCTAAAATCATAAATGTTGCCGTTCTTCGTTCTGCCCAACATTCATGAATATTTGGACAACGTGCTTCCTCACAAACAGTATGTAATTTTTCTTTACGCATCATTTTCTTTAAACCCGTATATGAATCATTGGTCGTAAGTTTTATTTTTAGCCAATCTGGCTTTCGAATATGTTCTTCTTGGTTTTCCAAAAATCCCCACTCCTAATTTTTCTTATCCTTTGTACTTAAAATTTTTCACAACGTCGAATAAACATCGTTGCTAAAAATTTATCTTTCCAAACGTCAAATAACTGAACTAGATTAACTTTAACATGAAAAAAAAGAAATCTCAAAGTAGTTATCTTCAATTGGTAGCAATTAACATATATTTTTCTCAACATTTTCTACAAACTATAGTTATGAGAAAAGCGGAGAGCGCCCGCCTAGCGGCGACAAGCAAATGTTCTGGCAGGAAAAAGTGCGCTTTTTCACTTTTTATCTGACAGGTTATTTGACCTCGAGCCGCTGGTGCTCGGAGCTAGACAGCATTCAAAGTTCAAATACTTTATACTTTCTTATCTTTTGAGAAAAGCTAGAAAGGAGTTATATCCATGAAGCAAATCATAGTATTGTTCGTGATCATAATGCTAACATTAGCATTTATTCCAGCAACAATCTTTGCTAATGAAAAAACTGAATTAACATATGAACAAAAAATTGAACAACGGATGGATTTATACCAAAAAATAGAGACGATTACGAATGTCCCTTGGTATTATTTGGCAGCTGCCGACTCTTATGAAAGGGGCTTAAGACGAGCACGACGTGATTTACCGAACGAAACTGGGGTAATTGCTATTTTTTATTCTCCAAAGCAATGGGTAGGTCCACTCAATCCTGATTTAGAAGATACAAACCCTCTCTCCATTAGTATGTTTGGAGGAGTAGGTTTAGATGGAAATGGCGATGGAATTGCTGATCGAAACGATGATGAAGATATCCTTTACACGTTTGCAAGACACTTAGAATCTTTTGGTTATGATGAAGAAAATATTAGGATTGGGTTATGGGAATTTTATCACCGTGAAAAAACACTTCAGTTAATTATGGGGCATGCAAAAATTTATGAAACATATCATACAATCGCCTTAGATAGAAATAACTTTCCGCTGCCACTTCATTTTAATTATAGTTATAAAAATACGTGGGGGGATGCCCGCGGCTGGGGAGGACGAAGAATTCATGAAGGAACTGATATTTTCGCTGGCTACGGTACTCCAGTACGAGCAACGACTTATGGAGTGATTGAATTAAAAGGCTGGAATAAATACGGAGGTTGGCGAATTGGAATTAGGGACCTGAATAATATTTACCACTACTTTGCTCATTTAAGTGGCTTTGAAAAAGCAATTAATGAAGGATCCGTTGTTGAACCTGGAACAGTTATCGGATATGTTGGAAGTTCTGGATATGGGAAGCCTGGTACATCAGGGAAATTCCCTCCCCATTTACATTATGGTATGTACCGCGATAATGGGTTTACAGAATGGTCATTTGATCCTTTTCCATCATTAAAAAACTGGGAAAGAAAAGACCGCGCTGCCAAACGAAAAAAACGTTAGTTTGGAAAAGCACCTAATTACCAAATTATCTTAAGCTCCGCCCAAATTCGTGGGCGGAGCTATCAACACTTACCTTTTTCCCATAGTACGTTCGAAAACTCGAAATTCATATGCATAGTGATTTTTTTCATCTGGCGCATGATCTTCTACCGATTGGAGCTCCCACTCTTCAGTTAGCTCTGGAAAAAAAGTATCTCCCTGAAAATTTTCGTGAATGTACGTTAAATAAACTTTATTTGCATAGGGTAGAAATTGCTGATAAATTTCTGCTCCCCCAATCACAAACAATTCTTGATTTTTCCCAAACTCTAGGACCTCTTTTACAGAATGAACGACTTGACAGCCAGAGGCTTGAAACATTTTATCTGTTGTTAAAATAAGGTTTAATCGGTTTGGAAGTGGCCGTCCAATTGATTGAAATGTTTTTCTTCCCATAACAACAGCATGTCCTGTCGTTGTTTTCCTAAAATAAGCTAAATCCGCTGGTAAGTGCCACGGCATTTCATTATTAAGCCCGATCACTCTGTTTTTTCCCGTTGCTACAATTAAAGAAATCATACAGAAACTTCTCCTTTAATATGAGGGTGCGAATCATAATCGACTAACTCAAAATCTTCATATGTAAAATCAAAGACTGATTTCACATTCGGATTTAGCCGCATTTTCGGCAATGCTTTTGGTGTTCTTGAAAGCTGAAGCTTAACTTGCTCGACATGATTCAAATAAATGTGGACATCACCAAATGTATGAATAAATTCACCTGGTTCTAAATTACACACTTGAGCAATCATCATCGTTAATAGAGCATAAGAAGCAATGTTAAAAGGGACTCCCAAGAAAACATCTGCACTACGTTGATATAATTGACATGATAATTTTCCGTTATTTACATAAAATTGAAACATACAATGACATGGAGCTAATGCCATTTGCTCTATTTCGGCAACATTCCAAGCATTTACAATTAATCGTCTTGAATCCGGATTAGCTTTAATCTCCTCAATTACATTCGTAATTTGATCAATCGTTGTTCCATTTGGAGCTGTCCATGAACGCCATTGTTTGCCATATACCGGTCCTAAATCGCCATTTGGGTCCGCCCATTCATTCCAAATTTTCACCTTGTTTTCTTGTAGATACTTAATATTTGTATCTCCTTTTAAAAACCAGAGCAGTTCATAAATAATTGATTTTAGAGACAATTTTTTGGTCGTTAGTAACGGAAAGCCTTCAGCTAAATTAGTACGCATTTGATAACCAAAAATACTAATCGTCCCTGTTTTCGTCCGATCATCTTTAACTGTTCCGTGTTCTAATATATAGTTGCACAATTGTAAATATTGTTGATCCATAAAAAAATGTCCTTTCTTCTAGCAGAAAATGAAAAATGATAAGAAAAGCGGAGACGCTCGGAGCTAGAAAGTATTTAAAGTTTACTAAAAATCTTTACCAACTCCAAACTTTAATTACTCTCTTACGGTTGCAAGTCTTGCTTCACACTCAACGATTGCCACGCTTTGATTCTTTAATAAGTCAAGTTCATAAGGTTCAACTTTTACCCCGTGTTCCTCAAAAATTCTGATCACTGGTCTCATACTAAAATATTTATTTTGTTTAGCGACAATACCTTTTCTACCATCATTTAAATAAACCGTAAGACCAATTGGATAAATGGCAATCGTTTTACTAAATAGTTCAACAATATTTTGCTCAAATAAAGTACCAACTCCTGCATATAGGATTTCAAGTCCTTCGTGTGGAAGCATTGCTCGCCGGTAAACACGATTTGATGTAACTGCATCAAACACGTCTGCTATAGCTAAAATCTTAGCATAAGGGTGAATATTATCCCCAGAAATTCCTTGGGGATATCCTGAACCGTTGATTCTTTCATGATGCTGAAATGCACAATGCGCAGACAATAATGAGATATTTGGTGCTTTTCTGAGGATGTCAAACCCGGCAACAGTGTGACCTTTAATAATTTCAAATTCATCATCAGTTAAACGACCTTTTTTCATTAATATATCTTTTGAAATCATTAACTTCCCAACATCATGTAATATTGCACCTAAGCCAATTTCAAAAAGTTGTTTTTCAGTAAACTTTAGTTGCATTGCTAAACCAATTGTATAAATTGTTACATTTAATGAATGAGTAAAAATATAGGAATCGTAACAATAAACGTCGGACAAGATTGAAATAACGCCATCACTATGTTTCACTTCTGTTAAGATTTGTTCAATTAGAGTAGAAAAATGTTTACTTAAATACATTGTATTTAATGTATTGCCAATAACATAATGATTTGCTATCTCTGAAAATTCTTTTTTTATCGTGGCGATTGCTTTATATCGTGTCTCATCAGATATAACATTTTTTATTTCAATATCTTGGGTAATAGGATCATCTATGTAAACAAACCCAATTCCTAGTTCAATAAGTCGATGAATGATTCTTTGTGATAGCTGAACGCCAGCTTGGACAAGAATATTTCCATTTTCATGAAAAATCGGCTTACTTAAAATATCATTTTCTTTTAATGATTTTGTTGTTACTAGTCTCATATGTCTACCTCAACTTTAAGGAATTAACAGGATTCTAATAAGATAAAAATATAATTTGATATTTATTATGTATCCGAATTTATTATACCGAAGAATCAATTTGTTGTGTTCATTTTCAATAAACTTCCTCAAATATTCATTTTTATAAAGAAAACTGCTGACCTAATTAAATCTAGGTCAGCTCGTTAGGCAAGGAGATTATATCATTTTTAATAATGCTTCTCTTCCAGTCATCCCAATTGTAATTCCTAGTTCCTCTGCAGCATATGTCACTGACTCCAAAGGTGCATTTAATAATTGTTCAATCGACCTTACGCCAATCGCACGACCAGCAATAATTTTTCGTTCTCTCAGCTTTTCATTGTTATTAAATAGCGCCACGTCTAACGCACCACACATGATATACCCTTTATCATTTGTAACCGCCATTAAATTCGTTTTTGGTAACTTCATTTGTACTGCAGTAAATTGATGACCTTCAATAATTATTGGCGACATTTCTAGCATTTTTCACACTCCTAACTTAGCAACCCATTTAAGGAAAATTTCATCAAATCTCCCTCTTAATAAAAGTATGAAAAACGTTAAAAAAAGTGCACCGTTTTTGGGATTAGGTAAATAACTTAAAACAGGAATTAAAACCATTGACTCATTTATTTACTTTGCAAATTTTCGGTTAGTTTCCATGCTAATAAGTCCCTTAACAACTCTGGCATAAAGAACCGTTTGACTTTAGCTTGTGCAATGGCGGGAAATAAATGACCAAATGTAAACATATCTAAAGTAGCAACTTCATATAGGCGATTTGGCTCGATCTTCTCTCCATTTATCTTGATATTGAAAATATGACTTAAGCTGTCAGCAAGAATTTTGGTTTCATAAGTAACACCCGAAAATACAGAAATCCCCATAATCTTCCCACGAAATCCAAATCCTCTTATTTCTTTAGCAACCATTTCATCGGAAACAGCATGAGAAATGATCTCTTTTAACACTTGACCATTTAGCTCAACTAAACAAGGATTAATTGGATGTGGACAAACTCGATGTATATCTCCTTTTGTAATTCTACCTGATGGTAAATTATCAAGTAAAACCCCCGAATTAACCATTCCAATTTCTCCTTTACACCATTCCTTTATCGCAGTTGCTAAAATATGAGCAAATCGACTTGGTTTTTTCCAGGAAATTGTTAAAGGTTCAGGGATTGTACAAACTACTTCATCTAAAACGGTTAGTTCAAGCTTTGTTAGTTGGTCAATCGTATCAAGTGTTTCTTCACAAGGAGAATAATTGTCAACATCAAGGCATTCTGCTTTATAGCTAGCTATTTGTTTGTGATGATGATTAAATGTAATTGACAATTGACCTACATATTTACCGAACTTTCCAGCTTGATGGATAATTGTTTGATTAACAAACATCCCATTTTCTAAAACGTGGTGTGTATGACCACCTAAAATAACGTCAATCCCCTTTACTTGTTTAGCCACTTCTTCATCAATATTTAATCCAAGATGAGATAAACAAATGACAAGATCAGCTTGCTTTTTTACTTCTTTTACAAGGGGTGGCAAAATTTCAAATGGATCTGCAACCGTCCAATTTAACGCTTCGTAAAAAGGACGAAACGGAATCGTTATCCCGATTACACCAATTTTAAGACCATTTGCTAGTTGAATAATATGATAAGGTTTTAACCAGTTTGGCCGACAACCATTCTTTTCAAAAAGATTTGCGACTACAACCGGAAAGGATGCTTCATTATAAAGTTCTGTTAACGCTTGGTGGGAAATTGTAATCCCCTCATTGTTTCCAATCGTAACACTAGTATAACCAACTTTATTCATCAATTTCACATTTGCTTTTCCAAATGTTGCTTCTGTCAATGGATGAAAACGATCGATATGGTCACCCATATCAAATACTAAAACCTCTTCGCCTTGCCTTGCAAAAGCGTTCTGCTTTTCGTTGATTAAACTAACAATTTTAGGTAATTGCTCAAAATGGCTATGTAAATCATTTGTATGAAAAATCTGAATACTCGTAGTTTGCAAAAAAATCACCGCTTTGATTTAAAATCAAAATTAAAAAAGTCCTTGATAAATTAATCTTATGCCAATAACAATTAAGAAAATACGGAGAATGTTGACAACTGTGTCACTTTTCAGCCGTTGGTTAATGTTTGCACCTAGTTTCCCTCCAAACCAAGCTCCAGGTAATAAAGCTAATGAATATAACCAATCAACATTGCCAAGGGCAATATGAGTAGCAGAACTTAAAATTGCTGATAAAAAAATCATAAACATCGAAGTTGCAACAGCGCGATGCGGCGGAAAACCAAACAGTAAGATCATTGCTGGAACCATAATCGATCCGCCACCAATTCCAAACAAACCTGAGCACATACCAACTATTAAGGCAATCAGCAATGCTACGATTGGATGATAGCCATATTCAATCGTTTCACCGCTTTCATTAATATATTCTCGCTTAATACCTCTTTTTGTTACTTTTAAAGGTTTTAATTTTTTGCGAATTAGTAAAACAAAGGAAATAAAAATAATAAATACTCCAAAAAAGATTAAAAACTTTTTTGGATCAATCCCATTATTAAAATATACTCCTAACAAAGCACCTGGACCACTTCCAGCGAAGAAGAACAACCCACTTCGTAAATCGGCTGTTTTTTGTTTTACATAAGCTAATGTTGAAGACAAACCCGTAAAAATCATAATTAATAAGGATGTACCAACAGCTACTTGGGGAGTAACACCTGCCAATATAGATATATAACTACTAAGAATCATCATTGCAGGAACAACAATAATTCCCCCACCAAGTCCCATTAAACTACCTAACGTTCCAGCTACAAGCCCAATAATTGTCAGGATAATCCATTCCATATACCAAACCCAACTTTCTAATTTTCTAAGTACATTCTACATTATGAAGGATGGATATAAAATTGTAAAATGCGTAAAAGAAAAGCGCAGAGCGCTCGGAGCTAGACAGCATTCATAGTTCAAAAACGTTCTTTCTTATTATAGTACAAAAGAGCCCTAAATGGACTCTTGCACGTCGATTTCATTTTCTAATTCATTTCCTTTTAAATACCCTAGGAGTATATTCCGTTTCCTAGCCACCTCTTCAATCAGTTTCAATTCGTTGTACATCGCTTCTGTCAAAATACCCTTTTTGATGTTTTTGTTGATTTCCTGATAAAAAGCAACTAACAAATCATTTGGTAATTTTTCATAATATGACATACAAGTACCCCTAACATATGATTTTCTGAATACTCATACTCATTATACAAAAAATTACATTCGTGGTAAATTTATTTGCTCGCGACATTCAAAAATCGTCCGAAAGGACTGTTACTTCAATAAGATATTTAGGGGATATTTAGTGTTATATCGGTAGCAATAGATAAACATTCTCCAACTTTTCTCCTGATTTTTTTATGTTATGGTCATTTTGTGGTTAAGAAGAAGACGAACTTCAAAAGTTCGCCTTCTACACTAAGAGATAATTTCAACTTGGCACGAATTTGGCACGCCACCAAGTTGGCACGGTATGAAATCCTCTAAACCCTTTGATATATATAGGTTTTTTATATATTATCCAATACTACCTTCCATTTCAAACTTAATCAGGCGGTTCATTTCAACAGCATATTCCATTGGCAATTCTTTCGTAAATGGTTCGATGAAGCCCATGACGATCATTTCTGTTGCTTCTTGCTCTGAGATTCCTCGACTCATTAAGTAGAATAGTTGGTCTTCGGAAACTTTAGAAACTGTAGCTTCATGCTCTAACGTAATGTTGTTGTTAAAGATTTCATTATACGGAATGGTATCCGATGTTGACTGATTATCCATAATGAGTGTATCACACTCAATTTTGGACTTTGAACCATCTGATTTTCGGCCAAAGTGACATATTCCACGATATGTTACTTTTCCGCCATGCTTTGAAATTGACTTCGAGATGATTGTCGATGAACAATTCGGTGCTAAGTGCAATACTTTTGCGCCGGCATCTTGGTGTTGGCCTTTACCAGCAATCGCAATCGAAAGAATGGTTCCTTTTGCTCCTTCACCTTTCATTACAACAGCAGGATATTTCATCGTTAGCTTAGAGCCGATATTTCCATCGACCCATTCCATTGTGGCATTTTCATAACAAACAGATCGTTTAGTAACTAAGTTATAAATGTTTGGTGCCCAGTTTTGGATCGTCGTATAGCGACAATAAGCATCTTTATTAATAATAATTTCAACAACGGCGCTATGCAGCGAACTTGTGGAGTAAACAGGCGCCGTACAGCCTTCGACATAATGAACAGAACTGCCTTCATCAGCGATGATTAATGTTCTTTCAAACTGCCCCATATTTTCCGAGTTAATTCGGAAATATGCTTGAAGTGGCGTTTCACATTTTACACCTTTTGGGACGTAAATGAAGGAGCCACCAGACCATACTGCTGAGTTTAAAGCTGCAAACTTATTATCCGCTGGCGGGATAACTGTTCCAAAATATTGTTTAAAAATATCTTCATTTTCACGAAGAGCAGAATCGGTATCTTTAAAGACAACTCCTAATTCTTGTAAGTCTTCTCGCATATTGTGGTAAACAACTTCACTTTCGTATTGAGCTGAAACCCCAGCTAAATATTTCTGTTCAGCTTCTGGAATACCAAGTTTATCGAAAGTATTTTTAATTTCCTCGGGTACTTCATCCCAAGATTTCTCTGATTTTTCTGAAGGCTTCACATAATACGTAATATCATCAAAGTCTAATTCTGCTAAGTCGCCACCCCATAACGGCATTGGCATTTTGTAAAATAGCTCTAAAGATTTCAGACGAAATTCGAGCATCCATTCAGGCTCTTTTTTCATTTTTGAGATTTCCTGAACAATTTCTTTTGTTAAACCTTTTCCAGATCGAAAAATCGAAACATCACGATCAACAAAGCCATATTTATATTCACCGATTTCAGGCATTTTTTTCGCCACTTGCAAACCCTCCTCATGCTTCTTTCTCGTGTAAGCCTTTCTCCATTGCCTTCCATGCTAAGGTTGCACATTTAATTCTGGCAGGAAATTTACACACACCTTGAAGTGCTTCAATATCACCAAGGTCAAACCGATCTTCATCGTACTCTTTGCCTTGCATAATGTTTGAAAAAATTTCTGATAAAGCTAAGGCATCTTCTACTGATTTACCTTTTACAGCTTGAGTCATCATTGACGCTGACGAAAGGCTGATTGAACAGCCTTCACCAACAAATTTTGCATCGGCAATTTTTCCATCTTTCACTTTCATTTGTAGTTGAATTCTGTCACCACAAGTTGGATTATTCATATTTACAGTTAAGGAATCCCCTTCAAGATTACCTTGATTTCGCGGATTTTTATAATGATCCATAATGACTTGTCGATAAAGGGTATCTAAATTATTAGCTGAAGACATTACCGAAGTACTCCTTTGTTTTTATTAATGCTTTAACAAAAGCATCGATTTCTTCTTCTGTATTATAAAGGTAGAAGCTAGCCCTTGCTGTTGCTGATACATCTAACCATTTCATTAGCGGTTGTGCACAATGATGTCCTGCACGGACAGCAATTCCTTCCGTATCAAGGACAGTTGCGACATCATGGGGATGAACATCATCACAATTGAAGGTGATTAAACCTGCTCTTTTTTGAGGTCCATATACTGTCACTCCTTCAACTTCACGTAAACGCTCGAGTGCATATTGCGCAAGCTTGTGCTCATGTTTAGCGATTTCATCTAAACCAATTTGTTGAAGAAAGTCAATGGCTGCTCCAAGTCCAATAGCACCAGCAATAATTGGTGTCCCACCTTCAAACTTCCAAGGCAGCTCTTTCCATGTTGATTCTTGGAGACCGACAAAATCAATCATTTCGCCACCAAATTCAATTGGCTCCATATTATTTAAAAGTGCTTTTTTGCCGTATAGTGCACCAATTCCTGTTGGGCCACACATTTTATGTCCCGATAAAGCAAAGAAATCACAGTCTAAATCTTGAACATCAATTTTCATATGTGGTGAACTTTGTGCACCATCAACGACCATTACCGCACCATTGCGATGAGCAATTGCCGCGATTTCTTTAATTGGATTGATCGTTCCAAGCACGTTTGATACTTGCATCACTGAAACAATCTTTGTATTCGTCGTAATCGTTTTTTCAACATCTGCAAGATCGATCGTGCCATCTAGTTGAAGTGGAAGATACTTAAGGGTTGCGCCAGTTGCGCGGGCAACTTGTTGCCATGGAATGATGTTAGAATGGTGCTCCATTGGTGTAATAACAATTTCATCACCAGGGCCAACATTTGCCCGTCCGTAGCTAGACGCAACTAAATTAATTGCAGTCGTCGTTCCTCTTGTAAAAATAATTTCTTCCGTTGACGTTGCATTTATAAATTTTCGAACTTTCTCCCTTGCCCCTTCATAAGCATCTGTTGCTAGTGTTCCAAGTGTATGGACACCACGGTGAACGTTAGAGTTATAGTTGCGATAATATTCATCTAACTTTTCGATTACTTGAATTGGCTTTTGGGAGGTTGCAGCGCTATCAAGATAAACAAGAGGCTTTCCATTAACTTTTTGGTCAAGGATTGGAAACATTTTACGGACTTCTTGGACATTCATTAATTTACTTTCCTTTCTATTACCTCGATTAAGCGCTCTTTCACAGCATCAACAGGCATCTCCTTAACAACTGGTGCTAAGAAAGCATGTATTACGAGGCGTTCTGCTTCTTTTTTCGGTATTCCACGACTCATTAAATAGAACATTTGCGTTGGATCAATCCGACCAACACTGGCTGCGTGACCAGCGGTTACATCATCTTCATCAATTAGCAAAATAGGATTAGCATCGCCACGAGCTTTTTCACTTAACATTAATACTTTTTCTGTTTGCTCACCATTTGATTTGGAGGCACCATGCTCAATTTTAGAAATACCATTAAAAATCGAACTTGCACTATCTTTCATTACTCCATGAGTTAATATTAGTCCTTCAGAATGTTTTCCAGTGTGAATAACATGAGAAGTAAAGTTTTGGCGTTGTTCACCTGTTCCGATGGAAACTGTTTTTTTATCCGTGAAAGAGCCATCGCCAATTAAAAACGTTTTATTTTCAGATACCGTATTTCCATCATTTAATTGACCTAAAGACCAAACAATTTTTGCATCTTTCTGTGCATAACCACGGCGAACAACATAAGTAGTTACACCGGCAGCAAAATTATCGACAGCTCCAAAGGAAACCTTTGCCCCTTGAAGAGCATAAACTTCAGCCACAATGTTCGCTACGGCCTCTTCATTATCTTCTGAAAGATAATTTTCTACATATGTTACTGAACTATTTTCATCAGCTACTATTAATACGTGATTGAATAGGCCAGCTCCACCGCTTACTGAATAAATGGCTTGAAGCGGGATTTGTACAACCACATTTTTTGGAACGTAAATAAACGTTCCACCATTTAATAATGTTGCGTGTAGAGCAGTTAAACGATTTTCAGCATTCGTCACTGCCTTTTTCATAAAAAATTTTTCAACAAGATCACTATGCTTTTGCAGAGCTGTAGCAAAGTCAGTAAAAATTACACCCTTTTCACTTAACTCTGTAGCAATTTTTGTATATGCTAATTGACCATTTCGAAAAGCAAGCACGTTTTGGTTTTCTACTGCAGTTAACAATCCGTTCATTTGCTCTGGAAGTTCTGTTCCTAGCGGTGTTACTTGATGCTTAAATTTAGTAAAATTCCAATTATCAATTTTTGTTTTGTCAGGTTTCGGTAATTTCTTTGTTCCAACTAATTCTAAAGATGAAAGACGAGACTGTAAAAACCAGTCAGGCTCATTGGCATCTTTAGAGAAGTTGGTTACGTATTCACGATCAAATAGAAGTTCTGTATCCACTTGCATTGTCTTTCCTCCTCTAAGTTACCAATTATGCTTTTTGACCAACAGTTTCGTCTTCAATTCCTAACTCTTCTTTAATCCAGTCATAGCCTTCTGCTTCTAGGCGCTCCGCTAACTCTGGCCCACCAGATTTAACAATTCTTCCTTGCATCATTACATGAACAAAATCAGGCTTAATATAATTTAATAGACGTTGGTAGTGAGTAATCATTAAACAGCCAAATTCTGAACCACGCATTGCGTTCACACCATTTGCTACAACTTTAAGAGCATCAATATCTAATCCAGAATCAATCTCATCTAAGATCGCTACTTTAGGCTCTGTCATTAGCAATTGCAAAATTTCATTCCGCTTCTTCTCTCCACCGGAAAAGCCTTCATTTAAATAACGTTGCGAATACTTTTCATCCATTTCTAACAGATTCATTTTTTCATCTAATTTACGAATAAATTTCATTAATGAAATTTCATTTCCTTCGCCAAGCTTGGCATTAATCGCAGAGCGTAAAAAATCAGCAGTTGTGATCCCGGAAATTTCACTTGGATATTGCATTCCCAAAAAGAGACCTTCACGAGCTCTTTCGTCAACTGTCATTTTTAAGAGATCCTTCCCATTAAAAGAAACTTCCCCACCAGTTATTTCATATTTAGGATGACCCATTAAAGAAGAAGCAAGAGTTGACTTTCCTGTTCCATTTGGTCCCATAATCGCGTGGATTTCCCCACCATTTATTTCAATATTAAATCCTTTTAAGATTTCTTTTCCTTCAATAGCAACACGAAGGTCTTTCACTGTTAAGTTTGTTGCTGTCATGATCTTTCCCTCCAACTAGGCATTGTTTAAATTTATACTATAAAAATACAATTTCATTCTCAATCTATTCTCATTACAATCTTATAACATACAGCGGCGTACTTCAAGCAATTCACTCAAAATTCATAAACTTTTTAAACATTTATGTTTAAAAAGTTTACTTTGTTATGTTCCTTCGAAAAATGCATGAGTTTTAAAGCGTTTTCACTACATATTTTACACTTTCTAAAAATATTATGTGCCAAATTTGCAATTATTTACTGTTTATACAGAACAATTCTCAATTAGAGGTTGTTAACTAATAATCAATTATTAAATATTAATTGAGAAAAGTCTACCCCTTTTACAAAGAAAAGCGAAGAGCGCCCGCTTAGCGGCGACAAGCAAATGTTCTGGCAGGAAAAAGTGCGCTTTTTCACTTTTTATCTGACAGGTTATTTGACCTCGAGCCGCTGGCGCTCGGAGCTAGACAGCATTAAAAGTTCAAAAACTTTATGCTTTCTTTACGTACAAAAAAATAGTGTGTTAGAGTTACCTCTAAACACACTATCCTCGTTGATAAGCCGGCTTTAATGTTTTCTCTTTTGCGAGCAAATATGATGCTAATTCAAATTTATTAACAATTGTAAATAAAGAACAAACTAGAATAATAGATGCTACTCCATCTAAAATAGAATGTTGTTTCACAAATACTGTCGATAAAATAATAAAGGAGCCAAAAATATAAATAAAATAACGATGGAATAAACTATTAATCTCACTTCGATACATTGCATACATGATAATGAATGTCGTCAAGACATGAATACTTGGAAAACAATTAAAAGGTTGATCATTCGAATAAATAAAACGAACTAAATTCGTAAAAAAATCGTCGTTGACTAACAACGGACGTGGTACGGTCGTTTGAAAAAAGAAATAAACAAGGTAACTTATAATCATTCCAAAATTATTTGCTAATAAACTCTCATAATATATCTTTCTATCCTTTTGAAAAAAATAGATTAAGTAAAAAATTATAAAAAAATACCATCCAATGTACGGAATAATAAATTGGGGTAGAAATGGAATTTGATGATCAATTGTTGTCATAATATCCGTTCCATTAGTATGATTTGTGTTCAAATAGTTATAGATGGTATGGAGTAATGGAATAGAAAGTAAATATAATAAAGGATAGTTATTAGTAATGATTTTTCTTAGCATAAAATAACTCCTTTTTGACTTTTTCGTCGTTCTTGAAGATCACAGCCAAGTTCAATAATCTACAAAATTTTCTATTATAGGTAGTTCATGCTTGTATGGCGTGTACTAATAAATATAATACGGATTTCTTTACCTGAATATGTTACTCCCATTTTTTTGTATTGTCAATATGTAATTTTTTCCTTATGAGTAAAAAAGTGTAGGGTTTCGCTTTTTATACTATCTAAAATAATTAACTATTCGGTTGATAGTATAAGGCTTGCGCTATCTTCTGGCGAGAAGCCAAGTTTTTCTAATCTGACAGGTTATTTGAACTAGTGCCATTTACGCTCGGAGCTAGATAATATTGAAAGTTCAAAACTTTATCCTTACTTAACATAGAAAAAGAGAACTAGCCCTTGCTAGTTCCTAATGTTTTTTTACATCATTTAATTAACGGCTTGATTAAATTCAGTCATACAATCCTGCACTAACGTTACAGCTTGACTAATTGCTGTACCTCCACCAAAAGCACCTGTTACCCCTATTGCTTCCCAAATTTCTTCTTCTGTACATCCCTGATCAATACATCCCTTTGTATGGTAGATAATGCAGTACTCATCTTGAGCATAAACACTAATCCCTAAAGCAATTAACTGTTTTTCTTTTTGACCTAACTTTCCACTAGCAAAACAAGCTTCAGTAAATGCATTAAATTTTTTGGCGATTTGTGGCATTTTTTCGGTAAAATGCCCTAAACCTAATTTATAGTCGTGCAAAATTTCTTCATAAGACCCGATATTATTCGATGTTTCATCCATCATTGAAAACCTCCTTCCATTGAAGTAGACAATGATAGTATGAGTTGGAATTAAGTGAATTATTTACATATAAACAAAAATTTAGTTAACGACCAAATAAAAAATTGCTTCTGCTTTTAAAATAGCCGCATAATTTCCTTCTAAAGATAGTTCATTCCAATTCTTAAGACGTTGCAAGCGATCAGCACCGCTTAATAATTTTATGAGCACACTTTCTTCTTTAGCTTTAATAATTACATCTCTCCTTTCACCATTACTATTATTTTTGGTTAACGTAATATCGTTCGTTGATAAAGATAACGTATATATTTCCGTAGCATTCTCAATATCGATCACAAATGGCTTATCCTTGAATAACACTTGCAAGTGACTGGTTACTTTCATGTTTTCTTGAAAACCTTGTAGTACACGTTCAAGACCCATTTCAATTCACCTTCCAAGGTTTAATCGATACAAACTGTATTCGCTATATTTAAGCAAAAATCCTTGTCAAGCTTATTTTGTTTTCAGAAAAACTCTCGACATAAATTGACTTTAGAAAAGCGGAGAGCTTCTGTTTAGCCCCGACAGGTTATTTGTCACCTCGAATCGTTGGCGCTCGGAGTTAGACAGCTTACCAACTTCTAAAAATATCTAAGATTAAATCCCATAAACTCCATTTAATACCTGAAAATGATTTCGACATTTTAGGGAAGGATAATAATAAACGATTAGGAGGGTTGCTTTTATGGATAACAAAATTGATATAACCAACAAAGTACAAGCCAAGTTAGAGGAAGGAAACAAAATGAACCTTTTTCTAGATGAAAAAAAAGTTGGACAAATTATTATGACAAACCAAGGTAATCATTATGAAATGGCTGAAGGCTTTGAGTTTACAAATGATAAAATTTATAAAAATGAAAAAGAAATTGAATATACAAAGAACTATGTCGAAGGTTGTGACATGGGCTGGTGTTAATAAAGAAAACTTGGCTCAGTCAAGCCTTAGGCGCCGGCTGAGCCTTAGTTGCACTTATACTTAACACTTTAAATTTTTCACCTCGTCGAATAAACATCCTTGCTAAAAATTTATACTTTTTAACGTATTAGAAAAGCAGAGAGCGCCTGCCTAGCGGCGACAAGCAAATGTTCTGGCAGGAAAGCTACAGCTTGAAACTGCTTCTTTGCAGCTTTGCGACGAGCAAGCGAAGCGGCGCAGGAGCACAGTGCGCTTTTTCACTTTTTATCTGACAGGTTATTTGACCTCGAGCCGCTGGCGCTCGGAGCTAGACATCATTCAAAGATTAAAAACTTTATACTTTGTTTTCTTTTCGGAAAAGCAGAGAGCGTTCGTAGCTAAACAACATCTTACTTAAAACATATAAAAAATAGGCTTAACACAATGTTAAAATTAGTGTTAAGCCTATTTTTTAATAATGATTAGTCTTCTTTAATCATTGTTTCGTATTCATCAGCTGTCAAAAGCTTATCTACTTCAGAAAGATCGTTAGGTTCAATAACAATCATCCAAGCTTTTTCATACGGAGATTCGTTTACAAGTTCTGGTGAATCTTCTAACTCTTCATTAATCGCAACTACTTTTCCACTAATTGGAGCATAAAGTTCAGAAACTGTTTTTACTGATTCAACGCTACCGAACGGTTCATTTGCTTCGATTTGATCTCCAACTTCTGGAAACTCAACAAATACAATATCTCCTAACTCTGATTGAGCAAAATCCGTAATCCCGATACGCACTTGATTACCTTCAACTTTTGCCCATTCATGTTCTTGTGAATATTTTAAATCCTTTGGTATATTCATTAGTTAATCCCTCCAAATTATTATTTCCCAAAATAATTACGCTATATTATTATAGCCGAAAAAGTTTTTCATTCAACATTATAACAGAACAAGATAACAGTGTAGAGGTAAAATTTTTCGCTAGACAAACCCTACTTCCAAATTTGTTCAAATAGTTCTTCTTTAAAACCAACGCTCACTGTTTTTCCATCAGTAACAATAGGTCGTTTAATCAACATACCTTCTGAAGCTAATAGTTCTAATAGTTCTTCTTCTGATATTTCTTTTAGTTTTTCTTTCATCCCTAATTCACGATACTTTTGACCACTTGTATTAAGAAATTTTTTTAATTCTAAACCACTTTTTTCATATAAACGCTTCAATTCTTCCTTTGTAGGTGGATGATCAACAATATGTACTTCATTAAAAGAAACGCCATAATTCTCAAGCCATTTTTTTGCATTTCGGCATGTCCCACATTTTGGATATGAGTAAAAAGTTAATGTCACATATAATCCTCCTTTTTGAACAACTTTGGCTTGTGCCTCAAATCGATGGCAAAAGCGCTAGTTTTATTTTTATACTTACTTGCTAGAGTAAATAAAGGAATAGGTTCTTTCCCTATTCCTTCATCATCATACTATAAATTACGATTAACTTTCATATTATCTACTTTTGTTCCCACGTTATTTTTTTGAGCTGCTCCTGGTTTCCAAACTTCTTGAATTCCTTGTTGCAATCCTTGACTAAGGCCATCAAATTCTTTTGCAAAGTTATTATCCAATTCTAATGGGCTATCATAAGCAATTTCAATTTCTGGTTGTTTCATTATGACCCCTCGATTCCTTTAGTTTGATCATAAAACAGATCACCAATATTATTAGAGGGAATGGACAAGAACATACAAAAATAAGAAAAGTGCAGAGCGCCTGCCTAGCGGCTTGGACTAGACAGTATTCTATATTCATCATGTCCGCATAATTACACTATTTTAAAGTAATTCAAACACACCAGCAGCGCCCATGCCACCACCGATACACATTGCGACAACACCGAATTGTTCGCCGCGTCTTTTCATTTCATAAATTAGTGATAAGGTTAATTTTGTTCCTGTACATCCTAGTGGATGACCAAGAGCAATTGCTCCGCCATTAACGTTGACTTTAGCACTATCGAGTTTTAAATGTCTAATTACTTGCAAAGCTTGAGATGCAAAAGCTTCATTAAGTTCAAACAAACCGATATTTGAAAGCTCTAAGCCTGCTAATTTTAATGCTTTAGGAATTGCTTCAATAGGACCGATCCCCATTATTTCCGGTGCTACTCCTGAGACTGCAAATGAACGAAACTTTACGAATGGGGTTAGTCCTTCTGCTTGGGCTCGCTTGCGATCCATGACAAATACGGCTGCTGCACCGTCACTTATTTGTGAGGCATTTCCGGCTGTAACCGTTCCTTCGGGATCAAATACAGGCTTTAATTTACTAAGGGCTTCAACGGTTGTTTCAGGACGAACCCCTTCATCTTCTGCAAATAAAAGTTTTGTTTCTGTTAAGGTTGGTACTTCTACAGGAACGATTTCATCTACAAACTTTCCTGCGGCTATCGCTTTAGCCGCTCGACGGTGACTTTCAGCAGCAAAAGCATCTTGATCTTCACGACTAATTCGAAACTTACGTGCTACTTCTTCAGCTGTTAAACCCATTCCCAAATAATATTTTGGCACAGTTTCCATTAATGTTGGGTTGGGCGCGTTGACATGACCGGTAAATGGAAGCATTGACATCGATTCTACACCACCAGCAATAACTGCTTGCGCATGACCTACCATTATTCGTTCTGCTCCAAATGCAATACTTTGTAGTCCTGACGAACATAAACGATTAATTGTAATTGCTGGTACACTATTAGGGATATTTGCTAGTAAGGAAATTGTCCTAGCGACATTCATCCCTTGTTCTGCTTCAGGTACAGCACAGCCAATAATAACATCGTCGATGTTTATTGGCTCAAAATTCCCAGCCCGTTTCAAAGTTTCTCTTATTGTTAGAGCCCCTAAATCATCTGGACGAACATTAGCTAATGTACCTTTTTTTGCTTTTCCAACCGGTGTTCTTGCCCCGGCGACTATTACTGCTTCTCTCATGATGGTTTGTTCCCCTTTCTCGGCATTGTTTATCGTTTTCAGCTAATTTTGATTTTTTCAAAACTAATTGGAAACAGACGAAATTTTTTATTTTAGTTACAAAATATAGACAGGATATTTTTTATGGCAAAGAGACAAAATAACGATGAAAGCAATGAGTCTTTCATTTCATAAGGAGGTAAAAACCATGCAACAACAAATGCAAACAAATCAAACTCAAATGACGCAAGGAATTATGACTCAACCACCATCGATTGTCACAGTGAAAGACCAACTTTATCTTTCTGACATGTTATCTTGGAATTTATTAGCATCAAAAAAAGCACACTTTTTTGCGCAACAATGTATGGACCCTGAAATTAAAGGTGCTTTAGAATCAAGTGGACAAATGCACCAACGCCATTACCAGAAAATCATTACTCACTTCCAAAATCAAAATCAACCTTCGCAAAATCAATTGCAATAAGGAGGAATTAAAATGATAAATCAAAACACAAAAATTCAAAATCCAAAAACACAAATACCTACTTCACCACAAATGTCTGATCGTGACTTCATTAACGACATACTTTCAACAGAAAAATATTTAACTGGTTCTTATAGTACGGCAATGAATGAAGCAAGTTATCAAAATTTATATCAAGATATTCAACAAATTTTTAATGAAACACAAGATTGTCAACGTAACTTATTTAACCTTATGTTTAAAAAAGGTTGGTATTCATTTGAAGCAGCTGACCAACAAAAATTAAGCCAAGCATACCAACAGTTTTCTGGTTACAATAATCAGTTGCCGTATACAAATCAAACAAATCAAACATTATCTTAACGTATAAATTAAGCTTATCCTTTAAAAGGGTAAGCTTTTTAATTATTTCTCTCCTATCCTCCTAAATTTTGCTGTATAATAAAACTTGTGAGACAAAGTTGAAACGGAAAAGAGGAGCGATTGGTACGTCATGAAGGATTGTCAAATATATGGGTCAATGATTTTAAGCATTTTATCCTCCAGCAAAGACAAACAGTCTGCATTACAAGCAGTAAAGCAAAACTTTATTTTCCAAGGAACTTTATATTTAGAAACGGAAGCTTTGTTTAAAAAAGATATAACAAAAGAAACACATTTACAATTTATAAAGCTTATTGAGCAATTTAAGAATAACGAATACCCCTACATAGCTAACATCAAATTAAAGTCTTCAAAAATTAGAAAAGCTTGGCTTTCGTCTAGTCCTTTAATACGGAAGCCTTAGCTTTAAAATTATTCACTACATCGAATTTAACATCCATGCTAAAATTTTATCCTTTAACATATTAATTACGCCTAGAAGCTGTTCACATTTTGTGCGCAGCTTTTAGGCGTAAGGTTACTAGTTTTTTATTTAAATGCTTCAATAAATTGAATGACAGCCGGTCCCAAAAGGACAATGAATAAACTAGGAAAGATAAAGAGTACAAGGGGGAACAGCATTTTTACTGGTGCTTTCATCGCTTCTTCTTCGGCTCGTTGTTTTCGTCGTTCACGAACTTCACCTGATTGAACTCGTAACACTTGAACCATTCCGATACCAAGCTTTTCAGCCTGAAGAATATTGCTAATTAATACACTTATTTCATCGACAACTAGACGCTCTTTAACCCCAAGTAGTGCTTCCCGGCGCGTTTTTCCAAGACGGACTTCTTCTAAACAGCGATGAAATTCCGTTGCCAACACACCTTTCTTTTTTGCTACTACTTTCGTTAAAGCCGAATCAAAGCCTAAACCAGCTTCTAGACTAACCGTAAGTAAATCTAGGATATCCGGTAATTCTCTTAATGCAAAATGATTGCGTGTTTTGATTTTTTGTTTTAAATAAAAATGTGGTAAAAACAAGCTTGCTCCTAAGCCAAAGCCAACAAAAACAAAAACACCGGCTAATGACGCCTTTAAGACCATCGCGTATAAACCAAAAATGAATGGCAACAAAAGTAAGAAACTAAGTTGCAACAGTCGAAATTCGACAGTACCCATCCCAAATGGATTTCCGGCTTGTAGCAACTTCTTTTCAAGCTTTGCTTCTTTTTCACCTGGGACCCGTCGTTTAAAGCTTCGCTTCAACTCAAACCAGACAGGAAGACAAATTCGTTTAAAAAAAGTAAGTCGTTTATCGGCATCCGCTTGCTCTTTTCCCTCTTCCTTATTTAAAAAAATCGCCAGTCGTCTTTGCAGTCTTTGTCTTCGTTCAGCTTGAAAGAGTAAGAGAGCGTATAAAAGCAAGGTAATGGTAATGAAAAAGGTGATATAAATCATCTCTACACCTCAATGACTGTTAATTTTCTTATCAAAATAAAGCCAATGATCCCAGCAATTACTCCAATGCCAATCATCCCAATCCCAATTGGGTGCTCAAGTAAAGTACCAATATAATCAGGTTCAATGAAATAAATGACAATTGCTAAAATAATCGGCAAAAGCCCAATCACAATTCCTGATAATCTCCCTTGAGCAGTTAAGGTTAAAATTTGCTGCTGAATTCGTGTGCGGTCGCGAATTGTTTGCACAATCTTATCAAGCACTGTTGCTAAATTCCCGCCTACTTGTCGTTGAATTAAAATTGCTTGAATCATTAAATCTAAATCTTCACTCGGCATTCGTTCTTTTAAACTTGTTAAAGCCTCTTCAATTGAACTGCCATATTGCATTTCACGTAAAACAATTTCCATTTCTTCTTTAATTGGCGAATGCGCTTCCTCAACTACGGTTTTTAAAGCTTGTGGAAAGCTAAACCCTGCTCGTAATGATCCAACAACCGTTGTAATCATATCGGATAATCCTTCATTAAATCTACGCATTCGCTCCTGTTGTTTTTTCTTGATCCAAAAAATTGGTATAAAATAACCAATCACAAACCCTACGATTAAAAAAAAGAGCTTTCCCGAAAACAAAAACAAAAACATTCCAAGGAATAATGTACTAATCAATTGAAACAACATATATTCCTCAGGCTTAAGCGGCACGCCCGCTCTTTTTAAAACGATTTCTAGTTTCATATTTTTATTTTTCGTCATAAGCCTATTTTTTACTTGTTGATTAGCCATTCTAAATTGGACGATAAAATTAAATTTTTTTCGGTCAAGCTTACTTGCCGCTTGCTCAATTTGTAAATAATGATTCATCCGTTTTTTTAAGCGTTTGTCTGTTAAAAATAATAATTGGAAAATTGCGATAAAAAACAAGCAAGATGAAAAAAGAACAAGTAAAGTTAGAAACAATGTCATGATCCCCACTCCTCTTGATCAACAAATACATTAGGCGGGATATGAATTCCTGAACTTTCTAATCGACTATAAAATTTAGGACGTACTCCTGTTGGCACAAGTCGGCCAATAATTTTTCCAGTTCCATCTACTCCTTTTTGTTCAAATACAAAAATATCCTGGAGAACGATGACATCCCCTTCCATCCCTTGTACTTCGGTGATATTCACAATTTTCCTTGAACCATCCTTTAGCCTTGCTTGTTGAATAATCACATCAATTGCACCTGAAATTTGCTCGCGGATGGCTTTGACAGGAAGATCAATTCCAGCAAGCAACACCATTGTTTCAAGCCTGGAAATCATATCTCGCGGACTGTTTGAATGTCCTGTTGCTAAAGAGCCGTCATGTCCCGTATTCATCGCTTGTAACATATCTAATGCTTCACCACCGCGAACCTCTCCAATTACAATTCGATCTGGACGCATCCGTAACGAATTTCGGACAAGATCACGAATGGCAATTCCACCTTTGCCCTCAATGTTTGGCGGTCTTGCTTCTAACGGAACGACATGATCTTGCCAAAGCTGTAATTCGGCAGCATCTTCAATGGTAATGATTCGTTCGTTATTTGGAATAAATGATGATAACACATTTAAGGTCGTCGTCTTCCCTGAACCTGTCCCACCACTAACAAATATGTTTAAATTCGCTTTTACACATGCTTCGATAAACGTTGCCATCTCTTTTGTTAATGTGCCAAAGTTAACTAAATCATCAATTTGAAATGGATCTTGCGAGAATTTTCGAATTGTTACTGTTGGTCCAATTAACGATAACGGTGGAATAATGGCGTTTACACGAGAGCCATCAGGAAGCCTAGCATCGACCATCGGACTACTTTCGTCAATTCGTCTGCCAATCGGTGCAACAATTTTTTCAATAACTTGCAAAACATGTTCATCATCACGAAATGTAACTTCTGAAAGTTCAATTTTTCCTTTACGCTCGACAAAAACTTGATTTGGTCCATTCACCATTACTTCCGAAACATCTGGATCAAGAAGTAAAGGATTAATTGGTCCAAAACCAGTTAAATCATTCATTAGTTCTGTAACTACTTTTTTTCGATTAATATTCCCACGAAAGGATTCATCTTCTTTAATAATTTCAATTGCTAACTCATCTAGCTTTGTCACAATTTCATCGACTTCAGCATCTTTGAAATCAGTAATAATTTTTTTATGAAGTCTTGCTTTTAATTCCTGGTGCTGTGAGATTTCCTTTTGTTTTTGATTTATTTTTGGCGATGATGATTTTGCCTCTTGCTGAACGGGTTCCTTTGATTGTCTGAATGTAGTGACAAAATCTTTTTTCGGATTAGAAACATTCTCTTCGATTTGTGTTTCTTCTGTCGGTTGATGATTTGCTTTTTCTTGAATTTTCTTTAAAAGGCTCATATTAACCACCCTCTTTTAACCGTTTGGAATGTTGAAATAGCTTTGTCCAAAGCGACGGTTCTTTTTGCTTAAACAAAGAAATTTCTCTCCTTGACGTCAATTGTTCGGCCAACTTAAAATAAGCTTTTGCTAATTCAGTTTTCCCTTGATTAAGAACAAAAGGAATTCCAATATTAAGCGACTGAGAAGCAATTGTAAAATCATTCGGCAAATAAAATGGATTTTCAATCCCTAGAATACTAGGAACATCAGACGCATTGATGACACTTGCCATCGTTGAACGATTAATGACTACTTTGACCTTTTCAGTTAATTCTAATGTTTCTAAAGTTTCCAGCATCAATTTTGTATTTTTTAACGTAGCCATTTCTAAATTTGTCACTAATAAAATTTGATCAGCTTTTTCAATAAAAGATAAATTTTTTTCTTGAAGACCGACTCCTGTATCTACAAGAACATAATCATGTTCTTTTGTTAATAAATGAAGGACTTTTTCAATTAATGGTTCGTTAATCAAATCGGCGAACTCAGGACGATCAGGAGCGGATAAAACTTTAAGCCCACATTCATGGACATTTAAAAAGTTTTGTAAACTATGTTGATCTAGATTGTCTACCTCGTTCACTAAGTCTTTTATGCTCAACGTTGATTGAATATCTAGCGCTAAACTTACATCTCCAAATTGAAAGTCACCATCAACTACACAAATTTGAATATTTTTCTTACAAAGGGCAATGGCAAGGTTAACGGTTAACACAGTTCGGCCAACTCCTCCCTTGGCACTGCAAACAGCTATTATTTCACCACGTTGTAAAGTATCTCGATGAGCCATTTTTCCGTCACCTCCATTGCTTTTTTTGTACGAAAGTTGTCTTTCATTATGTTCAAAATAGTAGTAGACTCAAATAACTAAGACTTAGCTTTGTCCATTTTTATTTATCAATACATTTTAAGATATTTTATTCCTCTAGCTTATCCATAATTCGACTATGAAGTGTTAAATGAAGATTGCCCCGTTCTGAAGCATTAATCAGTCGAACAGCATCTTTGGTGTTTACCTCTAATGTAGCAGCACTATATTCCACATAAGTCTCACCTGTTGTCGATTCAATCAGTTTTCTTCCAACTGCCAATACCCGAACGTTTTCTAAGATTAATTGCGTAACAACGCTCGTTCCCCCGTCTCGTTTCACAGCCTCACTGAAAACAACATCAACATAGTCCTCTGGCTCAATTAAATTTGAAACAGACTGAACAAAGTTTACACCTATAGAAACAGCACGATAACCTTCTTTCACTTTTCTTGAAACTAATAGCTTTTCATCCTCTTCTTGTTGTACTCGATGTGGCAACAAAATTTCCCCTGCTTCGATATCTGCATTAACAATTAAACCGTCAACCTCTTTGATTTTTGTAATCGCAAGCGGGTGTCGTGCTGATTCAGGAATTTTCGTAACAGCAACTTTATCAGCTGAAATTCGTTCGTTTTTTTTCAATTGCTTAGAAGCTACTACAACCTCTACCATCTTTTCATTACTAGCTACGCTTGCATCAAATTGCTTTAGATAGTTAAAAAATAAGATAGTCGTAATGCCCCCCATAATGATTGCTAACAGTAAAATAAATTTTGATCTCAAACTCTTCACCTACTTTGTCAATCTAATGCTATATGCACCACGATTGCTGCTGGTTGGCTCAATAAATCCTGTCCCAGTCCGCTTTATAAACAATCCTCTAATATAAGTGTCATTGTTGGACATTGGTTCGGTAAGATAAAAATAAGCAAATCCAGTAATCTTTACGTCTTTCAATTGATTACTTTCATAGCTATTAGGTTTGTAAACAGGGATAAGCAAAACCCTTGAACAATTTCTTGGAATCGCATCATACGCTGAATATGCACAACCTTGAATTCGTTCATTAACAGCTAAACGAGTTTTTCCTGAAATATTACCCGTTTGCGTTTCAATGATATCTCCAATCTTAAGCTCGGCACTATAACCATAACGCATATTATCTTCGTAAGTACTCGCTCCTGATGCACCAAGTGCCAAAACCCCAAAATTTCCTGTATCGACCTCAGTTTGATCGACCTTTAAAGCATATTCTACGTAATGCTCGAGCGGTATCGAATCATCAATTCCGATTGGTGCAGCACCGTATACTCTCCCCATCACCCCAATTTCTGCTGCTGCTTCAACCGTTACGGTAGCAGTTTGACGACCAAGTAAAGTTGAAAAAGCCAATGTTACTTCTTTCTCTAACACGATTTCAACGCGACTTTCAGGTGTTATCTCTAATTCTTTCAAACTAGTTTCTTCTTTGTGCTCGGATAAGATTTTGTCAACAATCGTTCTAACTTCCGTTTCCGTGCTCGTTAGCTCTTGTGCTCCTGATAACACTGCTGCATTTGCTGTTTTTTGCAGATGGCTTTTTGTCATATATAACGTTCCACCATCAATCACTAAGCCTGCGATTGACAGAACCGCTACTAATGCAAGTGCAACAAAGACAATCGCATTTCCATCTTCTTGAAATAGAAAACTTGTCTTGCGCCGAGTTCTTAACGTATTAAAAAGCTGCTTTCTCATGTTTATCGCCCTCACTCAATCCTAATCGTTGAATTAGCGGTCATCTTAAACGTCGAGGGGATGACTCTTGAAACAAAAGGGGTAAAAAATTGAATGGGGTACTGGAGCGAAACTGTGACATAATCACCTGAAACACGATTATTTTCAGTAGGATTAATTGTCACTTCAAGTAAAGTAACATCTCCAACATTCACAAAATCTTTGGCAAATTGAATCATTTCTTCATCACTAGCTCCTAACCCCCCTAACCGAACCGTTTCTTGAGTTGCTAAATGGAGATGCATTTGCGTGTACATTACTCGCCCTAAATCAAAGATCCCCACTAGTACTAGTAATAATATTGGTAATAACAAAGCCATCTCAACAAGAGATTGACCTTTCTCTTCTTTTATCATAAAATCACATACTCCTGTAATACGAGAGCCATTACTGCCCCGGTGGCAATCGCAACCCCATAAGGATACGTATCTGTAAGTGCTTTTCTATGCAACAATAAGGGAATAGAAAGACCGTGTTTCTTACTATAAAAATAATAAAAAATTGTTTTTGCCCAGCCTTTTTTGAAAAGTAAGATCACTAAGGCAATGATCGCCCCAACGATTGCCATATAAATAGCAGTTAAATAAACAAAAGATACACCCTTTAAAGCACCAATGACCGCCAGTAATTTCACATCACCAGCACCCATTCCTCCTAAATAAAAAGGGATAAACAAAATGACTAAACCTAGCGCAAAACCAAGGATTGTCTCAAAAAGACCACTCCAGCTAAAGAGGATGAAATTTGCGACAATGGCAAAAATAAGACTAGGAAAGATTACTTTATTATAAATCTTTCTACTTTTCAGATCGGTTACTGTACAAATGGCTAAAATGAGTAGTAAAAATAGATTGATCCATATCAACACAATCTCCTCACTTCTAGAAATGCGAAGAGCGCCCGCTTAGCGGCGACAAGCAAATGTTCCGGCAGATAAAAAGTGTTTTTTTCGCTTTTAATTTGCCAGGTTATTTGACCTCGAGCCGCTGGTGCTCGGAGCTAGACAGCATTCAAAGTTTAAAAACGTTATACTTTCTGAAAATGACGAAAAACGTAAAGCACAATACTTCCCTATTTTTTCAAAAATGGCTTTACGTTATAAAACGCAAAGCCATTTTCTAGTGCGTATATTATGAACCTGTACTTTCACGATTCGTTACTAAATCTACAACATCACTAAACATATCAATAATTTGCGTACGAAGTAATGCTAATGAGCCGACAACGGCTACGGCAATTAAACCTAATACTAATCCGTACTCTGTCATCCCTTGTCCTTGTTCTTCCTTTACTAATTGTTTTAATTTATTAACCATTTTTCATCGCTCCTCTTAAATTTTTTTAATGTACTGACCAACTTTTGTGTCTGTTTCCAAAATCCTTCTTGCTGGAAGTTCCATAACCGAATGTGTTCGCAAATAATGTCGTCCTATTTTGCCAGGGGGAATAGCAATGTCAATTCCGACAATTTGAAAGTTTGGATCGAGATACAATACATCAATGGCATAGTTCATAAAAAACGTGTGAATCGAGCGGCAGGGTTTAATATGCAGGGCGTCACCTTCCGGAAAGGATTTTGTAAACATTAGGCCTTTAAAACGTTGCCAAAAGCTATTCGCTTCTGACACATGAAAAGCCAAAATCTTTCCATTGTTAAGGTTCACGAGCTGCGTCATTCATCCTTCACCTCCAAATATAGAAATAACCCCACCTTACCGAAAGGGGGGTTACACCGTTTATGGCGCGATGAATGTACACTGCTAACGTTAATAAATAAAACAGCAGGACAAACAAACTCCCTATATCTTTCGGTAACTGGCTGGCTTAGTGTCCATTGTCCACCTTAGCCCCTATAGCTTTGCGTCACTAGCTTTCACTAGTTTTGCCTTTATCGAGATCCAGTAGTTTGCTTTAAAGGATCACGTTTATTATAGTTAAATCTTAATCTAATTCCAAAAATTTAACTATCCAACAAAATCCTTAATTCGCTATTATTTCTCGCTAGATATATTCACCTAGAAATAGTTCACACAATTTTCCTTAGGAGGAAATTTGACGAAATTTTCTGAATTTTCTAAGTTAAAAGTTGTAGATCACCAATGATTTTGAGATTTTTGTAGATCCTAATAACTAGATGACATTAATAGCCAGCTTATTTAATGGTCTTTTTCACTATATCAAAAGACCTGTCGGCTTAAAATTTTGTCGAAAATTTTAAGTAGACAAAAATATAGTTTATACTTCGAACACTAACATCAAAAATTTTCATCGTTTCGTATAAAACAAACAATCACTTTCGTCCCTTTATTTCGTTCACTATCAATTGTGATATTTCCATGATGAGCAAGGACTAATGCTTTGACGATTGAAAGACCAATTCCAACCCCACCTGTTTTTCGATTTCGTGATTTCTCGCCGCGGTAAAAACGTTCATAAATATAAGGTAAGTCTTCTTTGGAAATCCCCTGGCCATTGTCGCTAATGATAAATTTTACAAATTGATTGTCTTGATTTACTTGTAACGTTACTCTCCCGCCTTCATCTGTATATTTTAAGGCATTATTTAAGAGATTCGTCATAATTTGAAAAATACGATCACGATCAGCTCGAAGCGTAAGTTCAGGAACTAACTCCTCAATCGAAAGTTCTACACCTTTTTGTTGAAAAAGTGGTTTAAATGAGGAATGTAGTGAGTTCAAGAGAGCATTTGTCTTGATTTCTGTAACAAATAATTGAATTTGCGGATTCTCAGCAGCTAGAAGCTGTTCCAATTCATCAACTAACCGGACTAATCGCATTAATTCGGAATGTTGTTGCTTTAAGCGATCTGGTGTTGGTTGCCATACCCCATCTAAAAATGCTTCAATTTGACTGCGAAGTGTCGCAAGGGGCGTCCGAAATTCATGGGCTAAATCATTCGTAAATTGCGTACGTAGCTTTTCTTGATCGCTTAAAGATTGTGCGAGTTGATTAAAAGCTTTGGCCAACTGTTCAATTTCCTCCACTTGCTTACCAAGTGGAATTCTAACTTCAAAATTATGTCTCTGTAACTCTTCCGTGGCTAGTGAAACTTTTCGAAGTCCTTGAGAAACTTTCTTTGAAATTAGAATACTAATCACAATGGAAATAACAATCATCGTTAAAGCTGTAAAAATAATGTACTTATTAAACTGGTTTAAAAACTGGGAATCGATACTCACATAATCTGTTGGGAAATAAACGATTAATTTACCTATTACTTGGTTATCGATAGTTAAAGAAAATGACTCGCTTTTTAACTTATCAATATTTGGCATGTTCATCTGATTGTGAGGCATCATTTTGAAAAAACTTAAAGAATCAGTTATCATTGTGCCATCTTGCTGATAGATTTGAAAGAATAACTGATCGGCCATTGCATGATGATGTAAAGTTGCTGAAATTGTTTCACCAGTGATCTCACCAATATTTTGGTATTCTAATTCTACTTGATTTATCACATTTTCGACTTGCTCTAAACGCTTTGTGTCTAAATAATCACGAAAACTATCAAAAAAACCTAGTTGGATTGCTAAGCTTACAAGAATAATCCCGCCCAAAGAAATAAGGAGAAAAAAGAACAGCAGTCTAGCTTGAAGAGTTCTAAACATCACGTTTTCCTCCAAATTTATAGCCCATCCCAAATACAGTGATAATGTATTCAGGCTTTTTCGTTTCTTCCTCTAGTTTTTTCCGTAAGTTTTTAATATGGACATCAATACTCCGTTCATAACCTTCAAAACTATCATTTTGAATTTTTTCAAGCAATTCAAAACGGCTATAGACGCGACCAGGATATTCGGCAAGGGCAACTAACAATTTAAACTCATTCGGGGTTAATAGAAGCTCGTTTCCTTGCAAACGTACTTCTTTTTTGACAGTATCAATTATTAAAGCTTGATGATTATACGATAGTACCGTACGCGGATTGCCTTGCTTTGTTCTGCGGAAGATGGCCTCTACGCGGACTACAACTTCACGAGGGCTAAATGGTTTTGTGACATAATCATCAGCTCCAATCACTATTCCATTGATCCGAGCTTCTTCCGCTGTTTTTGCCGTTAACATCATAATCGGGACATCACTAGTTTTACGGACACGCTTGCAAATTTCTTCACCGGAAAAATCCGGAAGCATTAAATCTAAAATTAGAAAGTCTGGATGGTTAGCTTCAATTATTCGCAATGCTTCAGAACCGTTTTGAGCTGAATAAACAACATAACCAGCCTGTTCAAGATAAGCTTTAAGCACTTCAATGATCATTGGTTCATCATCGACAACAAGAATTTTTTGCGTCATTTCACCACTCCCTTTTAGAAAAGCATAGACCTCTTACCAAAATCAAATAATTTATATTTCTTACGTTAAAAAAACTTCACTCAGTGAAAAAATTATAGCATATCGTTCAGTGAAATTATTAAATTTACATAATAATTCCATAACATCTTCATAACTTCTTTACATCTGCTGGCTAAACTGTAAATAGAAAAAGAAAGGAGTTGAACTCATAATGAAGAAAAAATTAATTGCTGCATTAACAGCAACAGCACTAGTTTTGGGAGTAGGAACATTAACGTTAGCAAGTTCAGAAAATGATGTGCTTGACGGCGTCAATTTCAAAGAAATGCTGCCGTTTATGCAAAAAATGCATCCCGATTTAGATGAAAAACAATTAGAAGAAATGTTCGATCGTTGTCATGGTGAAGATGGGATGATGAATGGAGAAATGGGTGGCATGATGAAAGGTAACTCTGAAGGTATGCAAAATCATATGAAAAAGATGATGAATGCACAAGACGGAACAAAATTATAAAATAGAAAAGCGCAGAGCGCCAATCAAACAAAAAATGCTGAACAGTACGTAAATACTGATCAGCATTTTTTGTTATTTTCCTTATTTTTTTCTGCTGATTAGTAAGAAAACAGTAATCAAAATGAACGCAGTCAGTGCTAGAAATGGGATTGTGACAAACCCAAACCAGTTGATCCATTGAACATCACATGGAATTCCTTGTGAGCATGGTTTAACACTCGCAAATCCTGGTACTTTTTCTAATAAATAATGATAGAAGGAAATCATACCACCAATAATCGATAGTGGTAGAACATATTTCGTAATTTTAAGGTCATTCGTGTAGGCGGCAATCCCTAAAATAATTGCTAAAGGATACATCGCAATCCGCTGGTACCAACACAATTCACAAGGAAGAAACAAGCGAATTTCACTAAAATATAAACTGCCTAATGTTGCGATAACTGCTACAAACCAAGCAAAATAAAGAAATAACGCCGAACGATTTGAGGTCATTTATAGTCCTCCTTCAATCAGTTCCTTAATCCGTTCATAGTCAAATGGATCTTCAACCATTGTGCCATTAATCATAATACTCGGTGTTAACTTTATTTGAAACTCTTCAACAAGTTGATCATCAAGAAGAACAGCTTCTTGATATGTCTTATTCTCAACATCTTGTTTAAGTTTTTCTAAATCAAGTTGCGGAACAGTGTTTTCAGCTACTTCCATTACTTTTTCAACCGTTAGCCAATGATTATCATGTTCTTGTTGAGCCGGTTGTGCTTGATAAAGTGCTTTGCTAAAAGCCCAAAATGCTTCCTGATCTTGATTCCATACAGCTTCAGCGGCTAACGAACCTAAATATGATTCTTCTTCATGAAACAAGACATTAACGTAAGAAAATGATATTTTTCCAGTATCAATAAAATCTTTCTTTAGCTGCGGAAAAATATATTCACTCCACTCTTTACACGAAGGGCATTTGTAGTCTCCAAATTCAACAACCGTAACCGGAGCATCGGGATTACCTAGCGTTGGCTGATTTTCAATTGGTGGAGAAGAAGCAAACGTGATATCTCCACTTTCTTTCGTTTGCTTGTTATTCAAGATAACTAGGGCAGTAATTAAAATAAAGACGATAGCTGTAAAAATGACGATCGGTTTCATCGAATTACTATTTTTCCCAGACATTATTTCACCTCAATTATATTTTTTGCAATCTAATAACTATAACTAATTATACTATTTAACTAGCTTAGTGTCTGTGAAATAATTACGAAAAATTTGTTATTACTTTTCATTTACTATCGATAACTTCACTTACATTCGTTTGAAAATGACATAACGATATTTTTACTATATACAACATTTTTGCCTTTATAAAAGTTAGTTTACTAGAGTTAAAAAGCTTTACATTCATAAAAAAGGTTGCTCTAGACCCACACGATTTTTGTTTGATAGGATAGAATAAGATAGTAAGTACTTAAAACCATTTGGGGGGTGGAAAAGATGACTATGAAATTTTCCAAAGCAGAATTAGCCACTTGGCTTGGCGTCATCGTTAATGGTCTATTAGCAATCATGAAGGGAGTCATTGGATCGTTATCAGGTAGTACAGCCTTGATTGCTGACGCAGCCGATTCAGCTTCTGATGTTGCTAGCTCCATTGCCGTTCTGATCGGATTACAGAAAGCACAAAAACCCCCTGATGAAGACCACCCATATGGACACGGAAAAGCTGAAAATATTGCTACGATTATTGTTGCCATTCTTTTAATTGTAGTTGGTGCGGAAATTGCCCTTTCATCTATAAAAATTTTGTTTGGCGAAACACCTAGTGCTCCGAGCGGAATTGCTTTAATAGCGATTGTCATCTCAATTGTTGCCAAAGAATTAATGTTTCAGTATACATTTCGACTAGCCAAAAAAATCAATAGCTCTGCTTTATTAGCAGATGCCTGGCATCATCGTTCTGACGCCCTTTCTTCAACTGCTACTTTTATCGGGGTTTTAGGGGCAGTCATTGGTAAACAATTAAATTATCCCATTCTTGTTTATTTAGATCCACTAGCTGGAATTTTTGTATCGATTATCGTTATAAAATTCGGCTATCAATTAGCTAAAGAAGCTAGTTTAATTATGATGGAACAAGTGCTTGATAGCGAACAAACCAAACCATTAATGGAAACAGCTACTAAGATTAAAGGTGTAAAAAGAGTTGATGAATTATTTGCTAGAACCCACGGACATTATCTTGTGATTGACATTAAAATTAGTGTAGATTCTTCTATTAGTATAGAAGAAGGGCATTCTATTTCAAAAAGAGTAAAAGAAGGACTATTGGAGAATCACCAAGATATCAAAAAAGTCTTTGTTCATTTAAATCCTTATCGACTTTCTTAATGAATTTAGAAAAACTTTGCTAGCTATCATCCGAAAAATAGATTTTTTAATAGCATTAGAAGCTGAGTGAGGAAAACCACCTCACTCAGTCCTATTTTTAACATTAAATATAAAGAGAAATAAACATTTTACTATTGTGCGAGATTATTGATTACCAGAATTACGCTTTATTTGCCTTTTCGGGAACCATTCGGCCTCTTTGATTACCATTATTGCGTTTTTCTTACCTTTTCGGGCATCATACCTTTCTGAAAGTACAAAAAAGACTACTATATTATCAATATCTTGATAGGTTAGTAGTCTAAAATAAGAAAACACTATTCTTTTGTTCTTACTAATCTCAAGCTATTAAGAGTCACCAGCAAAGTTGCTCCCATGTCTGCAAAAATAGCTAACCAAAGTGTAAGCCAACCTGGAATGATCAAGAGTAAGGCAAGAACTTTAATTCCAATTGCAAAACTTATATTTTGTTTAATAATCATTAATGTTCTTCGACTTAACCGAATGGTAAACGGCAGCTTACTTAAATCATCGGCCATTAGAGCAATATCAGCTGTTTCTAAAGCAGTATCTGTTCCCGCTCGCCCCATGGCTATTCCGACATGGGATGCCGCTAAAGCTGGAGCATCATTTACACCATCGCCGACCATGGCTACTGTAACACCTTCTTGACGAAGTTGTTTAATATAAGCTAATTTGTCTTCTGGTAATAAATCAGCATGGACTTCTCTCACAGCTAATTTTTCAGCGATCGCCAGTGCCGTAGCCTTATTATCACCTGTTAGCATCACCGTCTTTGTTATCCCCATTTGATGCAATTGTTCAATTACCGCTTTGCTCTGTTTCCGAACTTCATCAGCGATCGCTATTAATGCCAGGATTTCTCGTTCTGAGCCTAAAACAATTACTGTTTTCCCCTCGTTTTGCAGCAAACTAATTTTCTCTTTCAAGTCTATCGAGACTTCACTTGTTAACGTATCCTCATACCAACGAGGGCTTCCTAAATAGTACAGCACACCATCAATCATTCCTTTAATTCCTTTTCCGATCACTGTAGAAAATTCTTCTACTTCAATCGTCGCAAACTCGATCTGCTCTCTCTCTGCTTTTCTGATAATTGCAGTTGCTAAGGGATGAAGCGAGCCTTTCTCTAAAGCAGCAGCGATCGTCAAGATTGTTCGCTCATCTTGATCACTAAGATTAACAAGTTCAGTAACTTCAGGAACGCCGCTTGTTAACGTGCCCGTTTTGTCAAAAGCAATCGTAGATAGTTCTCCTGCTGCCTCTAAATGTAAGCCACCTTTAATTAATACACCATGCCTTGCAGCATTGCCAATCGCAGTAACGATTGATATTGGTGTCGAGATCACTAGTGCACATGGACAACCAACTACTAAGACAGTTAAGCCACGATAAAACCATTCTCCCCAGGCAGCATTCAGCAATAATGGCGGAAAGACGATCAATGAAAAGGCAATTAACATAATAGCAGGGGTGTAATATTGGGCAAATCGATCAACAAAGGCTTGGGCAGGAGCACGTTTAGCTTGAGCTTCTTCAACAAGCTGAATAATTTTGGCAATTGTAGTGTCTTCAACCAGCTTTGTTACTTTTACTTCTAGTAATCCTTCTCCATTCAATGTTCCGGCATACACTTCATCCTCAATTGATTTCGTGATTGGAACAGATTCACCCGTTATTGCTGCTTGGTTTAGCGATGATATTCCTTTCATAATCACTCCATCCATCGCCAGCTTTTGCCCTGGTTTTACAATCATCACATCTCCTACTTGAATAGCTTCCACGGGAAGGGTGATTTCATGATCACCACGGCGAATCAAAGCTTCACTTGGTGCAATATCCATTAATGAACGAATCGATTGACGTGCTTTTTCCATAGAATACTTCTCAAGTACCTCGCTAATGGCAAATAAAATTACGACTGTAGCTCCTTCCCCCCATTCACCAATCGCCGCAGCCCCAATGATCGCCACAGTCATCAACGTTTTCATCTCAAATTGGAATCGAATTAAGTTTTTCAAGCCAACCATAAAAAGATGATAGCCACCGATCAAGATAGAAAATGCATAGGCGACGATCGAAAGCATATTTTCTTCCCCAATTTGTTTACTCAAAAACCAACCAACAATCAAGAATAGCCCAGAAAGAATCACATTCCAATGTTTTTGATAAAAAGGAATGTTTATTTGTTCAAACCGTTGCTGTTCTGGTATGAGTTTCAAGTTTTCGAATGCACCTGCTTTTTCTAAGGCAGAAACCGTCACTTCTCCATCTACCGTTAGTTTGGCAGCACCAAAATTTACATTGGCATCAGTTACTCCACTTATATTCTTCACATTCCGCTCAAACTGACTAGCACAGTGTGCACAAGTTAAGCCTTGGATTCGATAAACAGATTTATTGCTTTTCTGGTTCATTTCGCTTCAGCTCCTCACTATGGATCAACGCAAGCTCTATTAACTGCCGAACATGGTCATCATCTAAGGAATAAAAAACAAGCTTTCCTTCTTTCCGGTATTTCGCTAACCCTTGATTTTTTAATAAGCGCAAATGATGTGATGCCGTTGCTGTTGTACAGCCGACAATATGAGCAATATCACAAACACACAGTTCCTCTTCTTTCGATAATGCATATGCTATCTTGATCCTCGTATCATCGGCTAATGCTTTAAAAATTTGGGCCACAGGCAAAGTATCTTGCTGTTCTAAATCAGCTTTTCCCCGCTTAACTTTCAACTCATCGTAACAAAACACTTCACAAACATCTTTTGACATAAACTCACCTCATTCAAATGGTTACTTGAATATTAGTTTACCTTATTATATTCAAACAATCAAGTATACGTTTGAATATACGCCTAAAAACCTCTCGTCCAAATAAAAATTTGAATGAGAGGTAGTTTCGAATTACGATTTTGTTATCCTGCAAGATCACGTTTATTATAGCCGATAAAGCCAATCACTATCAGAATAATGGCAATTACTGATAACGTAGCAAGATTGAAAAAATCAATCTCCTCAACTGGAAGTTTTGGAATATGCCCAAACGGGGATAGTTTCCCCATCCAATCAGGGAATTGGAGAAAACCTCCGAAATAAACAACAAAGAAAGAATAGCCTATATACAACCAACTGAAACCTGTCATTCGAGGAAAAAGTCCAATCAGCAAGACAGCAACACCGATCATCATCCACATCGCAGGTAAATAAACCATTCCTGCTTCAAATAATGTCGAAAACAAAATTGGATCGTCCATTGAAGCAGTAGCTGCCGACCAAAGACCGAAAATGGCAAGAAAAAGCATGACAAATCCAAAGAAGATCGAAATTAAGAAATAACTTCCAATAATATTTGTACGCGATACCGCTCGAGCTAATAAATGATCGAGATGATTTCTTTTTTCTTCACCTTTCAACTTTAACATAAACATTAACGCTGGGATTGTACAAATCATCGCGATCACCGACATTAACATCGTTAAATATTGTTCAGTTAAAGATACACCTTCGACAGCTTGTAGCATCTGTTTGATCATTTCAGAGCTTTCCAAAAAAGTTTCTAAGTCACCTAATACTGAACCATAAGACGATCCTAAAAGATACATCCCAATTGCCCAAGCAAAAATTCCTGTTCGTTGAAGTCGAATTGGTAGACCTAATGGACTTAATAAAAAGCTTGACGCATGTCTTCTGCCTGGCTTTGCTTGTAACAACCCAGCTCCTAAATCGCGGCTCGAATTTAAATATAATGCCCAAGCAAATAAGAAAACCGCTGTACCAACTGTTAAAAAAATGGGCCACCAATAATTATTTACATACACTTCCGTTCCTAAAATCCAGCCTAGTGGCGACATCCACGAAACAATTTCGTTACTGACATCTCCTACTGCTCGTAGCAAATAAGCTCCAAATAACACAGTAAAAGAAAGTCCAATCGTTCCTCTCGTATTTGCTGAAGCTTGGGCGAATAGTGTCGTAACCGCAGTAAAGAAAATTCCTGTAGCCCCAAGAGCTGCTCCATATAAAAGCGAGCCTTGCAAATCTAGACTTTCAATCCCTAATCCATACAATCCAAAGCCAATTAACAATGCTAAAAGCACATTTGTCCAAAATAGAACAATCGCAGTGGCACTTAGATTTGCTAACCTCCCAACAGGAAACGAACGAATTAATTCAATTCGGCCTTCCTCTTCATCGGCACGTGTATGTCGAGTAACAAGTAAAATATTCATAATCGCAACCGCAATTGCTGTAAATAAAAGCATTTGATGAGCCATCATGGCCCCAACAGTATAATTGTCTAAGCCATACCCAGGACCAACCATCGCAGTCATCGCAGGGTTCTTCATTGTATCGGCAATTGCTTGTCTTTCTTGATCGGTTTGATATAAACCAGTAAAAGAATTAGCCGTTAAAATCGTAATTAATGTCAACGAGATTAGCCAAATTGATAGACGAATACGATCTCGCCTAACGATAAAACGCGACAACCTCCCTGTTTGATTGTACAGCTGTTTCCACATTAGGATAAACCCTCCACTCCTGTATTTGAAGTTTGCTCGGCTCCTTCATAATGGCGCATAAATAAATCTTCTAATTTCGGTGGGGAACTCTCTAACCTAACTAAACCGAACTGACTGATATACTTCATTACCTCATCTAGTGATTCAGGATCTACTTGAAAGGAAAGAGCTTGGTCTTTGTTTTCTATTTCATAGACCCCTTTTAATTCACGTAAAGAAGGGATCGGCTGCTTTGTTTCAACAAGGAAATTGGTTCTCGTTAAGTGACGTAACTCTTGCAACGTTCCTGTTTCAATGATTTTTCCTTGGCGTATAATCCCGACTTTATCACATAATCGTTCGACTTCTGATAGTATATGACTTGAAAGTAAGACGCTTTTTCCTGCTCGTTTTGCATCGTTCACACAATCTTGAAACACCTTTTCCATTAATGGATCTAACCCTGATGTCGGTTCATCTAAAATATATAAATCGGCATCCGCTGAAAAAGCTGCAACGAGAGCAACCTTTTGTCGATTACCTTTCGAATACGTACGACATTTTTTCGATGGATCTAAGGCAAATTTATCAATTAATTCTTCACAGCGATATTTGTTATTTCCGCCCCGCATTTTCACAAATAAATCGATCACTTCTCCACCGGTTAAGTTTGGCCAGAGACTTACATCTCCTGGTACATAGGCAATCCGTTTATGAATTTCAACAGCATCTTTCCAGGCATCCAAGCCAAAAATTTTTGCTTCACCTTTCGTTGCCTTCAATATTCCTAATAATATCCGAATAGTTGTTGATTTCCCTGCTCCGTTTGGACCAATAAAACCAAACACTTCGCCTTTATTAACTTCTAAGTTCACTCCATTTAGTGCTGTAAACTTACCAAACGTTTTTGTGACATTTGTTGCTTGTAAAATGGTCATCGAAAATCCTCTCCTTAATAGTGTTGTGATTTGTAGGACTTCCACTTAATTATGAAACATTTACACTTATTTAGTTCATAATATACAAATAATAACCCTTTGACAATAGTTTATGAAATATTTAAATTGTTTTATTACATATTTTTAATTAAACTTAACATTGAGGTGAAAGAAATGGACGGATTTCAACGGCGTAGAGAACAGAAGAAAAGAGATATACTAGAAGCGGCATTAGCCTTATTTATGGAGTTCGGCATCCAAAAAGTTGCAATCGCTGAAATTGCGAAAAAAGCGAATGTCTCCCAAGTAACGATTTATAACTATTTTGAAAGCAAACATAATTTAATTCATGAAGTATTTATTTATTATGTCGAGAAGGCGTACAGTGAGTTTGAACAAATTGTTAATAGCAATCTTCCATTTCCGCAAAAAATTGAGCAAATTATTTTTAATAAGAAAGAAGTCGCGAAAAACATTCATCAAGAGTTGTATCAATATTTAATGAAGGAATATTCAACTAACGGCAGTTATGTAGATAAAATCTATGCAGAAAAGGGTTTTCCAAAATTTAACGATCTATTTTCAGAAGGAAGAAAACAAGGATATATCGACCCAAAAATCTCCAATGAAGCCATTTTATTTTATATCCAAATGCTCAAAGATTATATGCAACGAGAAGATGTTTATCAGAATATCTTGCCCTTATCCGAAGATATTACGAATATTTTCTTTTACGGAATTATTGGAAAAAAAGAGGATTGAAATAGAAAAAAACACTAGAATGGATAACCCATGCTAGTGTTTTTGATTTCTTTTTTCAAAAATATTACTTTTGTGCTTTTTGCAGAAAATACAAAAACCATACGGCATGATTTTGTTCATCGGCTGAAGCACGACGAAACGTTTCTTTAATCTGCATATCTTCTGTTTTTTCAGCAATGTCTAAATAAAAATCAACTGTTTCTTGTTCGTCTTTAAAGGCAACATCTATTCCTTTCAGATAAGAATTTGGACATTTTTCGCTAATTTTTGGAGTCGGTTGTCTACCAGTTAGGTTTGTATATATTCTACTAAATTCCTCAAAATGACGTCTTTCATCTTGGCGTATCTCCTGTATTTGCTTTCTTTCTTCCTGTGTAGGGGCCATTTTGGCTAATTTTTCATAACAAGCAATCGCACTAAATTCCCCGTTAATTGCTCTTTGAATATCATTGACCAATTGGCGATCAATTGGAGCTCGAAGCTGCTCGAAATAATACGGATTGTAATGATAAAAATATGGTTGTGAATACATATATAACTATCCTCCCATGTTAAATAACTATCACGTTATCTTATGTTCAGCAAGGATAGATGTTCCAGATGAAACAACCTTTAGAAAAACTTGGCTTGCCACCAAGTCCTTATTATTTACCATATCTACGCCAAATCTCAATATATTCCCTAGGAAGAGAAGTCTCTCTTATCCAGTACAACATATATCCTTCTTTATAAAAAGATACATCCTTAACTGCTATCCACTCACTTTCAGGTATCCCATGAATTTTATAAACCGATACCGTTTTGTCATCACTTTTAGTTTGAGAAAGTTCTTTGTCAACCCAAAAGTCAGATGAAGTTTTAGAAAAATAATAATAATTTTTATCATTAAATTTAATATGTTCATTTCCATCTAACATAACATTTCCATCTAGTAATTCCCATGGAATATCTTTAATTTTATCATGTGAATAAATCAACAAAATTACTCCCTCTGACCGGAACTCAACAATCAAAAAATCCTTTTCATCATAACCTTTAATTGTATAATCATATGAATTGGGCAAATTATTTTCTGGCTTAACCATTGCTATTTTTTGATTTTTCTTAATATTATGTGGTGTAGGACCGATAAGAAAATATTTTTCTCCTTCAAGAGTCATAGTCTCCGCACTATCTTGAGAATCGTATGTCATCTCTAATAATTTACTGTTATTATTACAAGATATTAAAATCAACGAACATAAACATGCACATAAAATCATTAAAACATATCGTATTTTCATAATTTACCTTCCATAATTAACAGAATTTGTTTTTAAATTATACTCTTGTCAAAAATCAAACTATATTATGGTTAAGTTTCTCAGAGAGGTTTAGTTAAGGTTGATTTAAAAGCCATATTGAGACGATATGACTTTTAAATCATTGTCTTCTTCCAATAACGCACCGTTACTTTAAGAAGAACTATCTAGTTTGAAGTAAATTGCTGGAAACATAAAACCTTGCAATACTACACGATTCTTATCATTTTTTACTTGATAAATATCAAAATTTCCATCTACCCTACCGATTTTTTTCCCGATATCCAATTTATTGTAATAATTAGGGTTAAAATCCTGTTCAGGTTCAGATCTATACGTTTTACCGTTATAGCTTAATTTATCCCTACTATACTCTTTGCCATCTATTTTTACCGTATCAAAGCTTTTATCCCATTTATAGATTGGTAAATTACCGCTACATCCATTTAATAAAAATAAAGCTATAAGTAAAATAAAATATTTCTTCATCATCTTCCTCATTTCTGTATTTGTAAAATCCCTATTCAACTAAACTATTCAACAAGCATCTCATTGTAATTACACTACAAAAATTCATTTTTTTCCTTCTAAATTAAATCATTTCATAAAAGCCACTAACTTTAAGAAATTGTCTATAATTAAAAAATGTTAATTATATTTGAATTTTATTTTTTTACTAGTGAAAATTTGTTAACTTTTTTATTATTTAAACGACCACTTCCTTAAGTAGGTGGATTTTAATTACCTTCCGATAATCCCAACAAATACCATAGTATCATTATTAATCCATCTGTAGCATAACAATTTCTTTAATTCTCTCTTTTTTAAATTGGTCAGACAAATTGCTATCCTCTTTATTTTCTTATACTTCGGACCTTAAATTTTTAACAGCATCGAATAAACATCCTTGCTCAAAATCGATGCTATAAGTATAAAAAAATAGTTGATTTAATGCATTTTCACTGTCCTAAAACGATAAGTTTATTAAAAAGAGGAGGAAAAATAATGGAGAAAAAAACGAAGCAAGCGATCGACTATTTAGTTAGTCATTTACATAAAACCCAAAAAGACGATGGCTCTTGGTGTTTCTGTTTTGAGTCTGGTCCATTGACCGATGCCTATATGATTATCTTGTTACGATCTTTACAGATTGAAGATGAAGCTCTAATCAGCAAATTAGTCCAACGGCTGTTAACTAGACAAAACAACACTGGTACTTGGAAGCTTTATCATGACGAACGAGAAGGCAATCTTTCGGCAACAATTGAAGCTTATTTTGCTTTGCTTTACTCTGGATTTGTTGATGAGCACGCTGATCATATGCAAAAAGCAAAGAACTTTATTATTAACAAAGGCGGACTTACGAACGCCCAAGATTTAACAAAAGTGATGCTTACTTTTACCGGGCAATTGCCTTGGCCAGAGGATTTATTCATTCCGATTGAATATATTTTATTACCGCAATCTGCTCCATTTAATTTAACCGAAATCGTCGGTTACGCCCGAGTTCACTTCATCCCCATCTTAATTGCTTTAAATAAACAATACCAACTTAAAAATAATAGAACACCGGATCTTTCTAAGCTTATTTTTCGTCAGGAAAATGAGCAACAAACTGAATTAACTAGAAATCTCTTAACTACTATAAATAAGGAAATTAATAAACTGATCTATTTGCCAAAGCAAATTCAGAATATCGCCTTTAAACAAGCAGAACAATTTATGCTTGAACGAATTGAACCTGACGGTACATTGTATAGTTATTTTAGCGCTACTTTTATGATGATCTTTGCCCTGCTTGCGCTTGGCTACTCTAGAAATAATCCAATTGTCACCAATGCCATTAACGGTTTAAAAGGTCTTCTTTGCAAAACAAAACATGGCTATCACATTGAAAACTCGACTTCTACCGTTTGGGATACAGCGCTTATTAGTCATTCCTTACAAAAAGCTGGTGTTAGTTTAGCAGATCCAGTGCTTCAAAAAGCTAGCAATTACCTCTTATCAAGACAACACACTAAATATGGCGATTGGCGAATTCATAATCGGCATGCTTTACCAGGCGGCTGGGGCTTTTCAGACATTAATACGATCAATCCTGACGTTGATGATACTACTGCTGCCTTAAGGGCGATTAAAGGCATGGCAAATATCAATGAAAGCTATAAGAATAGTTGGTCGCGAGGAGTTCAGTGGGTATTATCGATGCAAAATAATGATGGTGGTTGGGCAGCATTTGAAAAAAATACCGACAACTTTGTCATTACATTATTACCATTCTCACAAACCGAGAAAGTTTTTATTGATCCATCAACTCCCGACTTAACAGGCAGAACGCTAGAGTTTCTTGGCAATAATCTAAATCTGACTACTCATCACCCACAAATTAACATCGGCGCTCACTGGTTAGTCAAAAATCAAGAAAGGAATGGTTCGTGGTACGGTCGTTGGGGAATCTGTTATATATACGGAACTTGGGCCGCTATTACCGGCTTATTAGCGGTTGGCATTCATAAAGATCATCACTCGATTAGTAATGCAATTAAATGGTTACTTTCTATTCAAAACAAGGATGGTGGTTGGGGGGAATCGTGTTTAAGTGATGTTTATAAAAAATTTGTTCCACTACATGTTAGTACTCCTTCACAAACTGCTTGGGCACTAGATACCCTAATTTCCGTTTATGACCAACCAAATTTCGCTATTAATAACGGGATTGAACGGTTAATTGATAGCATTTACCAAGATAACTGGATGACAGAATATCCAACTGGGGCTGCTTTACCGGGGGGCTTTTACATCCATTATCACAGCTACCGTTACATTTGGCCGCTCCTTACATTAAGTAAATATCGGAATAAATATTTGTAGTATGATTAATCTTCACATTCTTTTAAATAAAAAAAGACTATTCTCATTAATTAACAAAATAGGATGTAATAAGTCTCCATTTAAATTCTGCATTAAAAATATTTCCATTTTTGACGATATTATATATAAGGAAGCAAATCCAAGGAGTGAGACAAAGTGTCAAGTATCCATAGCAATTACGGAATTCAAAAACCTAGAGGATTAGAAAATGCTGAGCTTCAACAATACAAACATCAGAATAAAGAAAGCAAACAAGATATTGATACCCAAAAGACAATTACGAATAAAGGCATAGCTTTACAGCACTACTTAATTGATAAAGTGGAAATTGGAAATAGTGAATCCTCACCTAATATTTCATATACCCCTTCACTTTTCCAACGCCCAGACGACTATTCTACTACCAATAAACAAAAGGTAACTAAAATAGCCAATATCCCTTTGACTGATAAGTCTTTTCTACTATCATCAAAGGTAAATGGCTCTAGTACTGTTGAGACGGATAACGGAAATGATACTATGTTGATCGGCAACGGAGCGAAGGTTAACTGGTCTAGCACTGTTGGCACCGATAACGGTAATGATACTGTGTTAATCGGCAACGGAGCGAAAGTTAACTGGTCTAGCACTGTTGGCACCGATAACGGTAATGATACTGTGTTAATCGGCAACGGAGCGAAAGTTAATTGGTCTAGCACTGTTGGCACCGATAATGGTAATGATACTGTGTTAATCGGCAACGGAGCGAAGGTTAACTGGTCTAGCACTGTTGGCACCGATAATGGTAATGATACTGTGTTAATCGGCAACGGAGTGAAGGTTAACTGGTCTAGCACTGTTGGCACTGATAATGGTAATGATACTGTGTTAATCGGCAATGGAGCAGAGGTTAACTGGTCTAGCACTGTTGGCACCGATAATGGTAATGATACTGTATTAATCGGCAACGGAGCGGAGGTTAACTGGTCTAGCTCCGTTGACACCGATAATGGAAACAATATGCTCACTATTGGCAATGGGGCAAAAGTGAGTCTCAATAGTATTAAAGGTACCAGTGAAGGAAGCAGAACCCTTATTATCGGTGAAGGCGCAATCATTGAAATCACTGGAAACTTAAGTGTAGATAATTCAACAGGAAGTGGTATCACTTACCTAAATGGGAAAGTACATTTTAATCTTATTGATGAAAAAAACCAATCATTTCAATTAGAATTACTGATGGAAAACCCAAAAGAAGCCATATCAATACAGGAGTTCATTCTTAATAAAATTAAAAATAATAAGATTGAGTTAAACGATTTTGCACAATTCATCAACAACATTCAAGAGCAAAGTAAGGAAATGAAGGTAAAAAAAGCGGATAGCTTAAAAAATATAGAATTAATGCAACCCAAAAATTTTATACCAAAAAATAAACAACAAGTTCGTTTAGAAATGATGCAGTCTTTAGTACAAAATCTACTACAATATAAACTCCATGCTAATAAAGGATTCTATAAAGGTATTCAACATCTAATAGATAAAAAAATTTAATATTCATTTAGGTTACTAATTATTGTTTATTTGCACTAAGTCATTTGTACAACCCTGTTTAAAAGAAATAAGAGGATATATGCCTATTAAACATATTATCCTCTTATTAGTCTATTTAAATATGTTAAATATTGGGTTTTATGTTCCCGCTTTTTTTCTGTTAATTAATCGATACTCCATTTGGAAAATGGCCAACATCTATGCGAGATTTTTCTTCTAATGTTTCAAGATCAATCACTGACACTGTATCTTCAAACATGTTGGTGACAAATGCATAGCGACTGTCTTTTGAAATAACGATGCCATGTGCACCTTTTCCTACTTTAATTTCTTTGATTACCTCTAAACTTTCTAAACTAATCACGGAAATTGAATCCGATGGTTCTTCCTCACTACCTTGATTTGCAACGATTACATAACGATTATCGTAGCTTGCATACATTTGCACTGGACCAACACCTACATCAATCTTTGCTACTATTTCTTGATTTCCAACATCAAGAACAGCTAACTGATTATCAAGGTGTAAACCGACAAAGGCATATTTCCCATTATGGGAAAAACCTGTTTGAACAGCACCATTCCCAACTTCAATTCGCTTTACTTCTTTTTTGCTTGTTAAATCAACAATACTCATATCAGCACTTTCCATGTTTGCAACATATACAGATTTTTGATCTGGTGAAATACGTGCGCCATGAGGAAACTCACCTACTGACACAGTTGAAGTTTCCTTCGTTGTTCGGTCAATAATGGAAATCGTGTTATCTCCTGAATTTGTAACTATAACAATGTTGCCATCGTTTGTTAGTGTCGTATGAGCAGGATGTTTACCAACTTGATATTCCTCAACTTTTTGTAACGTGTTCAAATCATAGGCCACTACTTTTTCGACACTTGTAGTCGCTTGACTTCCATGACCATTTTCATGGGAATTGTCTGTTTCCTCATTGCCGTGGCCTCCATGCTGCTCATCAGCCTCAGCTTGATGCCCGTTCCCATGAGAATTATCATTTTGTTCATTGCCATGTTCATTCCCATGAGAATTTTCTTTCACCTCATTATCGTGACCTCCATGCTCATCAGCCCCAGCTTGATGCCCAGGATTAATTGTCACCCAAACAAGTCCTGTTTTCTTATTCACTTCAACATTATGTGCTTGTCCTTCTAAATTTATCACTTCTTGCCTTTGCTCAGGATAATAAATAATTGAAATTGATTGATCTTTTTCATTGGCAACGGCAACGATATAATTTTCACCTTTCGTTGGTTCCGTTTCACCAGACGTTTCTCCCTCCTGTTTTTCTTCCTGTGTGATCTCTTTTTGCTGACCACAAGCAGCTAAGATCAGCAATAAAGACAAAGTAACAATTGTCGCAATTCCTCTAAATGTTAATTTCATGATGTTTGACCTCCTCTAGTATGGTATATTTAGATTATAAAAAGAAGGTTTTGCTTGCTGGAGTGAAGAAACTCACTATTCGAAAATAACTCGTTAATATTGTTGATGAATTCTCATTGTTTTTTCATACTTTCTTGATAATTATTTGCTATGGGATAAAGAACTCACATGATTTAATACTCACACCCCTGCATGAAAGTAGCATATTCAGTTTTACTTTCATACAAAAAGCGCAGAGCGCCTGAAGCGAGAAAAGTTCAAGGATTTTTTTCTGATTATAGAAAAAATGAAACCCATATGAAATTAACGAGCTCAATTAAGAGGTGCAAAATTAAAAAGACAGGCAAATTGGCGTTGAAACTGACAACAGTTTTGAACGCCTTTTTTTGTTAATGTTTTAGAAAAAACGTCATTAAATTCCGTTAGGAAAATGAAGGTATTTTTTGAAGTGGAAATAAATAATAGAAAGAGAAAAAATTAATCCATTACTTATGTCAAATCCCTTGCCAAAAGAATATCCAATTCCTTGAGGTTAAAATAAGAAAACGACGTATATTAATATTTTCTAACAATAATTGTCATTTATGCATTAAAATAGTAATAGCCAAAGTTATTGAAATAACAAACTGAAGAGTCAATATGGAAATGGGAGGGGAAAATGAAATATTTTTTATATGATTTACACTTAGCTTAAAATATGGACAATATCAGTGATGAAGAATTTGACCGCAGTAATAGACAATTGCAACAAAACCTTGCAGAATACCAAGAAATATTCAAGACATTATCTAAGCGATTACCCCATGACATATTTAAACACTTTAACTATTGGGGATTTCACGACTACCGTTTAATAAAGATGGAATTAGTACATAAAAGTCTTCTTGATTTAAACGTACATTTCACTATTTCAAATGACACTGAAAATAAGGAAGATGAAAAAATATGGATATTAAGTTTTGAAAAGGTCTCCTTTTATAATTACCAACATCATAATTATGATAATGAGAAAAGTATCTGTCAAAGAGAGATTGACAATTGGTTATTTCGGGAATTTTTACCAATTAACCAAACAACACTGTCATTTGAAGTATTATTTGAATCAGGAGGAAATGTTTTATTACATTTTCCAGACAAGTCAGTATCAATAAAAAGGATAAAATAAACAACTAGCCTTATTCAATGGGTGCGTTACCTCACCAGGATATTGTGATTGCTTTAATGACTTATAACGCTACAGATAACAGATTAATTAATAAACATTATCACTGTTGTTTTTATGGGGAAAATTATAAAAAAATGCATTTTAAATTATTTAGAAGCAATCCTTTATGAAGAGTAGAGAAAAGAATCATTTTTTACGATTAAATCAGATTTTGATTAGTGTTTTCAAAATGAATTGTCAGAATATAAAGTTTTTCACTAAGGTAACTTTAGTCATTAAGCGTAGACAGTTAGGTAATGGGCCTAAAGCCAAATAGTTGAAGGGATTAAGCCATTTAGTAAATCGAGAGAGCTGATATTTTAATATGAGTGTAAAATATAATTTGTTACGTGAAATTTAGGGGTGTAGGTGCATGGTTGGGATATATTTAGTTCTTCTACTTATTTACTTTATTATTAGAGTCATAGGGATATATAAAAAGGAAATCATCTGTTTCTTCAAAAGAATAATTAGTCCTATTGGAATTTGGATAAGGAGATTCGCAATCAAATCTTTAGTTGAAAGAATAGATGAAATGGGATTTTATAAATATGCAGATGAACAAAATATATCATGCTTGAAAAAGGAAACTATAAAATCTGGATTTCTATACACTGACGAGACAAAGAGAATTTTTATGGCGGATGCTGAAGATTTAGCAGAGGGTTTTATTGATCATTTTTATAAAAAAATTGAACCCTTTCTATTACAAGAAGGCGTTAGAATAGAAAGTTTTGAACAAAAAAATGATGGTGATAAATATGAAATCACCGTTAATAATCAAACTTACTTAATCTACGACGATGACCTTGGTGATGAACTATGGGAATTAGCTACAAATAGAGTTTTTGACGTAATTAATATACTTTTAATAGAAGCTGGATCGAATGAGAGACTTTACTCTCTATACGGGGGCAACGATTTATTTGCATTATTTTTAACAGAAGATATGTTCAAGGCAATAAATAATTCTAAGTGGATAAACACGAAAGAAAAACCTACCATAATTCCTAAACAGTATTAATATTAATACTGGGGGCAAAACCAAAAATGAGGATAACTTAGAAAAACACATAATCAACTTGAAAATAAATAAATATTTTTCAACTATCGGGTGCGTCAATTGAGAAAGTCTAAAAATGGTAAACACTCAATAAAAGTCAAAAAGGATGGCTAATGCCCATCCTTTCATTGTCAAAACTAGTTACAAAAAAGTTTTGCACCTCTAAACTGAACCCGTTATTCTAAATAATAAGTTTTTATCTATTAGTGAACACGATGATTCATTGGTAACGAGAATAGATAGAAGTTTGCAATTCCTAAAATTATCATTAATACATAAAGTGGCCATAGTTGTTTAAGAGATTTTTTCTCGCCAATACGGTAAGTTGCATACATGGAGCCGAAAGTTCCTAATAAGACTAGGACATATTGCATAATACGAACTGTATCACCAGAAACAACAGCTAAATCACCAGTCATCAATACTCCAAATAACCCCAGAAAGTTATACCAAATTGCTTTTGTTTCCGTTAAAAGATGGAACAAATTGTGACCTAAATGCCCTGCTAAATCAAGTGGTATGAGGGCATATCCGAATTTCATAAAATTGAGTCTAGTTGTTGTATCTCCATAAGTTTTGGTTGCTAGTTTCGCTGTAAACCAAAGCAATCCAATCGGAATGATCATTGCAATAATAAAGGCTATCGTAAAGTTTACATTATAGTTAGTCGTACGTGTTACCGAACTGATCCCTGTTAAAATGCTTTGCCAAATTTCCAGCATCGTTATATTTTGAACGAAAACGATTCCCATAATAACCGCTGCTAAAAATGACTGCTCAAGCATTGGTTTTTTTATTCCCCAAAGCTCCATCGTTGGTATTCTTGGCGATAGGCGAATCGAATCGTTTGGACAGTTTTTAATACAGTCACCACATAAATTACAATCAGCACTATCATCCATCGTTCTAATAAATTGAAACATGTTACAGCCTTCCGCTTTTTCACTGCCTTTATAACATGACTGAGTTTTACAAGTTCGACAAATGTCTGGGTTTCCTCTTAATTCTATCGCTCCACTTCTTGCGTAGTTACCAGCTAAACCTCCAAGGAAGCATAGTGTCTTACAAAACGTTCTTCTTTCATAAAAGACGGATGTTATGATGACCATCGTAGTAAGTAATAGTAATAAGTATCCTGATCCTCGTGGTGATTCCACAATACCGAAAATATGATCTGACCAAGTGATCAAAATAAACGTTGCATCAATTAACCAAATTCCATAATTTTTTAAGAATTTAGGCATTGGTGCTTGTTTTCCAACAATTCTGCGAACGATATCACTTAATTTTCCGAAAGGACAAATCGCACACCAAAACCGACCAAGAGCAATAAAGATAATCGGAATGATCGGCCACCATAAGACCCATGTCATCGAAGTTCCAAAGTTACGATGTGGGCTAACTGTGCCCATCACAAGTTCGTAAACAATCACCGCAAAAACTAAAAGTGTAAGCCATTGAAAAATTCCCGGATACCATCTACTTTTGATAAACTTATTAATCAGCGGTATATCTAAGAAATTAAATGGTTTTTTGCTAGATTTTGTTTGATCTTTTTGTGGTAGAGCCATTATTCAACCCCACTCTTTCTTTTTAGTTTTTGAATTGCTCCAAATAATAGAAAACTGCCATTAATCGCTGCAAATGTTCCAAGTACCGGGTAATTCGGACCCGTTTCTTCATAACCTTGATCACCTTCAGCATCACCATGATCACCGTCACCATGACTGTCTTCACCACCAGCAGTTCCATGTTTAGCTTCGTTATGCGTATTATCTGTATCTCCAGTAGTTCCATGACCACCTTCACTATGCGTGCCATCTGCATCTCCGGTACTTCCATGGCCGCCTTCGCTATTTGTGTCATCTGCATCTCCGGTACTTCCATGGCCGCCTTCGCTATGCGCGTCATCTGCATCTCCGGTACTTCCATGGTCACCTTCGCTATGCGCGTCATCTGCATCTCCGGTACTTCCATGGTCACCTTCGCCACGTGCGTCGTCTACATCTTCAGCTTTTCCATGGTCGGCGTCCACCTGAATGCTATCCATGTGACTCTCATCCATATGACCGTTATCCATCTGGTTATCATCCATCTGACCATGGTCCATCGGAATTTTATCCCCATGATCATCACTCACCTGACCATTTTCTCCATGTCCATCACTAACTGGTTGTTCAGCTCCAGTTTTCTCTTCACCATGTGGGTGTGGTACCCCTTTTTCATCAGCAAACACTTGAAGTGGTAATGTCAAAAGCATAGTGAAAAACAGTACACTTATAATTTTCCTTATTTTCCCCATTTTCTTTTTTCCTCCTTTTAAATGTTTACACTAACTACATTAGAGGATATTTATGAAGAAATAATAAAGAAAGTTTGTATAAAAAGATAAATATTAGCAAACTTTTTTTGAATAATTCACACAAAATCTGCTACAATTAACAAAAAAATTGTTGTGGGATAGACACAGTAAGAAACGAATAGGTGATGGAGTTTACCATTAACCGCTTTATGATTAAAGCTAACGACTCCCGTCAGCAATTGCTGGCAGGAGTCTATTTATTTCACATTAGGAAAATATAAATTTTTAGCAAAGATGTCTATTCGACGTGGTGAAAAATTTTAAGTCCCAAGTATAAGAAAATATAACATTTTTGAATTTGGAATGATGTCTAGCTCCGAGCGCCAGCGGCTCGAGGTCAAATAACCTGTCAGATAAAAAGTGAAAAAGCGCACTTTTTCCTGCCAGAACATTTGCTTGTCGCCGCTAGGCGGGCGCTCTGCGCTTTTCTTTATTAGGAGGTTAAAAAAATGAAAAACTATCTAAAAAACTCACTACATTTTTCTACTATTTCCTATCTGCTAAAATGGTTCGTTATCTCTAGTATCGTGGGAATGCTAGCTGGAAGTGCCTCAGCTCTTTTTCTTACTTCTTTACACTGGGCGACAGAGACGCGTTTAGCTCACCCTTATTTTCTTTATTTATTACCTATTGCCGGAGTGATTGTCAGTTTTGTTTATTCAAAATTTGGCTCTAATTCCGGAAAAGGAAATAATCTAATTCTTGAACAAATTCACGGAGGAAAAGAGGATATTCCTTTACGAATGGCCCCCCTCGTTTTATTTGGTACGATCATGACTCACCTATTTGGTGGTTCTGCTGGTCGAGAAGGCACTGCCGTACAAATGAGTAGTAGTTTTGCCGAATACGTTGGAAAAAAATTAAAATTAGATCAAGTTGATCGAAAAATTATTTTAATAAGTGGAATAAGTGCCGGATTCGGGTCAATTTTTGGGACACCATTAGCCGGAACATTCTTTGGGCTAGAAGTTATTGCGTTAGGAATGGTCAAATATCAAGCACTTTACCCAGCTTTTGTTGCCAGCATCGTTGGAGATTTTGTGACGAACGCTTGGGGAATTGGCCATAGTCATTATGAGATAGGAATTATTCCAGAAACAACATCACTATTATTCGGCAAAACGATTCTAGCTGCCATTCTTTTTGGTTTAGCGGGGATGCTATTTAGTCAAATGACTTTTTGGAGTAAAGCGTTATTTACAAAATTTTTTGCTAATCCAATGGCCCGAAGTTTCGTAGGTGGGGTGATTGTGATTTCTATCGTTAGTTTATTAGGAACGAAAGAATATATTGGTTTAAGCTTACCACTTATCAATGATTCATTTGAAAGCGAAGTTTCCCCAGTTGCTTTCTTTCTGAAAACTTTACTAACAGCGGTTACGTTAGGGGCGGGATTCCAAGGTGGGGAAGTAACTCCATTGTTCGTTGTAGGAGCTACTTTAGGAAATACTCTTTCAGGATTTTTAGATGTCCCTGCTCCACTTTTTGCAGCTCTAGGCTTTATTGCTGTATTCGCTGCGGCTACAAATACTCCTATCGCTTGTTTTATCATGGGAATTGAACTATTTGGTGCCGATGCGGCTATTTATATGTTCATGGCAACGATGATTAGTTACTTTTTCTCTGGCCATACGGGTATTTATACCTCTCAGAAAATCGGAGTTTCGAAAAGTAACCAATTTCAGCATCATGAAGATCACACTTTATTAGCCGCAAGGAACCAAAGAAAAAAGACTGATGAGGCAAGGCAAAATAGTTACAAGCAAATTAATGATTTCTAAAATCTACCTGTAAAAATGCTGAAAATTATTTGCTGTTCAGCATTTTTACATTAGTTTATAATCTCGAATTTAAGTGAGTTTCATCGGAGAAATCAGAAAGAAAAACGAACAAAACTTGTACTTTTTTATTTAGCTCAACCATAGCTATTGAAATAAGGAGGTGTTAAATGATGGAGCAAGTTGTTCTACTAATACTTTATATTTTAATCATAAGCTGGATATATAGTTTTATCTTTTTGTTTCGAAAAAAAATTTCTTGTATGGCTGGAATGATGATCGCAATGACAATAGGAATGGTGCTTGGTTTATCTTTCGGAACAATACTAGCTTTGATAAATTCAGATCATTTCTTTGAGGTGACTGTCATTAGTATTTTATTTGGAGCATTAATGGGAACAATTGCTGGTTTTCCCATTAGTATAATGGCTGTCTTAGATGGCTTTCTTTCAGGTGCAATGGGTGGAATGATGGGCGCTATGTTAAGTGTAATGGTTTCAAGTAAAGTAACAAATACTGCTGTAAATGTGATTATCGTCTTCTCCGGCGGCGTATTGTTTATCTTATTTTTAATGATGCAAAATGAAATTAACATTAAAGAAAAAGGCTGGAAAAACTTTTTCTTTGTTAAACGTTTTCCACTTTTTCTCTTAATCCTTCTCACCTTTTATTTCACACATCAGTTTTCTTTTTCAATTAAACACAAACAATTTGATCCTTCATCACATTCAAATTTACATAGCTACGAAGAAACTGAGCATGAATAATGATAAAATTATTCATGCTCTCACAACCTCAAATTTGGTGCGGAAAATGGGCGGAATCAACGATATTCACTGAATTAAAAATGAATTTACATTATTTCCTGATCACGTAAATTATTAAAGAGGAGTCCCATAAGTCGTTTAACCATACTTATGAAACTCCTCTTTTTAATTAAATAAAAAATATTATTTGTACCTCAATGAAGCTTAAAACCTAATTGTTTTATCTATTTATCCATTATCCTAGATAAAAACACAACGAATTGGGCTCGATTGACAGCTTCTTTAGGACGATATGTATGATCAGCAAAACCTATGGCTATTCCGTTACTAACTAATTTCTGTATTGCTATGTACGACCAATCTGATTCAGAAAGATCATTAAATGGAATGACCATTTCACCTTCTGCTATATTAAACACCCTTGTAAAAAGTACAGCTACCTGTTCACGAGTAAGATTCTCATCAGGCTTAAACGTTCCATCTTCAAATCCAATGAAATATCCTGCTTCTACCGCAGCACTTATCGCATTGGCAGCCCAAAAATCTGAAGGGACATCTGAAAAATTACTTGTTTGTGTTTCATTCGTCAGACCTTTTACATTTCCGATGATTATGGCAGCTTGAGCGCGTGTAAGGTTATTTTCCGGGTAGAACATGCTATTAGGAAACCCATTAATCATTTTTTGTTCTCCTAATACTTTAATTTCATTATAAGCCCAATGGTCTTTCGAAACATCATGATATAAACCTGGTGGTAATACTGATAACACTACTTGTTCAGGTTGTCCTTGCAATACCCTACGTGCTCCTAGATACCTTGGTCCCCAATAGGATGGGTCATTTACTGAAGCAATTGCAATCCCTCGCGATGAAGTAGCACTAATAAATTGTCCATTACCTAAATACATTCCTGAATGAGACGGTCCAGGTTTGTATGTTTCAAAGAAAACGAGATCACCTTTGCTTAATTCGGACTTTTGTACAGCTTGTCCTAAGCGAAACTGTTCATCTGCTGTTCTTGGAAGTTCAACCCCATTTTCTCGAAATACATACCAAATAAAACCCGAACAATCAAACCCATTTGGTGTATTTCCACCAAATTGATAAGGTATACCAAGGTATTTATTTGCCGTATTAATAATTGCATCTTGTGTTGCTGCTACTGCCTGAGAAGAAAACATTGTGAAAACTAATGACATAATTAATGTTATTGATAAAAGAAATTTTCGATACAAAAAATTCGCCTCCTAGAAGTTTAGTCTTGTAGTATGGTGGTTTTTTGTTCTATTAAATACATAACATTCGTTTAACTACTTTTATTTCTAGTTTTATAGATTAACGATAATATATCTCTCACAGATAATTATGCAAGATTCGACATTTTTTTAAAAGGTACTATTAACCTAACTTTTTACACTACTAATCAGCTAATTTAATTAGACTATTCAGAAAATATAAAATTTTTCGGATGATAGTATAAGAAAAACTAAGACTTAGCTATAGGACTTACGTCCTGAAATGTAGGAAGTTGTAAGCTAACCAACCGCTAGCTTACAATTTCTTGTAAAAGCGAGTTTTCTATTGTTTAAAGGATTTAGTGAAGATAATAGGTGAGTTGATGGTGGTTGAGATGGTTGAGGTAAACTAGAGATGAATGGGATGGTTTGGTGCAGATTTTACTAGATTGATTACCTAAAATGCGTTCACTTTCCGCGATCCTTTCACCTATTTTATCCATTTTAGGTTTATTCAACCTCTTTAAAACTTCCTTTTTCTATTTTCATCCAATTTTGAGCTTTATTTGACCTCTTTAACACTTGTTTTTTCTATTTTTTTCCGATTTAGAGTTCTATTTGATCTCTTTAATACCTGTTTTTTCCGTTTTTTTCCGATTTGGAGCTTTATTATACTTCTTTGGTGACCGATTTCTCTCATTTTCCCCGATTTCGGGCATCATCCCGTCTCTGCTCCTTGCTTACCGAAGCCTTCGCCGAATTTCAGTGAATGAAGTTGTCCATTAGAAGCCCAATTTTCTCGTTCATATTCATCAAATATGACTGTTACCCATTCAGCTTTTACGTTTAAACTGTTTACAGCTTCCTTTGTGATTACTTCAACAAAACGTTGTTTTTGCTCCATTGTTCTACCTTTAGCTAATTTGATAGTAATTATTGGCATATAATTTTCCCCACTCCTCAATCAATTAAGATCACTATATATCTAAAGAAAACTCGGGCTTTACTAAGCCTTCGGGCGCCGGCTGAGCCTTGGTTATAAATTTTTAGCATAGATGTTAATTCGACGTAGCAAAAAATTTTAGGTCCTAAGTAAGAAGGCGATGAAATTAACCCACCGCCTTTTTCATATTAAATAAACAGTTTTATTATTTTATCCTATAACTGAAATAATGATAGCTTGATCGGCTTTTCCCCATGTAACAAAACAGTCAAAACTTTCAGAAATTGCTCTTAGCGGTACCATTGTTCTATTTTGTATTGATTGGGATGAGACATCTAGTAACACTTTTTCTCCATTAACATATAGTTTATTTTCACCTATTTTGTGTGTAATTTTAATATCTCCCTTTACAGCTGTTATCGTATTTGTTTTTTGATTAAAATTTACATCTGCTCCTAATTGCTCAAATATCGCCCGTAAAGGAACTAGTGTCCGTCCTTTAATAACAGCAGGTGATACATCTGTATTTAAGCTCTCGTTATTAATCACAACATGAACACCGCTAAAAAATTTTGGCGTAGTAACATTATATTTACCAACAAAATTAAAAAGATAGTCTTCTAAATTTTCATATTTTGTTTCTGGGTATAATGTAAACTCCCAATAGTCAAATTCTCCGGGTTGCAATTCGACTTGTTGTAAATCCTCATCATTTTCCCACTCAAATGTTTCTATATAATTCTCATTTTCATCGTATACATCCATACCAAAGTAATTTATATTTCTTAGTTCTTTATTACTAACGTTAACAAAAAATACCTCTACCTTAATTTCATTTTCTTCCTCATATACATCAACTAACTCCATTTGTAGTTCATTGCTAAAACCATTATCAGCATTTGCATTTATTGGAAAAGCTAATAATAACATTAATAATAAAAAGTAAATAACAAATTTTCGATTCATAGTAATTCCTCCGCAGTTTATTTTTACCCAAATGTACTATTCAACAAAAAATATGAAAATCCTTCTATTATTTACATTTTTATCTTGTTCATTCTCCAAAAATTACACTTCATAAAAGAACATACAAAGCCAACTGGTAATGTTGACTCGTCAATTTCAACTAATGCTGACGTTAGTTTATCTCTATTCAATTAAGATCACTATATATCTAAAGAAGGCGATAGGAATTACCCATCGCCTTTTCATATTAAATATACAGTTTTATTTTTTATTCTATTACTGAAATAATGATAGCTTTATCTGCTTTTCCAAATGTAACAAAACAGTTAAAACTTTCAGAAATTGCTCTTAGCGGTACCATCGTTCTATTTTGTATTGATTGGGATGAGACATCTAGTAACACTTTCTCTCCATTAACATATAGTTTATTTTCACCTATTTTGTGTGTAATTTTAATATCTCCCTTTACAGCTGTTATCGTATTTGTCTTTTGATTAAAATTTACATCTGCTCCTAATTGCTCAAATATCGCCCGTAGAGGAACTAGTGTGCGTCCTTTAATAACAGCAGGTGATACATCTGTATTTAAGCTCTCGTTATTAATCACAACATGAATACCAGTAGTAAACTTTGGATTCATAGCTTCATATTCAGCATTAAAACCAAAAATATTTTCTTCTAAATTAATATCTTCTTTCGATAATGTAAACTCCCAATAGTCAAATTCTCCGGGTTGCAATTTGACTTGTTGTAAATCTTCATCATTTTCCCACTCGTATGTTTCTATGTAATTCTCATCTTCATCGTATACATCTATACCAAAGTAATTTATATTTCTCAATTCTCTATTACTAACATTTACAAAATACACCTCTACCTTAATTTCATTTTCTTCCTCATAAATATCAACTAACTCAATTTGTAGTTCATTGTTAAAATCATTATTAGCATTTGCATTTATTGGAAAAGCTAATAATAAAATTGATAATAAAAAATAAATAACAAGTTTTTGTTTCATAGTAATTCCTCCGAAGTATATTTTTATCAAAATATACTATTCAACAAAAAATATGAAAATCCTTCTATTATTTACATTTTTTAATCTTACGGAATTTAATTGATTGCCAATTCTTGTTTCGATTCATCGTTATAATAAACTAAGAATTTTATATCACTTTTCTTATCACGAATCTTGGCAGCATAATCAAAATAAAAGTAGTTCCCCATGTTATCATACAAAACGTCAAATATTTCGAAATTATCATTAAATTCCTCTTCTAAATATTGCTCAGCCAGGATTCTTATTTTTTCTTCTTCATCTTTATCTGGTTTCACCCCTTGATTGAAGGAGAATACGAGTATTGAGATACATGAAATAAAGATACTTAAAGCAATAATCAGTGCTATTATTGACTTTTTCAATAAATAACCTCCTTTTATTGGAGATACTCAATTATCTTCTAAACAAACATAAAATAAATTAGAAAAGTTAACTTTCTTCACGGTTTAATTCGGAAGACTTAGTATATTTCACAGCTAAAATTTTTCACTAGCCGAATAAACATCTCAGCTAAAAATTTTTTTGAAAAAAGTTGGAATATCACCATTCTGATAACCTTACTATTACAATTTTAACACTAATTTCATTTTCATTTGTTAACAAATGAAAAAAACTTTACTTCAAAATAAAGTAAAGTTCCTTTTACATATCTACTTTTGTGTTGTATTCATTACTAAGATGACGATCATATTGACCATGATATATGAATAAAACTCTCGTCTTTTTGTTATAACCACCACTAAAAAATGCAATAATAAACATACACAGGTCTTCCATGAAACTGAGTTGGTGTATTTTGAAATAATTGAATACGCCAACGGCCATCTTTTTTAACATTAATTAGAGTGTGATGTTTAGTCACTACCCGCAGAGCAAGGGACTTGTGGAGCATCCCTCGGTGCCTATATATTCTAAATGAACGTAGTGCTAACAACTTCTGTTGCACTTAGGCTAATCAACCAACTTGTAAGAAAATCTTTTACAAGCCACTATCCCTTTAGGGTAGTTGGCAGTTGACTACTAAGAGATTCACTAATTACATTTGCTAACATCTTACTTTCCTTCTTTCGGTTAATTCGTTCAATACTTCTTTGCTCACCTGTACTAAATAACATTTTTTCTTCTACTGTTTCTGGTACTACCTGTGGAATCATTTGCGGTTTACCGTTTGAATCAAGTGCTATAAAAGTTAAGAATGCGGTAGCTGCTAGCTGGCGTTGCCCCGTCTTCAAATTCTCTTTAATGATTTTCACGAATATTTCCATAGATGAATTACCTGTCCAAGAAACATATGATATCAATGTTACTGAATTTTCTGTCCCTATCGGTAGCAAGAAATCTACTGAATCTGTTGAAGCTGTTACCGTATCACATCTTGAGTGCCTCATCGCTGAAATTGAAGCTATATCATCAATGTAACTCATTAATTTTCCACCAAACAGGGTATTATGATTATTGGTATCTTGTGGAAACACTCTAGCTGTTTTTACTACTTGTGATTCTTTACAGTATTTCTCAGGTCGTTTACTCATTTCATTCTCCTCATATAAAAAAAATAATACAAACTATTTTACCATAAGGAGTGGTTAAAATGTGTTGTTTTTTCACTTAAGTTTAAATGGAAAGAACTTCAAAACATCATATTGACCCCAACAATCTATTGCCAATGCTGAGGAATCTTTAAAGCCGGTGGTAATTTGGTATGTATATTACCATTAGCGGAATTTACTTGGGCTTGGGTAAGAAAGATGCTTCCTAGTAAATTAGCTCCTCTTAAATCAGCATCCCTTAAGTCTGCGCCAATAAAGTCAACCATTCTCAAGTCGGATTCTCGCAGATCAGCAGCAATAAGCAAAGCTCCCCTAAAATTGAATCCTCTAAGGTTAACACCTCTTAACTTTGCACCAATAAGGTCACTACCTTTTTTGAACTTACTTTCTATACTTGTGTTCTTTACTTTTGCTCGTAATAATTCACTTGTTTCGAAAAGTAAATCATTCACAATTGCTCTATGGCTTGGTACATTAAGATTTAAGATTGACTTTGGACTTAGGTTGGTGAGCTGTTCGGTTTCATCAAAAGCTTGTTGCAAATCATGATAAATCGGGCGTGCCTCCTTTAGGTTCATAGCTTCATTTAAGTAATAAAGCATTTCGTGAAGTTGTTGCATAATTGGAAATACATCAAACATCTCTTTAGCTGTTGCAGGTTGATCTCGCCAATCAATTCCATTGTACGTTACTTGAGAAACCTTTTGTCCTGCTCCAAAGCATTCATAAACAGTACAGCCTCTAAAGCCTTTATTTCTCAAATTTTTATGAATGCTACACCGATAATCTAATTGTAAGTTTCTACAGGGAATTCCTCCATTTTTGTCAAAGGCAAAATCGGCAGATTTCGCATAAGGTAATGCTATACAACATAATCCAAAACAATTTTCACAATTTGCGCCCAAATTATTATTAATATTTTCGTTGTTCTTCAGTTCCTTAGACATACTTACTCCTTTTGTTTAGCTAAAATATTGTAGCTTTTTTCAACTATTAGTTCACAATTTTTTTGTGCCGCTTTCAATATAATCTTATCATTCCACATCAAAACCGAGTGTGTTATAGTAGTGGTAGGGTAGCAGTTCTAACTGCATATCCATGAAAATGCACCTCGCAAATTGGTATTTTTGGTTGCTTTGTCACTTCCATTTTACCATTTTTCGCTAAGGCGCATTTTTATTTTTTTATTAGTTTTTGGCTGGAGTTGCTGGAGTTACCTTTGGAGGAATTACCATTTTGAATGGCGCAATTTTCTTGTATAAATGTCTTGCTACAAAACCCTAAATTATAACAAATAAAAAGCCGATAAAACAGTAACGTATACTGGTTTACCGGCCCTTTCAGTTAATAAATGTAATTTATGTATTAATCCACTTCTATTTCTTCTGTTTGGACGAATGGATCAATAAAATCTTGTTCTTCAGCAGTTAAGATTTTTTCTACGTCTAAAATAATAATCATTTGCTGATCTTTTTTAGCGATACTAGTGATAAAGTTATTAGTAGAGCTAGGAGAAAAAAGGCCTTTTGTTTGTTCAATATCAGTATCCTCAAATCTAACGATATCGATAACTTCATCAGTGATTAGACCAATATTCATCTCATTTACCAAAGCAATAAGTAATTCATCATTTTTACGAATAGCATTATCTTTAAATTTAAATCGTTTTCTTAAGTTATAGAGAGGAATAACTTTCCCTCTTAAATTTATAATTCCCTCAATGTAATCAAGAGAATTAGGAACGCTTGAAATATTAAAATCTCTTAATCTATTTATTCCGTTTACGAAATCTATTTCAATACCGTAGTGTTGTTGATCCAATTGAAATATAATAAATTGTTTACTTGCCATGTAAGCACCTTCGATCCTTTCGTCTTTAAAAATTAATTAATTAATTATTATGGGCAAGTTCATTTAAACTTTCTGCTAAAGAAGTTATATCTTCAATACTTGCGGTTACTTCTTCTACAGCAGCTGCTTGTTCCTCTGTAACCGTGACAGTGTCATTACCAATTTTTACAGTATTTTTTACTGAAGCTTGAATATTATCAATATACGATTTTATTTTAATAACTGTTTGCTTTGATTCGCTAGATAATTTTCGGATTTCATCTGCAACAACACCAAATCCAAGTCCAGCAGTACCTGCTCTAGCTGCTTCAATTGCTGCGTTTAAGCCGAGCATCCTAGTTTCATCTGCAATTTCTCTGATAAACTCAAGAACTTCACTGATTTGTTCAGACATTGTATTTACATTTTCTATTTCTCTATTAAGTCTATTTTGTGTACTATTTACTTCTTGCGCTGATGACGCAAGTTGCTGCATCGTAGCGGCAATTTTATTTAAACTTTGATTTAATGCCTCTGTAGCATTTTTCAATTTATATTCGTGGTACCAATTTTTTGCCATACTATTAGCGACATAATACAATACTTCCGCAGCTGCAAGTATCTCTGTTTTTGACATTTTCCTTATTTCCTTAGCAGCCATGACAAAGTCCGTCTCTTCTACACCGATTTCAGAGGCAATTCGCATATATTTTTCTTCCCCTTGAAAAGTTTCTAATACTTGTCCTCCTAAAATCGTACCAATTATCTGCCCTTCAAGCATGATAGGTGCTGCAAAATCAATTAATCCTGCATGACATTCATAAGCAACAGGTTTACCCAAACGAACAGCATCCTCACCACCTTTACGATGAGATTCTGCACATCTGTTGTCCCCTGTTTCCGTAGAATGAACATAATTACAGAAGCGAGTATACCTACTAGGCTCTGTTACAGGTGTTCCTTCCTTATCAACTGTAACACTTGCTAAACCAATAGCAGTCGCAAAATCATCCTGAAACTTTTGTAAAAATTCAAGATCAATAACATCTTGTAATTTAATGTTGCTTAAATCGGTTAATTCTTTTCCATTATTTCTCATAAATTTCCCCTCATCCTAAAAAAATATAAATAATTATCGAAAAATGTTTATAATTATCGAAAATTGTCAAATTTTTATCATTATAGCACGCAATAGTATTATTGTGAATGGCAGCAATGTCTGCTGTTACAATTGTGTGACATTACTTTGTTGTCTGAAAACGGAAAACCCTAGGGATAATTTTAGAAATAATGCAAAATTGGAAAACCAACCATTTTATATTCAAAAGTGCAACATGGAAGGTGAAAGAGGATGTGCATCCCTTGGTCATAGCAACAAGTACTCTATGTTAGAGAATAATTTGGATTAATTTGAAGAATATATATTGTGAGCTTATTAAGGAGGAACGGACTTGAATTTACATTTCATTTGGAAAGCTATCGTGATCGTTTTTGGTGGAGTACTTATTTTACGCTTGGCTGGAAGAAAATCAATTTCACAACTAACAGTTGCCCAAACTGTTATGATGATTGCGGTTGGTTCATTAATTATTCAGCCTGTGGGCGACAGAAACATTTGGATTACGATGGTAATTACTTTGTTGCTTGTACTTGCGCTTATTTTAATTGAATATAGCGTAATGAAGTTTGACGTACTGGAAAGTTTTTTTTACGGAAAGTCAATAATAGTCGTTGAAAATGGGCAAATAAATGAAAAAAATTTAAAAAAATTACGCTTAACAGTCGATATGCTTGAAGTACGGATGCGACAGCAAGGGATTCAAAAGATTAGTGATTTGCAATGGGCGACGATAGAATCGAATGGCCAATTAGGTTATATGCTAAAACCAGAAAAACAATATGCAACAAAGGAAGATATTCAAGCACTGATATCAATGATGAAAGGCTTGAAGCCTAATTATTCTGTTCAAAAATCAATTATGCAACAAAATACAGCAGATAACATTTTTACAGAAGTAAAAAATGATGGGCATCAAAAAGAAACACCCGATCATTTGAATTGAGGGAGATGAAATCACGGGCGTAAAACTTTTGTTATATTAACGATTCTAATGCGAGTCCACTTATTTCTTCAAGAATGATTTATCTGATTGCATCTTCCCCTTTATGAAAACACCAATAATTAAAATAATAATACCAACAATACCCCCAATAAACTCAGCAATATAAAAGTCCCCATCTCGTACAAAACGAATCAGAAAACCTCCACCAAATATTATTGTTACTAAAACACCAAAAAAGAATAACCAATACTTCAAACGATCTTCCCTCCAATAATTAATGATTATTAATAGTAATCATTAATCGCTAATTCACTAATTATATGTACATTCTTGAATTGTTATTTTAAATCTCACTTTCAACTCTTGATAAATCAATAGTAAATTATTACGTAACGGAGGGCGCAAGTTTTTTCTCCATATGAATACCGGCAACATACTCCCCTGATCGTTTCATTCTTTTAGAAATATCAAATGGTATGTACCCATGTTTTTTGTAAAACAAAATTCCTCTTGTATTTGTGTTATGACAAACAAGTTTAAGTTTTGTTTTTCCATACTCTGTATTCGCGATTTTCTCCATTACTTCTATAAGAAATTGTGAAACACCCTTACCTCTAAAATGTGAAGACACAATTACATTTCCTAACCAGCAAGAATCTTCAACCATATTGTAGAAATTAGCATAAGCTACAACTTTATCCTCATATAAGATAACGGTAGGCGCGATTCTATCTTTAAGAACATCCTTAAATTGCTCTATTGTTAATGGATATGTTGCTTTTGGAAACATAAAATAAAGCTCATCCTCATTGTTAGGTAAAGAACAAATAATTTCAATATCTGTTGATTGCAATTGACGATAAAAATACATAGCCTTATTCCCCTTTCTTAGGCACTCAGTAGATTTAATATTTATACATCAACTTTATAATTCAATGACAATTCATCACCAGGTAATCCTCTTATTCCCCAGTTATACTTTGGTGTTTCAGAAATGGTGATCTCAATATCTTGAGGGGAAATTTGTAATTGGCTATTAACTTTTTCGAATATTAGCTTGATTAACTGTTTTTTAGCTTCTATTGTTCGACCTTCAAACATACTAATTTCAATTATCGTATAAGCATCAGTTCTTTCATTTGCAAAATAAAAATCTTCTTTATCCATAGGAAAAAAACGATGAAATTTCTTATCCGCAGGAAATTGCAGTGCTTCAACCATGCACGAATGAATAATGTTTGATAGAGCCGCTTTGATTGGATTTAACTTTTCCTTAATTCCATAAATTTTTATTTGTCCCATTCTCTTCTCACCTTTCTGATCTCAACCTAAACTAACAATATGCTTTATTCTATTAAATGTATAAAAAATCCTTCAAATCAATTTATTTCCATAAAAATAAATTGATTTTTCATTAAATCTTTCTAGTTGTCTGAAAGATGAGTCTAATAGTGGATAGAGTATTCCGTAAACCTGTACTCTTTTCCATTCACTCTAAATTGACTACTTTATTAATGGTGTCGATGTATTTTATTATTTTTCCTTTATCAATCTATAACTTTGGCTCCAAATAAATAAGAATACTCTCACATCATCCCACTGTCCTAAAACGACAATTAAATAATCTCCCTTTTCTTTTGGTAGATGAAGTTCTACTCCATTATTCACTTCAATATGTTGAATTGTCTATTGAGAAATTAGGTATAGTGAAAGGTTTGTTACTTCCCATTTTTCATAACCTTATTATTTACATCTTCCATTATACCTTTCGAATTTTGAAACTGATCTAGCAATTCAGGTTTAATATCCGTATTTTCAAATCTTTTACTAGGATTGATCTCGCTTTGTACAAGTATTTTTTCATACGTCATGAGCGCTTCAATATATAATTTATATTCTTCAGCAGATAAAATGTCTTTACTAGATGCATAACCATTTAATTGATCAAAATACGGTTGTACAACCATCATTGCATTTTTTATTTCCTCAACCTTGTCTTGCGGAACCAAGTCATAGTCGATATTTCCATATTGATCTCCGTACTCTATTTTTGCACCTGTTATTATTTTTAATTGCTCTTTAAAGTGTTCATAATCTTCTTTTCCAAGTTCACCTTTGGCTTGTAATAATTTAGCATTCAATAACATGTAACCGTCTATTGTTGCTGCAGCAAAGTGTTTTTTTACATTTTCGAATGATCCATATAAATCGTCAGCTAAATAAGCTTGGTAGGCAATTGCACTAGTTGGGATAAGTAAGAGAACTGTGATCAAACCCGCTACTATGCGTTTTTTTATTTTATTTAACCCACTACTCAATTCAATTTTATTCAATACTTTTTGTTTCAGCTCTTGAGGAGGGACTACTTCCTTGCTTTTTTCTTTTAAAGATCGTTTTAATCTCATTTCAAAACTCATTGTACATTCCTCACTTCCTCAAAAAAATATTGATCACTGTGACCTTTTTGCCGTAATTTTGTTAAAGCTGCGTTAATTCTTGACTTCACAGTACCGAGTGGAATATTCAAAATTTTAGCAACCTCTTCTTGAGAATATTCGTTTAAATAACGTAGAATAATCACCTGTTTAAGTTTATACGGTAACAAATTTACAAGCTCAGCTATTTTTTTGTTTGAAAGTTTATCAATTAGTTCATCTGTCTCATCTATGACATTTATTGCTTCAATTCTTTCAACTTTTTTCAGTATCCTAAGGCCCATCCACCTTTTTCTGCGATAAGATTGAATTTGTTTAATTGCAATTCCAGTAATCCAAGGCTTAAAAGGTTTCGTTTGATCGAACTTTTTAAGACTTTTATAAACTTGAAGATACGTTTCTTGAACAATATCATCTACATCTCTTTTGTCATCTAGTAAAGAAAACTTGGCAAAGCCAAGCCCTTGGGCGCCGGCTGAGCCTTAGTTGCACTTATACTTAGGACCTAAAATTTTTCGCTACGTCGAATTAACATCTATGCTAAAAATTTATGCTTTCTTAACGTATAAAAAATGAATGGTTGTATAAACATCATGAATAGTTCTTTCATAAAGTTCACCAAACGCCTGTTTATTTCTTGACAATACTAGGTCAATCAGTTGATTTATATCGTTTTCTTCCATAGGCAAGCCTCCTTTTCTTTTTATACTTCATATTGGTAAGAAATCGAAATTTCGTTCGATTTCTTACCAATAAAATTCAAAAATATATTCCGAAAAATATGTTAAGTACTTTCTTTATAGAATACCATCAGTGTTAGTGTATCGAATTTAAATTTTGGGATTTAATATTAAAATCAAAGAACAAAAATAGTATTTACGTATAGCTCGCCGTTCCTTGTTTCCAATGGACAAGAACTCCAAAGACGATACACAAAAAACAAATAAACTCTTAGTAACTTTTCTCAAGTTCTTGAATTGTCCTCTTCCGTATAAACTATACAAAGGGGGTGGAGGCTTGCTTCGGAGAAAAAAAATTTACTTTAGACGTAGAAAAGGACCTATTCCGTTTCGCTATGTGCTATTGATATCCTTAGTACTGTACCTAATTCTTACGTTCCAAGGTATTTGGCTCGTTGAGCGTGGCATTAAACCGACATTAATTGAAATTGCCAAGTTAGAGACCCAGAAAATTGCCACTTCAGTCATTAATTATGCCGTAGAACGTTCCCTTAAAGATATTGATTCAAATAAGATCATTACTGTAGATAAAGATGCAAATGGAAAGATTGTTTCTTTAGGGTTTGATGCGGATGTTTATAAACAAGTAGAGGTAAGTGTGGTTAGTAGTGCCCAACATTATATGAAAAAAATGGAAGAGGGGAAATTACACGAGTTAGGTTTAACCGAAGAGCAATTAGCTGAAGTTGATAGTAATGCGTCAGGCGATATTATATATAAAATTCCATTAGGGCAGGCTACAGGAAATTCTTTACTGGCAAATTTCGGGCCTGAAATTCCGGTGAAATTCACAGCAATTGGCGATGTCGATATCGATCTAAATGAGAAGATCGAACGTATAGGAATAAATAATACTTGGATTCGCTTGTCTCTTGATTTACATGCTCAAGCAAAAGTAATTATTCCTTTTGCCATAAGTACTGAATGGGTATCAACCACTATTCCAATAGGTATGGTTTTTATTCCTGGAGAAGTTCCGGAGTATTATGGAAACGGCGGAGAGAGTATTCCGATTGCCATTCCAAAATAATTGTTGCGTTTAAGTGCACATAGAAAAAACTTGAACCTGTTTTGGTAATAATGCATAATTGATAAGATAACAATTGAGATTATATAATTAAAAGGCTTATACTTATTTTATAGATGGAGGAAAACAACAAATGTCTGAACAAACTGAAAAGAAGAAAATATCATTACAAGAGGCTATAAAACAACAGCTTGCCAATAAAAAGGCAAACCAAAACAAAAATAATCAGAAAAATAATTGGAATAACAATACATTAACGATGCAAAGTCAGCAAACAAAGAAAATAAATAATCAACGAAAACGCCAAGGAACGTAAGCATCTACTTTTTAAACAGGTGCTTACGTTCCTGTGTTTGCTTTAACACTTACTTTTTTTCGTTTAAAAATACAAACCGACCATTTTCAAAATCTAGGTTCACACGCTCGGCATAATTTACTACGTTTATATCGAAGGCAACTTTAATCCCACTAACTTCTTTTACAACATCATCATCTTTAGGTCCTTCTAGAACCATCCCTAATTGTGGACCGCTACACCCACGACTTGCTACATAAACACGTATACTTGAAGCATTCGTTACAGAATACAATTTATTAATTTGTTCAATTGCACGGTTTGAAATTTGCACTTTAATTCCCCCTTATCTTTTCAAAAAAATACTTTATAATAGTATAAAGTATTTTTTCTGTCTTGGCCCTTTAATATTCGAGAAAGTTTAAAATTTGGCTGACTTCATCATTAATTTTAAGAAAACGTTACATGTAACGAAAAAAATTGCTCATCATTAAAAAATAATATCAATTACAAAAACAATGATCATAATAAGCTGAATGATTGCTTTTGCAAACGTCCCGCTCAAAAAGGCAATTAAAGTCGCAAAAGCCACTTTAAAGGATTCTTGAAAAGTTTTCTTTTGCACGATTTCAGCGAGTAATACTAATGAAAAAGGGACAATGATGACACCAAAAGGTGGAATGACAAAACTACCAACAATCAAGCCAATCGTCGCTGCTCTCATCCCCCATTTCGAACCACCTGCTTTATCGACAAAATGAAGATTGACTAAATAATCCGCCAAAAATAATAATATTGTAAAAATAAGAAATATGCTCCACGAAATCCAAGAAAGTTCATTTGGAGTAATTCCAAAGTGATATAGTAGGATTCCGACCCAAATTAACAAAACTGACGGAATAATTGGATATACAAGTCCCACAAAACTGAATATAAAACATGCTATAATAATTATCCAAAATATAATATCCATGATCAATCCTTCTTCCCTTGCTAGCAAAATGAGTTATAAAGGCAACTCATTTGAACTAAAAATATCAACTTCTAACAGTTTTAATATAAATTCCTTCAAATTGAAAACATACTCAATTTCCCCAAATATTTAAATACATTTTCTCTAAATACATTTCCAATGTCAACCACTCCCTAATTATTAGTACCTCCGATTAATAAACATATACTGTAAGTTGTTAGATTTTTATTTAATAAAAAAACAATTGCCTCTGACCAGCAATTGCTTTTTACTTTGTTTTCTTTTACTTAACGCTCTTTTTCACTTAATTGATGCTTCATCTGAGTGTGTTCCTCTTCTGCAATAATAGCATCATCTTCTGCATTATCTCGAACAACTTTTTGAGTTAATATTGCCCCCACAGCAACTAAAAGCATAACTGCTATATAATATCCTTTTTCATTTAACATCATATCAGCATTCCATAAACCTATAGCAAATAGCGCTACACCCGCTATGAATGTAAAATATGCTAAAAACGTAAATGCCGGTGTATTTCTTCTTCTATACTTTTTCATCTTTTCACACCCTATCAAACTTGTTAATTTAAATTTTTAAACTGATAATGTTAATAAAAAACTTACAATATATTACCTATTTTACGTTATTTTAACTAAAACAACAAGGAATACTTATCAACTTTTATGTTCCACAGTAATAACCACATTGCCCTTTTTATGCCCTTTTTCAGCGTACCGGTGTGCTTCAGGAACTTGGGCCAACGGATACGTTTGGTCAATAACAGATGTATAATTCCCCGCCTCAATAAGTTCTTTTAGGAAGACTAGATCTTCAGATTTTTCTTGTGCGACTCCTAATATGGCCTTCGTGGTGCCTAGCAATGACGTTCCAGCGCCTAGTAATGAATGGGCAACGCCAGCCGAACATAACAGGAAAAATCCATTTTTGTTTAGCAAGCTTTTCGTACGGAAAAAGGAAGTCTTACCTACCGTGTCAAAAATAACATCATACTTCTCACTGGTTTTCGTAAAATCATTTTTGGTGTAATCTATTACCATATCTGCCCCCAAAGACTTTACCATTTCTACATTGGAGTTACTGCATACACCGGTCACTTCTGCTCCATAGTATTTGGCAAGCTGGACAGCAGCTGTTCCTACTGCTCCGGAAGCTCCATAGATAAGAACCTTTTGTCCCCTTTGAATATTTGCCTTTCGAAGAAAATGTAATGCTGTCATTCCGCCAAAAGGAATAGCGGCTGCTGCTTCAAAGCTCATATTTTGTGGTTTTAATGCTATAGGAGCATCTTCAGGCAAACATTTGTACTCAGCATAGCAACCAAGGCTCATACCAGTCGCTCCATAAATTTGATCACCTTGTTTAAACCGTGTTACCGCTTTGCCAACAGCTTCAACTTCACCCGCAAGGACACCGCCTAGAATAGCTATTTTAGGTTTTGTAAAACCAAAGAATAACCTTACGGCAATTGGATCAGGTTTTCGTAACCGCCAGTCAGCAGAATTTACTGCTGTCGCATAAATTTTTACCAATATCTCATTGTCCTTTGGCACTGGTTTTTCAATTTCTTGAAGTTGAAGAACATCGGGCGAACCATATTTTTGGCAAATAATTGCTTTCATAAGTTTTCCCCCTGACACCTTTTAATAGTTAAGATTTATACAATTATTTCTTCTGTTAGGACCTATTAGTTTTAATTGTATTCCAGATAAAGGATATTTAGCAATAATCTCTTTAGAAACTTTATTAAACTAATTAAATTATTAACTACTTTAGACCACTTCCTAAGTTAGTAGTTTATACGGACCGTAGATCCGTTATTTTGCGAAAAAACTCATTTTTTTAGATTTAACGGACACTGGTTCCTTTATTTAGTTCCAAAGAGGTAATTTTGTTGTTAATTTCAGCAAATAACGGATCTGGTGTCCACAAACACACTGAAAATACTGTATTTTCAACAAATAACGGAATGTATGTCCGATAACCTTTTATTAAACAAGCAGTTGTTAATAATGAGAAAAGGATATACCAAAAAGAAGGATGTAATTTAGATTTCCTTATCAAATAAACCATTGTGGCTCCTATTACAGGAAACAATCCAATATTGAATGGCTAGTTGTGGTGGGGGGATTAGCCACCCTTTTTCTTTACTTAGTCTTAAAACTTTTGCACCTAAAGTTGCTTTTTGTAGATGGAATTGTCCGAACATTATTGCAATATCTTCTCTAATAGACTGACCGATCCCTTGGCTACAAGATACTAAACCGGTAGCTATATTAGTTGATAAGGAAGCTTTTATTATTAGTCGTCTCCTCCACAACTATCTCCGCTATCTCCTCCGCAATCGTCATTATTATCATCGTCATAGTCGTTATCATCATCACCTACTGAGAAATGATCACTATTATAATCTCTTTTTCTTCTCTTACGATTACCGTAAGTTGATTTTTTCCAATTTATCATAATTGCAATAAAAGCAACACACGATAAAATAAAAAAGTCCACAAAAACTTCCACCTTAGATAAACCTCCTCTTAATTCTATCTTATTTACAAAAATTATTAATTTCTATTAATGATTTTATTAAAGTGGGGCGAAACACGAAACCAATTAAATGCTTATATTTATATCTTTTTACCCCAAGAATCAAACCTTTTTTCTGTGAAAATAAAATTGAATATGCTACTTTCATTCAGGGGTGTGAGTGTTAAATCATGTGAGTTTCTTAATGCTGTCTTTTAGTAAAACCCATGACCATTAAATAATTAAACAGACTCATAGTCTAATAGAGTATAGTTATCACTAGGGAATTTTTTTAGCCATAATTCATAAAAAAGCCATAAGATGACATCCTTATGGCTTTAGATATGGCTTCATCGAATTTCTTGACTGAACAGGCATTACCTTCCATTTGTTAAAAGCATTTGTCATAATAATTGTTTGGAGAGGTAACAAAAGCGCCAAGAAAATGATCTTCGTTATGAGTAAAGTAAAATAAGTATTTGTGTAAAACGACATAAGGAAAAGCAGTATGTTTTCAAATAATAATTGGATAATTGTTAGTAAAATGATAACAAGAATAGCTTTTAACCAATTCTTTGTAAAAAATCTTGCTGACTTTTTGATAGCCACTTTAAAACTTTTCGCATTGTCAGCGATAAAAAACGGTACAAAATAGAAAAGAAGAAGAATAATCAGCCCTGGGATGACAAGTAAGAGTCCGCCTAAAAAAACGAGCCATGCATATATGCACCCATATAAGTATATCGGTATCGCTTTATCGAGCGAAAATGAAAGAGATCTTTTCAGCGGATCATCTTCTCCTTCCATTTCAAGCAAAGTGAACTTAATGAATGGAAGTTGTGCAATAGTTAAAAACAATAACATAAATATTCCATTTGCTGCATCTCCTATTAATCCCGGATATTCAGTAAATTGAGTTTCAAGATAAATATAATTGACTATAAATGCATGAATCAAAAGCAATGGAACATACGTTACTATCGATAGCAATAATATTTTTGTGATTTCCTTAAAATATACACTGAATGATTCTGCAACAATATTTTTCATGGCTTCTCCTGTTTATTTTGGATTTCTTAATTTAATGACCATTTTCTCTTCAAAATATTTTAGACCATCTTTTTTAAATTTTTCTGCAAGGGATTCTTTTAGTCTCGTTTGATCAATAAACACTTTATTTCCATTATCGTCCTGCTCAAATTCCCTCATGGATTTCTCTAAAGCGCCTTGATTGGATTGTTTAGCAGACACTAATAAAATCTTGATATTTCTTCGATCTTTTGCTGGTATCTTTCCTTTTAGGTTTTTTAGAGAATTGACTACTATGTCATAATCTTTATTGAGCGATCTTTCCCTCATGCCATATTTGTACATTACTTCTCTATATTGATTGAATGTACTCCTGATCTTTTTTAACAGTTCTAGGTCAAAATATCCTTTTTCCATCGTAATCTGCTGCTGGTAAGTTCCTATAGTATAATAGATATCATTTAGGAGATTTGGCATTTCAAGCGTTTTATTAGTTTCATTTATGATTCGAGCTGCCGATTCCGCTTCCACTGATGTCAGGCTATTAAAAGCTTCTCGATATTTGATTAGTAATTGAACTCTTTCTTGAAAAGGTGACATATTTTTTTTCATTTGAGGCAAGATATCTGATATAGTCTGAGCTAGCATCGTATTATAATTGATTAAATACCTAAAATACTCCTTAGCTTGTGAGAAAGGGATAGCGTTTCCCTGGCTATTTAAAATAAGGTATCCACTTATCCTTTTTATATAAGATATGTATTGATTTAAGAAATAATATTCCGATCCATCATAATACGCAAAATCCCACATATCCCATTTTTCAAGAATTTTTTTATATTTCTTTATGCTTTCAATATGTTTCGGCGTTGGTTTTGTATTAATCATCTGTAGCTAGCACCTCATCTACCAAAGATTGATTTGAAGAATTTAGTGACTTTTTGAACAATATTTTTCATAGCTTCTCATGTTTATTTTGGATTTCTTAATTGAATGACCATTTTCTCTTCAAAATATTTTAGACCCTGTTTTTCCACTTTTTCTGCAATGGATTCCCTTATTCTCATTTGATCAATAAACACTCTATTACC
>JAKFDP010000034.1:0-2096 GCA_036676095.1 Anaerobacillus sp. | reverse complement strand
TTCCCATGCCGAACACGATCGTTAAGCTCTTCTGCGCCGATGGTAGTTGGGGGTTTCCCCCTGTGAGAGTAGGACGTTGCTAGGCTAAATTAAAGAACACATTCCAATGGGATGTGTTCTTTATTTAGTGCATTTAAGTTAGTGTAATAAATACCGAAAATAAAAAAATGCGTGGTCTTACTCCACCGTCTTTAGAAGGTATCAGCTTTTAGCCTTATATTTATCTGGACATACTTACATGTGAGGTGAAAGTATGGACGGATATAAAAAAATAGTCATGCAGTCTATGACATTAAATATCATGTCATATGGGTGACTAAATATAGATATAAAGTTCTTTATGGTCCGATTGCAATTAGAGCCAGAGAGCTTATCCGACAGAGATGTGAAGCAAGAGAAGTTACAATTCTCCAAGGAAGTATCGGAAAAGAGCATATACATTTGTTGTTGTCATGCGCACCAAGCATAGCTCCAAGTAAAATATTACAGTACTTAAAACGTCAGTCATCAAGATTGTTGCAAGAGGAATTTCCAGAGCTCAAGAAAAAGTACTGGGGACAGCACTTATGGGCAAGAGACTATTTTTGTGCCTCTGTTGGAAATGTGACTGAAGAAATAATTAAAAATTATATTGCCAACCAGTCAAATAAAGAAAAGAACGATATATTCAAGATAGAAGAATGAGTTTCAGTCAAATTTAGTATGATTAAGCTTACTATCCTTCAGAAGAATTTAGTCTTGAAGGACGACTTTTAGTCGTGGGCATTTATGTCTAAATCCACCTGCTTTAGCAGGTGGTCGTTTAAGAAAAATTAATAACATATGTAAGTAATTAATGTAACAACTACGTTACAAGACTAGGAACAGTGAGGCAATCTTTTTGTAGTATAAGGGAGTTTTGTTTAAACAACATTCTCCCTAATTATAAAATTTTTTGACTGATTTTCAAGCTTATGATAATTTTGATTTAATGAGGTGACGTTATGAGAGAAACATCAAGAATAATCGCTGTAATTGGTGTTATTAGTGGATAATACTTTCAGTAATCTTTTTAATCTTCAATCCATATAATGGAAATACCACTACCGTTCCGACAGCAATGATTGTCACACTAATGTTTATTGCACCAGCACTAATTGTAATAATTGGTTCCGTAAAAACCAAAGCATCCTGGTTGTTTATTTCATCTGTTTGGACTTTACCCTATAGTATATATATGTTTTTAACTCCAAGTATTTTCAAATTATTACTACTTCCTGCATGTTTTTACCTTGTGTCAGCCATTCTTATAATGTTAAATCCCAAGACAGTATAAATGTTCTGATCTAATAAATTTAATTTAGATTCTTCAAAAAAGAAACGCTTTTTTTATAATAATGGGAAGTATTCACTCAAACTAGCGAGCACTTAGTTGAAGAATAAAGGACATTACATATTATTCATATAAAATATGTAATGTCCTTTTATATACTAAAATTTTCGAATTAGATATTGAGAACGGATTGCCCGTTTTCATGTCAATTGTTATGTGCCAGAGATTACAAGTGGTTTGCAAACAAGTTGAAAAAGATACTTTCATTGTTATTAGGTCAGATAGGGGGTAAAACTTTCGGTGTAGGCAAAATACATAAAAAAATTAAATTTAGTATTGCAATTTCATTACTTTCATAGTATTATTAAATTCTGTCGCAAGACAGTCATTCAGATTAAAAAAGATTTCATTTAACCTATTGACTTACTAAGTGAATATGTGATAAGATTTAATTCTGGTCGACGAAAGCGATGGCATTAAAAAATATATTAAAAAATATATTGCAAAAGATTTGTTGTTATGGTATGATAAATCTTGTCGCTGAAAAACGACGTTATTATGTTAATGTTTCGTTCTTTGAAAACTGAACACACAGCCAAGCGAATTAAAGAGATAGAAAATATCTCGTCAATGAATTTTAATTATGAGCTTTATCAAACACTTTTATGGAGAGTTTGATCCTGGCTCAGGACGAACGCTGGCGGCGTGCCTAATACATGCAAGTCGAGCGGAGATTTAAAAGCTTGCTTTTAAATCTTAGCGGCGGACGGGTGAGTAACACGTG
>JAKFDP010000033.1:0-6387 GCA_036676095.1 Anaerobacillus sp. | reverse complement strand
CATGTACATTTTTGACACTTGGCTTATTATAACTTTACTTGGAGTGGCGGGCATGAAAGCCTTGATTGGCTAACCAGCCCTTAATACGCCTGGTTTTTTAGCAGTATAGTCATGCCTGTAGAGGCTCCATGTCAAGTTGTAATAATTATCTAAATATTGCTATTAAATGTAACAAAATCAAAAATGTACATCCTTATGCAAGCGAAAATGTACATTTTTATATTCACATTTACATCTTGTTTGATACATTATTAATCAACAAAATAGTGAGAAAAGAACAAGTTGCTTATAAATACCGATAACTTCTTGTTCTTCTTTTATTAATCTAACCGTTAGTTTAAGTGAAATACTTCACAATCTTATGGGTCTTCTTAAAGAAATAATACCAGAAAATAACGAATTTGGTCATAAAAAGAATAGAACTACTCGTATCTATGCAAGTTGAGTGGAAAGTTGAGACAAGAATTTTATATAGAAAATACTTCTAACTTGAATTGCAAAAAATATAGCTAATCCTTACTAGTTTAAAATTGCTTGCTGCGCAGTATCAGTCAACTAAGAAAGACGATCACTTCGAATGCAATCGTCCCTCTTAGTTGGTTATTCTATTACCAGTATAGTTGAACTGTGCAGTAAATGACTACTTTTTTCTTCAAAATAAGCCCCATTTAACTAAGTGAAATACTTCACATAACACTTCTAAAAACAATAAAACGAAGGATGAGATACTCTCAAAGCATCACATCCTTTTATTTCAAGAACCTCTTTACAATTTAAATAATAATAAAGCCTTCTTAATTGCTTTTTAAAGTTAATTTTTATCCCACCTAGACACAATGTAACCTGCACCTATTTCTTCATTATTACTTCTAAATTTCTTTTCAATTTGAACTGCACTTTGGTCACTTTTATAATTTGCTGGTGTTATATACAAACCAAATCGCAAAAATGAAGGCTTTGTTGAATAGAGTTGTTTAATTTCTTTACTTGAAAAGAATCGGGCATTTGCAAAAACACTATCTTTCTTCTGTTTTGCTCGTGCTCCATACATTCTCGCCCATTCACTTTGTTTACCAATCATGCCAACAACCAGTCTTCCCCCTTTTTTTAATACTCTTAAGCCTTCAGCTACTACTAATTCAGGGGAAGATACAAACTCAAGGGCAATATTACAAACTGCTAAGTCAAATGATTGATCTTTAAATGGGGGTTTGTGTAAATCTGCTTTTTTAAAATGGATTGCCGAACGATTTTGAATACTTTTATATTCAGCTACTTTTAACATTTCACTTGCAATATCTACCCCTGTAACTGATAAGCCTTTTTCAGCTAACCATATAGAAAAGATACCAGTACCACACCCCAGGTCAATTGCTATTTCTCCTGTTTTTGGTTCAGCAACCTCATCTATTAATTGTTTTTCAAGTGTATCTACATAAGATCCAATCGGAGTTTTACACCATGAATCATAATCTTTAGCCGTATCATCAAATAAAGACATTTAATCTCCCCCATCCATTAACAGCCCTTTTGGGAATTTATATTTACATCAAAGGTTTTACCACATTCTTTTTTCGATGAAACCAAATCATAACCGGAATGAGTAATAAGGACAAGAATCCTCCAGAAAATGATAATATTGCGTAACTTGAACCAGCAACTACCATTCCAGAAAGCGCTCCACCTGACGCACCAGCTAATGCAATAAAGACATCGACTGTTCCTTGCGTTTTGGCACGTGTAGTGGGTTCGGTTGAATCTACAATAAGAGCTGTACCACTTATCAATCCAAAATTCCATCCGATTCCTAGTAATGCAAGAGCAATAATCAAGGAGATTATAGAATCACCTGAAGACATTGCTGCTATTACACCTGAAAGTAGTAAGGTTACCCCAGAAGCAATTGCCATATTTGTTCGACCAATCTTATCAACTAGAATACCTGTAACAAGTGAAGGAAGGTACATTGCACCGATATGAATTCCAATTACAAGTCCGATTTCACTGAGTCCATGACCATGATGCTCCATGTGTACTGGGGTCATTGTCATAATCGCAATCATCACCATTTGACTTAGGATCATGATGAATGCACCGACCGAAATGCTCTTTTTATTATTTTCTTGACGAACCTCACTTTTAGATTCCTCGTTCTTATTTGTCGTATCGTTCATCATTTTAACAATTAAAAAGGGATCAGGGCGAAGCATAAGAAAAATAACTAAACCGGCTATGATAAACGCACTTCCAGACAATATGAAAGCACCAGCCAGCTCCGGAATACCGAAAGAAAGAGCAAAGCTCCCCATTACACTCACTAAGTTGGGTCCAGCAAAAGCCCCAAAGGTTGCTGAAACCATTGCAATACTGATAGCAGTTCCGCGTTGGTTCTTATTAGCCAAATCTGTTCCAGCATAACGTGTTTGCAGATTTGTTGCTGTACCAGCACCATATATAAGCAGAGCAACAAATAAAAGTAATATACTATTTGTAATCGCTGCAAGCACAACTCCAAACGCTCCAATACCTCCTGCCAAAAAGCCTGTAGTTAACCCAATTCGTCGTCCATATCGTTGAGAAAGTCTTCCTACTATAAAAGCAGCACCTGCTGAACCTAATGTAAACAGTGCAGCCGGCAATCCAGCAAATGCACCTGTTCCCATCATTTGCTGAGCAATAAGGGCACCTACTGTTATGCCGGCTGCTAATCCTGCTCCACCAAAAATTTGAGAGATACTCACAATGATAAGTGTACGTTTATATAATCTACTTTTTTTATCTGGAGAATTTAAATAACTTTGTCCTAAATCATGCGAGCTAGACATTATTAAACTCCTTTTTCATATAAATTTTAACCTGCAATTGCTTAGAATGTTACTACCTTATCTGCCCATTCTACTAATTCAACGCAATCATTCATTGTCGAAATTGGACAAACCGTTTGATCTTCTAGTTTTCGTGACTGAATACAAGTACCACATGCAAATAATGTACCTTCACTTTCAAGGAATTTGTTCATTTCCTTTGGGACATTATATTTCTCGTGTTTGATTTGCTCACTTTCAACTGCTTCGCCCATTAAAAAAAGCTTTACTTCATGTCCCCTACCTAAACAAGCATTGGCAAAACGAAAAGCATTCCAAGCCTTTTCAGCTTCCTTTGTTTCAAGAATAATCCCAAGTTTCATCTTAAGCACTCCCCTTATCGATTAAGTGATTTATTTTCTAATTTAATTGTAAGACTGTTTCTTTAATAAGTGAAATGCATTATTATTATGCTTATAATGCAGAGAATGCATAATTAGAAAACAAAAAAGCAACCAAAATAGGCTGCTTTACAAAAATGTATGTTTTGTCATAATTTGAATATCGTTTTTTTCAGTTACAGTACCGATAACGTAACCTAATATTTCTTTGTCCGATAATTTTGTAAGTAACTCATCCACTTGATCCTGTGGAACAACAATCAATAAGCCCCCCGATGTTTGTGGGTCATGCAGTAATAATTTTTCTTCTGAAGTGATGTTTTCTTTATACTGGACTTTTGTTTTATAAGTAGAAATATTATTATATATTCCTTCAGATGTAGCACCCTCTTTTATCAAAGAGAACACATCCTTCAAATAGGGAATAGTTTTCAAATCAAGCTCAATTGATACTTGACTATGATCGGCTATTTCACATAAATGACCAAGTAAACCAAAACCAGTAACATCGGTACATGCATGTGTTTCAACTTGTCTCATAGCCAAGGAAGCGTCTTTATTTAACTTTGACATTTCATTAACGACGATTTCTTGCTGCTCCTTAGTTGCAACCTTTTGGTCGATGGCTGTTGTATAGACACCTATTCCAATAGGCTTCGTTAAAATGATAGCATCACCAACAAGGGCACCTTTTTTTGTTATGAAGCGTTCGCCATTTGGTATTTTACCAGTAACGGAAAGACCATACTTCGGACAAGTATCATCGATCGTATGTCCACCAACAATACTTGCACCTGCTTCGTGTATTATATCTACTGCACCTTTCATCATTTCTTCAAGATAATGTAATGGAAGTGTCGATGTAGGAAAGCCGATAATATTTAAAGCAAATAATGGGTCTGCCCCTTTTGCATAGATGTCACTTAATGCATTAGCACAAGCGATTGCACCAAATTGATAAGGATCATCTACAACAGGTGTAATAATATCAACAGATTGCACCATTATCTCGTTTTGCCACAAGTACCCGATAGCATCTTCTCCAATTCCAGCTATTAATTTTTTATCAGGCGAAACAGGTATATTACGCAAAACTTGCGTAAGGTCTAATGACCTAACTTTACTAGCTCAGCCCGAACCAGTTGAATATGAAGTTAATGAGATATGAGGTTTCATACGAGTTCCTCCTTTCTCTCCTGACTATGAATAAGTTTATCATTTTTATTATGTGAGGTGAATAGCTTTGGAATTTCATCAACTAAAAACCTTCTATGCTGTTGCTACACACCTGAATTTTACCAAAGCTGCAGAAGAACTTTCCTTAAGTCAACCTGCTGTTTCAAGGCAAATCGAAGCTTTAGAAAACTATTATAAATTGCCTTTGTTTTATCGTACGAAGAAAAAGGTTGAATTAACAGATGCAGGGAGACAACTGCTTAAGTATGCCATTCAGATTATCTCATTAACAGATCAGGCAGATAAAGCACTATCTTCACTTACGAACCTAGAAATTGGTGAGCTTAATGTAGGATGCGGAACTACAATTGGTACTTATATCATTACGAATCTAGTTATTGACTTTCAAAAAAAATACCCAAATATAAAAGTTAAGCTTATGATTCATAACACATCAACGATTATTGAAGAACTAATGGATAATAAAATTGATATTGCGATCGTTGCAAAAAGATTTTATGACCCGAAATTCAACTTCCAACCATTTTTGCAAGATCACATTAATGCCTATTGTTCAATGGAACAAAAAGAAAAGTTTAAAAATATACATTCAATAACTGAGCTAAAAAACGAAACTCTTCTTTTACGAGAAAGTGGCTCACACACTAGGGAATGTATTGAACAACAATCGAACATACTTGATTTCTCTCCAAATATATTTGAATTAAATACAAATGAAGCGATAAAACAGGCTATTTTAAATAATAGTGGAATTGGATTTCTTTCCTCTACAACAGTTCGTGTAGAATTGAAGCATAATCTTTTATATAAAATTCCCCTTACTGATAAGTGCAAAAGGGAATTTTCAATAATTTCTCCTAAAGGAAAATACGTCTCACCAATCATGCTTATATTTAATTCATTTCTAACGAAGAATATAAGAAGATTTTCTTAACAAATTATGCTTATATATAATAATATTTCTTAAGCTAACCCCAAGCGTTAGCTTAAGTACATTTATTCACAATGTCCTCTAAAAATGAAGATCTCTGCTGCGCAGTATAAGTCAACTGCGCAATAAAGCTTGTTATTTCACGGGTGTTAATACATTCTTGAAAAGATAGTTTTTTAATTAAAAAAGCCTATACCTTCTTACATAGATTATTAATAAATGTAAGGAGGTGAAAAAATGACATCAGCTTGTAAACGATTAGCAAAAATAATAGGTGGTACTGCTCAAGAAACTAATGGAGTATGTGTAGTATCACGACTAAGAAATATTAATGCAAAAATATTAAACAGAAGAACCCACTCCCCCTTAGCTCTCCCATTAAGCAGGGTTATTTTAATTTAAGATTAGCTCCCATTTCAGGGGGCTTTTTATTTTATTAAAATTTTGTGCACAGTTTTCATTTTTAATAAAACCACTTTGTTGGCAATAAAAATGTCCATGGTGTAGTGATGATTGCAATTGTAAGTGAAATTTTAAACCTTAAACGTTTCTCTTCAATAACAGATTTAAACACAATTTTATAATTAAAAATTAAAATAAAAATCGATGCTACAAGCATTGAGGTTAGAATGATAATCACTGCAAGTGGATGGCTAAATGGATCATAACTTACAGCCGTTGACAATTCGTTGGAAGATCCCGTCGGAAATATTAATATAATCAGTGCACCAATAAAATCTGCTAAAAATCCATACAACCATACTTTTAAAATACTTTTCTTATAAAATGTTTTTAGGTCTTTATGTACTCTAGAAATTCTAAATATATAAAAACAAGCCATTATCACAAGTGAATCAATCAAATAATGATGCTAGACTAAAAAGTGGACACGGTAAATTGGGGGAAAATCAAGTATAATTATAACTAACAATTACTGGGAGTGGCCAAGATGAGAAAATCATTTGATAAAGAATTTAAATTTGAAGCAGTTCGTATGGTTAAAGAAGATGGAAAGAAAATTGCGGAAGTTGCTCGTGAATTAGATATTGCCGAG
>JAKFDP010000032.1:0-54729 GCA_036676095.1 Anaerobacillus sp. | reverse complement strand
ATAAAGAACACATTCCAAAGGGATGTGTTCTTTATTTTAATTTTATAGTGCAAATGTAATTAATCATTTTTTAAATTTTTTGAGATGCTTATTTAAAATTTAAACGAATGATGCCCGAAAAGGCAGTAAAAGTGCAATTTGGGTAATCAAAAGCTTCCCGCATGTTTCTCCAAACCCATAAAATCAAATTGTTAGCATTATTCAAATTACTATGTGTACTGCCCATTTTACTTTTAAAATAAGTAGGATTCACCACGCCAGGGTATTTAACCAAAAAAATAGACCCTTTCCAAAGGTCTTTTTATACATTAGTATAACGAGTAAGGCACAACTTGTACTCAGTGGGTACTTTAAGGCTTGGCAAAGCCCGACTTTTCTTTAAGAAATATTTAATAATGAAAGTGTAACTTTTTTAATTTTCTGCAAGTAGTACTTATAGAATTCATCATTTACATCTGAATAAACAATTTCGCGTTCACAAGCTTCACAAATATAAATAGTACAGATGTGAATTCCTTTATCTTTCTTTTGTTCACAGATTGAACATTTTTCCAAACCATTTCCACCATTCATAGATGTTCACCTCCATAGTTCATTCATTTCCAATGAAAGGCAAACTATACATGAAAATTCTGAATTTTCGATGAGATAACAAGTTTTTTAAAATTATATGCTCCTAACTTAACGTTTGTGTATGTCTTGAAAAATGTATATATAAAAGAATTTGGAATAGATTAAAATGTTTAGTTAGTAGATTAAAACTTCGCTATAATAAGATTAATAAAAATTTAACGAACAGTAAAGGATTAAAAGGATGAATCAAGATAAGTTACCCCTTTATGAAGCACTTTTGGCTTATAAAAATAAAAACCCGAATTCTTTTCATGTTCCAGGGCATAAAAATGGGCTAGTATTCCCAAAACAAGCTGAGGATCTCTATCGTTCGTTATTATCAATCGATGTAACAGAATTAACTGGATTAGATGATCTACATTATCCTTCAGGCGTGATAAAAGAAGCAGAAGATTTAGCCGCAGATTTATACGGTTCAAACAAATGTTTTTTTCTAGTTGGCGGATCTACTGTTGGAAATTTAGCGATGATTATGGCTACATGTAAAGAAGGCGATACAGTTCTTGTTCAAAGAAACTGTCATAAATCCATTATTAATGGTTTAAAATTAGCAAAGGTAAGACCTATTTTTATTCAACCTGATTTTGATTTTGTTGCTCAATTGGTTACAGGGTTAAATGAATCCTTTGCCATAGAAATGGTAAAATATTATTATACTGCTAAAGCATTAATTTTGACGAGACCGAATTATTATGGATATACGACAAAAATAGATGAAATTATTAGTATAGCTCATCAGTTTAACATGGTAGTATTAGTCGATGAAGCTCATGGAGCTCACTTTGGTCACCGATCTGAATTGTTGCCAAAGTCGGCTATTCATTCTGGAGCAGATATTGTTGTTCAATCGGCTCATAAGACATTACCTGCAATGACAATGTGCTCATATTTACACTTTAATAGTCAATTAGTTGATATAAAGAAAGTTAAATATTATCTACAAGTATTTCAGTCAAGTAGTCCTTCTTATCCTTTAATGGCCTCCTTAGATTTATCAAGGTATTATTTAGCTATGCTAACAAACGCTCAATTACAAAGAACATTGCTTTTAATCGAACAATTTCAAGCAGCTTTAAATGAGATTCCGCAACTAATGGTAATTAGAAATAATCAGTATGTGATTGATCCACTTAAAATTACAGTTCAATCTATGTGTGATTTAAGCGGATTTCAGCTGCAAAAACTTTTAGAAGAGGAAAACATTTTTACTGAGCTAGCAGATGCAAATAATGTTTTGTTTGTCATGCCATTAACAATCACGATCGATTTATTAGTAGTCGTAGAAAAAATAAAGCAAAAATTAAAAGATTTCAAAATTAAAAATAAAATAGTTAAAATTGATAAGAAATTTTTTAGAAAAGAAACAGGTTTGGAAATATCTTATGAAGAAAGAGAATCTCTAGAAATAGAAGTTGTTTCTCTTGAACAATCGGTTGGAAAAGTTACTGCAGAAGAAATTATTCCTTATCCACCTGGAATACCGTTATTGTTAGATGGAGAAAAAATTGAAACCGCTCATCTTGAACAATTGTATAGATTAAAAAGTTTAGGTGCGTATTTTCAAGGAACGGATGTTTTTCAAAATGGACTGAAAGTTTATAAAAATTAATAATGCGAGGACCAGACAATGACTGAAAAATTTATAACGTTTGAGGGTGGCGAAGGTGCTGGAAAAACAACCGTTATTCAGGTACTTTCGGAATTTCTTCAAGAAAAGAAGCTGAATTTTATCACAACTAGAGAACCTGGTGGTATTAAAATTTCAGAAAGTATTCGGAAGATTATTTTAGATATGAATAATACAGAAATGGATGGCAGAACTGAAGTACTTCTTTATGCCGCGGCAAGAAGACAACATTTAGTTGAAAGAGTCATTCCAGCATTAGCAACAGGGAAAATAGTTCTTTGTGATCGATTTTTAGATAGCAGTTTAGTTTATCAAGGAATTGCCAGAAATATTGGTTTAGATGAAGTGTTAGCAATTAATTCTTTTGCGATTGAGAACTGTATGCCCAAACTAACTTTCTATTACGATATTGATCCAGAAAAAGGACTAGCTAGAATTTCTAAAAATAAAGATCGAGAATTTAATCGTTTAGATCAAGAAAATTTAGATTTTCATTATAAAGTTCGTGAAGGATATTTGAAACTTCTAGCAATGTTTCCAGAAAGAATTATGTTCATTAATGCAGATCAATCACTAAAAGAAGTAGTAGTAGAAACAAAAGAAAAATTGATCACTTACTTAAAGATAAGCTAAAAATGATGAATTGTGGGTGATTAAGTTTAGGTTCTGTTTTGGACATCTGTTATAATTAGAATAAATTATGAATAATTATGAATTAATTTTAGGTGTTGATGAAAATGACATGGCAACAGTTAGCTGTAACTCAGGAAAAAGTCGTAAAAATATTAACAAATAGTATTCGAAAACAACGAGTATCGCATGCTTATTTATTTGATGGAGCAAAAGGAACAGGGAAACGGAAAATGGCATTCCAGCTGGCAAAAACATTTTTTTGTGAGCATAAACAGGGACCTGATGCATGTGAAGTTTGCGCTGATTGTAGAAGGATTACTACCGGGAATCATCCTGACGTTCATTTCATTCAACCTGAAGGACAAACGATTAAAATTGAGCAAATTCGCAACTTGAAAAAAGAATTTTCATATCGGGGAATGGAATCTGTTCGAAAGTTTTATATTATTGAAGATGCTGAAAAAATGACCTCAAGTGCAGCGAATGGGTTATTAAAATTTCTTGAGGAGCCTGATGGTCAAGCAATTGCTGTGTTAACAACAGTAGAAGCTCACCGAATCATAGGCACAATTTTATCAAGGACGCAAATTCTTTCATTTGTCCCATTAACATCAGAACAGTTGACAGAAAATCTTGAAACAGCAGGAGTAACAAAAGAGTTGGCTAGGCTTTTAAGTCAATTAACGAATGATTTGGAGGAGGCTTTCCAACTTTGCCATGATGATTGGATTGCACAAGCCCGAAACATAGTGATACAATTAGGAGAAGAAGTTTGTACAAGACCACATCAAGTTTTACTCACATTACAAGAAAGTTGGTTTCCCCTCTTTAAAGAGAAAAGTGAGTTGAATTTAGGTTTAGATATTTTGTTACTTTGGTACCGAGACGTGTTGCGAACATTACTAGCCAGTCAAACACAACTAGTTTTTGTTGATCAGATTGATAAATTGGAACAACTTGCATTAAAGACTTCTCAGCTGAAAGTAAGCATGCAAATAGCTGCGATTTTGGAAGCGAAGAGACGTCTACATGCAAATGTAAATCCTCAATTGTTAATGGAACAATTAATGCTGAGGATACAGGAGGGATAATGAATAGTGCATCAAGTAGTTGGTGTCAGATTTAAAAAGGCAGGGAAAATATATTATTTCTCCCCTGAAGATATAGATGTACAAAAAGGTGATTTAGTAATTGTTGAAACTGCTCGAGGAATAGAGTTTGGTAAAGTCGTAATTGGTCGAAAAATTGTCGGTGACCAAGACGTTGTATTTCCTCTCAAAAAAGTTATACGAATTGCTAATGAACAGGACCGAATGACGGTTGAAGAAAATAAGGCAGCGGCAAATGAAGCGTTTACGATTTGTTTGGAAAAAATTCAAGAGCATACTTTAGATATGAAGCTTGTAGACGTCGAGTATACGTTTGACCGAAATAAAGTTTTGTTCTATTTTACTGCTGATGGCCGGATTGATTTTCGTGAATTAGTAAAAGATTTAGCAGCTATCTTTCGGACAAGAATTGAACTAAGACAAATAGGGGTTCGAGACGAGGCGAAAATGTTAGGAGGAATTGGACCTTGTGGCCGAATCCTTTGCTGTTCATCCTTCCTTGGTGATTTTGATCCCGTATCGATTAAAATGGCAAAAGATCAAAGTTTATCGTTAAATCCAACAAAAATTTCTGGCTTATGTGGCAGATTAATGTGTTGTTTAAAATATGAAAATGATCATTATGAAACATCTAAGCAAGATCTTCCGGATATCGGAAAACAAATTGTAACGGTTCATGGAAGAGGTCGTGTCATCGGTTTAAATATTTTAGAACAACTTGTCCAAGTTGAACTTTCAGATGAGCGAATTATGGAGTATACTCTTGACGAGTTGATAAATGAGGGAGCATTACCAACTGATACGACAAATATAGAGGTGTGAAGTTAACGTGGATAAAAAAGAGGTCTTTTCACGAGTAAGTCTAATGGAAGAAAAAATAGGTGGCCTTTATCGTGAATTAGGGGAGTTAAAAGAGCATTTAGCCCTCCTCTTAGAAGAGAATCAACATCTTAAGATTGAAAACGACCATCTACGTTCTCGGATCGAAAAAGCATCTGAACAAAAACAAGCAAAGGTTAAGGAAGCAAAAATAGACAACGGAAAAATTGATATCGGCGAAGGCTATGATAATTTAGCGCGGTTATATCAAGAAGGGTTTCATATTTGTAATCTTCATTACGGCAGCATTCGTAAAGAAGGTGATTGCTTATTTTGCTTGTCTTTCTTAAATAAAAAGTAATGACTTAGAGATAGGCTTATGACAGTCTGTCTCTTTATTGTCTTATAGTTCTAAAAACAATTTGATATAATCTAGAAGATTACAGCTATGTGAGGAAATAATAATGATTAAAATCGAGCATGATGAACGGATTGATTACTTACCAAACGAAAAACTGAAAATAATCCAAAGTCCAGAAGTCTTTTCTTTTTCGATGGACGCAGTTTTGTTAGCGAAATTTTGTTATGTACCAATCCAAAAAGGGAAAATAGTTGATCTTTGTACTGGCAATGGTGTAATCCCCCTCTTGTTAAGTGAAAGAAGCAAAGCGGAGATTATTGGAGTAGAAATTCAAGAACGTTTGTATCAGATGGCGGTACGCAGTGCTCAATTAAACGAGCGAGCGCCGCAGCTTCAATTTATTAATGATGATATAAAAAATATTGTTTTAACTCTTGAAAAAGGGAAATTTGATATTGTTACTTGTAATCCTCCATATTTTAAAACAGTAACGGAAAAGGAATGGAATGAGAATCAATATTATGCGATTGCTAGACATGAAATCTATTGTAATTTAGATGATGTGATCCGAATTAGTAGTGAACTTGTGAAAGAAAAAGGAAAAGTAGCTCTTGTTCATCGTCCAGAGCGCTTAATTGATATTATTATGATAATGAAAAAATATCGGATTGAACCAAAACGAATTCAATTTGTCCATCCGAAAAGAGGGAAAGAAGCTAATATTTTACTTGTAGAAGGAATAAAATCAGGCAAGCCAGGCGTAAAAATATTACAACCACTATTTGTTTATGGTGATAATAACTTGTACACAGAGGAGTTTAAAGAGACTTATTTTGGGTAGTTTTTATTCTAATGGAGGATCAGATCTGTTGAAGCATTTTGTCTATATTTTAGAGTGTAGCGATGGGACATATTATACGGGGTATTCCAATGATGTTTTGGCACGATTAAAGAAGCATCAAGAAGGGAAAGGTGCTAAGTACACACGAGGACGAACTCCGTTGCAACTTGTTTTTAAACAAGGCTTTGTAACTAAAGAAGAAGCATTGAAAGCTGAATATGCGATCAAAAAGTTGTCGAAACAAGAAAAGGGTAGGTTAATCTTAGGGGAGGTTTATAAAGTTAATGTGGATACAACAGAGTTATCATAATGAAGAAGATGGCGTTTTATATTTAGTACCTACGCCAATTGGCAACTTAGAAGATATTACGTATCGTGCGCTTACAATCTTAAAGGAAGTTGATCTTATTGCTGCTGAAGATACACGGCAAACAAGAAAGCTTTGCAATCATTTTGAAATTATGACAAAGCTTATTAGTTATCATGAACACAACAAACAAGCAAGCGGATGTAAGTTAATTGAGGAATTAAAAGCTGGAAAGAAAATTGCCTTAGTAAGCGATGCAGGTATGCCAGCAATTTCTGATCCAGGCTATGATTTGGTTGTTGCTTGCCTTGAAGAAAAAATTCCAGTAGTGCCATTACCAGGTGCCAATGCAGCTTTGCCGGCACTCGTTGCGTCAGGATTTCCTACAGATCACTTTTATTTTTATGGCTTTTTACATCGACAAAAGAAAGATAAAAAAAAGCAGCTTGAAACATTAAAATATTTGCAGTGTTCACTAATATTTTATGAATCTCCCCATCGTTTAAAGGATACGTTGCAGCTAATGCTAGAGCAACTAGGAGATCGAAAAATATGTGTTTGCCGTGAGTTGACAAAGAGATTTGAGGAATTTATTCGCGGTACGATTAGTGAATTAATTAGTCATTATGAAATAGACGATCCTAGAGGTGAATACTGTCTCATATTAGAAGGTTCACAGGAAATTGTTAGTGAACAGGATACGCTTTGGTGGCAAGATTTAACGGTTGAACAGCATATTGAACATTACATAGCTATTCAGCTTTCTTCTAAAGAAGCAATTAAACAAGTAGCAAAAGATCGTAACCTTCCCAAACGAGAAGTATACCAAATATATCATAAGGAAGAAGAATAAGGCTGACAATTATTGTCAGCCTTATTTGAAAGATAATAAATTATTTAATTTTTTTAAAAAAGATAAGAAAGTATAAAGTTTTTGAACTTTGAATACTGTCTAGCTCCGAGCGCCAGCGGCTCGAGGTCAAATAACCTGTCAGATAAAAAGTGAAAAAGCGCCACTGTGCTCCTGCGCCGCTTCGCTTGCTCGTCGCAAAGCTGCAAAGAAGCCATTGCAAGAAGTAGCTTTACTGCCAGAACATTTGCTTGTCGCCGCTAGGCGGGCGCTCTGCGCTTTTCTAATTATTTTAAAGTTTTTTCAACGTAGTTTTGTAATTCAGAGATAATTTCTTTTGCTCCGCCTGGACTTAAAATAATTTTTCCGCCAGCTAATGATAAGTTATCGTCACTTACTTCACCAGTAACTTGACAAGTCATATTTGGCTTGTATTTCTTTAAAATAATTCGATCATTGTCAACATAGATTTCAAGCGCATCTTTTTCTGCAATATCAAGTGTACGACGAAGCTCAATTGGAATAACCACGCGTCCTAACTCATCAACTTTACGAACAATACCTGTAGATTTCATATTTTTCTCCTCCTAATTAATAACCAATTAATAATTAATTAATTGTTTCTGCAATTTTCGACATTTTTCTCTGTGAACTTAGAATAACAGTGTTTCCAAAAGAAGTCAATTACTTTATTGAAATTTTTGCAAGTTTTGTAGATTTTCTTACTAATCACTCAGAAAAATCTTAATATAACTATGATTCTCTTTAATTTTAAACGATATTTTCATATTGTAAATTCAGAAATATTGAATTTTTTTTTACAATTTTTATTAAATATCTTTAAATAATACCAAGTGTTATTTCGACAAAAGTTCTTGTCTTATTGCGGTAAATTCGACAAAATTTACTGCTTTAAAAACAAATTTTATGGGTAAACTTGACAATACCAGAGTTATTTAGGTATATTTTTTCCAGAGCATATTGAAGAAAGTATGGCGAAAGTTTGACAATTATTGTTTAATATTTATTTCCAATGAAAAGATAAGTAAAAAGATAATCCTATCTATGATAATAAGTAGACGCTTCCAATTTTTTGAAATCTAGAAAGAGGAGAGTTTTTGAAATTGGTAAGATGTCTAGCTTCTTATCATAGGCAGAGAGCCAGGGGAGCTGAAAACTGGTATAGGTGGAACTTTTGAAAATGGTCTTGGAGGATTTTCCTTCGAGTTACGTTGTAATAAGGGGGGAACGCAAACGAAGCGTTACTTTGTGAAAAAGTTACATTTCATGTAACTTTTAGAGCCTTGTTTTCGTGAGAAACGAGGGAAATTGGGTGGTAACACGTGAGATCAACTCTCGTCCCTTTGTTGGGCGGGAGTTTTTTAATTTTAAGAGTAAGAAAGAATTTTTTTGAATCTGGTATAATGTTTGGCGCTCTGCGCTTTTCTAATTAAGGAGGAATAGTTATGTCCAAAAATACATTTTACTTATCAACACCTATTTATTACCCAAGTGATAAGCTTCATATTGGTCATGCTTATACGACTGTTGCTGGTGATGCGATGGCTAGGTATAAGCGTTTACGAGGCTATGATGTGATGTTTTTAACGGGTACTGATGAACATGGACAAAAAATTGAACGTAAGGCAGCAGAAAAGGGAGTTAGTCCACAACAATTCGTAGATGAAATTGTCAATGGGATTCAAGATTTGTGGAGGAAGTTAGAAATTTCTTATGATGATTTCATTCGAACAACAGAAACACGTCATAAAGAAATTGTGCAACAAATTTTTGACAAGCTACTAGAGCAAGGTGATATTTATTTAGATGAATATGAAGGTTGGTATTGTACTCCTTGTGAATCTTTTTATACAGAAAGACAGTTGAAAGATGGGAACTGCCCAGATTGTCAGCGAGCTGTTGAGAAGGTAAGAGAGCAATCATATTTCTTCAAAATGAGTAAGTATGCTGATCGACTTTTGAAATATTACGAGGAAAATCCAAACTTTATTCAACCTGAATCAAGAAAAAATGAGATGATTAATAACTTTATTAAGCCTGGATTAGAAGATCTTGCAGTTTCACGGACATCTTTTGAGTGGGGAATAAAAGTACCTAAGGACCCAAAACATGTTATTTACGTATGGATTGACGCCCTTTCTAACTATATTACCGCTTTAGGTTATGGGACTAATAAAAATGAGACATTTGCAAAATATTGGCCAGCGGATGTTCATTTAGTTGGCAAAGAAATTGTCCGTTTCCATACGATTTATTGGCCAATTATGCTTATGGCTCTTGACCTTCCTTTACCGAAGAAAGTTTTCGGCCATGGTTGGCTGCTAATGAAAGATGGGAAAATGTCTAAATCAAAGGGAAATGTGGTTGATCCAGTTCCGCTGATTGAGCGTTACGGGTTAGATGCATTACGTTACTATTTACTTCGTGAAGTTCCATTCGGTTCAGATGGCGTATTTACACCAGAAAGTTTTGTCGAAAGAATAAACTTTGATTTAGCGAATGACTTAGGAAATTTACTTAATCGTACGGTCGCGATGCTTAATAAATATTTTGCTGGAGAAATTCCTGAATATATTAAAGATGTGACAAACTATGATGCTAGTTTAGTTAACTTTGCCAACGAAACTGTTGAAAAAGTAGAAGCTGCAATGGAGGACATGGAGTTTTCGGTAGCTTTAACAGCGATTTGGCAACTTGTCAGTAGAACAAATAAATATATTGACGAAACTCAGCCATGGGTGTTAGCGAAAGCAGAAGAAAACAAACAACAGTTAGGCTCAGTTCTCTATCATTTAGGCGAATCTTTACGCTATATTTCGATTTTAATTCGACCTTTTATGACAAATACACCAAAGAAAATTTGGGAACAGTTAAATATAAGTGAACTTGAAACGACTTGGGATAGCTTACGATCATTTGGCAAGCTTCAATCAGGAGTAAAGATTACCAAAGGAGAGCCAATCTTCCCTCGTCTTGAGGTGGCTGAGGAAGTAGCCTATATTGTTGAAATGATGGATGGTCCAGCTAAGAAACAAACAGAAGTTGAAGAAGCAAACGGATCTGTCGAAGCACCTACTACAGATGAAATTATGATTGAGGATTTCATGAAAGTAGACTTACGAGTTGCCGAAGTTCTGCAAGCTGAGCCAGTGAAAAAAGCAAATAAACTGTTAAAAATTCAGTTAGACCTTGGCTATGAAAAGCGACAAGTTGTATCAGGGATTGCTGAGCATTATAAACCAGAAGAGCTTGTGGGGAAAAAAGTAATTTGTGTAACGAATTTAAAGCCAATTAAGCTTCGTGGAGAGGAATCGCAAGGAATGATCCTAGCTGCAACCAATAATGGTAAGTTAACACTTGCAACAGTTGAGCAGTCCTTACCAAATGGCTCACAAGTAAAATAACAATGAAAAAATCGATAAATAATAAGGTTCAGCTGCCAAGCTGGGCCTAAAATAATATTAATAACAACCTAAGATTTAAGTTTGGAGGAGGTTTTCCTAAAATGTTATTCGACACACACGCCCATTTAAATGCAGAACAGTTTGAAGAAGATGTGGAAGAAGTAATAAAGCGTGCTAAATCAGCTGGTGTTTCTAATATTTTGGTTGTTGGTTTTGATGAGAAAACGATTAAAGGTGCTATCAGATTAGCGGATGATTATGACTTAATTTATGCTGCAATTGGCTGGCATCCAGTTGATGCAATTGACATGACTGATGATCATCTTAAATGGATTGAGCAATTAGCATCACATCCAAAAGTAATAGCACTAGGTGAAATGGGTTTAGATTATTATTGGGACAAATCTCCGAAAGAAATTCAAAAAGAGGTTTTTCGAAAACAAATTAAATTAGCAAAAAAAGTAAAGTTACCAATTATTATTCATAATCGAGATGCTCACGAGGATATTGTTAAAATTTTACAAGAGGAAGAGGCGGAAGAAGTAGGTGGAATTATGCATTGTTTTAGCAGCAGCTTAGAAATAGCTAAGCAATGTATTGAAATGAATTTTTATATTTCGTTTGGTGGTCCAGTGACGTTTAAAAATGCCAAACGTCCAAAAGAAGTAGCGAAAGAAATCCCTCTCGATCGTTTATTAATCGAAACCGATTGCCCTTATTTAACCCCTCATCCCTATAGAGGAAAACGTAACGAGCCGAGTTATATTCAATTAATAGCTGAAGAAATTGCTAAGCTAAAAAATAGCCCTTACGAACAAATTATTTTAGCAACAAATGAAAATGCTAAAAGACTTTTTGCTATAAAACGATAGCATTATTTGTCAATTTACTAAGGAGCTTGTCTAAACAAATCTTTCTTCTATGTTGTTCTACAGTTGAATGGATATGCATATGCTAGTCTTGTCGAACAGTTTTTGTTTCTTTTTCACTTTTTTTTGTGGATAATTTTAAGTGAAGTTTTAAAAAAGGGGGAATTTTTTGACATTGACAAGACTAGTATAAATGTATATAATTCGGTCTTTAGAAGGAGGAGTTTAAAATTATGATTTCAAACATGAAAAAACTTTTTTCCGAACTAACTACTGGAAAAAAGTTAATCATGTCCTTCATTAGTTTGTTTTTACTAGTAGGCGTTGTTAGTACTTCAGCCTATGAGCTATCGAAAACATCCGTCATACTAGTGTTAAATGGGGAAAAATCGAACCTCAAAACGCATGCTAAAACCGTAGATGAACTAATGTTGGAGAATGATATATTAGTAGGAGAACATGACTTAATTGAACCATCATTGGACAGTCGTTTAACAAATGGGGTCAATGTTGTCTGGGTTCCTGCAAAGCTAGTTTATTTAACAAATAATAGTGAGAAACAACCAGTATGGACAACAGCTAAAACACTCAAACAATTTGTAAAAGAACAAAATTTAGAAATTGGCGATCATGATAAGATTGAGCCGAGTCTAGAAACAGCAATTGTTGAAGATATGAAAATTACTTATGAGTCCGCCTTTTTAGTCACTTTGCGAAGTGATGGTGAAGCAAGGAAGGTATGGACTACTTCGACGACTGTCGCTGACTTTTTAGAAGCAGAAAAGGTTATTCTAGGAGAACTTGATAGAGTAGAGCCACAGCAAACAGAAATTGTAAAAGCTAATACTGAAATCAATATCATTAGAGTAGAAAAAGTCACCGATGTTGTGGAAGAAACTGTAAACTTTGCAACTGTAACCAGAAACGATAGTTCTCTTAAACGAGGCACTGAGCGAGAAATACAATCAGGAGAAAAAGGGAAGATTGCAAAGCATTATGAAGTAATCATTGAAAATGGCAAGGAAGTTTCCAGGGAATTAATGAAGACAGAAACAATTCAAGAAAGTAAAGATCAAATTGTTGCTTTAGGAACAAAACAGGTTACACAATCTGTATCCCGTAGTGGAACACATGGCGACTGGCGTACATTCTCATCAACGGCCTATACAGCATATTGTGACGGTTGTTCCGGAGTAACATCTACTGGAGTGAATTTAAGAGCAAATCCAGGTAAAAATGTCGTTGCAGTTGATCCAAGTGTTATCCCATTAGGTTCCATTGTTGAAATTAAATACAATGGGAGAATTTTAGGACGATACAGAGCTGCGGATAAAGGTACAGCAATTGTTGGCAGAAAGATTGATATTTTTATGGCTGATCGAAGTGAAGCTCTTCACTGGGGTCGACGAAATGTTCAAATTAGGATTGTAAAATAAGAAAAAGTAACGAAAGCCGTATCGCATTTGGAGGTACGGCTTTCTTTTATTCTATTTATTAAGAAATCCTTTATAAACTTTATTCCCGATATCCTAAAGTTTATCTACGATAATAAGTTTTCTTGTATCACAAATGTACAAACTATATACTATGAGTTAGTCTTGAATGAAAGATAAGAAAGTATATATTTTTGAACGTTATAAGTTGTCTAGCTCTGAGCGCCAGCAGCTCGAGGTCAAATAACCTGCCAGATTGGAAAAACTTGGATTCTCGCCCCAAAGTAGTGAAAGCCTTAGTTTTTCTTATACTATCAACCGAACCGTTATTAATTCAGATAGTATAAAAGTGAAAAAGCGCACTGTGCTCCTGTGCCGCTTCATTTGCTTGTCGCCGGGAGCCAGGATGGCGTAATTTGGCGCTCTTCGCTTTTCTTAATAGGAGGAAGTATGAAAATAAAAGAGGTAATTGTTGTTGAAGGTAGAGATGATACCGTAGCCGTCCAGAATGCCGTGAATGCCGATACAATTGAAACAAACGGCTCGGCAATCGGAAAACATGTTATTGAGCAAATAAAGCTTGCTAGAGACCGTAGAGGGGTCATTGTCCTTACTGACCCAGATTATCCGGGAGAGAGAATTCGGAAAATTATTAGTGAAAAAGTTCCTGGCTGTAAACACGCCTTTTTGCCGAAAAAAGAAGCAATTTCAAAAAAGGGAAATAATCTTGGGGTTGAAAATGCTTCACCAGAGGCGATTCGCTTAGCTTTAAAAGACGCTCAACAAGAGGAAGTAGAATGGGTAGAACAAGTGAGCGTTGAGGAGTTATTTGCTTTAGGATTAATTGCTGGAAAAAAAGCTAGGAGACGGCGAGAACGATTAGGTGAATTGTTGAAAATTGGCTATACAAATGGAAAGCAGCTTTATAAACGACTAATTATGTTTAAAATAACAACAGCAGAGTTCGCCAGTGCTATTACAATTGTGTTAAAGGAGGATGTAGATGAGTAAGGATATTGCAACGCCTAATCGGACGAAAGAAATTTTAAAAAAATATGGATTTTCCTTTAAGAAAAGTTTAGGGCAAAACTTTTTGATTGACACGAATATTTTGAATAAGATTGTTGATTGTGCCCAATTAGAAAAAGAATCAGGAGCAATTGAAATTGGACCAGGAATAGGGGCCTTAACAGAGCAGCTAGCAAAACGTTGTGAAAAAGTGGTTGCTTTTGAGATTGACCAACGTTTATTACCAATCTTAAACGAAACATTAGCTCCCTATCCCCATGCAACTGTTATACATTCAGATATTTTAGAGGCAAATATACTTACTGAAATTAAAGACTATTTTAAAATTGGCCAAGATTTAATGGTTGTTGCCAACTTGCCTTATTATGTTACAACGCCGATTTTGATGAAGCTTTTAGAAGAAAGATTACCAATTAGAGGCATTGTTGTCATGATTCAAAAAGAAGTTGCAGACCGCATAGCGGCAAAACCAGGGACAAAGGATTATGGTTCTTTGTCAATTGCAGCCCAATATTATGCAAAAGCTTCGACAGAAATGATTGTTCCAAAAACAGTGTTTGTCCCACAGCCGAATGTTGATTCAGCTGTATTAAAATTAACTTTACGAGCTGAACCTGCCGTAAAAGTTACTAACGAACATTTTTTCTTTAAACTTGTAAAGGCGAGCTTCGCGCAACGAAGAAAAACGTTAATGAATAATTTAATTCATAATTTATTTACAAAGGCGGAGAAAGACAAACTTGAAGCCGTTTTAAGAGAATGTAAGATTGAACCTACAAGAAGAGGCGAAACATTATCCATAGAAGAATTTGCCTTACTGGCCAATGCTTTAGAACATATTTAAGATGTTTTTGACTGGTTTTTTAACTTTTTTGAAAAGAAATTGCACTTTGCTCCTGCGCCGCTTCGCTTGCTCGTCACAAAGCTGCAAAGAAGCAGTTTCAAGTCGCAGCTTTACTGCCAGAACATTTGCTTGTCGCCGCTAAGCGGGCGTTCTCCGCTTTTCTTAGTATCACTGTTTTCCACCTTTATTCATAGATTATTGTGAGGAGGTGTGGAGATTGAATATGAAAGTTGGAGATCTTGTTACCCGGAAATCATATGGAAATGATTTACTATTTCGAATTTCTAAAATAGATGGAAATCAAGCGATCATTGTCGGTGAAGAAATGCGTTTAATTGCCGATGCGTCTTTAGCTGATTTACTATTAATTTCGAATCAAGAAATCGATATAAGAAAAGAAGTCCAAAAGAAAAAAGAAGAGAATTGTTATCGTTTATTTAGGCAAGAAAACCGATTACTTCGAAATAGAAATGAATATGAAATGACGGGCGGTTATAGTAGCAATCAGTCTTTTTTTGAACTTCCAGGGCGAATTCTTCATATTGATGGTGACCCTGTGTACTTAAAAAAATGTTCTGATTTATATGATAAATTAGGAGTCCCGATTTACGGTGTTTATATGCGGGAAAAAGAAATGCCTCAGCAAATTGCACCTCTTCTCGAAATGGTTAGGCCTGATATTCTCGTGATTACTGGTCATGACGCCTACTTAAAAAATAAAGGCGAACAAAACGAAGTAAAAGCGTATCGTAATACAAAATATTTTGCCGAGGCAGTAAGAGAAGCGCGGAAATTTGAGCCTCATATTGATCATTTAGTTATTTTTGCGGGTGCTTGTCAATCGTATTTTGAAACGTTAATAAGGGCAGGAGCGAATTTTGCTAGTTCTCCAGAACGGGTAAATATTCATGCACTTGACCCAGTATATATTGCAGCAAAAGTAAGTTTAACACCATTTATGGATAGTGTTAGCGTTTGGGATTTATTAAGGAATACATTAACTGGTGAAAAAGGTTTGGGAGGCATCGAAACAAAAGGATTATTGCGAAGAGGAATGCCAATTAAAAATAAGGACGATAATGTCGTTAATGCCAGAAAAAAGGAGCGTTGAAGCTCTTTTTTTCTTTATACGTTAAGAAAGTAAAATTTTTAGCAAAGATGTTTATTCGACGTCGTGAAAAATTTTAAGTTTTAAGTCGGCGCCAAAAGGCTTGGCAAAGCCCAAGTTTTCTTTACATAATCAGCCTTATTTTGTGTAATAATAACAAATATGAGAAATAAGTCAAAAAAAGTTGAATAAATTATGTTGACAAATATTTTGTTCACTTGCTATAATTTTAATTTTGTTTGACATTATTCAGCAACTATGATAAACTTTTTTTAAGTGAGGTGGTTTCAATAATGGCAAAAACGTTAGTTGAAATTAAGCGAACGTTAGACGCGAGTATTGGGAAACGTATTACCATAAAAGCGAATGGCGGCCGTCGAAAGACAATTGAACGTTCTGGATTTCTTGAAGAAACATACCCGTCTGTATTTATTATTAAGCTTGACGAGGACCAAAATGCCTTTGAAAGAGTATCTTATAGTTACGCAGACGTTTTAACAGAAACGGTACAATTAATGGTATGTGACGATGAAAATTCTGAAGCTGTAAAGGTTTAGCGGTTTCTTTAGAAAAAGAGGTATACTCAGCTTGAGTCTAACTTCTCCCTAGTAAGACATATGATAACTTGACCTTCGGAAGGAATAGTTTATTATCTTAGCTTGCTTTAACAGGGTGGTTGAGTATCTCTCTTTTTTTTGCATTCTTCTTTTTTTCTACATATCAAGATATTAAATAAGGAATAATAAAAAAGTCGTACCAACGTCAATTACAAAGGGGTTGTTACTAGTGGCCAGAAGACGAGGAATCATGTCTGAGCAGTTGAAAGTTGAACTTGCAAAAGAACTGGGATTTTACGACACTGTCCAAAAAGAGGGTTGGGGTGGAATCCGTGCTCGTGATGCTGGTAACATGGTTAAACGGGCAATTGAATTGGCTGAACAGCAACTTGTTAATAATCGACAAAAATAAAAACGTTAGTTACGACAGGCTGATTTATTTAAGAGAGGTTACTCTTAAATGGATCGGCTTTTTTTATTTACATAGAATTAGTGGTATCATATGACAACAAATGATAAAATAGCGTAAGCAAATGGTACATAGAAGGTGATAATAGAATGAAAATTTCAATTAAGGCTCCAGCAAAAATTAACTTGTCTCTTGATGTCCTTCACAAAAGAAATGATGGTTTTCATGAAGTAGAGATGATTATGACGACAGTTGATTTAGCTGATCGTATTGAATTAACATTACTCGAAGAAGATCAAATTATAGTTGATGTATCAGAAGGTTTTATCCCAAGTGATCATCGAAATTTAGCTTATCAAGCAGCACAACTATTAAAAGACAAGTTTCATATCCGTAAAGGGGTAAGGATTTCAATCCAAAAGAACATTCCTGTTTCGGCAGGGCTTGCAGGTGGTAGTAGTGATGCGGCAGCAACATTAAGAGGTCTTAATAAATTATGGAACTTAGGGTTACATTTAGATGAGCTAGCAAGTTTAGGGGCGAAGATTGGTTCAGATATTTCTTTTTGCGTTTATGGAGGGACGGCACTTGCTACTGGAAGAGGTGAAAAGATCCAACATATTAGTGCACCGCCGCCGTGTTGGGTTATTTTGGCGAAACCTCCAATAGGAGTATCGACTGCGGAAGTTTACCGTAACCTGAAACTTGAGAACTTAGCACATCCTAACATTGATCAAATGGTTTCAGCTATCAATGGTCGTGATTATTATGAAATTTGTCAGCAGTTAGGAAATGTTTTAGAATCAGTAACCTTTCGACTTTATCCGGAAGTTCAAAAAATTAAAGAGCAAATGAAGCGATTTGGTGCAGATGGTGTTCTAATGAGTGGAAGTGGACCAACAGTATTTGGCCTTGTTAAACATGAATCAAGATGCTTACGAATTTACAATGGCTTAAGAGGATTTTGTAATGATGTACATGCGGTTCGTTTAATTGGCGAGCGGTGCTATTGATAAAATCCGTACAAAAATGGTATATTACAATTAAATATTCGGATTTTTGGAGGTAGTTATGAAAAAGTTGCGCCGCAGTAGCCGTCTAGTCGACTTAACCAATTATTTAATTCACCACCCCCACCAACTAATACCATTAACATATTTTTCCGAGCGGTATGATTCAGCTAAATCCTCAATTAGTGAAGATTTAGCGATTATAAAAGATATGTTTGAAAGTCAAGAAACGGGTCTTTTAGTAACAGTTGCTGGAGCTAGTGGCGGTGTAAAGTACATTCCGACTGCAAGCGTTGCGGAAATCAATGTTTTCTTAAACGACTTATGTTCAAAATTGGAAGACTCAAATCGAGTTTTACCAGGTGGATATTTATATATGATGGACATCATTGGAAATCCAAAGTTGATGAATGAGATTGGTCGTTATTTTGCAACATTGTTCGCTAATCAAAAAGTTGACGTTGTTATGACAATGGCGACGAAAGGAATTCCATTGGCGTACGCCGTAGCTACGTATATGAATGTTCCGGTTTGTATCGTTAGACACGACCATCGAATTACAGAAGGTTCACTTGTAAGTATTAATTATGTGTCGGGTTCTACCAAACGTATTCAAACAATGTCTTTAGCAAAAAGAAGTCTAAAAGAAGGTTCTAATGTTCTTATTATTGATGACTTTATGAAGGCAGGTGGAACAATTAAAGGAATGATCGACCTAGTAGATGAATTTCAAGCGTATGTCGTTGGAATAGGTGTTTTAGTAGAAGCAGATCATGTCCAAGAAAGATTAGTCGATACATATATTTCGATGACTCGGTTGTCAGAAGTTGACACAAAGGAAAAGATAGTAAAAGTTGAAATAGGGAATTTCTTTGAAAAGTTAAAACAAATTAAGGAGGATTTATCATGAAAGTTGTGCAAACAAATGAAGCACCACAAGCAATTGGCCCATATTCACAAGGAATAATTGTTAATAATCTATTTTATAGTTCAGGTCAAATTCCACTTAAGGCAAATGGAGAATTGGTAACGGGAAATGTTCAAGAACAAACAGGGCAAGTATTAAAAAATATTGATGCTGTCTTAAAGGAAGCTGGAGCAACCCGAGAAACTGTTATCAAAACAACTGTTTTTATTAAAGACATGAATGATTTTCCTTTAATTAATGAAGTTTACGAACAATATTTTTCTACTCATAAGCCTGCACGATCTTGTGTGGAAGTAGCAAGATTACCAAAAGATGTGCTTGTAGAAATTGAAGTTGTTGCGTTAGTAAAGTAAAACTTTTTTAAAAGAATGTTATGTTGTCTGGCTCCGAACGTTTTGCGCTTTTCTAAGACTGATTTAATTATATAATCAGTCTTTTTTTATATATATAAAAGTAAATTTTTGGTAATTCATCAAGTGATCTAAGCATTTTTATTGTGAACAATTTGTGAAATATGTGAAAATCTTAGAAAAAACGCGAAATTTTTACTTTTTTTTGCGAATAAAAAGAAGGAAAATGAAAAAACTTGTTGAATTAATAAAAAGACTTATTTATTTGGAAAAAGGTGGTGGCAAAAATGGAAGTAACTGACGTAAGATTACGCCGCGTAACAACAGAAGGACGTATGCGTGCAATTGCATCAATTACGATTGATCATGAATTTGTTGTACATGATATCCGAGTTATTGACGGGAACAATGGATTGTTTGTCGCAATGCCAAGTAAAAGAACTCCAGATGGCGAATTTAGAGATATCGCCCACCCAATTTCCTCTCAAACAAGAGAGAAAATTCAATCAGCTGTATTAGCTGAATATGATAAGGCTGGAGACATTGAAGAAGTTGAATATGAAGAAGCAGGTGCTTCGTAAACAACAAATATGAATGGTCAAGGGAATTTCTCTTGACCATTCTTTTTTTCAGGTTAAAAGAGTATATATTTTTAATGATGCGTAATTTTTAAAAAGTTGTAAAATGTCTAGCTCCGAGCGCTCTGAGCTTTTCTTGACGTTAAGAAAGTATAAATTTTTAGCAAAGATGTTTATTGGACGGCGTGAAAAATTTTAAGTTTTAAAGTATAAGTGCAACTAAGGCTCAGCCGGCGCCTAATGGCTTGGCTTTGCCAAGTTTTCTTTATTTGTAGTAAAATATTGTATTTGAATGATTTGTAATTGTAGCTTGAAATAGCCACAGTTTTAAGATATATTCGTAATGGAAAAAAAACCGTTGGAGGTTAGCTATGGACAATCGTTTTGCGGTAATTTTAGCTGCTGGTCAAGGTACTAGAATGAAGTCGCGACTTTATAAAGTTCTTCATTCCGTTTGTGGAAAACCAATGGTACAACATGTAGTTGATCAAGTTTCATTAGTTGGCTTAGATGAGATTGTTGTTGTAGTAGGACATGGAGCAGAAAAAGTAAAAGAACAATTAGGTGATGATGTTACCTATGTTTTGCAAGCAGAACAATTAGGAACTGGTCACGCTGTCATGCAAGCAGAATCAATTTTAAAAGATAAGCAAGGTGTGACAATTGTTATTTGTGGTGATACGCCATTGATAACAAATGAAACAATTGAGGCACTTTTAAAATATCATCAAGAGCATAAGGCAAAAGCGACAATTTTGACTGCTAATACAAATAATCCCACCGGTTATGGGAGAATTGTTCGTGATCATAAAGGAATGGTTCAGCGAATTGTTGAACATAAAGATGCAACGGATGAAGAACGCATGATCACGGAAATTAATACAGGGACATATTGTTTTGATAATGCAGCTCTGTTTGCTGCATTAAAACATGTAGGTAATCAAAACGTACAAGGTGAATATTATCTCCCAGATGTGATTGAAATCTTACAAACAAACCATGAAGTAATTGCAGCCTATCAAACAGCTGATTTTTCTGAAACTGTAGGTGTGAACGATCGCGTAGCCTTAGCTCATGCAGAGGCAATTATGAAAGAGCGAATTAATGAAAAACACATGAGAAATGGCGTAACAATTATTGATCCTAGTAATACATATATTGGTGCAGACGTAACGATAGGAATTGATACAATTATTAAACCTGGAACAATCTTGGCTGGAAAGACAACGATTAGCAACGATTGTCAGATTGGGCCAAATTCTGAAATTATTGCTTGTACAATTGGAGAAAATACAGTTATTAAGCAATCAGTTGTTATGAACAGTGAAATTGGTGCAGATGTTGCGATTGGTCCATTTGCTCATATTCGCCCTGATTCCAATATTAGCGACGAAGTGAAGATTGGTAATTTTGTGGAAGTTAAAAAAGCTACATTTGGTAAAGGTAGTAAAGCTTCACACCTTAGTTATATTGGAGATGCGGAAGTTGGTAGTGATGTAAATTTAGGCTGTGGTTCAATTACAGTTAACTATGACGGGAAAAACAAATTTTTAACAAAGATTGAAGATGGTGCATTTGTGGGTTGTAATTCCAATTTAATTGCTCCAGTTACGATTGGCAAAAATTCTTATATCGCAGCTGGCTCTACAATTACTCATAATGTCCCAGAAAATGCTTTAGCAATTGCCCGAGAACGCCAAACAGTTAAAGCAGAATATGTTAAAAAAAGGAACGGGAAGTAACAAGTAGTTAATTACTTAATAATATGGGGGTAAATCTAAGAATGGTGAAATACGGTGATCCAAGTTTAAAAGTTTTAACACTAAATTCAAATAGAAGGCTAGCTGAAGAAATTGCAGAGCATATTGGGATAGAATTATCAAAAAGTTCTGTAACTAGATTTAGCGATGGGGAAGTACAAATTAACATTGAAGAAAGTGTTCGTGGTTGTGATACGTTTGTGATTCAATCAACTTGTGCTCCAGCAAACGAACATCTTATGGAACTTTTAATTATGATTGACGCTTTAAAGCGAGCATCTGCAAAAACAATCAATGTCGTTCTTCCTTATTACGGATATGCAAGACAAGACCGGAAAGCTCGCGCTCGCGAACCAATTACAGCAAAGTTAGTTGCTAACTTACTTGAAACTGCAGGGGCAACGCGTGTAATCTCATTAGATTTACACGCAACTCAAATTCAGGGGTTCTTTGATATTCCTGTTGATCAATTAGTTGGGGTGCCACTGTTAGCGGATTACTTTGAAGAAAAACAAATGGATGATATTGTGATTGTTTCTCCAGATCATGGTGGCGTAGTAAGAGCTAGAAAAATGGCAGATCGCCTGAAAGCACCAATTGCAATTATTGATAAACGTCGTCCAAAACCAAACGTAGCTGAAGTTATGAATATTGTTGGTAACATTGAAGGAAAAACATGTATTATTATTGATGATATTATTGATACTGCAGGGACGATTACGTTAGCAGCAAATGCTTTAATTGAAAGCGGTGCTAGTGAAGTTTATGCTTGTTGTACACATGCTGTTCTTTCTGGTCCAGCAATTGAAAGAATCAACAATTCTAAAATAAAAGAGTTAGTAGTGACGAATACGATACCTTTAAGTGAAGAAAAATTAATTTCGAAAATTCAACCATTGTCAGTAGCTTCATTACTCGCCAAAGCAATTATTTATGTTCACGAAGAACGATCTGTTAGTCAACTTTTTAACTAAAATTGATTTTGTTCAACGTTAACAAATTATTTTTTAACTTTGTATGCTGACTAGCTCCGGGGGCTCTTCGCTTTTCTATATCACAATATTTTTCATGATGATGGATAAAAGACCTTTGTTATGGGTAGACCATATAAAGAATGAAAAATATGAGGTGAAAATATGAGTACGATGTTAAGAGCTAGTCATCGCGATAATCTAAATGGTTCATCTTTAAGAAAGCTTAGAAGTAGTGGAAGTATTCCGGGCGTCGTCTATGGAAAAGACTTTCCTAGTAAGGCAATTTCCGTAGATGAAGGAGACTTTTTGAAAACATTAAAAGCAACAGGTAAAAACGGGATTGTTTTTTTGGCTACGGAAGAAGGAACATATGAGGTCATTACCCTTGATGTGCAAAGAGATGCATTAAAGGGTGAACTTAGACATATTGATTTTTATAAAGTCGATATGAAAAGTAAAATTGATACTCATGTTTCAACCCGCCTTGTTGGGGATGCTTTGGGTGTCAAAGACGGTGGAATTATTCAACAGACGCTATACGAGGTATCCGTTCGCTCTTTACCAGCCGATATTCCAGAAGCAATTGAACTAGATATTAGTCATCTGAAGATCGGTGATTCATTACAAGTAAGAGACATTCCAAAGTCAGATAAGTATGAAATTAACAATGAACCTGAAGAAGGAATTATGTCAATTTTACCTCCAGCATTAATGAATGAACCAGATGAGCAGCAGGAAATGGCTGATAAAGAAGCCGTTCAAGCGGAAATGGAAAATACAGCTCAAGATGAATAACAATAAAAAGGTATAGCCTTCAGGTTATACCTTTTTTTGCACGTTAAGAAAGTATAAATTTTTAGCAAAGGGTTTATTCGACGATGTTAAAAATCTTAAGTACCAAGTATAAGAAAAACTAAGGCTTTCGCATTAAAGACTTGGCTAAAGCCAAGTTTTTTAACACTAGGAAGATTGGAGCAGACAAATTTTCTTAATTTTCTAAAACGAATATCGAAATTACATGTACTTTTATGACAATCAATAATAGAATAATATGTGAAAAACATTTAAGAAAGTGAGGAAGTATGTGTGAAATTAATAGTTGGACTTGGTAACCCAGGAAAAAAGTATGAAGATACGAGACATAATATTGGGTTTCAGGTAATCGATCAATTAGCAGAAAAACTTAATGTTCCATTAAATCAAGAAAAATGTAAAGCCGTATTTGGGATGGAAACAGTGAATGGTGAAAAAGTTTTTTTGTTAAAACCACTTACATATATGAACTTATCAGGTGAAGCTGTTCGGCCTTTCATGGATTTCTATAAAATTAGTATTAATGATCTTGTCGTTGTTTATGATGATTTAGATTTGTTACCCGGAAAAATTCGTTTACGACAAAAAGGTGGTCATGGAGGACACAATGGCATAAAATCATTATTAGCGCATCTTAGTACTGAAAATTTTAAAAGAATTAGAGTTGGTATTGGCAGACCAGAGCCAGGCATAGCTGTTGCTAATTATGTCCTTGGTAAGTTTCGACCAGATGAACGAGAAGAAATCGAAATAGCAGCTACACTAGCGACAGAAGCTTGTGAAAACTGGTTGAGTCAAGATTTCCTTTGCGTGATGAATAACTTTAATTAACCACACCTTCCGCTCTTCATTGTCTAGCTTCAGGTACCATCGGCTCCAGGTCAAATGTTCTGCCAGCTAAAAAAGTGAAAAGGCACACTTTTTTCCTGTCAGAACATTTGCTTGTCGCCAATTATCGGGTACCTTCCGCTTTTCATTGCATAGTTTTGTTCCTTAAAGTTCATACTATAATAAGATTTTCATACGCTTATCCGCTTTTAGGTTAGAGTAAGAATATTTGATTAGAGTTGACTAGGGAGGAATTTGATATGGCAATCCACTATCGGTGTCGCCATTGTGGAATTAATTTAGGAACACTAGACACGCAAAACATAGATAGTCAAAAACTAGGCTTTCATCAATTAGATCAAGCTGAGCGAATTGAGATGATTCAATACGATGAAAGCGGTAACATAAATGTCAATGCAATTTGTGAGGATTGTCAAGAAGCACTTGAGAGAAATCCGCGATTTCATGAAAACAATAATTTTATTCAATAATTAATAAATAAGATAATTTCCAAAGGTCGTCATGTGTTAAGCACTGTGCGTAGCTTTGGTTTTTTGCGAAAGCATTTTTTCACTTGGAGGAGTCGGAAGAAGAACGAAATATAAAAGGTTTTTTGGTTATAAAGGGGGAACAACAGCATTGTTAGGTTTGAAAAGATTTTTTTTAGAAGATGACGATGTCAGGGCAGTTTTAAATGGAATTGAAGCTCAATTAAGTGAACAAATGGTATCGGGTTTATCTGGTTCAGCTAGAACATTATTACTAGCCTCCATTTATGAGCTAACAAAAAGACCACAAATTGTCGTAACTAATAACTTATTTCAGGCTCAAAAGTTATACGATGACCTTGTAAGTTTAATTGGAGAAGAGTTTGTTTATTTATATCCAGTTAACGAATTAATCTCCTCAGAAATAGCAATTGCCTCCCCTGAAATGAGGGGTCAGCGGATTGAGGTATTAAATTTTTGGAGTCAAGCGAATACAGGAATTGTGATTACCCCAATTGCTGGTTTAAGAAGGTTATTACCGCCTCAAGAAATTTGGCAGCAATGTCAGTTGAGCTTTAAAGTAGGTGGAGAAATAGAGGTCGAACAAACACTGAAAAAGCTCGTGCAAGCAGGGTTTCAACGGTCTGAAATGGTTTCTACTCCAGGGCAATTTAGTTTACGTGGAGGAATTATTGATATTTATCCTTTAACTGAAGAAATGCCATTACGAATTGAGTTATTCGATACAGAAGTCGATTCAATTCGGTTTTTTGACGTGGATACACAAAGATCTCAAAAACAATTAAACGAGATTACGATCGGTCCTGCTCAAGAAGTTATTTTAGATGAAGAACATTTTAAGCGAGGAGCTTCTCAGCTAAAAGAAGGCTTATCTAGTAGTTTAGCAAAGCTAAAAGATGCCAAAACAAAAACGGCAATGCTAGAGCAAATTTCATATGAAATTGAACTATTAAACGGAAAACATTCATTTGAAGGAATGTATAAATATATGTCGTTATATTACGACAAAGTGACAACATTAATCGATTATTTACCTAGTAATGGTATTATTTTTATTGATGAAGTTAGTCGTGTTCAAGAAATGGGAGTTAGTCTTGATAGAGAAGAGGCAGAATGGCAAACGGCAATGCTAGGACAAGGGGTAATTATTTCAGATCTGAAAATGTCAAAGCATTTAGATGAGATTATTGAAAAAATAAAGAAACCAATTGTTTATTTTTCATTGTTTTTAAAACATATTCCTCATACAAGTCCAAAAAACATTATTAATTTTAATTGTAAATCAATGCAAAATTTTCATGGCCAAATTACGCTTTTAAAAAGTGAAGTTGAGCGTTGGTCGAATGCTCACTATAAAATTGTTATTACAGCCGCCGACAAAGATAGGGCGAAACGGATTGAACATATATTGGAAGATTATAAGATTAAAGCATCCGTTGTTGAAAGCTCCATAGAACTTGTGAGTGGCTGTCAAATTGTGGTCGGTACATTAACGAGTGGCTTTGAGTTACCTTTACAAAAATTAATTGTAATAACAGAAGAAGAGGTATTTACGAAAAAAATAAAACGACTAAATCGAAAACAAAAGTTATCGAATGCCGAAAGGATCAAGAATTATTCAGAATTAAATATCGGAGATTTAGTTGTTCATGTTAATCATGGGATTGGGAAATATTTAGGAATTCAAACTTTAGAAATTAATGGAATTCATAAAGATTATTTACATATTACTTATGCTGGGAATGATAAATTATATGTTCCTGTTGAACAAATTGACCAAGTTCAAAAGTATGTTGGTCAAGAAGATAAAGAACCAAAGATTTACGCTTTAGGAGGAACTGACTGGAAAAAGGTTAAAAAGAAAGTTCAGTCCTCGGTGGAAGATATTGCTGATGATTTAATTAAATTATATGCTGAAAGAGAAGCGAGTAAAGGCCATGCTTTTTCCAAAGATACATTAGAACAAAGAGAATTTGAAACATTGTTTCCTTATGAAGAAACGGAAGACCAACTTCGCTGTATTCAAGAAATTAAAGAGGATATGGAACAGGAACGACCAATGGATCGCTTGCTTTGTGGTGATGTTGGTTACGGAAAAACAGAAGTTGCAATTCGTGGGGCTTTTAAAGCAATTATGGATGGAAAACAAGTGGCTTTCCTCGTTCCAACTACAATATTAGCTCAACAGCATTATGAAACTATTCGAGAGCGTTTTTCAGATTATCCCATTAATATAGGCCTCCTTAGTCGCTTTAGAACTCGAAAAGAGCAAAATGAAACATTAAGAGGGTTAAAATCTGGAGCGGTCGATATTGTCATTGGTACACATCGCTTATTATCTAAAGATGTTGTCTATAAAGATTTAGGTCTATTAATTATTGATGAGGAACAACGTTTTGGGGTAACTCATAAAGAGAAAATTAAGCATTTAAAAGCAAATATCGATGTACTAACGTTAACAGCTACACCGATTCCAAGAACTCTCCACATGTCGATGTTGGGTGTTCGTGACTTATCAGTTATTGAAACACCACCTGAAAATCGTTTTCCTGTTCAAACGTATGTTGTTGAATATAATGAGGCGCTGGTTCGTGAAGCGATTGAACGAGAACTTAGTAGAGACGGGCAAGTATTTTTTCTGTATAACAGAGTAGATGAAATTGCCCAAATGGCTGAGAAAATTTCGCTGTTAGTACCTGATGCAAAAGTAACATTTGCCCATGGTAAAATGAATGAAACTGAACTGGAATCAATTATTATTGATTTTTTAGAAGGAAACAGTGACGTCTTAGTGACAACAACAATTATTGAAACTGGGGTAGACATTCCAAACGTAAATACGTTAATTGTCTATAATGCTGATAAAATGGGGTTATCCCAGCTTTATCAATTACGTGGTCGAGTTGGACGTTCTAATCGAGTGGCTTATGCATACTTTACATATCAAAAAGACAAGGTCTTAACAGAAGTCGCTGAGAAACGTCTGCAAGCAATCAAAGAATTTACTGAACTAGGTTCAGGATTTAAAATTGCGATGCGTGATTTATCAATTCGTGGTGCCGGTAATTTATTAGGAGCACAGCAGCACGGTTTTATTGCTTCCGTCGGTTTTGATCTTTATTCGCAAATGTTAAAGGAAGCAATTGACGCCCGAAAAGGGCCATCAAAGGAAAAAGTTGATTTACATGAAGTAGAAATTGATCTGAAAGTTGATGCCTACATTCCGGAATCGTATATTGTTGATTCAAAGCAAAAAATTGATATGTATAAACGCTTTAAATCAATTGAAACAAAAGGGGAAATTGAAGATTTGCAAGGAGAGATGATGGATCGCTTTGGCGATTATCCGCAAGAAGTTGCATATTTATTCAAGATTTCTGAAATAAAGCTTCTAGCAAGTCAAGAAAAGATCGAAACGATTACCGAAGATCAACAGCAATGTTCACTAGTATTAACGGAAGCAGAAAGTCAACGCATTGATGGTGTGAAGCTGTTTGAGTTAATCAACCAAATGGGAAGAGATATTTCTGTAGGGACAGCTGGACAAAAAATAAAAATAAATATTAAAACAAAAAATGTGCAACCACAGAAATATTTAGAGGTAATTGAGGAAATTATATCCGAATTATGGACGGTAAAAAAAGAAGATAGTTGATTCCGTTTGCTTTATTTTGTGGAAAAAGATGCTTAAATGATTGAATAATATTCACTAATTAAGAAAATTGATAAAAGTTAGTTTTCAATTACCTAAAATTGAAGAATTGGTGAATAGTTCTTTTTTAGTGAAGGATAATATAGACAAGAATTAAGAATTAATTTTTAGTTCTAACTAAAAGAAATTGACCCCTTAGCAACAAGTAATTACAACAAAGAAAGCGAGGCATCATCACAAATGAAAGCTACAGGAATTGTACGTCGAATTGATGATTTAGGTCGTGTGGTAATCCCAAAAGAAATACGCCGAACACTTCGAATTCGCGAAGGTGATCCTTTAGAAATTTTTGTCGATCGTGATGGAGAAGTGATTTTAAAGAAATACTCGCCAATATCTGAGTTAGGTGATTTTGCAAAAGAGTACGCAGAAGCGCTTTATGAAAGTTTGAACCATATCGTTCTAATTGCTGATCGCGATACATATATAGCGGTAGCTGGTGGATCGAAAAAAGATTATGCTAATAAAAGTATAGGTGAAATAGTCGAACAAGCGATGAACGAACGACAGTCACTGATTCAAACAACAAAAGGTGAATATAACATTGTTGGTGAATCCACAGAAGAGGTATCAGCTTATGTGCTTGCACCTATTGTCGCAAACGGAGACCCAATTGGTGCTGTTGTAATGCTTTCTAAAAATGAGCAGACGATGGGAGATGTTGAACAAAAATTATCGGAAACCGCTGCTAGCTTTTTGGCACGACAAATGGAACAATAGTTCTTAAAAAAGAAGGAAGATCATGATAAGGACTTGGCGAAAGCCAAGTTTTCTTTAATAAGATAAGAAAGCATAAGGTTTTTCCTTTGCTTGTCGCCGCTTGGCAGGCGCTATTCGCTTTTCTTATTATGATATAATAGCTTGTAGTTTACGAAGTTATTATGGGGGGGTAGCATGCAAAGTCATGTTTCAAAAGGAAAAAAACTATGGCAAGGAGCGGTTTACTTATCGGTTGCAGCAATTGTCATAAAGGTACTAAGTGCAATTTATCGAATTCCATACCAAAATATTGCTGGTGATGTGGGTTTTTATGTATATCAACAGATTTATCCAATCTACGGTGTCGCAATAACCTTATCCACTTATGGTTTTCCAGTGATTATCTCTAAACTTATTTCTGAAAAAATAAATGATCGTTCTGAAATTATTAAAACAGCATTCTGGAGTTTATTGTCTGTAAGTTCAGTGATATTTGCAATTTTTTACTTTAGTGCAGCTTGGTTGGCAAGTATGATGGGAGATGCACAGTTACAGGTACCGTTAAGAACAATTTCGTTTATTTTTTTTGTTATTCCATTTCTTTCTGTATTACGCGGTCTTTTTCAAGGAGAGGAAGAAATGTTACCGACTGCTGTTTCCCAAGTATTCGAACAGCTTTCGCGTGTTTGTGCGATATTGCTACTAACATACTTTTTTATAGACAATGGTCATGGTCCGTATGGAGCTGGAACAGGTGCAGCGTTTGGTTCAATTTTCGGAGGGTTTGTTGGTTTTTTAGTGTTGTTATATTTTTATCAGAAACAAAGAGGCACTGCAAAGCAACTGCACATAAATAAACGGTCTTTAGTGATCGTGAAGACCATTCTTCTATCAGGATTGATGATTTGTTTTAGTAATCTACTATTAATTATTTTTCAAATAGTAGATTCGCTAACTGTTTTAAGAGGATTAGTTGAGAGTGGGGTTCAGATTGAAAGTGCAAAAGTTATGAAAGGTATTTTTGACCGCGGACAACCACTTATTCAAATGGGGACGGTGATCACCACCTCGTTTTCCTTAGTAGTTGTTCCTTTAATTGCAAAAGTTCAAAGCGAGGGTCGACAAGATTTAATTCAAAAGTATAGTAGTTTAGCATTTAAAATTAGTTTTCTTGTCGGGGCAGCGGCTTCAGTTGGACTGGCAGTAATTATTGAACCAACAAATGTAATGTTGTTTAAAGATAACACTGATTCGCTTGTTCTTGCGGTGATGGGCGCAGTAATTTGTTTTTCATCGATTTTTCTAACGACTTCAGCTATTTTGCATGGCTTAAATAAGGTTGTTGTAACAGTTGTCCATGTGTGCCTTGGTTTTCTGGTGAAAGGATTGTTTAACCTAATTTTGATACCGAAGATTGGTACATTAGGGGCAGCAATTGCCACCGTTATTGCTTGTGTTGTTTGTGCATGCTTAAATATTTACGCCCTTCAAAAATTAAATGCTTTGCCGAAAGTTTCGCTAGCAAAAGGAATCAAGTTTGTTATTTCATTAATTGTCATGGCAGTCGCAACATTTTTATGGAAAAACGCTAGTTATTTTCTATTAGCTGAAGCTGCAAATAGTCGTCTAGGGAACACATGTATCGCGATTAGTAGTGTGGCTGTTGGAACAATCGTCTTCTTCATTGTAATTACTTTGGCAAAATTGATTTCAGAAGAAGAGTTGGCGTATTTACCTAAAGTAAGCAAACTTGCAGCGTTTATGCAGTTAAAGAAAAGTAAATAACTAGTTTAGAATTTCTTCTCGACATACTAGTTGTAAATCATTAATGAAAGGAGTTAGGCAATGAAAAAAATTGTTGTTTTAGGCTTAGGAGCAGGCGAGCTAAAGCAAATGCCTTTAGGTATTTACGATATATTAATGAAAAGTGAACATGTATATTTACGAACGAAGGAGCATCCTGTGGTCACTGAATTAGAGGCGAGAGGATTTATATATAAGTCTTTTGATGAGATTTATGAAAAGAACGACCAGTTTGAAAATGTTTATCAGGAAATTACTAGACAACTACTTGAGCAAGCGAAAGAACAAACGATTGTCTATGCTGTTCCGGGACATCCGTTTGTCGCAGAAAGTACGGTCCAGTTATTACTTGAGCAAGCCAAAGTACATAATATTAACTTAGAAATTGTTGGTGGACAAAGCTTTTTAGATAATATGTTTCAAGCACTACAAATCGATCCAATTGAAGGCTGTCAGATTGTCGACGGTACTTCTCTTAAACAAGTGGAGCTTCAAGTTAGACATCACATTATCATTTGTCAAGTGTATGATGCATTTATTGCCGGTGAAGTAAAGTTAACGTTAATGGAGCTTTTACCTGATGATTATGAGGTAACGATTGTAACGGCAGCAGGCAGCAGTCAAGAACAATTGCAGACAGTACCTTTATATGAGTTAGATCGTGTTACCACTTTAAATAACTTAACGGCTGTGTATGTTCCACCGGTAAAAGATGAGGTCATTCTTTATCGAGATTTTGGGAAACTACGGGAAGTAATCGCTGAATTAAGGGGTCCCAATGGTTGTCCTTGGGATAAACAACAAAGCCATGAATCGTTAAAAACTTATTTACTTGAAGAAGCGTATGAAGTGCTTGATGCGATTGATGAAGCAGATGATGATCATCTGGCTGAAGAGCTAGGTGATGTCCTTTTACAAGTAATGCTTCATGCTCAAATTGGTGAAGAGGAAGGATTGTTTACAGTTGATGATGTAATATCAACTCTTACTGCAAAAATGATTCGCAGACACCCGCATGTATTTGCAACCGAAAATTTAGATAACGAAGCCGAAGTTATGCAACAATGGGATGAAATAAAAAAACAAGAGAACTTAGAACGCGGACAAGAAGAAACATCAATGTTAGCAGGGATTCCAAAAAGTATGCCAGCACTGACTCGTGCAGTAAAGTTACAAAAGAAGGCAGCCAAAGTTGGATTTGATTGGAGTGAGGTTGCACCAATTTGGATGAAGATTCAAGAAGAACTCGCGGAATTTATTTATGAAATGAAACAAAACAATTTAGAAAAAGCAATGCAAGAATTTGGTGATGTCTTGTTTGCGCTTGTAAATTTAGCTCGTTTTTATACAATTGACCCGGAGCTAGCATTACAAGCAACTAATGAAAAGTTCTATAAACGCTTTTTGTATATTGAAACAACACTCCAAAAACGAGGCTTGACGTTTGCTGAAGTAGATTTGGCTTACTTAGATGAGATATGGGAGGAAGCGAAAAATGAGGTTAGATAAATTTTTAAAGGTATCTAGATTAATTAAACGTCGTACGTTAGCTAAAGAAGTATCCGATCAAGGGCGGATTTCAATAAACGATCAAGTGGCAAAAGCAAGCTCAACAGTGAAAGTCGGTGATGAATTAAAAATACGCTTTGGCCAAAAGATCGTTACAGTTAGAATTGATGAAATTAAAGAAACATCAAAAAAAGAAGAAGCAGTGAATATGTATACAATTGTAAAAGAAGAAATGGTTCAAGAAGGATAAATAGGCTTGTTCTATTCTCACCCCCTTGTACATAAAATAGCGTAAAAGGGGATTGAGGAGGAATATTTATGGAACAATATGAGTTTGGTAGCCCAATTGGGAAAGATAGAAAGGTGAAAGAACACAATATTACAATGCGCAACCGCAAGCAGCTTGATATTACGGGCGTTAAGCAAGTAGAAAGCTTTGATAATGAAGAGTTTTTGTTAGAAACAGAGTTAGGGTTTTTAGCAATTCGTGGTCAAAATCTTCATATGAAAAATTTAGACGTTGATCAAGGAATTGTAGCTATTGAAGGGAAAATCTATGACCTCGTTTATTTAGATCAGCAACAAAACGATAAAACTAAAGGCTTTTTTGGGAAGTTGTTCAAGTGAGCTTAACCGTTCAATTACAAACAATGTTAGTAATGGTGGCTATGGGTGTTTGGTTAGGAGTGGCAATTGACACCTATAGTCGCTTAATTCGGGGTCGGCATTGGAACAAGTGGATAACAGTTATCAATGATAGCTTATTTTGGGTTCTCCAAGGACTTGGTGTATTTTGGGTATTGCTGCAATTGAATGAAGGTGAAATGAGATTTTATATTATCCTAGCATTATTATGCGGCTATTCTTGTTATCAAGCAATTTTAGCAACTATTTATATGAAAATCTTGGAAGCTTTCATTCAAGCAATAATTAAGACTTATAAATTTTGCAAATCAGTTTTATTTATTCTAGTAATAAATCCAACCAAAGTGTTATTGAAACTTTTCTACAAGCTGTGTATGATGATAATAAGCTTTTTACTAACAGTGATTTTTTTCCTTTTAAAATTAATATATACTCCATTTCTATGGATTGGTAGAAAAATTTGGCGACTTATCGCGAAAGAAAAATTAAAAAAAATTAAAAATAAACTAGGAATTCTCAAAAAAATAAAGAATTATATAAAGCGTTGGTTTGTTTTGTAAATTTGGTCTTAAAAGGGTGAAGAGTATGCAGAATACACCACAAAGAAATGTACGCGAGCTAAACGCTCGTTACAATCAACAACATGAATTTTCAATGGAACAGAAGTCTAAAAGTAGAAGAGGATTGATAAGACGACTTAGCGTATTAGGTCTCTTTGTTGTTATTATCTTTATTTCTACTATTTTTAGCCTGCATTCACAAGAAAAAATTCTCAACGAAAAACTTGAAAAAAAACGAAACTTTGAACAGGAATTTGCCCGTTTACAGGTAGAGCAAAAAGACTTACAAATTGAAATTGAAAACTTAAATAATCTAGATTATATTGCTGAGGTTGCAAGAAAAGATTACTATTTATCTAAGCCAGGAGAGATTATCTTTAAGGTAACTTCACCTTCTTCAGATTGACACTTGTTTTTTGCTTCATGTATAATTAGATAGTATTATAATCATGTTTTCAAGGAGGAGCATTTTTTTCATGTCAATCGAAGTAGGCAGCAAGTTACAAGGGAAGGTAACAGGCATTACTCATTTCGGAGCATTTATTGAGCTGCCAGGTGGTAATACTGGTCTTGTTCACATTAGTGAGGTAGCGGATAATTATGTGAAAGACATTAATGAGTTTTTAAAAGTTGGTGACGAAGTTGAGGTTAAGGTCATCGCAGTGGAGAAGGATGGCAAAATTGGCCTTTCAATTAGGAAAGCAAAAGAGCAACCGGTAGAGGAGCAGCCAAGACCGCAGAAACGCCCACAACGTGATCGTGACCAAGAACGACCAGGAAATAGACAATTTGGTTCTCGTAATAATAATAGCGGTAATAAACATAATCAAGCTCGTCCGTCCATTTCATTTGAAGATAAAATGAATCGCTTTTTAAAAGATAGTGAAGAAAGACTTGCTTCATTAAAGCGTCATACAGAATCAAAGCGTGGAGGTCGAGGTGCTAGACGAGGCTAACTTGCTGCAACTGACAAATTCATGAATCTTACATTTAAAATATAGATAAATTTTAACCCCTTCTAATTTAGAAGGGGTTTTTGTGTGTATACAAACAATTTTACTACAAATTTTTCCTTTGTTATAAGATTCCGAGTACAATTCGAGACTGTTTTACATGTTATGAAATTTATAGACTACCATTTAGTGGTATTTTGCCAAGGAGACTAGAAACTAGTCGAACACTTTTTTAGACATGCTCTGTTGTTTTGACAAAAAATGAAAGAAACATCTGCCTATAATAGAAACACGATAAAAAATAATAGGTGGTGGAAGTCATGTTTCGGAAAATGCTAAAAGTGGTGGAACCAATGAGAGGTGTAGTGTTGTCTGAGCAGATGGAGAAAGTTGACTTAAAAAGTAGTCTGATAAATCGAATGGGCAGTATAGTTTCACTTGTTTTTTATAAATGGGGATTTTTGATTTTTATGATTGGCTTTTTATTAGGTAGAGCAATGATCTTATCAGAAATGATTCCGTTTGTCTTGCCCTTTTTTGCAACGATTTTTTTAATGAAACGTGAAAAAGCACCAATTGCGTTACTGGCTTTAATTGCTGGAGCTATCACTATTATCCCGTTAAATGGGCTCTATACTTTTATTTCTATTTTGAGTTTCTTAATATTATACCGCTTATTTAGTAAAGTTTTTGAAAATAAAATTAAAACGTTACCCTTTTTAGTGTTTGGTTCGGTAGGATCATCGAAACTAGTAATGATCTATTTTTTTGAAGATTTAATATCAAATTATCATTTGCTAATGGCAATTGTTGAAAGTGGCTTAAGTTTTATTTTAACAATGATTTTTCTGCAAAGTGTACCGATTATTACGGAGCGAAAAAGGAAGCACGCTTTAAAAAATGAAGAAATTGTTTGTTTAATTATTTTACTTGCCTCAATTATGACAGGAACAATTGGTTGGTTTGCTTTCGGAATGGCTACTGAGAATATGTTGGCCCGCTATTTAGTGTTAATTTTCGCTTTTGTTGGTGGGGCTGCGATTGGCTCTACTGTAGGAGTTGTGACAGGATTGATTTTAAGTTTAGCCAGTGTTGCTAGTCTTTATCAAATGAGCCTACTAGCTTTTTCTGGTCTTTTAGGTGGATTATTAAAGGAAGGAAATAAGTTTGGTGTTGGAATCGGTTTATTAATAGGATCAATGCTAATTGGCTTATATGGGGAGGGGAATGGCCAAATCTCAGTGACGGTAATGGAATCAATGGTTGCTATTCTTCTTTTTCTGGCTACGCCACGTGAATTGATTATGCGAATAGCTAAATATATTCCTGGAACTGCTGAATATTGGAAGGAACAACAGCAATATTTACGAAAGTTTCGCGATGTTACCGCAGGTAAAGTGGAACAGTTTTCAAATTTATTCCAAACATTATCAAACAGTTTTTCCAACGTTACCTTTTCACAAGATATAGACAATCCAGAACAAGAAGTTGACTACTTTTTAAGTAATGTGACGGAAAAAACATGTCAAATGTGTTTTCGAAAGCAGGAGTGTTGGACAAAGAACTTTAATAAGACTTATAACTACATGGAAGAAATTATGATTAGTTGCCAACAAGATGAATATACAAATAAGCGTTTAAAAGCCGATTGGGCTCGCTATTGTTTAAAGTCTGATAAAGTGTTACATGTAATTCAACATGAATCAAACCAATACCAGATTGGGAAAAAGTTAAAACAGCAATTGCTTGAAAGTAGACGTCTTGTTGCAGACCAACTTTTAGGTGTTTCCAAAGTTATGGGTGATTTTGCCAAAGAAATTCAAAAAGAACGCGAAAATTTACAAATGCAAGAGGAGCAGATTTTAGATGCACTTCGCGATGCTGGAGTCGACATCGGCCATGTGGAAATTTTTCAGCTTGATGAAGGCAATGTAGACATAGAAATTAGTGTTCCAACAAATGAACATGGGGAATGTGAAAAAGTAATTGCACCAATGTTATCTCATATTTTAGAAGAACAAATTGTCGTTAAAAAAGTAGAAAAAGGTTATTACCCAAATGGTCACTCATTTGTTTCCTTTGGTTCCACAAAACAATTTATTATTGAAACAGGCATAGCCACAGTTGCTAAAGGAGGGGCTTGGATTTCTGGAGATAGTTATTCTACAATGGAAATTGGTTCAGGGAAATATGCAATTGCGATTAGTGATGGTATGGGCAATGGGGAGCGTGCCTATTTAGAAAGCAATGAAACACTTCAACTTCTGCAAAATATTTTACAATCAGGGATTGAAGAAACGGTAGCAATTAAATCGATTAACTCTGTTTTATCATTACGTTCAACAGATGAAATATTTTCAACGTTAGATTTGGCAATGATCGATTTACAAGATGCATCAGCAAAGTTTTTAAAGATTGGATCTACGCCTAGCTTTATTAAAAGAGGGGAAAAAGTATTTATGATTGAAGCTAGTAATCTTCCAATGGGAATTATTAATGAATTTGATGTCGATGTTGTAAGTGAACAGTTAAAAGCTGGTGACTTATTAATTATGATGAGTGATGGAATTTTCGACGGCCCAAAACATGTTGAAAATAGTGAAGCTTGGATGAAACGAATTGTGAAGGAAATCAAGGCACAAGAACCGCAAGAAGTTGCTGATATCATTATTGAACAAGTTATTCGCACGAGTGATAATCGGATTGAAGATGACATGACCGTCGTAGTTGCCGAAATTAAGCGAAATCTACCAAAGTGGACAACCATCCCGATGAACCAAACAACTGGACTTAGAAGAAAAAAGGCACAATAGTGTGAATTAATTCTTTAAAAATGTATAAACTTTTTGAACTTTGAATGCTGTCTAGCTCCGGGCGCCAGCGGCTCGAGGTCAAATAACCTGTCAGATAAAAAGTGAAAAAGCACACTTTTTACTGCCAGAACATTTGCTTGTCGCCGCTAAGCGGGCGCTCTGCGCTTTTCTTACTAAATTTTGCTAGATAAAGTATATTCCCTTCCAAAAACGTGAATGATGGTAACATTCAAAGCAATGGAGGGGAATAGATCAATGGGAAAAGGGACGTTAAAACAAATACTATTATTAACAGATGGTTGCTCCAATCAAGGTGAAGATCCGGTGGCAATTGCTGCTCTAGCAAAAGAAGAGGGTATTACGGTAAACGTGATTGGTGTAGTCGAAAATGACAGAATAAGTGAACAAGGAATTCAAGAAATAAAGGAAATTGCTTTGTCAGGTGGTGGGATAAGTCAAATCGTTTATACCCAACAGTTAGCGAAAACGGTGCAAATGGTAACTAGAAAAGCAATGACGCAAACAATTCATGGGATTGTTAATCGTGAACTAACGCAAATATTAGGCAAAGATCAAGATATCGAAGATTTACCTCCAGAAAAACGCGGACAAGTGATGGAAGTCGTAGATGATCTTGGTGAAACGATGGACCTTGAATTGCTAATTTTAGTTGATACAAGTGCTAGCATGAAAAATAAGCTTGCGATGGTTCAAGAGGCATTGACCGATTTATCGATAAGTTTGAATTCAAGGGTAGGATCTAATAAGTTTTCTTTATACTCATTTCCGGGAAAAAGAAAAGATGTTGATAAATTACTAAGTTGGACACCGAGAATTGAATCATTAACAGGAGTCTTTCATAAGCTTGCGACAGGTGGAATTACGCCAACAGGTCCTGCTTTACAAGAAGCTATTTCCATGTTTCCTCGAAAGAATAGAAGGAGTCTATTAGCTAATGAACAGTATCAAGAAGAGTCAAGTATGTAATCTACCAACAGGAACTAAATTTCTCGGGAAATGGCATAAACACCCTTATAAGCTTGTAAAAGAACTTGGAAGTGGTGCTACAGGTACTGTTTATTTAGCAGATTCTACTGAAGGATTAGTAGCAATAAAAATGGGTATAAGTAGTATGGCTATTACTTCAGAGGTAAATGTCCTCAAGCATTTTTCTAAGGTCCAAGGACAAGTTCTTGGACCTTTCTTAATCGATGTAGACGATTGGATAACTCCTAAAGGAACGATTCCTTTTTACGTAATGGAATATTTACGAGGCCAAGATTTGTTAACGTTTATGCAAGGGAAAGGTAGTGAATGGATCGGAATTTTAATGGTTCAATTATTGGGTGATCTTGACCGTTTGCATCTCGCGGGTTGGGTTTTTGGAGACTTAAAACCAGATAATTTAATTGTGGTTGGTCCGCCACCAAGAATCCGTTGGCTTGATGTTGGCGGAACGACACAATTAGGAAGATCCATTAAAGAGTATACAGAATTTTTTGATCGTGGCTACTGGGGATTAGGGACAAGAAAAGCAGAACCATCTTATGATTTATTTGCTGTAGCAATGATTATTATCAATCTTTTTTACCCGCAGCGTTTCGAAAAAAATGGGACAGGCCTTAAACAATTAAAAGAAAAAATTCAGCAAAAACCGGTGTTAAAGCAATATGAAACCGTGTTACTTCAAGCGTTACAAGGAAAGTATCAAAACGCTCAATTAATGAAAAAGGATGTTATTGATTTAGTTAGCAAATCAAAACATACCACTGCCCGAGCCCAAAAACAAAAAAAACTTAATAGCTATCCCAAAAAGGAAAAATCATCAGGAATGATTGAAACATTGCTTTTTGCCTCTTTCCTTCTTTTAGCATATATCCTATACTTATTTGGACAAATGATGTAAAAAAGAAAGAATAACATTTTTTGATTTGGTAGGATGTCTTGTTTGGAAAGGGGATCGGTCATCGTAATGAGACAGATCGTTAATCGTTTTATTAAGAAGCACAGTTTATTGTTTCCCGAATCAATAGTCGTTGTCGGGGTTTCTGGTGGACCAGATTCTCTTGCTCTATTACATTTTTTAAAAAACTATCAAAAGTGGATGAAACTGACGGTTATTGCCGCTCATGTCGACCATATGCTCCGTGGCGAGGAATCTGCCGAAGATTTTGATTTCGTCAAAACGTATTGTCAGTATGAGGGAATTATTTTTGAAGGAAGTAAAATTAATGTTCAAGAATATCAACAAACAAATAATCTTAGCGTCCAAGTAGCTGCTAGGGAATGTCGCTATCGTTTTTTTGCCGAAGTCATGCGAAAACATCAAGCTTCAATCCTTGCTTTAGCACACCATGGAGATGATCAAATTGAAACAGTTATTATGAGACAAGTAAGAGGTGCACAAGGGTTAGGATTAGCAGGAATTCCTGTAAAGCGTCCTTTTAATGAAGGAGTGATTATTCGCCCGTTCCTTTGTTTATCAAAAGAAGAGATTTATACTTATTGCCAAAATGAAAAACTTAGTCCAAGGATTGATAAAAGTAATTTTTCATCTAAATATACGAGAAATCGAATTAGAAATGAAATTTTACCGATTTTAAAAAAAGAAAATCCTGCTGTTCATGTTCGTTTTCAACAACAAAGTGAATTAATGATTGACGATGAGTTATTTTTACAAAAACTAGCGGAAAACGAGTTGCAAAATTTGATCATCTCAAAAGAAATAAATAAAGTCGTTCTTTCAATTCCAAATTTAATTAATAGCCCAATCCCTTTACAAAGGAGAGCCTTTCAACTAATATTAAACTATCTTTATATACATAATATACCAGAAATTACCACCATCCATATTGATCAGTTTCTAAATTTTTTAAAAGAAGCGAAACCATCAGGTTCACTAGATTTTCCAAATGGATTAATAATTATTAAGTCATATGAACAATGTATTCTTTCTTTCCATCAAACACCGGACTTACAACATTATGAATATTTCTTACCAATCCCGGGGATTGTTACTGTTAAAAAGGGTAAGATATTTGGAGAAGTGATTAATGCTTTGCCGAAATTTCCCCCCCAAAAAAATGTGGTGATTTTTGATCTTGAAAAAATATTGTTGCCTTTAAGTGTTAGAAATCGTCAAAAAGGTGATTTTATCTCGCAACTAGGAATGAAAGGGACAAAAAAACTTAAATCACTTTTTATTGATGAAAAGGTTGATCGTAGCGCCCGGGGGGAATGGCCAATTGTCGTCGATGGTAATGGTGAAATCCTTTGGGTCCCGAATTTACGCAGATCGAATAAAGCCTTTCCTTCACACGAAACAAAACAATTTTTGGTGTTGACTTTTCAGCAATCTACATAATGGTTTTAGGGGTTCGTGGCTTCTTACATAGAAAGCATGGTTATTGAGATAATAATTTTGGGAGGTTATTTTTAAATTATGATCGGCGACGAAATTAAAGAGGTGTTACTCTCTGAAGAGGAGATTCAAGTGAAAGTAAAAGAATTGGGAGTAGCTCTTTCAGAACAATATGAGGGTCGCTTTCCTCTTGTAGTTGGCATATTAAAAGGTGCTCTACCTTTTATGAGTGATCTTATTAAAAGAATGAATGTACACATAGAAGTTGATTTTATGGATGTTTCTAGTTATGGGAATAAAACGGTTTCTTCTGGAGAGGTGAAAATCATTAAGGATGTAAATACTTCTGTAGAAGGTAGAGATGTCTTAATTATTGAAGATATTGTTGATAGTGGCTTAACGTTAAATTATTTAGTCGATTTATTTCACTATCGAAAAGCTAAATCTGTGAAGGTTGTCACATTATTGGATAAACCTGAAGGACGTAAAGTAGCTTTAAAGCCTGATATGGTAGGTTTTGAAGTGCCTAACGAATTTGTTGTCGGTTATGGGTTAGATTATGCCGAACGGTTTCGTAATCTACCTTATATCGGTATTTTAAAACCTGAGATTTATCAAGGGTAATTGATTGTGGATAAGAACATTTTTATGGTAATATTATCTAAGCTTTATTTGTTTGTGGGAGGAGGTTAAGGATGAATCGAATTTTTCGAAATACAGTCTTTTATTTATTAATTTTTTTAGTGATAGTTGGGATCGTTAGTTTTTTTAATGGACCACCAACTGATACGAAGGAATTAACGTACGGTGAATTTCAAACACATCTAGAAAAAGGTGAAGTTAGTCCAATTACGATGCAACCAGTTAGGGATGTGTACGTAATCCGAGGCAAACTTAAAACCAAAGCAGGAGAGGAAACATTTGTTGTGAATGTTCCTAGATCTGATATTGCTTTAGAAGATATTTTAAAAACAGCAACTAAAGGGGGTACTCAGTTAAAAGTTTTAGAAGCTGAGCATACAAGTGGCTGGATTTCATTTTTTACATCAATTATTCCTTTTGTGATTATTTTTATTTTATTCTTTTTCCTTTTAAGTCAAGCTCAAGGCGGCGGAAGCCGTGTAATGAACTTTGGAAAAAGTAAAGCGAAGTTATACGATGATAAAAAGAAAGCAAGGTTTAAGGATGTAGCAGGTGCTGATGAAGAAAAGCAAGAACTAGTTGAGGTCGTTGAATTCCTAAAGGACCCTCGTAAATTTGCGGCAATTGGAGCACGAATTCCAAAAGGGGTACTGTTAGTAGGACCGCCAGGTACAGGGAAAACTTTACTTGCTCGAGCGGTGGCTGGTGAAGCCGGAGTGCCTTTCTTCTCAATTAGTGGTTCTGACTTTGTTGAAATGTTTGTCGGGGTTGGTGCGTCGCGAGTTCGCGATTTATTTGAAAATGCCAAGAAAAATGCACCATGTATCATATTTATCGATGAAATTGATGCAGTTGGTCGTCAACGGGGAGCAGGTTTAGGTGGAGGACACGATGAGCGTGAGCAAACATTAAACCAATTACTTGTTGAAATGGACGGTTTCGGTGTTAATGAAGGGATTATCATTATTGCAGCAACGAACCGTGCCGATATTTTAGACCCAGCGTTGCTTCGTCCAGGACGCTTTGATCGCCAAATTTTGGTCGGTCGTCCTGACGTTAAAGGGCGTGAAGAAGTCCTTAAAGTTCATGCTCGTAACAAACCTTTAGCAGAAGATGTAAACCTAAAAACAATTGCCACCCGTACACCTGGGTTTTCTGGCGCTGATTTAGAAAACTTATTAAATGAAGCAGCTTTAGTGGCAGCTCGTCAAAATAAAAAGAAAATTGATATGAATGACGTCGAAGAGGCAATTGATCGTGTAATTGCCGGACCAGCCAAGAAGAGTCGAGTGATTTCTGAAAAAGAAAAGAACATTGTTGCCTATCACGAAGCAGGTCACACAGTTGTTGGTGTAAAACTTGAAAGCGCTGATATGGTTCATAAAGTAACAATTGTTCCTCGTGGCCAAGCAGGTGGCTATGCGGTTATGCTTCCAAAAGAAGATCGTTATTTTATGACGAAACCAGAATTATTAGATAAGATTGTCGGGCTATTAGGAGGGCGTGTTGCCGAGGAAATAATTTTCGGTGAAGTAAGTACAGGAGCTCATAATGATTTCCAAAGAGCAACTAGTATTGCGCGCAAGATGGTTACTGAATATGGTATGAGTGATAAGTTAGGACCAATGCAATTCGGATCTTCGCAAGGTGGGAATGTTTTCCTCGGCCGAGATCTAAATAATGACCAAAACTATAGTGATGCGATTGCTTATGAAATCGACCAAGAAATGCAACGAATCATTAAAGAATCTTATGAACGTTGTCGAACAATCTTACTTGAAAATAAAGATAAGCTTGAATTAATTGCCAAAACATTAATGGATGTAGAAACGTTAGATGCTGAACAAATCAAGTCATTAATGGCAGATGGTAAGCTTCCAGAAAATCATCATTCTAATAATAATAAGAATGGTGACACAACACTTGAAGGTGATGTAAAAGTAAACATTCATTCAAAATCGGGAGAAACAAAAACTGTACAATCTACTGATGAAGTAAGTTCACCAGAGATAAAAGAAACTAAGCCAGAAGAAGAAAATAAAAAAGAGTAATGCTAAAAGGTGTCTTCATTAGACACCTTTTTTATAAGATAGGAAAGTATAAATTTTTTGATATAGGTAAGATTCTAGCTCCAAGCGCTCTGCGCTTTTCTACAAGATATATAAAAGTTGGTGACTAAAAGATGATTTTTGTATTAGATGTCGGGAATACGAACATTGTATTAGGAGTATACAAAGGTTCGGAGCTTAAATATCATTGGCGTATCGCAACAAACCGTGAAAAAACGGAAGATGAGTATGGAATGATGGTTAAGCAGTTATTTACCTCTGAAAAATTAAACACAACAGATATTGATGGAATCATTATTTCTTCAGTTGTCCCGCCAATTATGTATGCCCTTGAAAATATGTGTAAAAAGTACTTTTCATTAACACCATTAATCATCGGACCGGGAATTAAAACGGGCTTAAATATTAAGTATGATAACCCGAAAGAAGTTGGTGCAGATCGAATTGTAAACGCGGTAGCTGGAATTGAATTATACGGTGCTCCTCTTATTATTGTTGATTTTGGCACAGCCACTACATACTGTTATATTAATGAACAAAAACAATATATGGGTGGAGCAATTGCCCCTGGAATTGGCATATCAACAGAAGCTCTTTATACTCGTGCTTCTAAACTGCCGAGAATTGATATTGCTAAACCGAAGGACATTGTTGGTAAAAATACGGTAAGTGCGATGCAAGCTGGTATTTTATATGGATATGTGGGGCAAGTTGAAGGGATCGTTACCCGAATGAAACAACAAGCAATCGGCAATCCTAAAGTAATTGCAACAGGTGGACTAGCCTCTTTAATTGCTGATGAATCTTCGCTGATTGATATTGTTGATCCATTTTTAACACTTAAAGGCTTACAAATGATTTATTTAAAAAATATCGAATAATGAAATTAGAGAAAGTAATTCAAGGTGGTTAAAGTATGGCAGATTATTTAGTAAAGGCAATTGGTTTTGAAGGAAAGGTAAGAGCTTACGCCATCAAGACAACTGAAATGGTGGCAGAAGCAGTTAGACGTCATGAAACATGGCCAACAGCATCCGCAGCTTTAGGAAGAGCAATGACGACTTCTACAATGATGGGCGCGATGTTAAAAGGGGAACAAAAGTTATCGATCAAAATTGATGGCGGCGGTCCAATTGGTCCAATTATTGTCGATACCAATGCTAAAGGTGAGACGAGAGGCTATGTTGGTAACCCTAAAGTTGATTTTGAATTAAATGCTAATGGGAAACTCGATGTTGCTAGGGCAGTAGGAAAAAACGGCTTATTAGTGGTTGTTAAAGATCTTGGCATGCGTGATCATTTTACAGGCAGTGTACCTCTGATTTCAGGTGAATTAGGTGAAGATTTTACTTATTATTTCGCCTCATCAGAGCAAACACCAGCATCCGTTGGCGTAGGAGTTTTAGTGAATCCTGATGGTTCAATCCTTGCTTCTGGAGGATTTATTATCCAGTTAATGCCTGGTGCCGATGATGAGACAATAACGTTTATTGAAAAACGTTTGAGTACGCTTCCCCCAGTCTCTAAACTGATTGAGGCTGGTATGCCACCAGAAGAACTACTTTGCGCTCTCTTAGGCGATGAAAATGTAAAGATTCTTGATAAAATGAACGTATTTTTTAAATGTACTTGTTCAAAAGAAAGGTTTTCGCAAGCTTTAATTAGTCTAGGGCAAGAAGAACTTGCTGAAATTATTAATACAGAAGGAAGTACACAAACAGAATGTCATTTTTGTAACGAAAAATATACTTTTACAAAATTTGAACTCGAAGAGTTAAAAGAGGAAGCAAACTAGGTTAAGTAAATAATTGAAGCAAAATTCAGTCTAGTTACCACAATAAAATCTGGAGACTGCAAACTAAATATAGGGTAATTTTTACAAAAAAAATTATTGACAGCGTTGACATCCTTTGATACATTTAATATTAATTAAACCAATAAAATTACTCGGTATTAAAATATAAACTTGAGGAGGATTTTGAAAAATGAAAGTAGCAAACTCAATTACAGAATTGATTGGTCAAACTCCGTTAGTAAAATTAAACCGACTTGTGCCAGAAGATCATGCAGATGTTTATTTAAAACTTGAATATATGAACCCAGGAAGCAGCGTTAAAGATCGAATTGCTTTAGCGATGGTGGAAGCTGCTGAAAGAGATGGTAAGCTAAACATAGGTGATACGATTATTGAACCAACTAGTGGGAATACAGGAATTGGCTTAGCGATGGTAGCTGCAGCTAAAGGATATCGTACGATTTTAGTTATGCCAGAAACGATGAGTTTAGAGCGCCGTAACTTACTTCGCGCTTATGGAGCAGAAATAGTATTAACTCCAGGTCCAGAAGGAATGGGTGGTGCCATTCGAAAAGCAACACAATTAGCACAAGAAAATGGGTATTTTATGCCGCAACAATTTGAAAATGAAGCGAATCCTGAAGTACATCGTTTAACAACGGGGAAAGAGCTATTAGAGCAAGTTGGGGATCAATTAGATGGATTCGTATCAGGGATTGGAACAGGTGGAACGATTACTGGTGCAGGTGAAGTTTTAAAAGAAAAATTCCCGAACTTACACGTCGTTGCTGTAGAACCGACAGATTCTCCAGTATTATCGGGAGGTAAGCCTGGTCCACATAAAATTCAAGGAATTGGTGCAGGTTTCATTCCTGAAATTCTAGATACAAATATTTACGACGAGGTAATTCAAATTACGACAGATGAAGCTTTTGATCATGCGCGTCGTGCTGCAAAAGAAGAAGGAATTTTAGGTGGAATTTCTTCTGGAGCGGCAATTGCTGCAGCTATTAAAGTAGCTAAGAAGTTAGGAAAAGGTAAAAAAGTAGTGGCAATCCTCCCTAGTAACGGTGAGAGATATTTAAGTACAGCTTTATACCAATTTGAAGAATAAATATGAAAGCAGTCCAATTTGGACTGCTTTTTATACATTAAAGTATAATTTTTTAGTATTTGACAATGTAAAAAATTCAAAGTCTTAAGTATTAATGATAAAATAAAAATTAATAAAGACAGAGAAACTAATTATTAAAAAGTGTTATTTGGAGCGTGAACATTATTTTGGGACAAACCGTATCTAATCAAACCATTCAGCGTTTTCCGCTAAGTAAAGTCATTTCAGCAAAAGGATTTGATTGGTTTGCTAAATATAAAGAGCTTGCAAAAGACAAAACCCATCATATTCTTTTAGAAAGTGGTCGTGGTGGAAAATATAGTATCATCGGTCTCGATCCTTGGGCAATTTTATCAGGAAAAAATGAAGAATTAAAAATTACGAAAGAGAATAAAACGGTTATCAAAAAAGGGCCACTCTTGTTATCGATGAAAGATTGGATGAATGGCTATATAACTGAAACCGATGATCGGTTACCTGAATTTCAAGGTGGAGCTATCGGATTTATTAGCTATGATCTTGTTAGGCAAATTGAACAGTTACCTATGCTGAGCAAAGATGATTTAAATACTGATGATTTATATTTTTTATTATTTGATGATGTCTTTATTTTTGATCACGAAAAAGAGCTTTTCTGGATTATTACACATTTTCAACCAGGAAAAAAAGTAGAGGCCGAAAACAAATTAAGGCAGTTGGAAAAGCTATGGTTTAGTCCAATTCAACAACAGTGTTGGGATTATAGTGATAAACTTGAGCAAGATGATAATTGGCAAACTTCACTTACTGAAACGCAATTTAAGCAAGCTGTGAGCCAAATTCAGGATTATATTACTGATGGTGATGTTTTTCAAGTGAATTTATCTGTTCGGCAAGCAAAGAAGTTACAAACAAATCCGTTGCATATTTATGAAAAACTACGGGAAATTAATCCATCACCGTATATGTCTTATTTTCAAACACCAGATTTCCAATTAGTTAGTGGATCTCCTGAATTGCTTGTAAAAAAACAAGCAGACGAAATTAGTACAAGGCCAATTGCCGGTACGAGGTCTAGAGGGAAAAATGCAGAGGAAGATGAACAACTAGCGAAAACGTTAATTGAAAATGAAAAAGAAAAAGCAGAACATGTCATGTTAGTTGATTTAGAAAGAAATGACTTAGGGCGGGTTAGCAAATTTGGAACAGTTGAAGTAAATGAATTAATGGTGATTGAAAAGTATTCTCATGTGATGCATATCGTTTCAAATGTAAGAGGAAAGCTTGATTCAATTTATGATTTATATGACGTGATTAGCGCAACTTTTCCTGGAGGTACGATTACTGGAGCACCAAAAGTCCGAACGATGGAAATTATCGAAGAGCTTGAACCTGTTCGCCGTGGTGTATATACTGGTTCTATTGGTTGGATTGGTTATAATGGCAATATGGAACTAAATATTGCCATTCGAACGATGATTGCGAAAAATGGCTATGCCTATGTTCAAGCGGGAGCAGGGATCGTCATTGATTCCAATCCAGCAGCAGAATATAAAGAATCGTTAAAAAAAGCAAAAGCATTATGGAAAGCAAAAGAGCTGAGTGAAGCTGAGAAAAGTAAAGTGAAGAGCTGAGGAGGAGAAAAAAAATGATTTTAATGATTGATAACTACGATTCGTTTACGTATAATCTTGTCCAATATTTAGGTGAAATGGGCCATGAACTAGTCGTAAAGCGAAATGACAAAATTACCGTTGAGGAAATTGAACAATTAAATCCAAGTTATTTAATGATTTCCCCAGGCCCTTGTAGTCCTGATGAAGCTGGAATTAGTATGGAAGCGATAAAACATTTTGCCGGTAAAATTCCGATTTTTGGAGTTTGTTTAGGTCATCAGTCGATTGGACAAGTTTTTGGGGGAGATGTTGTTCGGGCGGATCGACTAATGCATGGAAAAACGTCGGAAATGTTCCATGATGGAAAAACAATTTTTAAAGACATGCCATCCCCATTCACAGCTACTAGATATCATTCTTTAATTGTAAAAAAAGAAACACTTCCAGATTGTTTTGAGATTTCAGCCCAAACAGCAGAAGGGGAAATTATGGCGCTTCGTCATAAAGAGTTTCCAATCGAAGGTGTGCAATTTCATCCAGAATCGATTATGACGGTAGAAGGTAAAAAGTTGTTAAAAAATTTCATTAAACACTACTCGAGGTAGGTAAAATGTATATATATATAAATGGTGAGTGTGTTTTAGAAAATGAAGCGAAAATTTCGCCTTTTGACCATGGTTTTTTATATGGACTTGGTTTATTTGAAACATTTCGGGTTTATAATGGTCATCCATTTTTATTGGATGACCATTTTCAGCGCTTAGCCATAAGTTTACAACAATTAAATATTCGCTTTGATTTGAATAAAAAAGAAATTTGTGAGATTATAACGCAATTGCTTGCACTAAATAAGTTGAAAGATGCATATATCCGTTTTAATGTTTCAGCTGGAAATGCCCCAATTGGCTTACAGACGGAAGTTTATAGTTCCCCTAATGTAATTGTATTTATAAAACCAATGCCTTCTTTAGTTCATAAGAAGAAGGCAGTATTTTTAAATACTCCAAGAAATACACCAGAAGGTGCTGAAAGATTAAAGTCGCATCATTATTTGAATAATATTATCGGAAAGCGAGAAGTTATCAGTGCTGATACGGAAGGTATTTTTTTAACAAATAATGGTTATGTAGCTGAAGGGGTAGTCTCAAATATTTTTTGGGTAAAGGAAAACAAAGTCTATACTCCTTCTTTACAAACGGGTATTTTAAATGGCATTACAAGACAGTTTGTTATAGAGCTTTTGAAAAAAAACGCTATTCCAATCACCGAAGGATTTTATAGCACGAAAGACGTGTTGGAAGCGGATGAAGTATTTATTACAAATTCTATCCAAGAGGTAGTTACAATTACGATGCTTAACAACCATCTTTTTTCAAAGACTAATCCAATCTCAACGTGGTTACAAGCATTATATAATGCTTGTATTACAGAGCAACTTTGGTCAATAAGGGAAATGAGTGAGAAGGATTGATTATATGCTGAAATTTGACAAAATGACATTCGGAAATCATGAATTAGATTTCTCAAGGAAAACATTAATTATGGGAATTTTAAATATAACTCCCGATTCTTTTTCAGATGGTGGAAAATACAACGAATTAGATATCGCCGTTTCAAAGGCAGTTAAAATGGTGGAAGAAGGAGCGGACATTATTGATATTGGTGGTGAATCTACCCGTCCTGGGGCTGAGAAGGTAAGTGCTGATGAAGAAATTCGTCGCGTAATTCCAATTATTCAAGCTGTAGCTAAGGTCGTAGATGTCCCGATTTCAATTGATACGTATAAATATGAAGTGGCTAAACAAGCGATCGAGGCTGGAGCGACGATCATTAATGATGTATGGGGTGGGAAGGCTGAACCGAAAATTGTTGAGTTAGCAGCAACCAACAAGTTGCCAATTGTCCTCACTCATAATCGTAGGACAAATGATTATAACAACCTTATCGTTGATCTGATTGAAGATTTAAATGAAAGTATCGCTATTTGTCAGCAAGCTGGTGTTGTTGAAAACCAAATCATCCTAGATCCTGGGATTGGCTTTGCCAAAACATATGAACAAAATATTGAAGTTATGCAAAATTTAAATAAAATCGTTGAGCTAGGCTATCCAGTCTTGCTTGGTACATCAAGAAAATCGCTGATTGGTTTTGCCTTAAATTTGCCTACAGAAGAACGTCTCGAAGGAACACAAGCAACCGTTTGTTATGGAATGATGAAAGGATGTCAGATTATGCGGGTTCATGATGTTCAATCCATTTCGCGAACAACACAGATGATGGATGTATTAATGGGGAAAGGTGAGACAAATGGATAAAATATTATTAAATCAATTAGAGTTTTATGGTTATCACGGAGTTTTCCCGGAGGAAACGAAATTAGGGCAGCGTTTTATCGTAGACATTGTCTTAGAAATCGATCTCAAAGAGGCGGGTAAGACAGACAACTTAACAAAAACAGTTGACTATGCAGCTGTTTATCAAATAGCCAAAGAAATTATTGAAGGTCAACCGCTTAAGCTATTAGAAGCAGTTGCTGAACAGATTTCTGAGCGCATATTAAATCAGTTTTCATTAGTTCAACAATGTACAATTAAAATAATTAAACCTAATCCGCCGATTGCCGGTCTCTATCATTCAGTTGCCGTTGAAATTGTTAGAGGAAAATATGAATAAGGAAAATGTCGTTTATCTTTCCTTAGGCTCCAATCTCGGAGATCGACTTGCTTTTTTGAAGTTTGGTGTGAAAAGATTAGGCCAAGATGTAAATATATCGATTATTAAGTGTTCATCAATTTACGAAACAGCACCTGTTGGTTTGACTGAACAACCAAATTTTTTAAATATGGTTGTTGAATTGCAAACGATTTACCAACCATTAGAACTTTTAAAAGCTACCCAGGCGATACAACGAAAATCTGGTAGAGAATTTAAAATTCGTTGGGGTCCGAGAACATTAGACCTTGACATTTTGCTATATAATCAAGAAAATATTGAGATGGACGAATTATCTGTTCCACACCCACGGATGCATGAAAGAGGATTTGTCATCATCCCATTAAGAGAATTAGCACCAAGTCTTTATATTCCATCTGTGAATAAATCTGTTCAACAAGTTTATGAAGAACTATTAGATAAAGAAGGTGTTCGGTTTTGGAAGAATCCATTTGGGGTAGAAGAATTAGAGCATTTCGAAAACTAAAAGGGTATACTCAAGGAAAGCTTGCCGCAGAATTAGGTGTTTCGGTATCCGTTTTAGGGGAAATCGAACGTGGAACCAGAAAACCTTCTGAAGAACTTATTAACCAAATATCCTTAGTATTGAATATCGATAAAGATGACTTAAATTCAATCAAGTAAATTAGTTAGGAGGTGACATCATGCTAAAAATAGGTAACATTGTCATGAAAAATCCCGTTGTTTTAGCACCAATGGCTGGTGTGTGTAATCCTGCTTTTCGATTAATTGCCAAAGAATTTGGTGCAGGACTTGTGTGCGCGGAAATGGTTAGCGATAAAGCTATTTTATATAAAAATGAAAAATCATTAAAAATGCTGTTCGTTGATGAAAGAGAAAAACCATTAAGTCTCCAAATTTTTGGTGGTGATAAACAAACATTAGTGGAAGCAGCCAAAGTAGTTGATCAACAAACCAACGCTGATATTATTGATATTAATATGGGTTGTCCAGTTCCGAAAATTACGAAATGTGATGCCGGTGCAAAATTACTCCTTGATCCAAATAAAATTTATGAGGTCGTTGCTGCTGTTGTTGATGCAGTTCAAAAGCCAGTTACTGTTAAGATGCGGATTGGCTGGGATCAAGAACATATTTATGCTGTTCAAAATGCCCAAGCTGTAGAACGGGCAGGCGGGAGTGCTGTTGCTGTCCATGGTCGTACACGCGTGCAAATGTATGAGGGAACTGCTGACTGGGATATCATTCGCCAAGTAAAAGAAGTTGTTACGATCCCTGTGATCGGGAATGGAGACGTGAAAACACCACAAGATGCAAAGCGTTTATTAGAAACAACCGGTGCTGACGGAGTGATGATAGGACGTGCTGCATTAGGAAATCCATGGATGATATATCGAACCGTTCAATACTTAGAAACAGGTAAACTTACTTCTGAACCAACTCCTCGAGAAAAAATTGACGTTTGCATGCTTCATTTAGATCGTCTCGTTGACCTTAAAGGTGAACGTGTCGCTGTTCGGGAAATGAGAAAACACGTCGCTTGGTATGTAAAAGGTATGAAAGGTGCAGCTAAACTTAAGGACCAGATTAATCAGTTTAATTCGCGAACGGAGATTAAAGAAGTTTTATACTCTTTTGTAGCAGAAGCTGAAGCAAGAGAAGAGGTAGTAGCTGATTTGACATTCTAAACTTTGTAACCTATAATACCTCTGTGATTAGTAACTGCCAGCAAGACGCTGGCAGTTTTTGTATGAAAAAGGTGTATCGTATTCTTGTATGTTAAAAAAATTTTTACGATCTTAAATATTGTGCAACTGCGCCCGACGCCTTTAGAAGTTTTTCCAAAAATAATTATACGTTTTATAGGAAATGGACATAAAACTAATAACTTAACTATACATACCACCTTTGGGGAAAATATGATTAGGAGATGAGATAATTGACAAACGAATTAGAGTTAAATGATCAATTGCAGGTACGGAGAGAAAAGCTTAAGAATCTAGTAAATGAAGGTTTAGATCCTTTTGGTAAGCGATTCGAACGATCGCATGTTGCGGAAACAATGGAAGCTGAGTTTGGGCAACTTACGAAAGAAGAACTAGAAACAAAACAAGTTCAAGTAACGATTGCAGGTCGGATTATGACTAAGAGAGGTAAGGGGAAAGCCGGTTTTGCTCATATTCAGGACTTAACAGGCCAAGTTCAAATTTATGTTCGTCAAGATACAGTTGGCGAAGAACAATATCAAATTTTTGATACCATTGATATTGGTGATATTGTTGGTGTAACTGGAACTGCTTTTAAGACGAAAGTTGGTGAACTTTCCGTAAAAGTAAATGATTTTCAATTACTTACAAAATCATTACGCCCTTTACCAGATAAATTTCACGGCTTAAAAGATGTTGAGCAAAGATACCGTCAACGATATGTTGATTTAATCATGAATCCTGATGTTAGAAAGACGTTTGTTGCACGAAGCAAAATTATAAAATCAATGCGAAATTATTTAGATACTCACGGTTATCTAGAAGTGGAAACACCGATGATGCACTCAATTGCTGGTGGTGCTGCTGCTAGACCATTTATTACACATCATAATGCATTAGATATGGAATTATATATGCGAATTGCAATTGAATTACATTTAAAACGTTTAATTGTTGGCGGACTTGAAAAAGTGTATGAAATTGGTCGTGTATTTAGAAATGAAGGAGTTTCAACAAGACATAACCCGGAATTTACAATGATTGAGTTATACGAAGCTTATGCTGATTATAAAGATATTATGGCACTCACTGAAAATTTAATTGCCCATATTGCAACAGAAGTATTAGGAACAACTACCGTTCAATATGGTGATTATCAAGTTGAATTAAAACCACAATGGAAGCGACTGCACATGGTTGATGCGATTAAAGAATATGTCGGGGTTGATTTCTGGAGAGAAATGTCTGATGAAGAAGCGCGACAAATTGCTAAAGAGCACAATGTTCCAGTGAAAGAAACAATGACATATGGGCATGTTGTTAACGAATTTTTTGAGCATTTTGTTGAAGAAAAATTAATTCAACCTACATTTATATTTGGTCATCCAGTTGCCATTTCGCCATTAGCTAAGAAAAATCCTGAAGACGAAAGATTTACAGATCGTTTTGAATTATTTATTGTAGCTAGAGAACATGCAAATGCTTTCACCGAGTTAAATGATCCAATTGATCAGCGTGAGCGTTTTGAAGCGCAATTAGTAGAGCGTGAACAAGGTGATGATGAAGCTCACATGATGGATGATGATTTCGTTGAAGCATTAGAATACGGCATGCCCCCAACTGGAGGGTTAGGAATTGGAATTGATCGTTTAGTTATGTTATTAACTAATTCACCTTCAATTAGAGATGTATTATTATTCCCACAAATGAAACATAAGGAATAAAGATTTCCAAACGTTCGAGTTTTGCTTATGAGTCCTTGCATATATTGCTGCTGAATTTGTCGATATAAATTTAAAGCAGTAACATATGTAAACGGCTTTTAAACAGAATTTGGACGTTTTTTAATAGGTTAATTTGCAAATAGGTGTTAAAAATTTAATGCTTAGTTAAAATGCATCTAAGTAAAGAGGCGGCCTAAAGGCTTGGTTTAGTAAGTTTTCTTTATACGTTAAGAAATTATAATTTTTAGCATAGATGTTAATCGACGTAGCGAAAAATTTTAGGTCCTAAGTATAAGTGCAACTAAGGCTCAGCCGGCGCCCGAGGGGTTAGCAAAGCCGGAGTTTTCATTATCGAAAAACTCTTAATTTTTTAATTAAATTCTGTTGACATTTATATTGATTAATGATAAATTATTACTTGTCACTTCAAACAACAGACATGTGACATCTGAAATTAACAACAAAAAAGTGTTGACAAAAATTCAGAGACATGATAAATTAGTTAAGTCGCCTCTTGTGGGACAAAAAACAACAACATAAACATTCTGAAAAAGTTGTTGACAGATTGAGAGTTATCGTGATATAATGAAATTCCTGTCGTTGAGATGGGGATCGAGAAATGAAAGTAGTTTCGTTCTTTGAAAACTGAACACACAGCCAAGCGAATTAAAGAGATAGAAAATATCTCGTCAATGAATTTATTTATGAGCTAATCAGCTTTTCAATTTTAT
>JAKFDP010000031.1:0-215302 GCA_036676095.1 Anaerobacillus sp. | reverse complement strand
CTACACAAAACCCTCAATAACGCCTATTGGGCTAATCGAGGGTTGAAAAGTTTATATCAACGATATGAATATCTACGTCATACTTAATTGAACCGCCGTATACCGAACGGTACGTACGGTGGTACGGTGGTGTGAGAGGTCGGGGGTTAATCACCCCCTCCTACTCGATTACAGAAATAAGAAGATGGCTATAGAACTTTGAATGCTGTCTAGCTCCGAGCCGCTAGACAGGCGCTCTAAGCTTTTCTATGTATAAATGCAAAAAAGTTTGGCGAAAATGTGAAATATGTTCTTGACTTTTATTCGACAAATTCATACAATACAAATTGTGAGTGTTTAAGCAATTAGGTAAACTAAGTTAAAAACAATGATGAGGAGTAGTAATGGAAACTCATGTCTTAGAGAATTGACGGTTGGTGCAAGTCAATCATAGAGATCCATGAACTCGCCTAAAAGTTGCAAGGGTGAACGTTAGTAGCTTTTGTCGTCAATCCGCGTTAAGGTGTCAATAAGTGAGTGTAACCAACACTAAATTGGGTGGTACCGCGGGAAACATTATGTTATTAACCTCTCGTCCCTAACGTTAACGTTAGTGGTGGGAGGTTTTTTATATTCTGAACTCGAATAATACATAAATAAAGAAAAATAAGGAGGTTGATGAAATGTCGTTTTCACATCAAGAAATAGAAACAAAGTGGCAAAAATATTGGGAAGAAAACAAAACATTTAAAACAGAAGATGATAATACAAAAGAGAAGTTTTATGCACTCGATATGTTTCCATATCCGTCAGGAGCAGGACTTCACGTTGGACATCCAGAAGGATATACAGCTACGGATATCCTTTCAAGAATGAAACGAATGCAAGGATATAATGTCCTTCATCCAATGGGTTGGGATGCTTTTGGTTTACCAGCAGAGCAATTTGCTTTAGATACAGGAAAGCATCCGAACGAGTTTACCAAAAAAAATATTGATACTTTTCGCCGACAAATTAAATCATTAGGATTTTCATACGATTGGGATCGTGAAGTAAATACAACTGATCCAAACTATTATAAATGGACACAATGGATTTTCTTACAACTTTATCATAAAGGTCTTGCCTATGTTGATGAAATTCCAGTTAACTGGTGCCCAGCATTAGGAACTGTTCTTGCTAATGAAGAAGTCATTGATGGCAAGAGTGAACGTGGTGGACATCCAGTAGAACGTCGTCCAATGCGCCAATGGATCTTAAAGATTACAGCGTACGCTGATCGTCTCTTAGAAGATTTAGAAGAACTTGATTGGCCTGAAAGTATTAAAGATATGCAACGAAATTGGATTGGGCGCTCTGAAGGTGCAGAAATTACATTTAGTATCGATGGGCATACTGAAAACTTTGTTGTTTTTACGACAAGACCTGACACGCTGTTTGGGGCAACATATGCTGTATTTGCTCCTGAGCATAAGCTTGTCGATATGATTACAACTCCAGAACAAAAAGCAGCCGTAGAAGCATATATAAAGCAAGTTTCAACAAAGAGTGATCTTGAGCGTACAGAATTAGCAAAAGAAAAAACGGGAGTTTTCACAGGAGCCTATGCAATTAACCCTGTAAATGGTAATAAGTTGCCGATTTGGATTGCTGATTATGTGTTAGCTACGTATGGTACTGGCGCAATTATGGCCGTTCCTGCTCATGATGACCGTGACTATGAATTTGCTCGAAAATTTGACTTGCCGATTATTGAAGTTGTTTCTGGTGGAAATGTTGAAGCTGAAGCATTCACCGGGGATGGTACACTCGTAAATTCCGATTTCCTCAATGGTTTAACGAAAAAACAAGCAATTGCAAAAATGATTGAGTGGTTAGAAAAGGAAAATAAAGGAACGAAAAAAGTGACGTATCGCCTACGTGATTGGTTATTTAGCCGTCAACGTTATTGGGGAGAACCAATTCCAATTATTCACCTAGAGGATGGCACAATGAAGCCGCTTTCGGTAAGCGAACTTCCATTAATTCTTCCGGAAATGGATGAAATAAAACCTTCAGGTACTGGGGAATCACCACTAGCAAATGCAACAGAGTGGTTACATGTCGTTGATCCTGAAACTGGCTTAAAAGGACGACGTGAAACGAATACAATGCCTCAATGGGCAGGTAGCTGCTGGTATTATCTTCGTTATATTGATCCACATAATGATCAGGCATTAGCAGATCCAGAAAAATTAAAGCATTGGTTACCTGTGGATATTTATATCGGTGGAGCAGAACATGCAGTTCTTCATCTTCTGTATGCTCGCTTCTGGCATAAAGTTCTTTATGATTTAGGTGTCGTACCAACGAAAGAGCCATTCCAAAAGCTGTTTAACCAAGGAATGATTCTTGGGGAAAATAATGAAAAAATGAGTAAATCAAAGGGGAACGTTGTTAATCCAGATGATATCATTGCAAGTCACGGAGCTGATACATTACGTTTATATGAGATGTTTATGGGTCCACTTGATGCCTCAATTGCCTGGAGTGAAAATGGCTTAGATGGAGCGCGTCGTTTCCTTGATCGTGTGTGGCGATTATTTATAACAGACGAGGGTCAATTAAATCCAGCAATTACAGACACAAACGGAACAGAAGCATTCGAGCGCGTTTATCATCAAACAGTTAAAAAAGTAACAGATGATTTTGCCGGTTTACGCTTTAATGTGGGAATTTCACAGTTAATGGTATTTATTAACGATAGCTATAAACAAAAGGAGCTTCCAAAAACACTAATGGAAGGCTTTGTAAAACTACTTTCACCAGTAGCACCTCATCTTGCTGAAGAGCTTTGGGAAAAGTTAGGTAATATAGAGACAATCGCTTATGAAGCATGGCCAACATATGATGAAACACTACTTGTCGAAAATGAAGTGGAAGTCGTAGTCCAAATTAACGGAAAAATAAAAGGAAAATTAGTTATTCCAAAAGATTCAAGTCGTGAAGAAATGGAACAACTAGCAAAAAATGATCCGAAAGTGATTGAAGAACTAGATGGGAAAACAATTCGTAAAGTAATTGCAGTCCCAAATAAATTAATTAATTTTGTAGCTAATTAAATATAAAAAATGAACTGACCCAAAACAATCGGGTCAGTTCATTTTTTATATGTTGGGAAAGTATAAATTTTTAGCAATGATTAACACTTTCAAAATGTGTGATCAAAAAGATTATCTTCAATCAAATTAAATATCGTAATATAGAGTTCTTCATGGATCACACCATCATTTTTCGCTTCTAATTCTGCTAGTTCAGTTTCGGTAAAACCAGAAAATAAAAGCTTTTTTTTAATATTATTTAGGATCTCTATTGGTAAGTTTACATTTCCTTCAAAGAGTGAATTTACTGATGGAGTTAAAGGAGAGCTTTCCGTCAAATAGACTAAATCAAGGTCACTGACACCTAGTTCCTTTAATATGAAGCCTAATGGTGAATATCTCGGTTTCTCATTTACTACATTTACGTCAATATAAACACCTGTTGTAATTTGACCAGAAAAAATATATTCTCTTAATTTAGTTAACAAGTACAACTTATTCTTCATTTGTTAGCCCCCCTAAATTCTAGTAAATTTAAATATATTATACCAAATAAATAACCACTATTCAAATAATTCAGAAAATTAAATTTAGTCGAAGTGGATTAATACGTAAATAAAAAACTGTTAATAACATTGTGGGTAAATCCGATGTTTATTAACAGTTCACTTATGTAGATGGTGATAACCTTAAATTTTATGTGTATAAAAGCAGGCAAATCGTTAATAACTTTGTTATTAACTAATAATTCTGTGAATAAACCATCTCAGCGGCCCCTTTTCCGGCTGTGTAACCTGTGGAAAAGGCTACTGTGATGTTAAAACCACCTGTATATCCGTGGATATCTAATACTTCCCCACAAAAGAAAAGACCACTCATCAGCTTCGATTCCATTGATTTTGGCAAAATTTCTTTTACCGACACGCCACCACCGGTAACGAAAGCTTTTTCGATTGCTAACGTTCCATTTACAGTAAAAGCGAAGTTTTTTAAAAGTGTGGATAAGTGACTGATTATCTCGTTCGAAACGTTAGCAAATGTTCCATTTGCATCAATCCTAACTTTCTCTAAGAGAAAAAGGAGGAGCCGATCTGGAATATAACCTTTTAAAGCATTTTTTACTGATTTTTTATCGCTTTGCTGGGAGATCTTTTTAAGCTCCTGAAAAACAGATTCGTTCGATTTTTGTGGAAAAAGGTCAATCCTCAATTCGATTTTATCGACAGCAAATTTTTTCAGAGTTTGAACAACGAATTGGCTACAGCGAAGCGCAATTGGTCCAGAAATACCAAAGTGTGTAAAAATCAGATCGCCTTGATGAGAAATAATCGCTTTTCCCTTTGGATTGATTACAGATAAGCTAACATTTCGCAAGGAAAGTCCTTGTAATATTTTCTGTTTAATGAACGATTCGTTGGAGGTAATTGGGACTTCAGTTGGAAACAACTCTGTAATCGTATGTCCGGCTTTTCGTGCCCAAGGATAGCCATCCCCTGTGCTTCCTGTCTCAGGAACGCTCATCCCACCAACAGCAACAATAACAGCTTTACTGTTGATAACTTTCCCATTAGCTAATTTTATCCCCAACACTTTTCCGTCTTCATAAAGAACATCTTTGACTTGCGTATTTGTCCACAACTGAACTTTTAAATTATGGAGTTTTTGCAGTAACGTTTCCACAACTGTTGACGCTTTATCACTAACCGGAAACATCCGTCCCCGATCTTCTTCTTTTAATTTAATTCCGAGATTTTCAAAAAACTGAATAATATCTTCATTATTAAAAACTGAAAATGGACTGTGCATAAAACGACCATTTCCGGGTATGTGTTTAATCAATTCGTCTGGAGACATTCGATTGGTGACATTACAGCGTCCACCTCCAGAGATTGCTAACTTTCTTCCAAGTTTATCACCCTTATCTATTAGCAAAACTTTTATACCACGTTCAGCAGCTGCAATTGAAGCCATCAATCCTGCTGGTCCACCACCAATTACGATTACATCATACATTTATAACACCTACCATGTTTATTTAAAGTGTAACTTAACTATTTTAACACGAGTTATTACGTTTTTTGATACGAATGTTTCTAAAACTATTGTATTAATAGTATTAAACAAATGTTTTCTTTTCATGTTTTCATAAATTTAATTGAAGTCTTTCCACGTTACTCCTCTAAAAGCTCTAACTTGTTAGCAGCATATAAGCAGAGAATGTTATTAACTTAGTCTTAGAAAAAGACTTGTGACAAAGTTATATACTTACAAACATAAAATTACAATACACACGTTCTAAGTTCTATAGTAGTATATAGTTATACATAATTTTACAATATCGACTAATACGAAGAAAAAATGATATGAGGTGATAGATTTGAGTAAAGTACTTGGATTAGATATTGGGATATCGTCAGTAGGATGGGGAATTATAGACCAAGACAGTGGAGAGATTATTGATGCTGGAGTAAGGCTTTTTGAGGAAGCAACTCGTAATGCAAATGAAGAACGTCGTGGTTTTCGTGGATCACGAAGATTAAAAAGAAGAAGAGCACATCGTTTAGAACGTGCAAAACAATTATTTAAAAATTATCAATTACCTACATGTGGAATAGGGAACATTAATCCTTATCAATTACGGTACAAAGCGTTATTTGAAAATGTTACAAAAGAAGAGCTAATAACAGCCTTGTACCATTTAGTAAAAAAAAGAGGAACGTTGCTTGACACGCCTGAAGAAGAAAAATCGAGTGGAAACGAGTTATCCACAAAAGAACAATTACAGAAAAATAAAAAACTATTAGAAAATAAATATATATGTGAAATTCAATTAGAACGATTAATTAACAAACACGAAAAGATACGTAATCATGAAAATCGTTTTCGTACGGAAGATTATGTAAAAGAAGCTAGAGCAATTCTTCTAAATCAACAAAAATTTCATCAAGAAATTACAGACGATTTCATTGAGAGTTTTATTGAATTAATTGAAAAAAGAAGACAATATTTCGAAGGGCCAGGCTCCTCGAAATCCCCAACTCCTTATGGCAGTTATTCTATTGATAAGGATGGTAGGTTAATAGAAATTTCAATGATTGATAAAATGAGAGGGAAATGTACATATTTTCCAGATGAGCTAAGGTTAGCGAAAATGTCTTATTCAGCAGATTTATTTAATTTACTAAGTGGTGATTTAAATAAGTTACAAATTAATGGTGAATATTTGATATTTGAAGATAAGAAGAACCTTGTAGAAAACTTTATTAACAAAGGTAAAAATATTACATTACCACAAATCTTAAAATATAAAGGAGTAGATGATCAAGCAGATGTTTCAGGCTATCGAGTCGATCTAAAAACAGACAAGCCTATTTTTACAGAATTTAAAGGATATAAAGAAATATATAAAGCCGTAACAACTAACCAACTACCAATAGAACTTTTAACTGATATAGAATCTTTAGACGTTATCGCTGAAATTTTATCAGCAGAAAAATCATATAATCGTCGAGAGGAAAAGTTGAAATATGCATTAGAAGGAAAGTACAGTTTGGAAGCAATTACAAAAATAATCAATTCTCTTAAGGAAAATACAAATTTTAAAGGTTATCATTCACTTTCAAAAAGAGCGATTAGTACAGTAATAGATGAATTATGGCATACAAATAAAAACCAAATGCAAATATTTACTGAAATAGGCTTGGAACAAAAGAGATTAGAAAAAATCACAAATCAGAAACAAATTTCTTTTGACGACGAAGCGATACTTAGTACAGTAGCTAAGAGAGCTCATCGAGAAGCAATTAAAATTGTTAATCTAAACAGAAAAAAACATGGTGAATTTGCTGCAATAGTAGTTGAAACAGCTAGAGAAAAAAATAGTGAAGAAAAGAGAAAGCAATATGCAGATTTTCAAAAAACAATAGGAAAACATGAAAAAGAGATGGCCAAACTTTTAGGAGTGAAAACTTTAGCTGAATTAAAATTAACGAGTAAACAACATTTAGCGTTAAAGCTTTGGGTTTCTCAAGATCGAAAATGTATTTATTCTGGTAAAAGTATCTCTATTCAAGAACTTGTTTCAAATCCTTATCTTTTTGAAATAGATCATATTTTACCAGTATCAATTAGTTTTGATGATAGTCAAGCAAATAAGGTGTTATGTTATCACGGTGAAAATCAAAATAAAGGTCAATGTACACCATATCAATACTTTGCTACTGGGAAAACCAATCGCTCTTTTGATCAATTTAAGATTGACGTTTTAAATCTTTATAAAAGCAAAAAAATTAGTAGTAAGAAAAAAGATTATCTTTTAGAATTGCGTGATATTAAGCGAAACGAAGAGTTGCAAAAAGAATTTATTAATCGTAATTTAGTAGATACACAGTACGCGATGCGTAGTTTTTCAATGACATTAAGGTCTTTTTATAAATCACAAATGATCGATACAAAAGTATTTTCAATTCGAGGCGCATTTACAGCAGCATTAAGAAAAAGAGCTAAATTAAATAAGGATCGTGAGGAAAGTCATGCTCATCATGCCATTGATGCGCTAATTGTTGCAGCAATTGCACGTATGCCTGTATTGGGTTTCTTTAAAGATTATGAATTGAGTGAAAATGGCGAAGTTATTGATAAGGATTCTGGAGAGATTATGGCTGAAGAATCATTTTTCAATCATTCTTTTATTCATTTCCTTCGTAATTTAAGGAACCATGAATCAAAGATCAAATACTCACATAAAGTTGATCGAAAGCCAAATCGGTCAATGTCAAATCAGACAATATATGGAACGAGAATTCATGACAATGATCAATATTATATCGGTAAGTCGGGAAATATTTATCAACTAGATAAAAAAGGGATTGAGCCGATACTAAAAAAACTAAAAAAGTCACCAGAGAAGTTCTTTATTTATAAACATAATCCAGAGCTATTTGAGTTAATTCAAAAGATCATTTCAGAGTATTCAACAGCTGATAACCCTTTTAAAGCGTATTTTGAAGATCATGGTTATATTTTAAAAGATGGAAAAGTGCCAATAAAAGTATTAAGGTATTATGATCAACGAGTTGGTGTGCACATGAATATAACTGAAAAATATCCTAATGCTCGTAATGATGTAATTTTAAGAAGTATTAAAGGTATTCGTGCTGATTTTTATAAAAATAATGAAGGAAAGTATAAATATGTCGGTGTTCCTTATCATTGGTTTAAGCAGAAAGGCAATTGTTATGAACTAGATATGGAAAAATATAATGAAGAAAAAGCAAAAGATTATAAAAAAATTGATGATACGTTTGAGTTTCAATTTAGTTTATATAAAAATGATCGATTTTCTTTTGAGAAAAATGGTGAAATTTTCGAAAGAGTGTTTAGAGGAGATAACAATCCAAGACAAAATAAGATAGAAGTTGATTATGTTAATAGAAAGAAAGCAGAGCAAAAAGAAGGTTTTCTTGCCCCATCTACATTTTCTAATATGTTGAAGTATAATATTGACGTTTTAGGGAATACTTATTTAGTAGAAAAAGAAATTTTTAAAAACTATTTACAATTATAGGAGAATGGGGTAAAATAAATAGTGTGATAGAGACGTCTATCGCCTATACCGAAAATGGGAAGATCCTACCGAAACAAGGGTTTATCCCGAACTCAGCCCCTTTTATAGGGGCTTTTTATTTTTGATTGACAAATATCTTCTTTTATTCCCTTCCCTTCTATTCTATTAATTGCAAATAAGAATACTAAATGGGAGGTAAGAAAAGTGAGTTGGAGAATTATCTATATTAGTGAAGCTGAAGAAATGAAATTGTATTTAGATAATTTAAAAGTTGTCAAAGGTGAACAAGAAGTATTAGTTCCACTATCAGATATTCATACAATCGTCGTTGATAATAGTAGAACAGTAGTCACTGCTAAATTAATGAATAAGTTAACTGAATATCATATTTTATTAATTTTTTGTGATGACAGTCATCATCCAAACGTTTTCTCATTAGGGTTATACAGCCATTATCGAGTTTATGGTGTATTACATAAACAAATGAATTGGGATCAGGATATACGGGATGAAATGTGGACAAGATTATTAAAAATTAAGATTGATAATCAACGTTCCGTATTAGAGTACTTAGGCAAAAGTGAGGAAACGATTAAGAAATTAAAAAAATACGCTGAAGAAATTACAATTGAAGATAGTACAAACCGTGAAGGTATTGCGGCAAAAGTATATTTTAACGAATTGTTTGGAGATAACTTTCGTCGTGAAAGAGGAGCAGTTGATATTTACAATGCTGCTTTAAATTATGGCTATATTGTACTTAGAGCATGTATCGCAAGAAGCATTGTTGCATATGGACTTCACCCTGCCTTTGGAATCGGTCATAGAAATCAATTCAATGCATTTAATTTAGTTGATGATTGTATGGAAGTCTTTCGGCCAATTATCGATATTTGGGTGTGTATGACTGCTAATAATTCTGAATTTTTAGACTTCGATGCAAAGCAGCAACTTATTCGTCGTTTAAGTGCAAAGGTAAACATTGGTAATGAAAGACAAACGGTATTAAATTCAATTGATTTATTCATTCAATCATTTATTAGAGCAATGAATAGTCAAAATCCTAATTTGTTAATTTACCCAAAAGATGGCATCGCCTTATAAAATCATGAGACTAATGTTATTTTTCGATCTACCAATGAACACAAAAGACGAACGACGAAAATATACTACTTTCAGGAAGTATCTATTATCTAACGGTTTTATGATGCTTCAATTCTCTGTTTATGCAAAGATTTTTCCAAACAGGATTAGTTTAATTCAATATGTTGAAAGCCTGAAAAGAAATCTTCCTAATAAAGGTTCAGTTAGAATGATGGCAGTAACTGAAAAACAATATGAAAAAATGTTAATATTAGTCGGTGGAAAAACGATCCAAGAAGAAAATCTTACTGAAGATCCGGTGGTGATACTATGAAATTGTGGCATATAAAGGAGAATAATAGAGAATTGGAAATTGATGTCGGGTCAATTACTATATTAAGAGGCTCTCACAGTACATGGTATAAACTGATTCGGAGTATTGAAGATTATTTTATAAATAGGAATTCGGAAGTGTCAATACTTGAAGATACACAATTATTACATAAAAAGGATTGGGAATGTCTTTTTATCCCGTTTGATGCTTCTCTCGACTTAAATAAAATTACAACAAAGTCACCATTAAAGCATTTATTGGATGAAGTTAGTAATGAAATCGCTTTAACACCAATATTCTCAGAGTTAATAACTATTTGGGATGAAATGAATGAGGAATTAGAATTTGTTAAGAGGAAATTTGAAAAATATGATATTGATATAAATTTAAAAGAATTTGATATTGATGATCTAAAATCATTTATTGAATTTAAGACTAAGCAAATGTTGACACCGATAGAATATAAAAAGTTACTTCTAACTCTGTTTACAGATAAGTACCCTGAGAAAAAAAGACTTGTAATCATTGAACTTCCAGAGCTATATGCTGAAGAAACTAGGTTATTAGAGCTAATAAGTGATATTGTATCTCTATCTAATAAAGGTACCTCTTTTATCATTGTTACTACTTCTGACTTGTTTAATGGAAATGCAAATTACATTTTTAGTGATCATGTATTAAATGATGCAAAAGTGATGCTTGTCAAAAGAAAAGTTATAAACGAACTACCATTTTATTGTGATAACGATCTATTCGAGCGAGCAAAAAGTAAATTACTTGACTATGTGGATAACTCAATAAAATCAAATGAAAAAACACCTTTATCCACAGATCAAGATGAAATGTTAATCACAACCATATTTCTATTAGCTTATCACCTAAATATTAAAGTAAACCTTGATATTTCAGTGCTTTCCCAAAATATGAAAGCATTTTCTAACTCATATAACTAATTGATAATTAGGTATGATATAATTGAAATTGAGGTTTCGGTACTCTTGCTATTTTCGGTATAGATGAACTTGGACTACTTCCATAACCCCACCAATTGGTTTCGGTACTCTTGCTATTTTCGGTATAGATGAACTTATGAAAAGGCACTTGTACGGTTGTATACGTTTCGGTACTCTTGCTATTTTCGGTATAGATGAACTACAGCCTGAAAGACCACTAACAACCATAGGTTTCGGTACTCTTGCTATTTTCGGTATAGATGAACTATAGTTCTTTATCTCCCGCTACTTGAATAGTTTCGGTACTCTTGCTATTTTCGGTATAGATGAACCTCTTGTGATATCTGCATACATTCTCATAAGTTTCGGTACTCTTGCTATTTTCGGTATAGATGAACTTTTTTATTGCATTGCACATATGGGAATATGTTTCGGTACTCTTGCTATTTTCGGTATAGATGAACTTTAGAGGTGTGCAACATGATGGCGATAGAGTTTCGGTACTCTTGCTATTTTCGGTATAGATGAACAATGAATACATCCATAGATGGCGGAGGGTTGTTTCGGTACTCTTGCTATTTTCGGTATAGATGAACCCATTCGCAGTTTTTCATCTAAATTTGCTGTTTCGGTACTCTTGCTATTTTCGGTATAGATGAACTAATCTATTGAGTTATCTTAATCCTTTCGGGTTTCGGTACTCTTGCTATTTTCGGTATAGATGAACTTAAAGATGGAATAAAAGATCAGGAAGGTGTTTCGGTACTCTTGCTATTTTCGGTATAGATGAACTATCATCAAAAGCAATATGCGCTATTTCTTGTTTCGGTACTCTTGCTATTTTCGGTATAGATGAACCCGTATCTTTTCCCGCGCCCTGGCCGCCGAGTTTCGGTACTCTTGCTATTTTCGGTATAGATGAACACAATTGGGATGTGCTGAATGATGAGGGCGGTTTCGGTACTCTTGCTATTTTCGGTATAGATGAACTAACGCACAAGTATAAGATACCTAAAGATAGTTTCGGTACTCTTGCTATTTTCGGTATAGATGAACAATTCTCTCCATTACTATTCCTCCTCTTAAGTTTCGGTACTCTTGCTATTTTCGGTATAGATGAACTGTAGGATCCATTCTCTAAACCAGCTTTAGGTTTCGGTACTCTTGCTATTTTCGGTATAGATGAACTGCGCGTCGGCTACAGCTTCTACGGCTTGCGTTTCGGTACTCTTGCTATTTTCGGTATAGATGAACCTTTCTTTTGCATCGCCAATCTTTTTGTCTGTTTCGGTACTCTTGCTATTTTCGGTATAGATGAACAGAAAATATTAGAGGTGGGTATGGAAATATGTTTCGGTACTCTTGCTATTTTCGGTATAGATGAACATATCGCAAAGAGAGCAGTTGAATTAGGACGTTTCGGTACTCTTGCTATTTTCGGTATAGATGAACTATCATTCTTTAATTGGTCTAACCAAGATAGTTTCGGTACTCTTGCTATTTTCGGTATAGATGAACCTTATCTGTAACTACTTCTCTCACTGTCATGTTTCGGTACTCTTGCTATTTTCGGTATAGATGAACAACTTGTTGTCGATTTGTGGGGGTTAAGCTGTTTCGGTACTCTTGCTATTTTCGGTATAGATGAACTGCGCCCGCTATCAGCGATATGATCGAATTGTTTCGGTACTCTTGCTATTTTCGGTATAGATGAACACATATTGATTAAACACCTTTCATCGTTATGTTTCGGTACTCTTACTATTTTCGGTATAGATGAACAAACAGTATTGAAGGACGCAGAAAACGACAAGAGGACTACTATTCATATTAAAAAACTATTAATAACTTCGTAGATAAATCCGATGTTTATTGACAGTTCACTTATGTAGATGGTGATAACCATAAATTTTATGTGTATAAAAGTGGGTAAATTGTTAATAACCTTGTTAATAACTAATAATTCTGTGAATAAATCATTTCTGCTGCCCCTTTTCCGGTTGTATAGCCTGTGGAAAAGGCTTGATATTTATTTTGTGAATAGTTTTGTGACACTTATCACCAACTATCCTTTTTATCCATGGTATTTTATATATGAGAATGGATAATGACTACCTCTTAAAAAAGTTGTTTTCCTTTTTCACTTAAGCGAAATAATTAATTTACTGAATATTTCGTAAATATTACCATGCCTATTATTTGGGTATTTGATAAATGGTTAATCTTTTAATGTAATGTTAATAATGAGTAATATTCACACCAGTATAATATGACTAGATGGATTTAGAAAAGGGGAAAAAATGATGAGTGAAATGATTAATAACCGTGAACACTGCCATACAATAACAATTTCTGAACGTCAAGAGAAGTTAATACAAATTTTCAAAGATCTTTATGATGGGAAAAGTGTGGAAGAGGTAGAGGCCCGTTTTAATAAAGAAATTGGCAATGTTACTTTAGAGGAAGTTGCTATCCTTTCACAACTTCAACGAGATATATTAGAAGGTACTGGTTTATCTGAATGTGAATTTCAACGCCTATCTGCCTCTCACATGTCAATTTTGAAAGGGAAAATTAAAGAGGCAATCCATCCTGAAGATGAACCAGGACATCCAATTCATACGTTTAAGCTAGAAAATAGAGAAATTGAAAAGGTGATTAAATCAAGGGTAGAGGTTCATTTGGAGGAATTTAAAGAAAACGATTCAGCTGACAATGTATATAAGCTTTTAGAGGATTGTAATCTTTTGCTTGATATTGATAAACATTTTAACCGAAAAGAGCATCTTGTTTTTCCTTATTTAGAAAAATACGGAATATACGGACCTTCCACAAATATGTGGCGGATTGATGATTTCATTCGTGACGCAATTAAAGATGCAAAACGGAAGTTAGAAAATTATAATGGTGATAAAAAGGCTATTATCGATGTGGTCGAATTTTATGCTATACAAATCACCGAAATGATTTATCGTGAAGAAAATATTCTCTTCCCGATGGCCTTAAATAAATTTACTGAGGATGAGTGGATTAAGATTGCTCATGAAAGTGATGAAATCGGCTTTTGCTTAACAGAGCCAGCAGCAGTCTGGAAGCCTGAAAGAAAACCGCTTGATGAGAAGGCAATTTCTGAGGGCTATATAAAAATGGAGACTGGAATTTTATCGTTAAAACAGCTTGAGCTACTGTTAAATCATTTGCCTGTAGACATCACATTTATTGATCATGAGGATGTTGTTCGTTATTTCTCACATGGAAAAGAAAGAATTTTCCCCCGAACAAAAGCAATAATTGGTCGAACAGTTCAAAATTGTCACCCGCCAAAAAGTGCACATATTGTTGAGGAAATTTTGGATAACTTTAAATCTGGTAAGAAGGACTCAGAGGATTTCTGGATCAAGTTCCGCGATAAATATGTATATATTCGTTATTTTGCTGTTCGTGATGAAACTGGGAAGTACATGGGAACACTTGAATTCTCACAAAATATTGAACCAATTCAAGCGATCGAAGGGGAGAGACGAATTTTATCTTAATAAATTAAAGTACCAAAAAGCTGGAGGTAATTTTCCTTCAGCTTTTTCTGTGCCAAAGATAAATAGTATTCCACAAAAAAAGTATGATCTTACTTTTCTCTTGGCCTTGCCAAGTTTTCTTTACAGCTACTGAATTTTTAGTGATCCTATCTTGTAAAAAAAGCACATTGTTCATTTTTATTTAAACTGTTAAAATAAAACACATCTGAAGAAATGTAGTTTTATCATGATATAGGCAATAGCTTGTGAAGCTCTACTCAAACCATTATGTTCTACATCTTAAAATAGGAAGAGGTGTTTTATGACTGAGTCGAAGTTAGTAAGAGGTACGATGATTTTAACAGCCTCGATTTTTATTTCGAAAATATTAGGACTTATCTACATATTTCCGTTTACGGCAATTGTCGGCTTGGAAGGATTAGCGTTATATACATATGGTTATGTTCCTTACACGGTTCTTTTAAGTTTAGCTACATTAGGAATTCCATTAGCTGTGTCAAAGTTTGTTTCTAAATATAATGCCCTAGGCGATTATGAAACGGGCCAAAGGTTGTTTAAGTCCGGATTAGTGGTTATGTCGATTACTGGGATTGTCACTTTCCTTATATTATTTTCATTAGCGGAGCCGATTGCTAATCAAGTAGTTGAAGGAAAGGATTTGCAAGGGAACTCGATTGAAGATGTCGTTTTAACCATTCGAATGGTAAGTCTCGCTCTATTAATTGTACCGATTATGTCGCTAATTAGAGGTTATTTCCAAGGGTATCAATCAATGGGACCAACAGCGGTATCACAAGTGATTGAGCAAATTGTTCGCATTGTATTTATTCTTTGCGGAACATTTGTCATTGTTCATTTGATGAAAGGAACAATCAGCTTAGCGGTCGCTTTTGCCACGTTTGGGGCGTTTGTCGGAGCAATAGGGGGATTAATAGTATTATTAATATATTGGTTTAAACGAAGAGAGCATTTAAATAAACAACTCGAAGAAAATAAAATTAATCACAATTTATCTTTACGTTCTATGTATAAAGAACTTATATCATATGCATTGCCGCTTTCTTTTGTTAGCCTTGCGATTCCTTTATATCAATTGATTGATTTGGTGACTTTTAACAAAACATTAATGGGGATTGGCTACGACCAACAGACTGCGGAAATAGCTTATGGTGCATTTTCTCAAGCAGCTCATAAATTAATCCTAATCCCAACGGCGATTGCCACAGCAATGTCGCTTACCTTGCTACCAACGATTACTAAATCATTTATTGACGAAAACAGCCAGTTACTTCATCGACAAATTACCCAAACATTCCAAATCATTCTTTATTTAACATTGCCTGCGGCAATTGGATTAATGTTGTTAGCTTATCCAGCTTACGGTACATTGTTTGGTTTTGAAAATATTGATATAAGTGCTGAAATCTTACGTTACTATGCACCTGTTTCTGTTTTGTTTTCATTATTTGCAGTTACAGCGGCAATCTTACAAGGAATTAATCAGCAGCGTTTTGCTGTAATTGCCTTAATAGCAGGTTTAGTTGCAAAGCTTAGTTTAAACGTTGTTTTGATCGCCAAATTTTCAACTAATGGAGCGATTTATGCAACTGGAATAGGTCATGTTATTTCGATTGCAATTATTATTTGGGCAATTGGAAAATATGCGAACTATAATTATCGTTATATTTTTAAACGCTTCTTGTTAATCAGTATTTTTACAGCAATCATGGCAGCAGTGGTCATATTTGTAAAGGAAATCCTTTTACTAGTTCTTCCTTTGGAAACTAGATTTTATGCTTTGCTTGTTTTACTAGCTTCTGTTATTGCAGGTGGGTGCACTTATTTGTATTTAGGGATCCGAACGAATTTAGCAGGACAAATTTTAGGAGCCCGTTTTAAATTTTTAAAAAAAGAAAAAGTAAGAAGTTGAATGAGGAGTTATTGATTGGACGATCCTATTTGATAAAAAATTTTTAGGCTAATGAACAAAAAACTAAGGCTCTCACCATATTAGCTTGGTGAAAGCCTTAGTTTTTCTTACTTAATATTGAGTATCCTCTAACCTAATGCCTAATTGTCTCTCAATTCGTCTTAGACGACGATTTAAACGCTCAATTTCCTCACCTTGACGTTGGACAGTACGTTCAAGTTGAAGCACACGAAGTTCAAGTTCTCTAGGTCGAGGTGTAGGGAAAGGTCCTGGAGTTGGCCCTGGTCCTGGTGGAAATTGTGGGAAACCAAAATAAGTTTGTGAATCCGGTAATTGACGATAATCGTACATTTATTAATCTCTCCTTTTAAATTAGGTATCTGCCACTCAGTAATTAGTCTATGACTACCCTGAAAAAGTGCTTAGGACATCTGCCTAAAAGTCAAAAAATAGGCAAAGTTAAAAGGAAAATAGTAAAGTCTTCTAACATTTTCTATTTATATATTCTATTAAATTCGTTATAATTAATATTAGAATAGTTTTAATATTTTCAATTTTTAATACAAAAGGTAACTTGGAGGGGACATCATGAGGAGTTTTATTTTTAAACCTAGTATTGCTTTAATGAGTCGATTAAGTTATTTTAAAAAATTTACTCTTATTATTTTATTGTTTCTTATTCCCCTAATAGTATTAATTTCTGCCACATACTTAAATGTACGTAATGAAATGATCAATACAGAGAATGAGATTGCTGGCTTAAAGTATACTAAAGGAATTAGAGAGTTAATTCAACACGTTCAACAACATCGAGGGTTAAGTGCTGTTTATTTAGCAGGAGACAGTAAGACCCGTGATAATCTAAAGAAAAAGCAAGCTGAATTACATAGCGATATTAATAATATAGACGAACTTGATAAAAAATATGGCAAAGAGTTACAAACAACCAAGGAGTGGAAACAATTAAAGGATGAGTGGTTTGTATTAGCTGAAGATGTTTATGATATTCCACTACAAGAAGCTATTGATCGTCATACGGAACTTTTATCTAAGCTATTAACATTTACGGCCGAAATAGCGGATAAGTCCAATTTAGTTTTAGATCCTGAAATTGGAAACTTTTATATGGTTCAAGCTATTACAGAAAAGTTGCCTTGGGTAACAGAATATATGGGAAGATCACGAGCAATCGGATCAGGAGTGCTTGGTAAAAAAAGTATGACAAATGAAGAAGAGTATAACTTATTGTTTTTAACACAAGTTATGCAAAAAGCAACAGAAGATACACAAAGAGGAATGGAAATCGTTTATCAAGAGAATAAAGAAGTTCGTACTGAATTGGAGCAATTAAATAACGAAGTTCTCGGTGCTGTAATGAATATCGTACAAGTCGTTAATAAAGAGATCTTAGAAACTGATCAATATAGCATGGCAAATGATGTTTATTACAATTTAACGACAGAGACAATCAATGAAGTTTATAGTTTACTGGATCGACAAACAAATCTACTTAGTGAACAATTACAGGAACGAATTATTTCATTATCTTTATACCAAACAATCTTGGCTTCAGTTGTCTGTATTATTCTTTTCATTATCATTTACTTATTTACTGGTCTTTATCTTTCAATTAATGATACAATTTTAAAGATTAATGATGTTGCCGAAGCCATTGCTTTGGGAGATTTAACGAAGCGGGTTGAGTTACAGACAAAAGATGAAACGAAAAAGATTGAGGAATCTTTTAATTCAATCGTAAATTCTTTTAGAGAAATGGTTCAATTAAATCAAAAATTAGGTGAAGATTTAGCAACTTCTTCACAACAACTGTCAACGATTACCACCAAATCAAGTGAAGAAACATCTGCAGTAGTACAAGCAATTCAGGAAGTAGCTGCAGGAGGACAATCACAAATGCTAAGTGCTGAAGAAACAACAAGAGCGCTTGAAGAAATGTCAATAGGAATTCAACGCGTAGCAGAAAATGCTTCCATAGTGACTGAAGTAGCGCAAAAAACGGCCGAAGAAGCAGAGGAAGGCACTGAATTTATCCAGTCAGCAATTGTGCAAATAAATTTAATTAATGATTCAGTACAACATACAGCGCCTATTATCGAAAAATTAGGTGAGCGCTCAAAAGAAATTGGGACAATCCTTGAAGCCATAACTGAAATTACTTCGCAAACAAATTTGCTTGCCCTAAATGCAGCAATTGAAGCGGCTCGAGCTGGGGAGCATGGACGAGGCTTTGCGATTGTTGCTGAAGAAGTTCGGAAGCTAGCTGATCAATCAAAAGCATCAGCTGATCAGATTTCAAGCATTATTTCTGAAATTCAAGGCAGCAGTGGTGAATCTGTAAAAGCGATGTCAAATGTCATTACAGAAGTACAAACAGGTACTAAAGTTATTGCTGGAGTTAATGAAATTTTCCAAAAAATTATTTTAGCATCTCAAGAAGTTGCTGTCCAAATTGAAGAAGTATCTGCTACATCAGAAGAGATGTCAGCGAGTTCCGAAGAAATTACTGCTACAGTAATCGAAATGAGTAGAATTGCCAGTGATTCTGCAACAAAGTCACAAACAGTTTCTACATCTTCTTTAGAACAACTCGCTATTATGAAAGAGATTACAACTTCAGCCCAACAACTAAAAGAAAAATCAATTGATTTACAAAAGGTAATAAAGAAATTTAAAGTATAAAATGGCAGGAAAACTAAGGTTGGTCGTTAAATTTAATAACGAAATCCTTAGTTTTTTCTCATGTGTTAAGAAATTAACAAATCTTTGAAATTTGGAAGATGTCTAGCGTTTCTTGCTGATATACCTTTTTATAGTAATGTTAGTTTGCTATAATTATTACATTATTAATCTAAGGAGGGGTGGTATGGAAAGAAAAAGCCAAGAAAATGATTGGATTTTTATCGGAGCTATATTTTCACTAGCTTTATTTGGTCTAATTATGATTTATAGTTCTAGTTATGTGATTGGCTATGATTGGCATGATGACTCGTTATATTTTTTTAAAAAGCAATTGCAGTGGATCATCGTTTCAACGCTTCTTTTTATTTTTTTTATGTTGTTTCCATATCGCTACTATCAAAAATTAATTTTGCCAATTGTTGTTGTCTCAGTTCTATTATTAATTCTAGTTTTAACACCACTTGGAATAGAAAATAAAGGTGCGCAAAGTTGGCTTAATTTAGGATTTACGGCCATTCAACCATCAGAGTTTGTTAAGTTATGGATGATTATTTATTTAGCTCATGTTTATTCAAGAAAACAGATGTATATTAACCAATTTAAGAAAGGTGTACTACCACCATTAATTATTATTACGGGTATTTTTATCTTAATTATGCAGCAGCCTGATTTAGGAACGGGTACAATAATCTTAGCAGCTGCTGGAATGATTGTTTTTTGCTCCGGGGCAAAAATAATTCATTTAGGCTCATTAGCAAGTATTTCCGGACTTGTCTTTTGGTTGTATGCAAGTTCAGAAACATATCGGATGAATCGAATCACTGGTTACCTCGATCCATTTGCTGATCCATCAGGGTCAGGCTATCAATTAATTCAATCTTATATTGCGATAGCGCATGGAGGGCTGACAGGGGCAGGATTTGGTCAGAGTGTTCAAAAGTTATTTTATTTACCTGAAGCGCATACAGATTTTATCTTAGCGATTGTTGCCGAAGAGTTAGGGATTTTCGGCGTATTATTTGTATTTATATGTTTTGGGATAATTGTGTTTCGGGGGATAGCTATTGGGACTCGAGCAAAAAATACTTTTGGTAGTTTATTGGCATTTGGGATCACTTTTCAAATTGCGCTACAAATTTGTTTAAATGTCGGCGCCCTTTCAGGTTTGCTCCCAATTACTGGGGTACCACTTCCTTTTATGAGTTATGGAGGCTCTTCTTTAATGATTACTTTTATTAGTCTTGGAATTGTAGCTAACATTGCTAGAAATTCACCACGAAAAATGACTAAAACTCAAGAACTTCATAAAGTAGGTTAGTTGAAAACTTAAAGGATTAGGCCGCTCAAAGGAAAAAGCAGAGTGTGCCTTTTTCTAATAATAATGGAGGAGCAAGTACGATGAATGAACGTAAAACTTATTTACAACAGTTAGATTATACGTTATTTTTTTTATTATTTTTATTAATGTGCATTTCATTGTTAGCAATATATAGTGCGGCTTTAGCTGGCCAATACAATGCAGATCCTACTTTTTATGTGAAAAGACAAGTAATTTGGTTTTTCTTAGGTGTAATATTAACAATTGCTGCAATGATCATTGATTATGATTTGTTTAAAAATTTTACCGTCCCTATGTATGTAGTAGGGATTGTTATGTTATTAGTGGTACAGTTTTTTGGTGTTGAACGAAATGGTGCACAGAGTTGGATTGAGATTGGTAATTACTTATTTCAACCATCCGAATTTGTAAAGATTTTTCTCGTACTTTCTCTAGCTCATTTACTGCTGCACATAACGAAAGAAAATCGAGAACGAACGTTACAAGAAGATTTTATAGTTGTGCTAAAAGTGTTAGCAGTTGGTTTGCCGCCGTTTTTCTTAATTTTAATCCAACCAGACTTGGGAACAGCGTTAGTTATCGCGAGTGTCATAGGTACTATGCTCTTAATGGCCGGAGTTTCTTGGAGAGTTTTCAGCATGCTAGGAGTATCTATTGTTTTATTCTTAGCAGTCTTAGTTTGGCTTCATAATAATTTCTATGAATTATTTAGCATAGTAATTAAGCCGCACCAATTGGGGCGTATTTATGGTTGGCTAAGTCCTGAGTCTGATCCCGGTGGACTAGGCTATCAGCTCCTTGGAGCAATTCAAGGAATTGGTTCTGGGCAACTTTATGGAAAAGGATTTACAGAGGGTGTATTATCAAAAAGTGGTCGTGTTCCTGAAATCCATACCGATTTTATTTTCACAATTATTGGTGAGGAATTTGGATTTTTAGGTGCAACAGTCTTAATTGTTATTTACTTCTTACTAATATATCGAATGATCATTATTGCATTTAGTTGTAATAATACGTATGGTACTTATTTAATTGCCGGAGTTATTGGTTTGTTAGTCTTTCAAATATTTCAAAATATCGGTATGACGATTGGACTATTGCCAATCACAGGTATTGCATTGCCTTTTATAAGTTATGGGGGAAGTGCTTTACTAACGAATATGCTGGCAATTGGGATTGTTCTTAATGTAAATATTCGTACGAGGCATTATATGTTCAGTAGCAAGGAATTGAATTAAGAATAATCATTTGGAAATTTAGGAAGGAAGAAGAATAAGTGAGATTAGATAAATTTTTAGCAAATATGGGCTTTGGAAGTCGTAAAGAAGTAAAAAAGTTATTAAAAATAGGCTCTGTTCGTGTGAATCATTTAATTGTTAAAGATGCAAAAGTCCATGTTGAAGTTAATCAAGATGAAGTTAGTGTCAATGGAGAAGTGATTGAATATAAAGAATTTATTTATTTAATGATGAATAAACCCCAAGGCGTTATATCTGCAACAGAAGATCAAAATGATCAAACAGTGGTTGATTTATTAGAGTTGGAGGATGCTCATTTTGAACCATTTCCTGTTGGAAGACTGGATAAAGATACCGAAGGATTTGTTTTATTAACAAACAACGGAAAATTAGCTCATGAACTACTTTCACCAAAAAAACATGTACCAAAGACTTATTACGCACGGATTCAAGGAATTGTAACAGAAGAGGACGTCATAAAATTTAAGCAAGGTGTTATTCTTGATGATGGTTATGTAACTAAGCCTGGACAGCTTGTGATTTTATCTTCAGGAAATTTATCGGAAATTGAATTAACGATCACGGAGGGGAAGTTTCACCAAGTGAAACGAATGTTTCTGGCTGTTGGAAAGAAAGTTCAATATTTAAAACGCTTAACAATTGGACCACTTACTTTAGATCCAACGCTTGAACTTGGACAATATAGAGAACTTACAGAAGAGGAAATTGAAATGTTAATAAATCGAGATATAAAATAAAAGTCCTCCAACTTTTATTTTATATGTTGGAGGAAAGTATTTTCAACTTGGGTTCTAATTTTAAGCTTTATCTGACAGAACATTTGCTTTGTGTTCTTCTTATTCGTTCGTACATTAGGAAACTTTTGTCTTTTTGCTAGTTGTGGTCCATTTACCCCGACTTGGACTTTTCACAAGTTTGTTATACTCTAACACACTTAAATCTCTTTGAATGGTCCTTGCCGTAATTCCAAATTCTTCAACTAATTCATTCGTCGTAACGGTTCCTCTTTTTTGGATATAGAGGTAGACGGATTTAATTCGGTTTAACATCCGATCAGTTGAAGTTTCCAAAAAACCACTCCCTTATCATTAATCATTTCTTCAAGCATAAAGAAATACATTAGTATTTCTTATACAGCTAGTGAGAGCTGTAAAAATGAAGGTTATACTTCATTTTTATGGCGAATACATGAGTCTTAATACCGTTTTTTTGGAAAGATAAGAAAGTAAAAAGTTTTTGAACTTTGAATGCTGTCTAGCTTCGAGCAGCTAGGCAAGCATTCTGCGCTTTTAATGTTTAGCCTCTGAAAAATCAATGTTGTTTCCTAACGATCGATGATGGCTATTTATTAATTATTTACTACAATTGTACAATAGTTTTAATTGTTTAGCAAAAAAAAGTGTAAAAATTTTGCAGTATTTAGAAAGTATATAATTATTGAACTTTGTATGATGTCAAGCTCCGAGCAGCTTAGCGGGCGCACTACGCTTTTCTAATTAAACAAGTCTGTTGATAAATAACGTTCTCCTTTATCACAAGCGATTGCCACAACGACTTCATTTGGTGGAAGTCGGTTGGCAACTTCTATTGCAGCATAGCAAGCCGCTCCTGATGAAGGACCAACAAGGATTCCTTCTTCACGTGCAAGTCGTCTAACTATATTGTAGGCATCAGCATCTTCAATTTTGAGGATTTCGTCATAAATTGTTTGATTTAAAATTGGAGGGATAAAACCTGGACTTGTTCCTACAAGTTTATGTGGTCCAGGTTTTCCACCAGATAAAACGGGTGAACCTGCAGGTTCAACGACATGTACTGTAACATTTGGATAAAGTTCTTTTAATTTTTCTCCAGTACCGGTGATTGTTCCACCTGTTCCTGAGGCAGCAATGAAGGCACTTAAAGGTTTGCCAATACTATCTAAAGCTGCTTTAATTTCGTTTGCCGTTGTTAAACGATGAGCATTTGGATTTGCTTTATTTTCAAACTGCATTGGCATAAAGCTGTTCGGAATATCGTTTAGTAACTCATATGCTTTTTTGATTGCACCGGGCATCTTTTCCTCTCCGGGAGTTAACACAACTTCTGCCCCATATGCTTTTAGGATATTAATTCGTTCATTTGACATCGTATCTGGCATTGTTAAAATAACTTTATAACCACGAGCAGCTGCATTCATGGCAAGGCCAATTCCAGTGTTTCCACTCGTTGGTTCGATGATCGTTGTTCCTGTTTGAATAAAGCCATCTTTTTCTGCTTGTGAAATCATGTAATAAGCAGCGCGGTCTTTTACACTTCCACTTGGATTCATAAATTCTAATTTCAAATAAATATCTGCCCCAGTTTTGCTTGGCAGATGATTAAGTTTAACTAACGGAGTATTGCCGATTAATTTAGTAACATTGTTTACGATACGCATTGATACTCTTCCTTTTCTGCAAAGATAATTACTATGATTTCCATATTAAGTTTATCATAACTACAGTGAAAATTCCTATCATTTAGATTGGAATAATAGATTAGAAGGCAGTCTTCTAATATGACTGTTCTGTTGGTCTGGGAAAAAGAGTAAATAAAAAAACTATTGTAATGCAAACAGACTTAATTGTAATATAACAGATATAGTGAGGCTAAAAAAATGACAAATCAACCGCATTATTTTATTGCTATTCCGATTGAAAACAAGGTGAAAGTACAATTATCAAATTGGTGTAAACAAGAACAGCCACCGTTTCTACGTTTTGTTCATGAGCAAGATTACCATATCACGTTAGTATTTCTTGGGGCAATTTCATTTTCATTGCTCGAACAGCTTAAGGTAGCATTGCAAACAGTAGCAAAACGCCATGAACGCTTTTCTTTAACTATTGATGATCTCGGAACTTTCGGACAAGAACAATCTCCAAGAATTTTTTGGGCTAGTGTAATAAAAGAAAGTAAATTATTTGCACTCCAAATGGATATTTACAAAACATGCATTTCTCTGGGTTTAAAATTGGAAACAAGGGGATACAGTCCTCACATTACTTTAGCTCGTAAGTATATTGGGCAAGGACCTTATTTTGCTGAAGAATTAAGGCAATCGTTTCAATCAACTTTTGTTAATGAAAACTGGTGTGCTTCTTCATTTGTTATTTACCAAACTCACTTAAAGAAAACGCCTAAATATGAGGTCGTTACTTCATTTTCACTTTTACTTTCATAATAAAGAAACGAATTGTAGGTGTGTTTATAATGAAATTAATACAAACCATTTTACAAATAGCCGTTTTATATGGCTTTTTTACAATAGGGAAATGGATACAAACTATTTTTGATCTTATGATTCCAGGAAGTATGATTGGCATGCTTATCTTTTTTATCGTTTTACTTACTGGACAATTTCCGACGAAATGGTTTGATAAAGGCTCAGAACTTTTAATCACTCATATGCCGTTAATGTTTTTACCAATCACTGTTGGAGTCTTAAACTACACTTCATTGTTTAAAGGGAAAGGTTTACTTTTGGTCGTTGTTGTAGTGATAAGTACAATGATTGTAATGGTCAGTTCAGCATTTGTTGGCCAATCAATGGTTCAAAGAAAGGAGAAACAACAATGACGAAACTAGCAATTGGATTGATAACAATATTATTAACCTTCGTTGTTTATTTGCTTTCGAGAAAATTTTATCAACGGTTTCCAACCCCATTTACTATTCCGTTACTAATTGGAACGCTTGTTATTGTCTTTCTATTAGCTGCTAGTGGAATTTCATATGATACGTATATGGTTGGCGGAAAGTGGATTAGCGAACTACTAGGACCAACTGTTGTTGCTTTGGCATATCCACTTTATAAACATCGAATTGTACTTAAAACTTACTTTATTCCGCTTAGTGTTGGAGTAACAATAGGTGCCTTTCTAGGTGTGTTTAGTGGTGAACTATTAGCAAAATGGTTTGGAATTGAAGAGATACTTATTTATTCAGTGATCCCTAAGTCTGTCACTACGCCAGTAGCAATGGAAGTTGCTTCAACATTAGGTGGAATTCCAGCACTTGCAGCTATTTTCGTGATGATTGCAGGGATTAGTGGCAGTATTTTTGGACCAATCACTTTAAAATTTTTTCATATTGATCATGTGATTGGAAAGGGAGTAGGCTTAGGAAGTGCTGCTCATGCTATTGGCACATCAAAAGCTCTTGAATATGGCGAACTAGAAGGGGCGATTAGTTCTGTATCAATGACGTTAAGTGCTATAATTGTCTCCTTTTTTGTCCCACTTATGTTTTAATCATTCATTTTATTGTTTTTTGGAGGAGTTTTTGTGGCTCATTTAATTAAATTAGAGGACTACGTTTCCCGTTATCAATACAATATGTATCGCTATCCTAGTAAGTATTCTCGTTTAAAGCGTGAACGCTGGGATCAATTAAAGCAAGAATGGGAAGCGTCCCTTTTAAATGATCAGTTTTCAGTTAGTCAATATGTTGAACAGCAGAAGAAATCCATTAAAGGTGTTTTAGATAAAATTAAAAAATGGTATAAGCAAGAACAAAATGAACAAATATGGGAAACTTTTGAAGAGCAAACATATAAATTTAAATACACTACTTTAGCAGAACTAAAAAGTATGTTTTTCCATGAATTATTTGAGTTTCAATTGAAATGGGCAAGTTCTACATTACGAGAAAAATCAACGATAAAAAAAAATTATTATTATGATGGTACGTTAAAATGGTTTTTACAGTCGTTTCCTGATAACTATTTTGTACTGTATTATCCTGTTGTTGCTCACTTAAATGCAGCTGTTCAATTTGATATTTTATTAATCAGTCCAACAGATATTTGGTGTATTGTAAATTTAAATGGATCAGATAAGACTATTTATAAAACTTTTTCTGAACGATATTGGCTTCAATTAGAAGGGAATAGTGAAAAAAAAATTGTTAATCCTTTTTTATCACTAAACAGAATGGGAACGATCGTGAAGCAATTATTAGCTGATACCGAGTTGGACATGAATGTGCGAAAAGTAGTATTGCTAAAAGAAGGATTTATCGATGTAAAGGCACCGTGGAGCAATGTTCTTTTTATAGATCAACGAAATATTGGCGAGTGGAATGAAAAGCAACAAAGCAACGCCTCGCCAATTAAATCGGTCCAGCTTAAATTCTCACAATATTTATTAAGCTGTTGTCAAACTACTTCAGAATCACGAAATGGTGAGGACAATTAAAGTGATTTCAATTTATTTGATAATGAACACTTTTAACGATATAATGATCGTACTATTTAGAAATTAATTTAAATTTCCTCCAAAAAATTTTTTGGAGGTTCTTTGGTGAGAGGTCGTAGACAATGAAAAAACAGGTGATTGATCCTGATACGTTTACATGGATTGTCCGCAAACAATTAAATTGTTGTGGTGGAGCGGAATATATGATTGAAGTTAAGGAATTAAACGGATGTATTAGTTATGGGGAAACGATAGCTGAAGCAAAGAAAGGGTTAGAGGAATCAATTAAATTATGGTATAGCCATCATAAAAAAGAAAATTCGTTGTTACAAACCAATACCAAAGTTATTCATTTAGAACCTAACATGACAAAAGAGGAATTTGAACAAATTAATCAAAAACTTATACATATTTTGTTAAAGTAAGGATCTCTTAAAAAATTATGTTAAGAGATCCTTGTTTTTCTAAAAGATTTAAAAGGATTTACGTTCCTGATAAAGTGACGGCTCATATAATAATAGGAGATGCTACATAAACAATAACTGAAAAATTGTATAGAACCAGTAAGAATGGGCAAAATAGCAAATTATTCTAGGAATAATTAAAAATCGTAGATATGAATGACAAGAGAACAAGTTTTACGGTTATTCATATAAATATAATAAGGCGAATAAATACTATCAACGTAGTAAATTCTTACGATTTAGGAAAATTAGATCACAATTTTATGATAATAAAAAGGAGAGGTTGTTGTGATGAAAAATGCATATATTGATGAATTTACTTTAATCACAATTCCTTTATCAGAAGTTGAAGTGGAACTCTCCGATTTCAAGATCATAAATGTCGGTTCTGGTGAAGTGCTTTCCTTCAAAAAGTGGGAAAAAAAGCCGGAACGATGGCGTTATGAGCTTTATTTACCTCAACCAATTCAATTAGATAATGAATATAAAATAATCGCAAATAACCATATTACTTATAATGTAAAAACTGGTCGAGTTGTTCGGACACGAGCTTTTGATGAACAATTTTCGTATGATGGTGAATTAGGTGTCATTTATACAAAAACTGCTTCTACTTTTAACCTATGGGCTCCAACTGCCACTAAAGTTCAACTCATTCTTTTTGATAAGAATGAAGAACGAATTGTTACTTTGAAAAGAAATAGTTCAGGAGTTTGGCAAGGGATGGTAGAGGGTGATTTAGACGAATGGATTTATTTGTACAGAGTATTCGTAAATGGGTCTTGGAGAGATGCTGTTGATCCTTACGCTAAAGCTGTAACGGTTAATGGAGAAAAGGGAGTTATCCTAAATCTTTCTGATACCCACCCTAAGAAATGGTTTGATGTGAAACGACCTGTTTTTAAGCGAATGACAGATGCCATTATTTACGAACTCAACATCAGAGATTTTTCGATTGATCGTAATAGTGGAATTATCGCAAAAGGAAAATATAAAGGATTGATTGAATCTGGAACGAAAGGGCCTTTAGATACAATTACTGGGTTAGATTATCTGATTGATTTAGGTGTTACCCATGTTCAATTATTACCTATTCAAGACTTTGGAACTGTAGATGAAACGAAACCATTAGAAGCTTATAACTGGGGATACGACACAATTCATTATCAGGCGATTGAAGGTAGTTATTCGCTAAATCCTTTTAATCCGAAACAAAGAATTAAAGAGCTTAAAGAAGTTGTACGAACGTTTCATGAAAACGGATTACGAGTAATTATTGATGTTGTGTTTAACCATGTCTATATTCATCAACAATCTAGTTTCGAAAAAATTGTTCCAGGGTATTTTTTTCGTTATAACTTGGATGGAAGTTTAGCAAACGGCACAGGTGTGGGAAATGATATTGCTTCAGAACGTCAAATGGTGCGAAAGTTTATTGTAGATTCGGTTCTATATTTAGCAAATGAATTTCAGGTAGATGGTTTTCGCTTTGATTTAATGGGGATTATTGATATAGAAACCATGCAAAGGATTCGAGTCAAGTTATCCGAATTAGATCCTTCGACCCTAGTGATTGGTGAAGGTTGGGATTTACCTACGGCATTAACAAGAGAAAAAAAAGCTACGATTGAAAATTCTGATCAATTGCCAGGCATTAGTCAATTTAATGATCAGTTTCGGGATAAATTAAAGGGAAATGTTTTCAATCATGCGCTAAAAGGTTTTTGTAATGGAAATAGTGAATTAAAAGATGATGTAAAAATGCTTGTAAGTGGCAGTACAAAGGATTTTTATCTTACGAAAGGAATTTTTAGCGATCCTTATAAATCAGTCAATTATGTTGAATGTCATGATAATCATACACTATGGGATAAGTTAGAAATCACAAATGGAACTCAGTCAACGGCGGTTCGCCAAGCAATGCATCGTTTAGCGACAGCGATGACGATTTTAAGTCAAGGAATCCCTTTTCTCCATGCTGGGCAAGAATTTTTTCGAACAAAAAGTGGAGTTGAAAATAGTTATTGCTCATCAGATGAGATCAATAAACTTGATTGGAAACGAAAAGCACATTATAGTGACAATATTGAATATGTGAAAGCGCTTATTGCCTTAAGAAAACAACATGATGTATTTCGCTTTTTAACGAAAGATGAAATAAAGAAACATATGCACATTCTTGATACCCCAGCACAATCATTAGCTTATATGTTAAAAAATCGCCAGGGAATATTTGTCGTTGTTCATAATAGTTCAAATGAAGTAAAAGAAATTATCTTGCCGGCAAGTGGGAAATGGGAAGTTTTCGTCGAAAACAATTATGCAGCCGAAAAATCACTGCGAACATTTCAAGGAGCAAAAGTTACTGTTGGACCAATAAGTACAACCGTGCTATTCTATTTGAAAACATAAAAAATACTTTCTGTATTTTTTGTATATTTTCTTTTTGAAAAATAAGATATACTAGTATTGTAGTTTAACTAGGATGGCAATATTACACCGTTCCCCACAGGACGTGGGCAGCTTTTAGGTGTAATTTGGCGCTCTACGCTTTTCGTATAAGATAAGAAATTATAAAGTTTTAAAACTTTGAATAATGTCTAGCTCTGAGCGCCAGCGACTCGAGGTCAAATAACCTGTCAGGCAAAAAGTGAAAAAGCGCACTTTTTCCTGCCAGAACATTTGCTTGTCGTCGCTAGGCGGGCGCTCTACGCTTTTCGTATAATGTATTGTAAATTGAGGGTGAAGTTGTTGGAACATTTATTAGGAGAAGGTTGGCGGATAGTCCCAGCTGGAGGTGCAACAGGAGAAGCATATTATGCCCATTTTGGTGAAGAAAAACTGTTTTTAAAAAGGAATTCGTCACCTTTTCTTGCTGTCTTATCAGCAGAAGGTATTGTTCCTAAATTACTTTGGACAAGGCGATTAGAAAACGGAGATGTAATTACGGCACAGCGATGGGTTAATGGAAGAGAATTAAAGTCCTTTGAGATGAAAGAAGAGTTAGTAGCTCAGCTTTTGTGTAAAATTCATCGTTCTAAGGAACTTCTTGAAATGTTTAAACGGATTGGTAATAAACCGCTTACGCCCTCTTCAATTTTAAAAGATTTAATCGAGAAATTAAATGAAATGGTTAAGGATATAACAATCATTAATATAGCAGTGAGTTACTTAACACAAAAAATAACGGAAGTTCATACTGAGCAATATGTTGTTTGTCACTGTGATATAAATCATAATAATTGGGTTTTAAGTGAAGAAGGGGAATTATTTTTAATTGATTGGGATGGCGCAATGGTCGCTGATCCTGCTTTAGATTTAGGTTTACTCTTATATTGGTATATTCCGAAAGAAGATTGGGAAAAATGGTTGTCAAAATATGGCGTGAAATTAAATGCGAATTTATATAAAAGGATGCATTGGTATGTTATTTCTCAAACAATTTATGCAATTTTATGGCATAAAGAGCGTAACGAAACAGACGAAGTGAAATATTTGCTAACTTATTTAGCGGAATTATTAGAAGTTAAATTAGAGCAAAATGAAATGATTGATTTTAAAAACGCCTAGTTTAGGCGTTTTATTTTTTACGTTAAAAAAGTATAAATTTTGCCCGCGCTCTGCGCTTTTCTTATCAGCTATATTTTCAGGGAAATACTTTATTCAATCTGCTCTGGAACGCTAAAGTCACTAATTGCTTGAAGCCAATGATCGATTTGCACAGCAAGATCAGGACAGTTTCCGTTTACACAGTAAGCATTAATATTATCAAATATTTGTTGCATATTACTATCAAGTAAGTTTTGTTCATGCAAAGATTTTGCAAGCCGTTGTAATTGCTTCATTTCATCTTGTGTTCCATATCCTTCGTAACGTTGATTTTTTAAAATATCTGCTAATAGCGTTAATTGAGCTTGATAATTCATTGTTTCACATCCTTAACAGAGCTATTTTAAATATATAGTTTTCTAAAACAAGGTGTCTAGCTCCGAGCGCCAGCAGCTCGAGGTCAAATAACCTGTCAGATAAAAAGTGAAAAACCGCACTTTTTCCTGCCAGAACATTTGCTTGTCGCCGCTAGGCGGGCGCTCTACGCTTTTCTTTATTAGCTTTTGTAATAATTAACGCTTTTATCCAGTTTTTTTGTTAATACTACGTAATTATTTTTAATTGAAATAGATCAATTTCTTTAAGAGTTACTTTTTTGATATATTTAATATAATTCAATTTAGTAAAAATTTTCACTAAGGCACGTTCACGACCTTTAAATGTTGACAAATTAAGCTTTTTCGTTAAATGCAAAAGTTTTTCTACTTCGACAAAAAGTTGCGGATAATGATGATGAAGTTGTTTTTTATACTGTTGAAATAAATTGTTTGCAACATAAGCTAAGAAAAATAATTTTATTACTAGAAAGATAGTGTGTTCATTTTCATAAGGAGATACATTTCTGAAAGCACGCCATTGAACGGCATTCTCGAAAATTTCATTGGCGAAAAATTCTTCTCTTTCAATAATTCGGTAACCGGTTTTTTGTAATCTTTTCGCTATTTGGATTTCTTCAAGCGTTTGTTGGATATCATCTATAAATGTTTGAATATTTTCAGGCGTATTTTGATGATATAAGAAGCGAAAAAATTGTGTTTTCTCTATAAGTAACACTTTTTCCAATTCTTGAGCAATTGTAATATCCAGTAATTCATTTGTATATTCTTGTAAATCTTGCGTACCGATGACAACAATTGTTTTCTCTAAATCAAATAATGTCGAAGTTACCGCACCGTATTTGCTAGAAATTGGATGAAGTGGTCCTTTAATTATAATTACTTTTTCGTTTTTAGCAGCAAATAAGTAGTTTTCATACGTTTTCTCCGAGACAAAAAGCTCATCGGTTTCACCATTCGAAGAAGTATAGTAAGGGATAGTATAATTATAAACTGGCTGAGCTTGATTGATCATTTCTCTACACTCCTTTCTTCTCCATCATTACCTATTTTAATGATTTTTAACAAGTAGTGAAAGACAACATTTATTTATGATAAAATTATAACTAGTTGTTTCGTATATAAGTCAGATATTCGGCTAGAGAATTATAGCCTAAGTTTTTTCTAAAGTGAGGATGACAAACATGAGATTAAGAAATAAACCGGGTGCTACAGTAGAACTTTTACAGCATCCGTCAATTGTAATTCAAAAACCAGAAATTCACAAAGGTAAATGGAATGAAATTTTTGGTAACGAAAATCCTATTCATATTGAGGTAGGGACTGGAAAAGGGCAATTTCTTACTGGAATGTCGCAATTACACCCGGACATTAATTATGTAGGGATCGAAAAATATGATAGCGTCATTATTACGGCTTTGCAAAGAATACAAGAAGCCGGTATGCCAAATTTTAAACTGTTAAATGAAGATGTTATTAATTTAACAAACTATTTTTCAGCTGGAGAAATTGAGCGAGTTTATATTAATTTTACCGACCCATGGCCTAAAAATCGCCATGAAAAGCGACGTTTGACTTATGAAGGCTTCTTAAAAATGTACGAAGAAGTATTGAAGAAAAATGGCGAAGTTCATATAAAAACAGATAATCAAGGCTTGTTTGAATATTCACTGCACAGTTTTTCGAAATATAGGATGATTTTAAACAATGTGAGTTTGGACCTTCATAACAGTGATTTTGAAGGAAATGTCATGACGGAGTATGAAGAAAAGTTTTCTCGTAAAGGAATGCGAATTTATCGTTGTGAAGCCCAATTTCGTTAATTTGAAAAAGAGAAAACTAAAGGGGGAGTGAACTATGGAACAATGAGATGATCATTACGCAAGAAGTGTTACGGGAAGGAAAATAGTTAGCTTCAATTATTATGACCAAAAACTGTAGCAATCAATAATTTGATCACAACAAGAAAAGGTAGTACGAATTGTTTCGTATTACCTTTCTTGTTGTTTGTTTTTCTTCTAATTAATCAATGTTTCAAAAGTTGATGCTTCTTAGCCAATAATTACTTTCTCTTTTGGAAAATGATAATTATCATTCGTATTGTTTCCTTTTATAATAAATAAAAATGAGAAGATCCCAATTCGACCGATAAACATTAAAACAATAATCACTTGCTTTCCAAATGTACTGAGTTCGGGAGTAATACCCATTGATAACCCAGAAGTTCCAAAGGCTGAAGTTACTTCAAAAATAATATGTATTAATGGAAATGGTTCGGAAGCTGCTAAGATAACGACTGCCAATCCACAAATAAATATGGCAACACTAGTAACGACAAATGATTTAATAATGTCATCCGGATCTAATTCTCGGCGAAAAATTTTCACCGACCGTCTTCCACGGGAAAAAGAAAAAATCGCCAATTAAACAATCGCGAAAGTTGTCGTTCTTTTAAACCAATTTTTTTCCCGAAGATGATCCAAACAAAAGTGCCTAAAGTCATAATCCCGATTCCACCAAATTGTAAGACGAAGGCTAACATAAACGTTCCTGTTACACTAAATGTATCAGCAGTTGAAATGACAGCTAAACCTGTTACACTAACAGCACTAACTGCAGTAAACAAAGCATCTATAAAGCTTACTTCAACACCAGGTTTATGGGCAATAGGCAAACTAAACAAGATTGTGGCAATAATAACAGCAGAAAGATAAAACAAGACAATTAGTTGAACTGAAGTTAATTTATTATGAACCCATTTTTTGGATTAACCATTATAGTCCCTCTTCTTCCAACCTTTTCAAATCTTTATTATGCCCAATAACAATTAAAATATCCTTTTCATTAATTTCTTGATTGGGAGTTGGTGAAATGGAAACATCTTCACCATTTTTAATTCCTAAAATTGTACAGCCAAATTTGGCGCGAATGTTAAGTTGAGCGATCGTCCGATTAGCAACTTTACGACTTGCTTTCAGTTCAACAATGCTGTATTCAGGAGATAATTCAATATAATCTATGATTTTTTCTGATACTAAGTAATGGGCAATCCGAACCCCCATGTCATGTTCAGGATGAATAATGCGGTCTGCACCGATTCGTTCAACGACCTTATGATGATATGTATTTTGCGCTTTTACCCAAACTTGTTTAACATTCATTTCTTTTAATAATAGTGTACATAAGATACTTGCTTGAATATTATCACCAATAGCTACAACTACATGTTCAAAATTTCTAATTCCTAATGATTGCAATGCATTTTCGTCAGTTGCATTTGCGATGACAGCATGTGTTGAGTTTCTAGCAAAGTTATTGATTTTTTCTTCACTTATATCAATTGCTAATACTTCGTGCCCCATTTGATAAAGCTCTTTACAAACACTACCGCCGAATCGGCCAAGACCGATGACAGCAAACTGCTTTTTCATTGTTAATATACCCCTTTTTCTAGATTAGTAAAATAAAAAAAGACCATTACAAAGAATGATCAATAATTATGTTTATTTGACCTTCCTCTTTAAAACGCTTACGAGGTTAGCTGTCGGATTAGGGACAAAAGAGTATCCCCTCTTAACAAGTAAGATTCACCCCGAATTAGTTAAAACTAATCAGTTGGTTCCCCCGCTCAATTTTGATTCAGCGACAATTGGTTTATGATATGTTAATTTACTCTTCCTTTTAGTAATTGTCAACACAAAAATAACGGATATAAATAGGTATCCATTGTTTTACATACGCTGAAGTTTTCGTATTAACGATCTAATCATTTTCATTAGTCATTATTAAAGATTCATCTTGTGAAGTTAGTTCTAAAATCGCCCCTGTATGTCCATCAACAACAAAATCAAATTGGTAAAATTCTCCCTCCGTCGTACAAGAGATTCCGCCACGGTAAACGGTATAGTCCAACAGATTTTTTTTGTAGTTTTCAGGTATCATATGAATCCAAGATCCTTCGATTACCCCTTGTTGTTCTTTTAATTTTTGTTTAACAAATCGTAAGGCTTTTTCAGGTGAAATAAGTTCTTTTGTTAGTTGGTTTTTTAGTATAGTTCCAACGGCAAAACCGATTCCAGCTCCAAGTAAAAATCGTTTCATGCTCATGGTTAGCACCTCGTTTATTATAAAAATTATTACTTAATTTAGTATAACTAATTTTTCCTAAATTACAAAACTGCTATGATAAAATCTAATTAGCGTTTAGTGGCAATCTTTTCTAGTTTTCGCTAAAATAAAACTATTCTTACTATTACGGTTTTCGAAAGGAGCAGATTTCTATGAACGAGGAAACACTACATTTGTTTAAGACATTAACAGAAATGCAAGGAGCACCAGGCTTTGAACACCAAGTTCGAAAGTTCGTACGTAGTGAGTTAGAAAAGTACACTCGTGAAATTATTCAAGATCGACTAGGAAGTGTCTTTGGGATTAAACGCGGGGATGAAACTGGACCAAAAGTAATGGTTGCCGGTCATATGGATGAAGTTGGATTTATGGTAACATCGATTACTGAAAAAGGACTTATAAACTTTCAACCACTTGGAGGTTGGTGGAGCCAAGTATTATTAGCACAACGTATGCAAATTATGACTGATCATGGTCCTATTATCGGTGTTATCGGCTCAGTTCCACCTCATTTACTTGACGAAGCAAAGCGCAGTAAACCAATGGAAATAAAAAATATGTTTATCGATATTGGTGCAGAGGATAAAGCAGATGCCGAAAAAATTGGGATTAAGCCAGGCCAGCAAATTGTGCCAGTTTGCTCATTTACGCCAATGGCAAATAGGAAGAAAATTTTGGCGAAGGCTTGGGACAATCGTTATGGTTGTGGTCTAGCAATTGAATTATTAAAAGAATTAATTAATGAAAATACACCAAACATTTTATATTCAGGAGCGACTGTTCAAGAAGAAGTTGGTTTAAGGGGAGCACAAACAGCAGCGAATATGATTAAGCCTGATATTTTCTATGCACTAGATGCAAGTCCAGCAAATGATACTACCAGTGAAAAAGACATTTTCGGTCATTTAGGGAAAGGAGTGCTTTTGCGTATTTATGACCGTACGATGATTACTCATCGCGGGATTCGGGATTTTATCCTTGATACTGCTACTACTAACCATATTCCCTATCAATACTTTATTTCCCAAGGTGGAACAGATGCGGGGAAAGTTCATATTTCTAATGGTGGTGTTCCATCTGCAGTTATTGGTATTTGTTCAAGATATATTCACACTTCAGGATCAATTATTCATGTAGAGGACTACGCAGCTGCTAAGGAATTATTAGTGAAACTTGTGAAGACTACAGATAAAACAGTAGTTGAAACAATAAGAAATAACGGTTAAAATAGTGTTAAGGTGTTTTTAATCTAGCAAGAATTATTGATAATTAGTAAAATGCGGAAAAACAGACTCGGAAGCCAGCCGAGTCTGTTTTGTATTTTAAGCAACCTTTTGGTATAATACGAATAACCTGTGAGTTTCTAATAAATTGACTTAAAGATATAAAATAGGCGGCATTTTTCCGTTAGCTTATAAACGAGGGAGTTGCAAACGTGAAGTTGAAAAGATTTATTATTTTTTTAGCGTTAGTTTTAATCACAGGGTGTGGTGTATCGAAAGAACAAGCACTAGATTTAGCAAAGCAAACGTTTAATTCAAGTAATTCAACTGCACCAAAAGAACCTAACTCAGAAACTAATACATTTAGCTATTATCTTCCTGTAGGGTTAAGTGTTGAAGAAAAAGCAGAAAATAATCTTATTTTACGTAAAGGAAATCAGTTGTTTTTAATTTTTTCCAATCCTGCAGAAGATCATTTAAGTCGAGTAAACTACGAACAAGATCAATTAATAGAAGAAAAGGCAATTTTGAGTGAAACCAAAGAAGCAAAAGATAAGTTTAGTTATCTGATGATTTCGCCTTATGAAAAAGGCAAGTATAAAATAATTGTAGGAATGGGTGGCGAAAAAGGGACGACATTATCAGATTTAGATAATCTTAATGATAGTGTAGCAACCTTGCTAGAAATTATTCATTCTATTAACTATTAAAGATTATGGTAGGCTTAATAGCTTACTTTTTTTTATACATTAAGAAAGTATAAATTTTTAGCATAGATGTTAATTCGACGTAGCGAAAAATTTTAGGTCCTAAGTATAAGTGCAACTTAGGCTCAGCCGGCGCCCGAGGGCTTGGCAAAGCCTAAGTTTTCTTTATACGTTAAGAAAGGTTTTGAAGAATAAGGAAATAATGAAATAAGGGGTGAATATTAATAATGAAGCCAATTGAACTAAAACGCGAGTTAGAAAAACGTTTACAAAGTCCAGTTCGTCAAATTTCTTATGATCGAGAACAACAAAAGTTAAGAATCGAAGATATAAATGTAAAAAAGGGCGTCACATTATCACTTTCCAAGCTTTCAGCAAAGTGGACTCAAAAAAAAGAAGCAGCATTAGATGAAGCGGTTCATTATGTTGAAGCTGCTTTACAAGCAATGGCAACCCCAATTACCTTAAAAGGAAATGAAAAGAATATTTTCCCTGTTATTCGTTCAACCTCTTTTCCTACAAATTCTTATGCTGGTGGTGAGCTTTTGTTTGAAGAGCACACAGCTGAGACAAGAATTTACTATGCTGTCGACCAGGGGGCAACATTTACGCTTATATCAAAAGAAATGCTTGAAAATGAAACCATTGATCTTCCAAAAATAAAAGAAATGGCCATGTTTAACGTTCGTTCATTAAAAGCAGAAGCCAAAAAGGACGTAGTAGCTGGGAACACTTTCTATTTTATCAACGAAAATGATGGTTATGATGCTAGCAAAATCTTAAACGAACAACTATTAAAGCATTACGCCAAGAAAGCAGAAGGAGAGTTAGTTGTCGCAGTTCCTCATCAAGATGTTTTGATTATCGCTGATATTAAAAATGAAACAGGTTATGACATCTTAGGACAAATGGTATTTTCATTTTTCACAAATGGAAGAACGCCAATTACTGCATTGCCGTTTTTTTTAGAAAATGGTAAGTTTGAGCCTGTATTCATTCTTGCCCAAAGAAAACCGAAACAATAAATAATTAACTCTAAGAAAAGGTGATTTCGTGTTTAAAAAGTTAAAGATAGCATACAACAAAATACATGCTTTTTTATTTGGGCAGGAAAATGAACATTTACATACTCGTAAAGAAAGAAAACAATATTATGGTCGCATTCAGCTGGAAAATGAAGTAGAAGCTAAAGTTATTCATCAATATCCTAAAAGCGGAAATTTTCGTTTTCCTTTAATTACAGATGAGTCTGCTAATTCAAAACATAATACTGGACAACAAGAAAATCAAGTAGCTCAAAAAAAAATTCAAAGTTTACCTCAATTAAAGCAAGCTGATCGTCATCCAAAAGAACAAATTAAATCACACTCCCAAGTAAGTTCTAAAGATAAAACGATAAAAGAGATTGAGCGAAAAAAATTTCAGGGTGTAAATTTTCGAGTTAGTAATGTTCCGTCACCAATTTATGCTTTCAATAACCGAACTTTAGATCAACAGCTAATTCAAGATGATCAAATAGAAGAGATGATGGAAGCTAAAGTTGATCAAAAAGAAATATTGGTGGAAACAGAAGTTGATCAAATAGCAGAAATCGTCGAAACTAAAGTCGATACAGTGGAAATATTAATGGAAAATGAATCTGATGAGAATGAAGGAAATATGGAATTTCTAGAGGGAATTTGTGTTAGTGAGAGTGAAGAACAGCTAATTGCGGAAGTAGCAGCAATGGTCGAAGTAGAGACTGAAAGTATTGAAGAACAAATTAACAATGAAACTAGTAAACAGCAAGAACAAAATTCAAGTTTAGTAAATATAATAAACAAGGAACAAGAAGAAATTACAGAAACTCCCAATCGGAAATCTTCTATCCCTTTTAATGTAATAATGTTTCATAAAGATCGGCTAGCCCGTCAAAAAAATGAGGAAATAAAAGCTAAAGGGTATCAATTTCCGAGATTACAATTACTAAATATTCCACCAAGAAAGCCTGACAATAGTGATCAATGGTTAATTGAGAAACGAGAAATTCTTGAATTAACACTTGCTAATTTTAATGTACAGGCGAAAGTTGTTGCAGTAACTAAAGGACCTTCAGTTACGCGATTTGAGATTCAACCGGATCCTGGAGTCAAGGTAAGTAAAATCACTGGTTTAACTGACGATATTAAATTAAGTCTTGCAGCCAAAGATATCCGGATTGAAGCGCCAATCCCAGGGAAAAATGCGATTGGGATTGAAGTTCCAAATGTAGTTAGTGATCCGGTTGTTATTAGGGAGATTTTGCGAAGTTCGGAGTTTCAAAACAATCCTTCTCCACTAACAGTTGCCCTTGGCTTAGATATTGAAGGAAAGCCGATTGTTACCGATATTCAAAAAATGCCCCACGGCTTAATTGCTGGTGCAACGGGGTCTGGAAAAAGTGTTTGTATTAATTCAATTTTGATTAGTATTATGTTTAAAGCGACACCTGAAGAAGTAAAGTTATTGCTTGTCGATCCAAAAATGGTTGAATTAGCTCCATATAACGATATTCCACACCTTGTAACACCTGTAATTACTGACGCCAAACAAGCAACAACTGCCTTAAAATGGGCTGTTGACGAAATGGAACGTCGTTATGAACTATTCGTCCAAAATGGAGTACGAGATATTAAGCGGTATAATGATGTTATGAAAAATGAGACTGATCAAACACCTGCACTACCTTATATCGTGATTGTCATAGATGAATTGGCAGACTTAATGATGGTTTCTCCTCATGATGTTGAAGAAGCTATTTGTCGTATTGCTCAAAAAGCGAGAGCCTGTGGAATCCATTTGTTACTTGCTACACAACGACCGTCTGTAGATGTTATTACAGGGTTAATTAAAGCAAATATTCCTACTAGAATAGCTTTTTCTGTCTCCTCCCAAGCCGATTCAAGAACAATCATTGATTCTGGTGGCGCTGAGCGATTGTTAGGTCGTGGTGATATGCTGTTTTTTGAAAATGGTTCTGTTAAACCACTTCGTGTTCAAGGAAACTTTGTTTCTGATGAAGAAATTGATCGGGTCATTACGTTAGTGAAGGAGCAACGCAATCCAAACTATTTATTCGATAAAGAACAATTGCTTAAATCGTATGAATCAACCGTAGATCATGAAGATGAGTTATTTGAAGAAGCTTGTTATTATGTTCTTGAACAAGGCATGGCATCGTCATCAAGCCTTCAACGTCGATTTCGGATAGGTTTTAATAGAGCGGCTCGCTTGATTGACATGATGGAATCAAAAGGAATGATTTCTGAAGCGATGGGTTCAAAACCAAGAAACGTTTTAATTTCAGAAGCAGAGTTACAAGAAAGATTATAAAAAAGCTAGTATCATGACAAACCATCGTTTAAAATAGAAGTATAAGGGAAAGTTGCTTAAATTTTTATCTTGTTTTCTTTTGCAAGGTTTTATATGATTAATGTGTTGAAGTTTTATTGGTAATAATTGAATAAGGGAATGTAATAGAAGTGAGAAACACAAAGTTTTTACTTTAAGTTTTACAGTAATATGAGTCTAGCTATACCATACTTTTTATTAAGGAGTGGTCACGATGCAAGAGATTCAATTATCAAGCTTAGTAAAAGCGTTTTCTCCACAATGGCTTTCCTTATTGACGGAAGATGAACTAAAAATGCTCATCGTACTGAAGCACGGATTCGCCAATTTAAACGAATGTGATGTGAAAGAAATCGTTGAGGCTGCCATCTTAGAGCAGCATAAAGGACTTCGTATTCATTAATATTCTCTCTCAATGCCCGTGACAGAATCAGTTGTCTGTCACGGGCATTCTAGTATTTTTCACAATCTGTTAAATAGTTAGCACATCCTACCTGAAATTAAACAGAAAAATGTGTCTGTTCAATAACTACAAGGGGTATTGTTATTATGAAAGAAATCAGATTAAAATTAGATGGAAAAATTAAGCGGTTAACAAATAAAACATTTAAGTTTGATAACAGAGTGAGAGAAGGTTGGTTTTCAGCAGTTTATTTTTTAAAGACGAGGGATATAGTAGAACGCTATAAAAAAAACAATGTTGTCACAATGCAGTTTTTTCAAAAAACAGATGCCATTTTATGTGGAACTGACGAGGTTATTGCCTTAATTAAAACATTTGCTAAAAATCCAGAGGAGCTTGAAATTTATTCTTTAAAAGACGGCGATCAAATAAAGCCGTTTGAGACGGTATTAACGATTACCGGATCATATCAAAATTTCGGCTATTTAGAAGGGATTATCGACGGTATTTTAGCGAGACGTACTTCCGTAGCTACAAATGTATATAATGTTGTCAAAGCAGCAAGTTTATCAGGGGTAAAAAAACCTGTTATTTTTATGGGTGATCGCGATGACCATTTTACCCAACAGGCTGGTGATGGCTATGCTGCATACATAGGCGGTTCAATGGCTCAGGCTACCCATGCAATGAATGAATGGTGGGGGAAAAAAGGGATGGGGACAATGCCCCATGCTCTTATTCAGTTATTTGAAGGTGATGTTGTTGCCGCGACTCTTGCATATAAAGAAACATTTCCTGAGGATGAATTAATGGCACTTGTTGATTACAATAACGATGTCATTACAGATGCACTTAAAGTTGCCCGAAAGTTTGGCACTGAATTGCAAGGAGTTCGAATAGATACATCGAAAACAATGGTTGATCAGCACTTCTTTCGAAATCCTGATATTTTGGGATCTTTTGATCCGCGTGGCGTTAATCCTGAGCTCATTTTTGCATTGCGTAAGGCTCTTGATAATGAAGGGTATCACCAAGTGAAAATTATTGCTTCAGGTGGGTTTGATGCGAAACGAATTGAAGAATATGAAAAAAGAGGCGTACCTGTTGACATTTATGGTGTCGGTAGCAGTTTGTTAAAAATCACCATTGGTTTTACTGGTGATAGTGTCTTATTAAATGGTGAGCATCAAGCCAAAATGGGTCGAAAATATCGTCCTAACCCTCGTCTAGAAAAAATTGATTAATAAATTTCAAATTATTTATGTAATAATAGTCGCAATCAAACGTGGTGCTGGAAAACAATTTCTGTTATAATGGCTCGAGATGCATTAAAATTAGCAATCATACATATTAGGCATATACTTAATTGAGATTTATTTTTTAGACGTCTTCCATTAAAATAAGAAATGATGTTTAGATGCATAGCAACAATGAATAGGTTATTATAGAAGTGCGGAGGTTCATCATATGACAATCTACCATTTTATTGGAATTAAAGGATCTGGAATGAGTGCTCTAGCACAAGTCCTGCATGGTATGAAATTTCATGTACAAGGTTCTGATGTAGATAAAACTTTTTTTACGCAAAAACCATTGGAGGAGAAAGGAATAAAAATTCTTTCATTCGACAGAAGTAATATTCAAGTAGGGCAAACATTAATTGCTTCACCTGCTTATAATGAAGATCATATTGAAATTTCTGAAGCAAATTTAAAGTCAATGGAAGTTCATAAATACCCATTATTTTTAGGTCAATTTATTCAAAACTTTACGAGTATAGCTGTAACTGGATCACATGGCAAAACATCAACAACTGGTCTTTTAGCTCATGTTTTGGAAGCGGCTAAACCAACATCTTATCTCATTGGAGATGGTACCGGCAAAGGTGAAGTCGATAGTGAGTATTTTGTATTTGAGGCTTGTGAATATCGGCGACATTTTTTAAACTATACGCCTGATTATGCCATTATGACAAATATTGATTTCGATCATCCTGACTATTTTAAAGATGTAACAGATGTATTTAATGCTTTTCAAGAAATGGCTATGCAAGTTAAAAAAGCAATTGTTGCATGTGGTGATGATATCTATTTGCAAAGCATTCAAGCTCAAGTACCTGTTGTTTTTTATGGATTGGAAGATCATAATGACTTTCAAGGAAAGAACATTCAAGTATGTCCTACAGGGACTACTTTTGACGTATTTGTTCGTAACACGTTTTATGGTACTTTTCAGATTCCGGGGTTTGGTAATCATAATGTCAAAAATGCGTTAGCTGTAATTGCTTTATGTCATTATGAGGATGTATCGATTGAAATTATCGCTAACCAGTTAAAGACGTTTCCAGGAGTAAAACGTCGCTTTAGTGAAAAATTTATTGGTGAGCAAGTCTTAATTGATGATTACGCTCACCATCCAACAGAAATTTCGGCAACAATTGAAGCAACGAAGCAAAAGTATCCGCCTAAAGAGGTAGTAGCCATTTTTCAGCCACATACTTTCACTAGAACTAAAGCGTTTCTTGATGAATTTGCAAACAGCTTAAAAAAAGCAGATCAAGTTTATTTATGTGATATTTTTAGCTCGGCTCGGGAAAACAGTGGTGCATTAACGATTGAAGATCTGCAAAATCTAATTCCAAACGCGAAACTAATTAGCGAAGATACAATTGAAGCACTAAAACAACATCACGATAGCGTTTTATTATTTATGGGCGCAGGCGATATTCAAAAGTTTCAACAGGCATATGAAGATCAATTAAAATAAAATGGATGACTTTTGTCATCCATTTTATTTTACACGATAGGAAAGCATAAATTTTTAGCATAATAAAAGGAAAAGAGCTTACTTTGTAGAATAATAATTATGAATGCAAAAATAATAAAGAAATTAAGAGATTTTGGAGTTTGTATGTAAGTATTAAAATTATTTAAATTTTTGCCAGGGAGGTGATACAATGGAAATTCTATTATATTTAAGTATCGCTTTAGCAGCAATTGCTTTTACTGTTTTAGTTGTTTATATTGCTAAAACATTGACTGCTGTTCAAAAAACACTAATAAATGTAGCGAAAATTATGGATGGCTTAAATGGACAAATTGATGGACTTACTAGAGAAACGACAGAATTACTACATAAAACAAATCAATTAGCTGACGATATTCAAGTAAAAGCGAAATCAGTAAATTCTGTTTTTGATTCTGTAAAAGAGTTAGGTGGTTCTATTAGCGGATTAAATCAATCTATTTGTAAAGTCACTAATTCTGTAGCAAAAACAACAGAAAAACAATCAGAAAACATTGCTCAAACTGTGCAATGGGGAAATGTTGTGATTGATTTGTATTCAAAATGGAAAGCAAAGAAAGAATCTGAATATAATAAATAATATTACACAAGGAGGGAAAGTCATGAGTAACGATAACAATATAAATACAAAAGACTTTTTAATTGGTGTCTTAATTGGCGGGATAGCAGGTGCTGCCTCTGCGTTATTATTAGCTCCTAAATCAGGAAAAGAATTAAGAGAAGATTTAAACAAAAAAGCGCAAAATGCCAAAGAAATGACATCAGATTTTACAGATATTGCGCTTGAAAAAGGAGCTGAATATGCAACTTTGGCTAAAGAGAAGTCAGCTTCAATTGCAAAAACTGTTTCTGATCAATCTTCTCAATTGGTTGATCGAGTGAAAGAAATTACGCAAAATGTAAAAAATGATGTTAAAGAAAAATGTTGTTCAACTAATACACTACCTTCAGAAACAGAAGAAGTTAGTGGCATTGATATTACGAACAAAATTTGATCAAGTTGAAAAAGCAACTTTAACAAAAACTTAGGGGTTATTGCATGGCATTAGAAAAATTAGCAACATTCCAACAACTAGAACAAATGCTTCAAGACAATGACATGGTACTGTTATTAAAAAATAGTATTACATGTCCAGTTAGTCATGAGGCATATCGACAATATGAAAAATTAGCAGACGAAATAAATAATGAAGTAATTTATTATTTAAATGTTCAAGAAGCTAGACCACTTTCTACGGAAATTGCGGAAAAGTTTTCAGTTAAACATGAAAGTCCACAAGTATTACTTTTTAAAAATGGTATTCTAGCGTGGCATGCGTCTCACTGGGACATCACGTATCAAAATCTAAAGGATCAATTTAGAAGATAATAAGAAAAAGCTAGGGGTTAGCCCCTAGCTTTTTCTTATTGCTTTGCTATCCGCTTTTCTCATGTCTAGCTCCGTGTGCCAGCCCCTCGAGGTCAAATAACCTGTCAGATTAGAAAAACTTGGCTTTCGCCCACCAAATGGCGAAAGCCTTAGTTTTTCTTATACTATCAACCGAAAACTAATTATTTCAGATAGTATAAAAAGTGGAAAACGACACTTTTATTCTGACAGAACATTTGCTTGTCGGGGCTAGGCAGGCACACTCCGCTTTTATTAATCTACCCATTTTATTTCTAAATAATCTCCGGTATGGATTGGTGTAGAAAAGGTGGCATTTTTTTCATTGCGTAAAATGGTTAAAGTCTTATTTTCTTGAGTTGTAAAATTAAAATCAACAAACCGGAAAATATCTTGGTAAATAAAAGGTTCTTTTTGTTTTGTAGTAGCTGTTAAGTTATCACCATGGTAAAGGTAGCTTTTTTCGTGTAACGGCTCGTTTCCACGGGTTACTTCGATTAATGGTTTAGAAAGTTGAACACTTTTCCCATTAAAATAGACAGTGATTTCATGAACAACTGGAATATTTTCATGACTAAGAAGTTGTTCTAAAGTGACTTGCTGATCTTTAGTTTCGGCAAAGGTAATAATGTCTCCATCTTGGACAAGGGAATTAGGACGAACGTTAATGCCATTTTTTAAGATAGTATCGTCTTTTGGTAATGATACATTTTTTCCATTTATTTTTACAACAAAAGGTTTTAAGTGTTGGATAAGATCGAATAGTTCTAAGGAAGCTAAGACTTCTTCAATTGTATTGGAATTTTCTACAACTAGATTGTCACGATCTGCGATTGGGTCTGAAGAAGAGGCTTTTTTCCCGTTTTTCAATATAATCGCTTCTAAAATGTACTTTTTTCCATTAATTGTTACGGTTTTTGTTGGCAATTCTTCAATTACGTCGCCAACAGTTGCTTTTGCATTTTGACCATCAGCTCCGTTTTTTACAAAGATGTAATCAGTATCTTTTAAGGGCATATCTAACGTAGCGGCTTGTCCATTTTTTTCTAAGATTGGTGGAAGACCATGCTCACCTGGAATAGAGATTAGTCGGTCGTTTACATTTACGATAATTGCCATTCCTGGTTTTCCATAAAGCTTTGCAAGTTCAACTCCAGCAGCGAGTAAACCATCACCAACGGTTAGTTGTTTAATGTCAAACAAGCGAATTGTTTGGTCATTTACTTTCACACTAACATATTCCACAGGGCTTTCTTTGGCTGCAATAGCAATCCCAATTGGGGTTACTAATTCAGGTCCAGCTAACAAATGATCAGGTTTTTGTAAAGCTTTGATGGCATCGATCCCTCTGATTGCAACTCTATTTTCAGGTAACTGCAATGTGTGAGCAATTTCGTTTGCTAAATTGGGGGTAAGTGACCCACCACCGACTAGCATAACAGCTTTAGGTGCTTTTTTATTTAAATTCAAGATTTCTGTCGTTATTTTGTTAGCTAGATTTTGAATTGCTGAAGTAATTGGTTGAATAATTTCGTCACGCTGATGGGTCGTTTCAAAACCTAAAATATCAGTAAGAATAATTTCGTCTTGTATTGACAATTGTCGTTTGACTAATTCAGCTTCTGGAAAATCAAGGAGAAAGTGATCACTGATTGCTTCTGTAATTTCATCGCCTGCAACAGGCACCATTCCATAAGCTGTAACCGTTCCTAAATCAGTAATGGCAATGTCAGAAGTACCTGCACCTATATCTACAAGGGCTACATTTAAGCGCCTCATTGTAGGCGGTATTAAGACATTAATGGCAGCAATTGGTTCCAAAGTTAAGGCTTCTAGTTCTAACCCGGCTCGGTTTAGTGCAGCCAGCAAAGATTCCACAACTACCTTTGGTAAAAAGGTGGCAATTACTTCAACGGCCGCAACATACCCACTTTGATCGACAAGACTGCCAATTTCTTCTCCATCAAGTTGGTAAGATAACACAGAGTATCCGACACAATAATAATTAACACTATTTTGCCCTTCGTGTTCCTGAGCTATTTCGTACTGGGCTTTTTGAACAGCACTTAATTCCAAATGTAAAATATCCTGAAGCTCAAATATTGGTTTTTTTAAAATATCAACTTCTACTTTTGAACGTTTCGTTTTTAGAGAACGACCAGCTGCGGCTACACAAACTTTATGTAGAGGACCATGCTTTTTTTCTAATTTTTCTTTTATTGAAGTGATCACTTTGGCAACGGCGATAACATTATGAATTTGACCATCTATCATTGAACGTTCGTCGTGTTCTTGAATTTCGATGTCAAGAATCTCATAGGTTGATTCATTATTTTTTAAAAGGATTCCAACTACTGAACGTGTCCCAATATCGAGTCCAAAAATGGGTGACTGTTTCATTTAAACACCTTCTTTATCGTGTGAATTTTAGTTTACATAAGAAAAGCACAGAGCACTTGGAGCTAGACAGCTTCAAAGTTTAAAAACGTAATATTTTCTTGCTTTTTCAAGAAAATACTTTAGCACTTAAAAGCGTTTAATTGTTAAAGAAAAAAGACGTGACAAGAATAATATAATCGTATATAATAATCCCTAATCATAAGAAATGTATCATACTTTCTATAACTTTTAAATAACTAAACGAGGAGAGTGGTAGAAATGGGAAATGAACAATTAGAAGAATTAAGAAATAAGTTAGATGAAGTAAACCTTAAACTTTTAGATACAATAAATGAAAGAGCAAAATTAGTTCAAGAAATCGGTAAAGTAAAGAGTGTCCAAGGCGTTAATCGCTTTGATCCAGTTCGTGAACGAAAAATGTTAGATTTAATTGCCGCAAACAATGAAGGTCCATTTGAGACAGCGACATTACAGCATTTATTTAAGCAAATTTTTAAAGCAAGCTTAGAGCTTCAAGAAGATGATAATCGTAAAGCATTATTAGTTTCAAGAAAGAAACAACCTCAAGATACAATTGTAACTATTAAAGGTGAAACAATTGGTGATGGTCAGCAACGATTTATCGCCGGTCCTTGTTCAGTAGAGAGCTATGAACAAGTGGCTAGTGTTGCCAAAGTTTTAAAAGAACAAGGCCTTAAACTATTGCGTGGTGGCGCATTTAAACCAAGAACATCTCCGTATGATTTCCAAGGACTTGGCCTTGAAGGTTTACAAATTTTAAAACGTGTTGCCGATGAATATGATTTAGCAGTTATTAGTGAGATTGTTGATCCCAAAGATATCGAGACAGCCGCGGAATATCTTGACGTCATTCAAATTGGTGCAAGAAATATGCAAAACTTTGAATTGTTAAAGGCTGCCGGTTCTGTAAATAAACCAGTGCTATTAAAACGTGGGTTAGCAGCAACCATTGAAGAGTTTATAAATGCAGCTGAATATATTATTTCAAGAGGGAATGGCAACATTATTCTTTGTGAACGAGGAATCCGTACTTACGAAAAAGCGACTCGTAACACTTTAGATATATCAGCAGTTCCAATCTTAAAACAAGAAACACACTTGCCAGTAGTTGTCGATGTAACCCATTCTACGGGGCGAAGAGATTTACTGCTTCCAACAGCGAAAGCTGCACTCGCAATTGGTGCTGATGCTGTAATGGCAGAAGTTCACCCAGATCCAGCGGTAGCACTGTCAGATTCAGCGCAACAAATGGATTTTGCTCAATTTGCGAATTTTATGGCCAAATTACGCGAATCAGGTTTATATAAGTTATAATGTATTTGAAAAACCTTCTACAAAAGTGTGGAAGGTTTTTCAAATACAAATCCCCTTCTATTAGTTTTAATTGGAATTTATATAATTGAAAATTTGTTAAGTTGTAGTCGATATAAGTAAAGTGATTGATGACCTTGAATGTGTCGTATGATAGGATTGAAAACTAAAGGGATATAAAATAATGATATGGTGATGATTAGGAGGACTTTTGTACAGTGAATACAACCATTTACGATGTAGCAAGAGAAGCAGGTGTTTCAATGGCAACAGTTTCCCGTGTAGTTAATGGGAACCCAAACGTCAAACCGACAACAAGAAAGAAAGTGTTAGATGCAATTGAAAAATTAGGTTATCGCCCAAATGCTGTAGCTCGTGGTTTGGCAAGTAAACGAACTACTACAGTTGGTGTTATCATTCCAGATATTTCAAGTATTTTCTTTGCTGAGTTAGCTCGAGGTATCGAAGATATTGCAACAATGTATAAATATAATATTATTTTATGTAACTCTGATCAAAACAAAGATAAAGAAATTCATTTGATCAATACTTTATTAGAAAAACAAGTTGATGGAATGATCTTCATGGGTGGAGAAATTACTGAAGACCATGTTGAACAGTTTAAGCGTTCACCTGTACCAATTGTCTTATCAGCAACTGTAGATCAAAAAAAAGAATTTCCTTCCGTCAACATTAACTATCAACAAGCTGCTTATGATGCCGTTAATTTCCTAATTGAAAGTGGCCATACTAAGATAGGTATGTTAACAGGTCCATTAGAAGATCCTGTCAATGGCTATCAAAAGTATTCTGGATACAGAAAAGCATTAGAAGATGCAACAATATCTTATTGTGAGGATTACGTTGTTTTAGGTGATTATACATATGATTCTGGAATTGAAGCTATGGAAAAATTTCTAAAAATAGCAGACCGACCGACCGCTATTTTTGCAGGAACAGATGAAATGGCTTTAGGAATTATCCATGGTGCCCAAGATCAAGGGTTAAATGTCCCTTTAGATATTGAAGTAATCGGCTTTGACAATACAAGACTAGCAGCAATGGTTAGACCAACGTTAACATCAGTTGTACAGCCAATGTATGATATTGGTGCAGTTTCAATGCGTTTGTTAACAAAATATATGAATAAAGAGGAAGTTAGTGAGCAAGTTGTTTTACTTCCACATCGAATTGAGTTTAGAAATTCAACAAAATCAAATTTATAAAGATGCTATTAAAAATTACCAATAGTATTGTGAGGCTTTCAGAGAAAATCGCCAATTTCACCTAGGAAACTATTTCCTAGGTTTTCTTTAAAGATAAGGGAGTATAACGTTTTTTAACTTTGAATGCTGTCTAGCTCCGAGCGCCAGCGGCTCGAGGTCAAATGTTCTGGCAGTAAAAAGTGAAAAAGCGCACTTTTTACTGCCAGAACATTTGCTTGTCGCCACTAGGCGGGCGCTCTGCGCTTTTCTTATTAAAGACAAAACTGTACAATATGTAGTGAGTTAGAGTTAGTTTTAGAAAGGATGTAGTTAAGTTGAAAATCGGAATCATCGGAGCAATGGATGAAGAAATTAAATTGTTAAAGGATAAGATGGAGCTCAAAGAAGAAGTCGTTAAAGCGACGATTTCTTTTTATGTAGGAACATTTCAAGGCAAAGAGGTAGTAATTTGTAAATCAGGTGTGGGGAAAGTAAATGCTGCGGTGACAACCCAACTGTTAGTTGACCATTTTTCAGTAGCCAAAATTATCTTCACTGGAGTAGCTGGTGCAGTTGATCCGGCATTAAATATTGGAGATATCGTTATCTCAACAAGTGCTGTTCAACATGATTTAGACGCATCGGCATTAGGGTTTAGAAAAGGTGAAGTGCCAATGTTTGCTTATACTTCTGATTTTCCTGCAGATGAACAGTTAATAAATTTAGCTGAAAAGGCAGCACAAGCACTTTCTGAAGTAAATGTTGTCAAAGGAAGAATTTTAAGTGGAGATCAATTTATAGCAAATCATCAAAAAGTTGAAGAACTAGAACAAGTTTTTGCTGGTAAATGCGTAGAAATGGAAGGGGCCGCTGTTGCTCATGTGGCTATGCTCAATCAAATTCCTTTTGTTATCATTCGATCGATGTCTGATAAAGCAAATGGTGACGCAAATATTAATTTTCTGGAATTTACAAAGTTGGCTTCAGAACGTTCATTTTACATTGTTCACTCAATGGTCGAAAACATGTAAACGCCATAGGTCACAAAGAACCATGACCTTATCATGTCAACCCTCATTGAATTTTTTAATAATTAGAAAGAGGCTAACACTTTTGTGCGAGCCTCTTTTTTTTTAATACTGTCTAGCTCTCAGCCGCTAGGCTGGCCCTCTCCACTTTTCATATACGTTAAAGCAAAGATGTTTATTCGACGTAGTGAAAAATAAGGTTACTCATCAAGTGGATTTGGAATAGCGTCATCTTCACGATCTTCATCTGAATCGTTTTCATCATTAGATGGTTTTGAACGTTTTTTCTTGCCTTTCTTGTTAGGATTTTTATCCTTTTTCTCACCATCAACAGGTGATTCTTGCCACTCATCACTTATAAGTACAGTCGATGCTTCTGATTCCCTTCCAGCTACATCTACTGCAGTTATGATATAAGCACCTGAACTAATTTTTATTGCATGTTCTTCGTCAGATCTTACGATCCCTGCAATTGTAAAGTTATTAATTCCATTTACTGAGCGATATATTCTATAGCCAATAATGTCGCTATCTTGATGAGGACTCCAGACAATTTTGCCACTTTCTAGTCTAACAGTTGTAACAGGACTAGGAGTTTTGCCGTTTTCTTGTGGAAAACGATCAGGAATAATGTTATCCCAATTAGAAGGCAGAAAGTCAAAAAGACTTATATCTTGAAAATAGTCATTTTTTATCGCAATTCCTGATTGTGTAAATTCATTAGGTGTATTTTCAAGTGCTCGATATGGCTTACCTTGGACCATTACAAAGGAAACTCGTTGAAGACTATCATCTACTTTTGTAGGAACATATTTAGCATTAAATAAATCTGTTTTCACTAATCCGGCTTCATAACAGAGTTCTGATGGCAATAAACCAGATATTCCACAAAATGATCGAGTGATAATCCCACTAGGCATTTTAAACCTTTCGCTTGGTGCCATATAGCTTGGGTCAATATCATAGGCAGCATTGGCTAGACTTGCCCAAATTCTTTGCGTTCTCGGACCTGTCTTTCCTACTAGTGAAACATTCGTATCATATCCAATCCAGACTCCCATCGTAAAATTTGGATTAAAGCCGACATACCAGGAATCACGCGTATCGGTTGTCGTTCCTGTTTTTCCGGCTAAATCGGTACGAAATTTTAACATTCCAGGTAATGCTGGGGCAGTACCCGGGGAAACCTGAACGTCTCTAAGCATATCTAATGTTAAGTAAGCAGTCTGAGGAGAGAAAACGTCAACTTCCTTTTGGTCATGTTGAAATACAATTTCCCCATTTTTTGAGACAATTTTTTCAATTAAATATGATTTAATAAACTTTCCTTTGTTGGCAAACACTGTGTAGGCATTTGCATTTTGTTCAACCGTAACTCCTAAGTGAAGTCCGCCAAGAGCCGTAGGTTCAAATGGCTCTCCTTTAATTAAATTATTAATCCCAACTTTTTCTAAAGTTTCCCGTGCGTATTCATGGGGAACTCGGTTAAACGCTTTTACAGCAGGAACGTTTCTCGATCTTTGTAATGCTTCACGAGCAGTCATTAATCCAAGATGATTATTATCGAAATTGGTTACTTCTTTATTAGGTTCATTTTTATAATACATTTTTGTATCAGCTAATATAAATCCAGGTTGCAATAAACCTAATTCAATTGCCGGGGCATAAGCAAGCAACGGCTTCATCGTTGAACCGTTTTGCCGATAAGCTTGGGTAGCATGGTTTAAACTTTCGCGACTATGATCACGTCCCCCAACAAATGAAATAATGGCTCCTGTTTTATTATCTAGCAAAATAGCACCAACTTCTTCAGGCTCACCTAAATCATTTGCAACACCGAATAGACGATTATTAGTAATTACTTGTTGGTGTGCATCGTAAATATCTTTGTTTATTGTTGTATGGATTTGATACCCATTTCTTCGTAAATCACGGCGGGCGCGGTCACGATATTTATTATTTGTTGCCATTCTTATATCAAGATCTTTAATTTCTGCTAAATTAACTTCATCTTTTTCTAGTAGCTGAGCAGTAAATATATCAATTGCTCTTCGCTCAACTTCTTGTAATAAATATGGATATTCTGAGAGTGCTGATGGTGTTGGAGAAGTCAAATTAGAGCGAATATCATATGTAAGTGCTTCAGCAAACTGCGTTTCAGTTATATAGCCTTTTTCTTTCATCCGCGTTAATACTGTTTTCATTCTATTCAACGACGGTTCAATATTTTCTTTTATCCCCCGTCCTTGGGACAAGAATGGTGAATACCCAAACGGACTTTGTGGCAAACCAGCTATATAAGCAGCTTGTGGTAATGATAAATCTTTGGCATCTACCCCAAATATTCCTTGAGCTGCAGCTTGCACCCCTGCAATATTACGCCCATTCGCATTTCTCCCGAAAGGTACAACGTTTAAATAAGCAGTTAATATTTCCTCTTTATCAAAAAATTTCTCAAGTCGTAGCGCTAAAAGAATTTCTTTTGCTTTTCGTTCAAAGGATACTTCACTTGTTAAAATCTGATTTTTCACTAGTTGTTGTGTTAAAGTACTTCCACCAGTTTGGACGGCTGCATTTGAGAATTCTTGATAAGTAGCCCGGAAGATTGCTTTAGGAACAACGCCGTTATGTTCAAAGAAATATTCATCCTCCGTCGCGACAATCGCATTTACGAGGTGCTCTGAGATATCTTTCAGCTCAATTTCGCGTCTTTCTAACTCAGAAGGCAATTCTCCTAATAAAATATCGTTAGCAAAATAAATCTCTGATATTTCTTCATAATTATAAAGATCGCTTTGCAGTGCATCCTGACTACGAATTGGTTCATCCTTAACTAAAGAAGCAAAAAAACCAGCCCCTGCTCCGCCAACAAAAAGTAGTAAGGAGATAATTCCTACAAAAGAGATTAATAATAAATTCCAAATGACTTGATATGTAATACGATAGCTTTTAAAGATCTTTTTTTCATTTAAAAATTTGAGTATTGACTTAAATGAAAGATGTTGATTCGAATGATTATTCTCCATCAATATACCTCCTAAATCATCAAAAAATATTATAGCACATAATGTCGATTGATGATATAATCGAGGTTAAAAAGTAACATTTGACAAGAAGGGATATTTTTGATAAAAATGAACCAATAACAAAATTAATATAATGAAATAGCTATGAATGGACAATAGTAGTAGGCATTTCCCTGTTATTTAGAGAGCTCGAACTTTTTTGCTCGTCCCTTTTTTGGGGTGGGCTTTTTATTTTAATATTTAGAAAGTATAAAATTTTTTCCGATATAGCATATTATTTAATTTGAAGGAGAGAAAAGCATGGATTTGTTAAAAGATTTAGAATTTCGTGGCTTGATTAATCAAGTAACCGATTTAGAAGGTTTAACGAAGCAGTTAGAAGGACAATTAACTTTATATTGTGGATTTGACCCAACAGCAGACAGTTTGCATATTGGTCATTTGTTAACAGTATTGACGCTCCGACGTTTTCAATTAGCAGGTCATAAGCCACTGGCCTTAGTTGGTGGAGCAACAGGATTAATTGGTGATCCTAGTGGAAAAAAAGCAGAACGAACTTTAAATGAAAAGGAAGTAGTAGCCCAGTTTTCGAATCGAATTAAAGCTCAGTTATCTCGCTTTTTAGATTTTGAAGGAGAAAATAAGGCGAAAATTGTCAATAATTATGATTGGATTGGAAATCTAAATGTGATTACTTTCTTAAGAGATATCGGGAAAAACTTTGGGCTAAATTACATGTTAGCTAAAGATTCTGTCGAATCTCGAATTCAGTCAGGGATCTCATTTACTGAGTTTAGTTACATGATCTTGCAATCTTACGATTTCTTAAAGCTTTATGAAACAGAAAATTGTCGGTTACAGATTGGCGGCAGTGATCAGTGGGGGAATATTACAGCAGGATTAGAGTTAATTCGTAAATCAACAAATGAGCAAGCAAAAGCTTACGGGTTTACGATACCTTTAGTAACCAAAAGTGACGGTACAAAGTTTGGAAAAACAGAAGGTGGTGCCATTTGGTTAGATGAGGAGAAAACATCGCCTTATGAATTATACCAATTTTTCATTAATACAGACGATCGAGATGTTGTTAAATTTCTGAAATATTTTACATTTCTCACACATGAAGAAATAGAAACATTGGCCAAAGAAGTCACGACAGCTCCAGAAAAGCGCAATGCCCAACGAAAGCTTGCTGAGGAAGTAACCAGCCTCGTTCATGGTCAAGAAGCTCTTAATCAAGCAATCCGAATATCCGAAGCTTTATTTAGTGGCGACATTGCCGACTTAAATATATCTGAAATTAAGCAAGGCTTTAAAGATGTTCCTTCTTATGAATGCACTGAAGACGAAATTAGCTTACTTGATTTGTTAGTAGCAGCAAAAATATCTCCATCAAAGCGACAAGGAAGAGAAGATATTCAAAATGGAGCAATTTATGTAAATGGAGTACGAACAACTGAGTTAGAGAAAGTGATTTCGCAGAATGACCGTATTGAAAATCAATTTACAATCATTCGTCGCGGGAAAAAGAAATATTTCCTGGTTAAATATAGTTCCTAGTAAGTAGGAATGTTTCCATTAAATAAAAAACAGCCACGTATATACGTGGCTGTTTTCATATTAAAACCCTAGAATTAGCGTTATATCAACGTTTCTAGGGTTTTAATTAATTCTATTTACTACTCAATTCAATTAACGTGAGTAGAACTCAACGATTAATTGTTCAGTTACTTCAGCAGGTAACTCAGAACGTTCTGGTAATCGAGTGTAAGTTGCTTCAAGTTTATCTTCGTTGAAATCAAGGTAAGCTGGAACGAAGTTGTTTACTTCTACAGCATCTTTAACGACAACAAGATTTAAAGATTTTTCACGCACACCGATTGTTTGTCCTGGCTTCACGCGGTAAGAAGGAATATCTACGCGTTTTCCATCAACTAAAATGTGCCCGTGGTTTACTAATTGGCGAGCTCCACGACGAGTACGAGCTAATCCCATTCTGTATACAAGGTTGTCTAAGCGAGACTCAAGTAAAATCATGAAATTTTCACCTTGAATACCGCTCATTTTTCCAGCAGCATCAAATGTACGACGGAACTGACGCTCATTTACACCATACATATGGCGAAGTTTTTGTTTTTCTTGAAGCTGAAGACCATATTCAGATAATTTTTTTCTTTGGTTTGGACCATGTTGTCCTGGTGCGTATGGACGTTTTTGTAATTCTTTTCCTGTTCCGCTTAAAGAAATTCCTAAGCGACGAGATAATTTCCAAGATGGACCTGTATAGCGAGCCATGAATGACTCCTCCTTTGTTATTTTAAATTTGATAAAATAACAACAGTTTTTGGTAATCTCTTCAAAAGCACATTTTATATTCATGCACCTTCGCTTCGACAGCTAGAAGTTACACAATGCACCTCATTAATAATTGTACAGCCGCTGTTATGAGGTATAAAATGTGGAGTGTTCAATTGAAGTTTACCTTGGCTGTCTTATTTTACACAAAGTATAGTATATGTATATTATATAGTAAAGTCAAGGTTATTGAAGAATAATTCCAAAATGGAGGAATAAATTGATCTTTAGATAGAAAAAGTTCATAGGAAAGTAATATATTTTTAATTTTTACTATAAAAAGCGTAGTATAATAAAAAATGCCTATTACAAAAGTGTATTTGAAAATAATTTTAAAGTAATTTTTTTGTAAAATTTTAGTTTATAATAGTAAATATTAACTATTTCCATTATAATGAAATTAATTATTAATTAGACAACTGTACCTGATGGGTGGTGACAAGCTTAATGTTGAATGGGAATAAAAGTAACGTAAAGTTTAATTTTTCTAAAATTTTTCATCATACATTTGATTTAGACGACTACATAAAGGAAAAATTTTCATCCGCTGTTTTTTTCTTAGCAAATATTGATGGGCAGATTATCACAGTGCGAGAAGTTGGAGAATACGTCCCAGGTATTATTGAAGTTTTATATCACATTGAAACAAAGTTAATAGCAAATCAACTTCCGCTTAAAGAAAATGGATATTTAATTGATGCTATCTCTGTGACATTGAAACATAATCATCAAGCATGGACGGGGTACTTTGGAGTTATTTTAGCTGATAGCGAAGGTGATAAAGATATAGTTCGCACTTTATTATTAGGGTTTAAACAGACGCTTATTATTACGACAAAATATCTTTCCTATAAACAACAATTAGATATTTCCCAAAAAAAAGAAAGCACAGATTGGGAGATTGTGAAATTATTGAGAGAAACAAATTATACCGATAATTTCGGAGTGTTTATCAGAAGGTTTATACTTAAGTTAAAGGATAAAGTTCATTCCGGTGATTTTACATTGCTCTTGTTAAATCGTAGTGAAGATTTATTTATTCCAAGATTTTCGACAAACTCGACCATTGTTGAGACCAAGGAAGAGTTTATCCTTGATTATAATAAAATTAAAAATGCCATCGACTTATTAGAGGATGATCAAGTTCGTGTTCTCTCGAAAACTTTTCTGACGAATATTGGATTTCAATCATTACATAATAAATATGAAGATTATGTCATTATTCCGCTTGAAAAAGATAATGAATTGTTTACGATTCTTGTTTATGGTGTTGAACAAGGGGTTGTTCAATCTCAAATCAAAGACAACCTTTACGATTTCATTTCAGAGTCAACAACACCAATATATAAACTTTTAAAATATGAAAATGTCTTAAAAGAGCAAAAAAGAAAGCAATTATTGTTGCAAGTAACAAAAAAGTTTCACTCATCAATGGACGTTAATGCCATCTTAAACGAAATTATTAAGGCTTTAAATCAAGTCTTTCCTTCTTTCGATATTTTTCTTCTTTTATCTCATGAATGGAAAGTAAGTGATGATTTGCCAGTAATGCAATTAAGTTATGGAAAAGGCAATTCGAATGAAGTAGCTACCAATGCTTATTTAACCGGAAAAATTCAAATTGAGGAACTTATCAATGAACGAAGATCGGTTGTTTATGCCCCATTACGAGGGAAGCAAGGTGTATACGGCGTCTTGAAGATTTTAGCAAATAATTCTTTTGTTTTTCCTAAACATGAAATTGATTTTATTGAAGTGTTAGCTGATATAGGTGGAAACGCGATTGAAAACGCCGAACTCTATCAACAATCTAGGCAACTTGTTGAAGATCTTCAATTAATAAATAACACATCTCATCAACTGAATTCTAAATTGCGGTTATCAGAAATGATAAGCTATATGACAAATCAAATCGAAACTTCATTTAATGCCCAAGAAATAGGTTTCTTTATTTTCTGTCCGAATGGCAAAATTGAAGTGATTGAAGGTAGTACAAATTATTTCTTAAAAGAATCAAGCATCACTGATCTTGGCGCTTTTTTTGAACGAATTAAGAAAGATAAGGAATCGTTATTTGTTGGAGATCTTGCTACTCAAGAGCCATACATCTTAAAGCCTTATCGCTCGTTTATTGCAGTGCCTATGATCCAAAGTGGCGAATTAAAAGGAGCTGTCATGATTGTTCATGAGCATGCCTATCATTTTTCATTTCATCAATATAAATTGTTACAATCACTAATTCATCATTCTACGTTGGCATTTACAAATTCAATGCTTCATGAAGAATTAGAGAAATTAGTAATTACAGATCATCTAACGAGATTGTATGCACGAAGTTATTTAGATGAAAAAATCCAAGATTCGATGAACAAGGATGCATACGGTTGCTTTATTCTATTAGATATTGATAATTTTAAGCAAATTAATGATGTTTATGGTCATCAAGTGGGTGATGATATTATCATTCAAGTGGCAAATGTGCTGAAGAGACATATTAAAGCTACAGATATAGCAGCTAGATGGGGAGGAGAAGAGCTTGCTGTCTATCTTTCAAAAGTAGATCAGGAAATTGGCTTAGTTGTAGCTGAACGGATTCGCCAAAAGGTTGCTCAAGAAACAAGTCCTTCCGTTACTATTTCTTGTGGTGTATCTGAATGGAAACAAATTGATAAAAATAAATCATTAAAAACGTTATTTAATCAAGCAGATCAAGCATTGTATACAGCAAAACGATCCGGAAAAAATCTTGTTGTTGTCTATGACGAGAAAACATGCCATATGTAGAAAAGTGAAGAGCGTCTAGCAGTCAGAACTAGACAGCATTCAATTTCAAAACATGTATACTTGCTAATCGTATTAAAAAGGTAGGAGAAAGTTTAACTTGCTCCTACCTTTTTCGACGTTCAAATACAAATTGTTGTTAATTTGCTCAGTTTCTGTAGAAACATCTTTTGTAACTGTCGATAAAAAAATGCAGGATTTAGGTTTTTTTTTAAGAAATGTAACGAAAAGGAAAAAGCTGTTGAAAATGAGGTGAGATTTATGCTCGAAAAAGGTGAAAAGACAAAACGAAAAGTAATGGAAGCTGCTGTAACATTATTTAATGTAAAAGGATATAGTGGAACATCAATCAGGGCTATTGCTGATAAGGCAGGAGTAAATGTTGCGCTTATTTCGTATTACTTTCATAATAAACAAGGACTTTTGGAAAAATTAATGGTCGATTATTTAGAAGGTTATACAACGATAGTAGAAACGGCTTATCAAGAACTAAGCAATCATCCTTCTAGTCAATGTCTATTGAAAGTTGTTGAGAACTTATTAAAATACCAACAGCAATATCATCACTTATCAAGATTTGTTCATCGAGAAGTAACATTAGATTCTACTTTTGTCAGAGAATTAATGATGACTTATTTTATGAAAGAAAAGCACTACCTTAAAAGTATAATTGTTAAAGGAATTAAACAAAACCAATTTCGGCAAGTTTCCAGCGACTTTGTAGCGATCCAAATTCGAGCACTAATTACGATGCCTTATTCGATGCCACAGTACATTCGTGAAGTTTATCACCTTAATCCACATGAAGATTACTTTGTTTCTAAATATTTAACCCATATTAAGACGTGGATATCTGAATTTTTATATAAAGAACATGATAAAAATAAATTAACAATTGTATAAACAATCAAAAGAATCATATCAATTAATTTTGATATGATTCTTTTAATATATTTTTTTTAAAAAAAATAAGTCAAAAAATGTTTATTCATGGTATCATGTTATTATCGAAAAAGATCGATTTTGTAATGCTTTAAACTTTGATAATGAACTTAGATGGAGGCATTCATAATGCAAATTTTCATATACATAATTTTTATCATTATTTTAGCGGTTGTCATCTATGGTGCTATTTCAAGAAAGAGAATTTATGGTGAAGTTGATCGGCTTGAAGCATGGAAAATTCAAATAATGAATAAACCCGTGACAGATGAAATTGCGAAAATAAAAGGATTGAACATGTCTGGTGAAACAGAAACGAAATTTGAGAGTTGGCGTAATAAATGGGATGAAATTTTAACGACAAAACTACCAGATTTAGAAGAGAAATTATTTGATGTAGAAGAAGCTGCTAATAAATACCGTTTTGTAAAAGCGAAAAATTTGGTGAAAAATATTGTAAACGAATTAAATAATATTGAAGCAAGCCTTCAAGAAATGTTAGCGGATGTTCATATGTTAATAAACAGCGAAGAAAATAACCGGAAGCAAAGTGATGATCTTCGCCAAGTATTTAAAGATGTGCAAATACAGTTTAAGCAAAACAAAAGTATTTTAGGCATAACTGCATCGATTATTGATAAGAAATTAATCGAAATTGAGCAATTATTCGTTTCCTTTGAAGAAGCTACAAAAGATGGTAATTACTTCGAGGCACGAGAAATCATAACGACAATTGCTGAACAAATAAAACAAGAAAAATGGAAAATAGATCAAGTTCCAACCATTCTTGTTCAAATTGAAAAAGAAATTCCTTCACAATTAACGGAAATAAACGAAGGAATCACTGAAATGGAAGCAGAAGGTTATCTATTAAATCACTTTTCATTTAAAGACGACATTCAAGAAATGACAAGTCAATTACAAAAATTCATATCTTTACTCGAAACAGGGGATTTTGAAACAGTTGAAGCCGGTATCAAAGAAGTAAACCAAGAAATTGACCAAATCTGCGATACTCTTGAACAAGAGGTTTTAGCCAAGCAATATGTAAGTACTGAGCTTTTAGCTATTAGAAATATGACATTGTTATTACAAGAAGATTTCTTTGACTTAAAAAATGATGTTGAAACAATTAAACTTAGTTATCATATCCCAGAGGAAGAAATAAAAACTCAGCTAAAACTAGAAAAGCAAATAAAAGAAATGTTGAACAAGTTAAGTATGATTGAAGATGTTGCAACTAATAATAAACAAGCTAATATTGTCATAAAAAAAATGATAGAAGAATTTAAGAGCGAAATACAGGAACAACAAACTACCGTTCAAACATGTTGTGAAACATTAAATTCTTTACGGGTAGATGAAATAAAAGCACAAGAATTACTTAAAGAATTAAAAGCAAAAATTCGTGATGGCCAACGTTTAATTAAAAAGAGCAATATTCCCGGACTACCTGAATCACTGTTAATAAGAATTGAAGCAACTCAAACAAGTTTGATTACTGCTACGGAAAAATTAGAAAGTATTCCATTAGTCATGAATGATGTAAATTATGCAATGAAGCAAGCTTTAGAAACTGTAAATGAAATTTATCAGTTAATTTCTGAAACAATCGAAAAAGCTTTATCAGCAGAACGAGTAATTCAATATGGAAATCGATTTCGTAGTAATTCGAAATATGTTGATGGGGAACTTCTTCGGGCAGAAGAAGCTTTCAGAATGTATCAATATGATGAAGCTTTAGAAATTTCTTTAAAAGTAATTGAAGAAATTGAACCTCATGTATTAGAAAAAATAAATTCTTATTATAAGGAAAAAGGTTTAGCAAATTGCTAAACCTTTTTCCAAGATTAAGAAAGCATATAATTTGAAGTCGTTATGATGTCTAGCTCCAAGTGCTCTATGCTTTTGTAGTACCATTATGATATGATAGGTAGACGCAAGGAAAGAAAAGGAGTTTTCCCAATGATTTACTTTGACAACAGTGCCACAACTAAGCCTTATAAAGAAGTAATTGAAACTTATGTGAAAGTGTCGGAAGAATATTATGGAAATCCATCCTCGCTTCACTCATTAGGAAAAGAAGCAGAAATGCTCTTAGATCAAGGAAGAGATCAAATTGCCAAACTTCTAAAAGTCAATAAAAAAGAAATTGTTTTTACATCTGGTGGAACAGAAGGAAACAATTTAGCAATTAAAGGCACTGCACTTCAACATAAAAGTCGGGGCAGGCATTTGATTACAACGAAGGTAGAACATGCTTCTAATTACGAAACATTCAACCAGTTAGAGAAACTTGGATTTGCTGTAACTTATTTAAATGTTAATCAATTTGGGGAAATTTCATTAGAAGAATTAAAACAGGAACTTCGTAATGATACTATTCTTGTGTCACTGATTCATGTCAACAATGAGTTAGGGACCATTCAACCGATTAAAGAAGTTGGTGAATTGTTACGAACATATCCAAAAGTATATTTTCATGTGGATCATGTTCAAGGTATGACAAAGGTACCGCTTTCATTTAAGGATTGTCATATTGACTTAGGTACAATTTCAGGGCATAAATTCCATGGACCAAAAGGAACGGGTGTACTGTATGTTCGGCAAGGAGTTAAATTAACTTCTTTGTTTAGCGGTGGTGTTCAAGAGCAAAACTTTCGTGCCGGAACAGAAAATATTCCTGGCTATGTAGCAATGGCTAAAGCACTTCGATTATCGATGGAGAAATATGTTGCAAATAAACAACATTTAAAACAACTGCGTGATCAATTAATAAAATTGCTTCAAGAAATAGATGGAATAGTTTTGAATAGCCCTATTGATGGTGCTCCTCATATTATCAATTTTTCATTGCCAGGCATCAAACCAGAGGTGTTGATCCAAGCATTAAGTAAACAGAAAATATATGTTTCAACAAAATCTGCTTGTTCTTCGAAATTAGCAGAACCTAGTCGCATTTTGATGGCAACTGGTATGGGGGATGAGCGGGCAGAAAGTGCAGTAAGAGTTAGTTTTTCGTTTGAAAACACGGTAGAAGAAGTAAATAAATTCGTAATAGCTTTAAAAGGTATTTCTTCACAATTAAAACATGTTATGAGGTAAGAGAAAAATGAAGTATGATCATATTGTCATTAGTTATGCGGAACTTTCATTAAAAGGAAAAAATCGTTCTCAGTTTGAAAGAAGACTGCAAGAAAATATTAAAATCGCTTTAAAACCATTTCCAAATGCCAAAATAAAACGGACATTTGGCAGAATGTTTATCGAATTAAATGAGGAAAATCATGAATTAATCGCCGAAAAATTAACAAAAATCTTTGGGATTCATTCTTTCAGGGTTGCTATTAAAGTGGATAACGAACTTGAAAAAATTCAAGAAGCTGCCCTATTAATGCTAAAAGAAGTGGTAGCAGGAAAGAAAACGTTTAAAGTTTCTGCAAGACGAGCAAATAAAGGATTTCCAATTAATTCTCAAAAATTGAATTATGAAATAGGTAGCTTTATTCTCAGAAATACACAAGATCTTTCGGTAGATGTTCACCATCCTGATATTGAAGTGAAGGTTGAAGTTCGCGAAGTTGCTACCTATATTTCTTGTGCCGTTTACAAAGGTTCTGGCGGTCTTCCAGTTGGGACAGGTGGAAAAGTTGTTCTTATGCTTTCAGGTGGAATTGATAGTCCAGTAGCGGGATATCTTGCAATGAAACGCGGTGTGAAAATCGAAGCCATTCATTTTCATAGTCCACCCTATACAAATGAACGTGCGAAACAAAAGGTTGTCGATTTAACAAAAGTATTAACAGAGTATGGCGGAAAAATTCGACTTCATGTTGTTCCATTTACGAAAATACAATTGGAAATCCATAAAGTTATTCCAAGAAATTACACGATGACAATCATGCGGAGATTGATGCTCAGAATTAGTGAACGAATTGCAACACAACAAAAGGCATTTGCAATTACAACCGGAGAAAGTCTTGGACAAGTTGCAAGCCAAACGTTGCATAGTATGCACACGATTAATGAGGTTACAAATATGCCAATCATTCGTCCTTTAGTTACGATGGATAAGCTAGAAGTGATTGAGGTTGCACAGAAAATAGGTACGTTTGATTTATCAATTTTACCTTATGAAGATTGTTGCACAATTTTCTTACCACCCGAGACGAGTACTAAACCCGCAAGAGATAAAGCAAATAAGTTTGAGGAACAATTAGATATTGAAGCTCTCGTCGAAGAAGCTGTTGCTAACATAGAAAGCTTTGAAATTTTTCCTGGTGTAGGAATGAATAATAAATTCGAAAATTTATTATAATAATTTGTGTTGTAACTTGAATAATTAACGGTTATTTCAAATAATTACCAAGAAATATAGAGTATTGATTTGCCTTCTAGTACACATCATATGTTTACAAAGGAGGTGAAATACAATGCCAAATAACAACCAACTAGTAGTACCTGGTGTACAACAAGCGTTAGATCAAATGAAATATGAAATTGCTCAAGAGTTTGGTGTTCAGCTAGGACCTGATGCAACTTCTCGTGCTAACGGTTCTGTTGGTGGTGAAATTACGAAACGTTTAGTTCAAATGGCAGAGCAACAATTGGGCGGTTTTCAACAAAAATAATTAAATAAAATGGCTGCGAGAGGTGACAACTAGTCATCTCTCTTTTCATATACGTTAAGAAATAATAAATAGTTGAAAAAAATGATAAAATTTGTAACTATTAGTAAAGATGTAATTTACAAGTTTTTATTAATTAAGAAAGGGAGTTACTGTAAATGAGTAAGAAACGTTGGATTGCTTTAGGTTTAGCTTTTTCGCTATTTTGCCTTTCCATCGCAGTTAATTTTTTCACTGCGAAAATTACTGGACAGTGGTCTGGTTTATTGGCAATGGAAGATGAAGAAATATGGCTTGAACAAACGATTGAACAAGGAAATGGAAATGGAAAAATTGCTGTCTTATATGTAAATGGTGTTATTCAAGAAGGCTATGATACGCCATCTTTTTTTGAAACTGCTACATATAATCATCGAACTTTTCTTTCGATGCTTAAACATGCTAGCGAGGATCCACTAGTTGAGGGAATCATTATTCAAGTCAATTCACCTGGGGGTGGGGTCGTAGAAAGTGCAGAAATTCATGATTTAATCGTTGAGATCCAGGAGGAATATCGAAAGCCTATTTACGTTTCTATGGCAAATTTAGCAGCCTCTGGAGGTTATTATATTTCCGCACCTGCAGACAAAATTTTTGCCAATGAAGCTACAATTACCGGGTCTTTAGGCGTAATTATGCAAACAATTAACTTGAGTGAATTAGCAGAAAATTATGGTGTGCACATTGAAACGATTAAAAGTGGGCCTTATAAGGACATAATGTCTTCAATGCGAAAAATGACTAATGCTGAAAGGTCAATTTTACAAGCGATGATTGATGATTCTTATGAAAAATTCGTTGATGTAATTGCCAAAGGACGTAATATGGACCGAAATCATGTAAAAACGTTAGCAGATGGTCGTATTTATTCTGGGAAACAAGCAGTTGAATTAGGATTAGTCGATGCAATTGGCAATATGGAAGATGTGGTCCAAGTGTTACGAGACGATATCGGTAGAGGAGATTTAGATGTTATCAAATATGAAGCGCCATTTAGTTTTCCTAGTTTCTTGACGATGTCGGTTCAAAATTTAATCACAAATCAACAAGATCCACTAGGGTTAAAGCAACTAGTAAAACAAACAAACTCACCAAGTTTAATGTATTTGTACAACATGGATTAAGGTGGTGAGCATAATAATGGATGAACAGATTCTAATTCATGAGGAGCAATTATTGAAACAAACAAACTCTTATCGTTATGCTGGGTTTTGGATGCGGTTTTGGGCTTATTTGTTAGATTTACTGATTGGTACTAGTATTAATGGAATACTTGTAGCACCGTTACTAACGACTTTCGATTTGCGAGATTCAGTAGAATTAATTTTAATGACAATTGTTACGTTTTTATATTTTATTGTTTTTACAAAAAAGTGGGGACAAACTCTCGGTAAGATGGTGTTTGGATTAAAAGTCATTAGTAAATCATCAGCACCATTAACTTGGTCAGACCTTATTTTTCGTGAAGTTGTAGGACGTTACATTTTACAAGCTTTTACGCTTTCTTACACCCTTTATATCACAATTGCCTTTCAAAGAAAAAAACAAGGCTTACATGACATGATTGGCGATACCTATGTTGTTTATGAGGATTACTCACAATAAATAACTTAGTTTAGTTTATTTTAAGCAAGACAAGGTGATAATGGTTGAAAGAAGGAGGAATTTGTGATGCATTGGTTTTGGTGGGTAATTATTTCACTTTTTGTTTTACTAGTTTTAGCAACTTTTGCAAAAATTACTGTAAACCTTACCTATTTTCATAATCAAGACAATGATGAACTTACAATTAAATTATCCACCTTTTATGGACTAGCCTCCTATACTGTTAACGTACCTGTCTTAAAAATAGATAATGATTCTCCGGCAATTGTTGTAAAAGAAGAACAACATTCAGCTATAAACGAAACAGAGAAAACTGAGAAGATTACTCCTGAAACCATTATTCGTGATTTGCGCCATTTAAGAGATTTTTTAAAGCATGTGATTGGTTTTCATAAAATCATGAAAAAATTACTAAGTCGAATTTCGATTACGAAATTTTCTTGGAAAAGTGTTATTGGTACCGGTGATGCGGCGTTTACAGGTTCATGTATTGGCGCTCTTTGGGGAGTGAAAGGGAGTATCCTTGGAATGATTAGCCATTACATGAGACTTAAGGTATATCCAATTATCGAAGTTCAGCCACATTTTCAAAAACTTACTTCTCATACAGAGTTAGCATGTATTTTTTCATTTAGGTTAGGGTATGCTATTATCGCCGCTTTACAAATCGTCAAATATTGGAAAAAACTCCCGAAAACTATTACTGAAAATTTGTATGAGCAGAACGGTATTTAATGTTAGGAGGATTCGATATGTCAGAACATCCAATTCAAGGCTTAATGAAAACAGCGATGGAAAACATCAAAGAAATGGTTGATGTGAACACAATCGTTGGCGATCCGGTAGAAACTCCAGATGGTAGTGTGATTATTCCTGTTTCAAAAGTAGGGTTCGGTTTTGCCGCAGGTGGAAGTCAATTTGTTATTGATAAAACAACTAACGGAACAAGTGAAAAACAAATGCCATTTGGTGGTGGTAGTGGAGGCGGTGTCTCGATTACTCCAATTGCCTTTTTAATTGTTAGTCCTTCTGGAGTAAAAATGGTCCATCTCGATGAAAACACACATCTTTATGAAAAGTTAATGGACTTTGCTCCACAAGTTGTTGAAAAAATTCAACAAATGCTGAATGGTAAAAAAGACCAACATGACAAATCTCAAGCAACTAATGTAAAGATTTCAGCAGATAAATTAGACTTATAACGATCTTCTGTTACTTGATTTTTATAAACAAATAAATGGCAAATGAATGATTTCCTTGAATAGCAGACGTTTAATAACGTCTGTTTTCTTTTTTCTTCTATTGTTGGCATAAAAGATGTAGAATGGAATTTTGGAAGGAGTGAAAAAATAATGGTACAACCATTAGACTTTGAAACATTTTTCACAAAAATTGATGCAAGTGCTGAAACCATTCAAAATGATGCAGGAATAACTTATTTAGAAGCAATTGTATATGTTGGCGAAATTTTATTTCAAGACAAAGTGGAGTTGCCTCTAAGTGAAATATCGCTTAAAAAAGTAAAAAAAGCGCTTAATGACGTTCATTTAGAAATGTTAACGAAAGAACAGATTAGAAAAACGATACAGTTAGCAATCTTAAAAGGAATGAAAACCGCAACACAACCACACCATACGATGACTCCTGATGCTATCGCCTTGTTTATGAGCTATTTAATAAACAAACTGACTGAGAAAAAAGAAAGCTTTCGAATTTTTGATCCAGCAGTTGGTTCTGGGAATTTATTAACTGCTATCTTAAATCAATCTTCTAAGGTGATTACTAGCTATGGTGTAGAGCCAGATGAGTTATTACTTCAACTAGCTTATGTTAGTGCAAATTTACAGCAACATAAAATTGAGCTGTTTCATCAAGATAGCTTAATGGACATTTTTATTGACCCAGTCGATATTGTTGTCGCAGATTTACCAATCGGCTTCTATCCTAATCAAGAAATTGCTAGTAGGTATAAATTAAAGGCTGAAGATGGCTTATCGTATACTCATCATTTAATGATTGAACAGTCAATAAATTGTACAAAAGCAGGAGGCTTTTTATTATTTATTATTCCAAACTCTTTATTTTCATCAGATCAAGCCAAACAACTTCATACATACATTAAAAAACACACTCATATTTACTCATTACTGCAACTACCGAAGTCGATGTTTAAGGCAGAAAAACATGCCAAAAGTATTTTTATTTTAAGGAAAAAAGGAGAGGGGATCAATGGTCCAACTCAGGCTTTACTAGCAGAATTACCTTCTTTTTCAAATAGCGGTGCATTGCGAGAAATGATAAAAAATGTTAACAATTGGTTGGAAGCTTATATAGACTGATGTTTTAGAATTTTTTTAAAAATCGGAATTTATTCTAAAGTATTGAATTCTAGATGTAACAATGTTTAAATGAAAAAAGAAAAGTTAATCTAATAAATTGTAGTATATTAGAAAAATTAATTTATTTTTAGTAATTAAAGGAGATGTAATAAAATGGCAAAAATTATAGCCATAAATGCCGGTAGTTCATCATTAAAGTTTCAATTATTAGAAATGCCAAGTGAAGCGGTTGTAACAAAGGGACTTGTGGAAAGAATTGGTCTATCGGATTCTATTTTTCAAATTGAAGTAAACGGTGAAAAACAAAAAGAAATTCTTGATATTGCTGATCATTCCCAAGCAGTTAAAATTTTATTAGGGAAATTAACAAATTTAGGAATTATTCGTTCTTTAGATGAAATTGAAGGTATTGGTCATCGTGTTGTTCATGGTGGAGAAAAATTCAATGATTCAGTTCTTATTGATGATGAAGTGTTAAATGGGATTGAAGCAGTTTCAGAATTAGCACCGCTTCATAATCCAGCTAACATTGTTGGGATTAAAGCATTTAAGGAAGTGCTTCCAAATGTACCTGCTGTAGCAATCTTTGACACGGCTTTCCATCAAACAATGCCAGAAAAATCATTCTTATACAGTATTCCTTACGAGTATTATGAAAAGTTCGGAATTCGTAAGTATGGTTTCCATGGAACATCTCATAAATATGTAAGTGAACGTGCTGCCGAAATATTAGGACGTCCACTTGAACAATTACGTTTAATTTCATGTCACTTAGGAAATGGTGCTTCAATTGCTGCAATCGAAGGTGGAAAATCAATTGATACATCAATGGGCTTTACACCACTTGCAGGGATTACGATGGGAACTCGTTCCGGAAATATTGATCCAGCGTTAATCCCTTATATCATGGAAAAAACAGGTAAATCAGCAAAAGAAGTATTAGACGTCCTCAACAAAAAGAGCGGTTTGTTAGCATTGTCTGGTTTCTCAAGTGACCTTCGCGATATTGAAGATGAAGCTGCTGCGGGGAACGAAAGAGCGGAATTAGCGTTAGAAGTATTCACTTCACGTATTCATAAATTTATTGGTTTATACGCTGCCCGTATGAACGGTGTTGACGCAATTATCTTTACAGCTGGAATTGGTGAAAATAGTGATGTAATTCGTGCACGCGTATTAAAAGGTCTTGAATTTATGGGAGTTTATTGGGATCCAGCACTAAACGGGGTTCGCGGGAAAGAGGCGTTCTTAAACTATCCTCATTCACCAGTAAAAGTTATCATTATTCCAACGAACGAAGAAGTTATGCTTGCAAGAGATACAGTTCGTTTAACAAAAAACAATACTGTAAAATCTTAATATAAAATACAAAAAAAGTATCTACATTTATGTAGATATTTTTTTTATAAGATAGCCAATTTTTCTATAGTTCTGAGCCACTAGGCGGGGGTTCTGCTCTTTTCATATATTCATAATTTACGTGATTTGTTGTAAAATGAAACTAAATATTGGGGGTGGTATGTTGTATATATTTGAATTTGATAAGCGTTTAGGAATTGCGATCCCTAGTCTTGAGCGAGATTGGAATTTCTTAGATAAAGCGATGCAAGAAGAAATACTTTCGCGTTGGGAAGAAATACGTGGGAATATTCCTGATCGCGTGAAACAATTAGAGACAGAAATTAATCAAAAGCAAACGTTATTATTTCATGAAGAAGATTTTCTCAAGTCTTGTGATTTAAATTCCGAAATTTCAGAGCTAGCATCAATCATAAATGACCTTTGGCTCTGGTTTAGATCTAAAGGCAAAATTACAGCGCAAAACCAGTATTAATCTTACAGACGAGTAGCGAATAACAATACTGTTTCACTCTATTCATTTCTTCTTCCTAACTAGCCAAAATGTTCTAAAAAAAAACTAATAAATATTTAGTTTTTTTTATGAATATGTATTGCAAAAAAAATCGATTGTGATAAAGTATAGATTAATGATTTGATTTTCGAATTTATAAAAACAGAGTGCTTATGACAGAAGCCTCTTTTCTTTTAAAGGAAATTGCATAAATATAATGATAAAAGCATCAATATTCATAAACGGAGGAATGAAAAAATGAGTAAGAAGAAAGTTGTATTAGCCTATTCTGGTGGATTAGACACATCTGTTGCAATTAAATGGTTAGGGGATCAAGGTTACGATGTAATCGCTGTTTGTTTAGATGTTGGCGAAGGAAAAGATCTTCAATTTATTAAAGATAAAGCATTAACAGTTGGTGCACTTCACTCTTATACAGTTGACGCTAAAAAAGAATATGCTGAAGAGTTTGTTTTAACTGCGCTACAAAGCCATGCGATGTATGAAGGAAAGTATCCACTAGTTTCGGCGCTTTCTCGTCCGTTAATTTCAAAGAAATTGGTTGAAATTGCTAATCAAGTAGGAGCAGATGCAGTTGCTCACGGATGTACTGGAAAAGGAAATGACCAAGTTCGATTTGAAGTATCGATCCAAGCATTAAATCCAGATTTAGAAGTATTAGCTCCTGTACGTGAATGGAGCTGGAGTCGTGACGAGGAAATTGAATATGCGAAAAAGCATGATATTCCAATTCCGGTTAACTTAGATAATCCATATTCAATTGACCAAAACCTTTGGGGAAGAAGTTGCGAGTGTGGGATCTTAGAAGACCCTTGGGCAACACCGCCTGAAGGAGCTTATGAATTAACAGTTGCTATCGAAAATACACCTAATGATGCTGAGTATGTAGAAATTGGATTTGAGCAAGGTGTACCGAAAACATTAAATGGAAAAGCATTTGAGCTTGATCAACTTATTTTAGAGCTTAACCAAATTGCCGGTAAACACGGTGTTGGTCGAATTGATCACGTGGAAAACAGATTAGTCGGAATTAAATCACGTGAAGTTTATGAGTGTCCGGGAGCTACCGTTTTACTTAAAGCTCATAAAGAATTAGAAGATTTAACATTAACAAAAGAAGTTGCCCACTTTAAACCAGTGATTGGTAAAAAAGTGACAGAAATGATTTATGAAGGTTTATGGTTCTCACCATTAATGCCAGCCCTACAAGCGTTCTTAAAAGAAACTCAAAAAACAGTAACAGGTACGGTTCGCGTAAAATTATTTAAAGGTCATGCAATTGTCGAAGGACGTAAATCAGAGTTTTCACTATATGACGAGAAACTTGCGACATACTCTTCTGACGATCAGTTTGACCACAGTGCAGCAGTTGGCTTTATTAAGCTGTGGGGCTTACCGACAAAAGTGCATAGCATGGTAACAAAGAAGGGAGTAAATCAACTGTGACAGCTAAGCTTTGGGGTGGACGTTTTACAAAAAAAGCAGAAAGCTGGGTGGATGCCTTTGGGGCATCCATCGGTTTTGATAAACAGTTAGTAAAAGAGGATCTTCAAGGGAGTATTGCCCATATTACAATGCTCGGAAAATGTGGCATCGTCCCTAAAGAAGATGTAGAAAAAATCTTAGCAGGGCTAGCGATTATTCAAGAAAAAGCGGAAAAAGGGTTACTCCAATTTTCGGTTGAAAACGAAGATATCCATTTAAATATTGAAAAGTTTTTAATTGAAGAGATTGGGGAAGTTGGTGGAAAGTTACATACTGGTAGAAGTAGAAATGACCAAGTAGCCACAGATATGCATCTTTATTTACGAAATCAAGTGCAAGAAATTATGGAATCAATCAAACACCTTCAAGAAGCAATTCTTGAAAAATGTCAACAAAACGTTGAAACGATTATTCCGGGCTATACTCATTTGCAACGTGCACAGCCAGTTTCATTTGCCCACCATTTAATGGCTTATTTCTGGATGTTAGAACGCGATTATGAACGTTATCGTGATAGTCTGAAGCGAATCAATATTTCACCGCTTGGAGCAGGAGCATTAGCAGGGACAACATTCCCAATTGATCGTGAATATACGGCCGAGCTTTTAGGCTTTGATGGTATTTATGAAAATAGTATGGATGCAGTAAGTGACCGTGATTTTATTGTTGAATTTTTAAGTAATTCCTCAATGGTGATGATGCATTTATCACGTTTTTGTGAAGAACTCATTTTATGGTCAAGTCAAGAATTTCAATTTGTTGAAATTGATGATGCATTTGCGACTGGAAGTAGCATTATGCCGCAAAAGAAAAATCCAGATATGGCCGAATTAATTCGCGGTAAAACGGGTCGTGTCTATGGAAATCTTTTTTCATTATTAACAGTTATTAAAGGTTTGCCATTAGCTTACAACAAAGATATGCAAGAAGATAAAGAAGGTATGTTTGACACTGTTCATACGGTAAAAGGCAGCTTGCAAATTTTTGCTGGCATGATTGAAACAATGAAAGTTTTAGATAAAAACATGGAAAAAGCAACAAATGAAGATTTCTCGAATGCAACTGAGCTTGCTGACTATTTAGCAACAAAAGGTATGCCATTCCGAGCTGCTCATGAAGTTGTTGGTAAATTAGTTCTTTATTGTATTCAAAATCAAAAGTATTTATTAGACTTAAGCATTGATGAATTTAAAGAAGCTAGTGTATTGTTTGAAGATGATATTTATGAAGTGCTTAAACCAAAAACCGTTGTAGCTAGACGTAATAGTGCAGGTGGAACTGGTTTTGAGCAAGTAAGAGCAGCAATTAAAAAGGCTGAGAGTTTAATTCAAAGTAAATAGTGTAGTTAAGTTAAAGAAGGCGTCTATGAGGTTAGTGAATTACTTCAGGGAGAGCATTCATAAAACACACGTGAAATAAATGTAATTAGCACAAGAAAACGCTAGGAAATCCTAGCGTTTTTTACTTTTACTTCAATTAAGCTCAAGTCATCTTTCTATAAACAAATCATAATTCGTGAAACTTTGATGAATAATATGATTGAGAATGGAGGTGTAGTGATGATGAAAGATCCAAAAAACCAAAGCTTTATTTTTGATGAAGAAGGAGATGAAATTGTTCGACAGCAGTTGTTAGATTCTTATTATGATGGCATAACAGAATGGACACAAAATGACTATTCAAACAATGATAATTAATCTGTGATTACCTTGGTATTTTTCGCCAAGGTTTTTCTCTTGCACGATCAGCCGTTGCTCTACTCTTTTATTACTACATAATTCGAATTTTTCATCTGTCTTTATTACAAAATGTTCCTAAGGCATTCTTTTTTACATTAAAGTTGCATAACACTATAATAATGTTTAAAACTAGTCATTTTTCATGGGGAGGAGAAATTCCTATGCGTCATGCTTTAATCACTGCCGGAACAAAAGGCTTAGGAAAGAAAGTAACAGAAAATTTATTAAAAGAAGGTTATAAAGTTTCGGTAAGCTATCGTAGTGATCAAGAAGCAGTCGAAAAACTAGAAAGAGAATGGAACGATTATCAAGGTCGATTTCAATTTATTAAAGCGGATGTTACAAAGAAAGCAGATTTACTACAATTAGTTGACCAAGCAGCAAATTCTTTCGGTAACATTCATATATTAATAAATAATGCAGGGCCTTATATATTTCAACGGAAAAAGTTAGTAGATTATACTGAAGCGGAATGGAATGACATGGTGGAAGGAAATTTGAGCAGTGTGTTTCACTTAATAAAAAAAATCATTCCAATGATGCGCAATGAAAAATTCGGCCGTATTATTACATATGGGTTTCAAGGAGCGGAAGGAACACCAGGTTGGATGTATCGATCAGCGTTTGCTGCTGCCAAAGTTGCGCTTGTCTCTTTGACAAAAACGCTGGCAATTGAAGAAGCTGAAAATGGGATCACCGTTAACATGGTTTCACCAGGTAATATCGTTGGTCAAATGAAAGAAGCTTCAATTGCCGAGGCAAGAAAATATTTTGATAAAGATACTCCAGTTGGAAGATCAGGGACTGGTGAAGATATTAGTCGGGTAATTACTTTTCTTTGTCATGAAAATTCAGATATGATTACAGGAACTGTGATTGAAGTCACCGGAGGCGTAGATGTTTTACACCGTTTCCGTTAAAGAGTATAAATAAACCATTATTCACCAATAGTAGTATTGAGGTGATGATGATGAATAAAAAGTTCTTTTTTACAAGCTTGTTTATAAGTTGCCTGCTTCTTTTTTCTTCACAAAGTTATGCGGTTAATTTAATGGAAAGCTTCTTTTTGAAGGTAACGGTCGTCGAAAATGGAATCGAACATCAATGGGAGTATACTAGTCCAGGAAAGTATGAGTATGAAACAGGGGAAAAAGTGAAGAAATCACAAGAAGCAAAAGATGAGATGCTCAAAATCGTAAAGATGCTTAAATTATCGGAAAAAGTCAAAGTAGAAGAAATGGTGGAAAGACTAAAACAGGAGACATTTCCGCAACTAGAAAGCCTCGATATCCGTTGGATGACTGGAGATAACCAGCTATATACATGGGTCTGGGAACAAACCAAACAAAAATGAATGGAAAGTAGGATAGCTTTTTTGAATAAATAAGAATAGATTAACTTTAGAAAAAACTTGGGAGTGGATAATCTTGAAATTAACGTATCACGGTCATTCAGTTGTATTAATTGAAACAAAAGAAAAAACAATCATTATTGATCCATTTATTACAGGTAATGGTCAAACAAATTTGAATGCTAGTGAGCTAAAAGTTGATGTGATTCTGTTAACGCACGGCCATAATGATCATGTTGGAGATACAATTGCCTTAGCTAATCGAAATAATGCTCTTGTAGTTGCACCATATGAACTCGCTACATATTTAAGCTGGCAAGGAGTAAATGTCCATACAATGCATATTGGTGGCACTCAGCAATTTGAGTTTGGAACAGTAAAGTTAACACAAGCACTTCACGGGTCGGCTTATGTTGAAGAAGAGACCAAGAATATGGTTTATACAGGAATGCCAGCAGGAATTCTTTTTTCAGCTGAAGGAAAGACGATTTATCACGCCGGTGATACAGCATTATTTTCAGATATGAAAATGATTGGTGAGCGAAATTTGATAGACGTTGCCTTTTTGCCAATTGGAGATAATTTTACAATGGGACCTGTTGATGCAGCGCAAGCAGCTAAGTGGCTAAAAGCAAAAATCGTCGTACCAATTCATTACAATACGTTCCCAATAATTAAGCAAGATCCAGAGGCGTTTGTTACATTATTACCAACAGACATTCAAGGAACAATCCTCCGACCAGGTGATTCAATCCAAATATAAATACTAATAAAAGGTAAATTCAGATCGAAAATCGTTCCTGAATTTACCTTTTACTTTTGCTAAAGTATTTGGCGACTAGCTAAGTTTTTCTAACCTTTCTACAATCTGTGCATATATTACTATTAACGGCCAATCAGAAAGGAGGGGATCTAATGCTAAGATACCGATTGCTAGTATGTATTCTGTTAGCAATTACGCTTGTAATTTATGCAGTTCCAGCTTTACCTTTTCAAGGAGAATTGGAAATGGTCCTTTTTTCAACACTTTGGATTTTATTCGCCTTATTATCAGTTGGTGGTAACGTTATTTCCTTGTTGTATCAAAAAAAATAGAAAATCAAATTGAACAATTATCCCAAAAAGTTTATTAAAAGCAAGCAAAAAGTTCCCCATTCTAGTTAATACCTTGAAATCAAGCTCTATCAGCTTTATACTTGTATTAGTACAGAAAATAATTGGATATGAATACAGGCTAGAAAGTGGGGGCACTTGATGACGAAACATGAACAAATTTTGTACCATATCCAAACGCTTGATATTGGTTCTAAAATTTCTGTTAGGCAAATTGCGAAAGCATTAAATGTAAGTGAAGGAACAGCCTATCGTGCGATTAAAGATGCTGAAAACCAAGGTTTGGTAAGTACAATTGAACGGGTTGGAACGATTCGAATTGAAAAGAAACAGAAGGAAAATTTCGAAAAGCTAACCTTTGCAGAAGTCGTCAATATTGTTGATGGACAAGTTCTTGGGGGAAGGGATGGACTCTATAAAACACTTAGTAAATTTGTCATTGGCGCAATGAAAGCGGAAGCAATGATGCGATATATTGAAGCAGGTAATTTATTAATCGTCGGAAATAGAGATCAAGTTCATAAGTTAGCGCTTCAAGAAGGAGCAGCAGTATTGATAACGGGGGGGTTTGATACCTCAGAAGAAGTAAAACGTTTAGCCGATCAATTAGAATTACCAATAATATCAACTTCTTACGATACATTTACAGTAGCAACAATGATTAATCGAGCAATTTATGATCAATTAATCAAAAAAGAAATTATTCTGGTTGAAGATATTTATATTAAACTAGAAGATACTTACTTTTTAAAAACGACAGACAAAATCGAAAAATGGTTTACTTTAAATCATGAGACTGGGCATGCACGATATCCGATTGTCGATGAAAATATGAAAATCCAAGGAATGATTACCGCAAAAGATGTTATGGGAGTTGATCATAATTTGGATATCGAAAAAGTAATGACCAAAAATCCGATTTCAGTTAATGGGCAAACATCAGTTGCTTCTGCTGCACATTTAATGGTTTGGGAAGGGATTGAACAGCTTCCCGTTGTTGATAATTATAAAAAATTAATCGGGGTCATTACTCGTCAAGACGTTTTGAAAGCTTTACAAATGAATCAACGTCAACCGCATGTAGGGGAAACGATTGAAGATTTAGTCACTAGTCGCTTTGAAGATGTTTCAACCGGTAACGAGATTCGTTATCGTTGTGAAGTAACGCCACAAATGACCAATCATCTAGGCACGATTTCATATGGTGTGTTTACAACGATTGTGACAGAAGCTGGTAGCCGTGCTTTACGTGTTCATAAAAAGGGCGATTTAGTTGTCGAAAATATCATGTTATATTTTATTAAACCAGTTCAAATTGAAAGCATGATTGAAATAAACCCAAGAGTATTAGAAATTGGACGTAAATTTGGAAAGGTAGATATCGAAATTTTTCATGAAGGTATGATTGTTGGAAAAGCGTTATTAATGGCACAAATTATTGATCGTTAGATTGACTTAATTTGCTTTCGTAAGGTCAGAGAATAACTAATAATTTAATAGATAAACGTGAGTAAAGGAGTATAAACCGGATGAAATCGAAAATTATTGCAATGGTTGAGGATTATGAGAAAATCATTATCCACCGCCACGTTCGTCCTGATCCGGATGCGTTAGGGTCACAAGGCGGTTTAGCTTATTTATTAAAGGAACATTACCCAAATAAAGAGATTTATATCATTGGGGAAGAAGAAGAGTCTCTTCAGTTTATTGTTAAAATGGATCAAATTGCTGATGATGTTTTTCAAGATGCATTAATTATTATTTGTGATACAGCTAACGTGGAAAGAATTAGTGACGAACGGTATGCCATCGGTGCAAAAGTAATTAAAATTGATCATCATCCTAATGAAGACCCCTACGGAGATATCATTTGGGTAGACACTAGTGCAAGCTCAGTAAGTGAGATGATCTATGAACTTTATGAAACATGGCATGAATTGAAAGGGATGAAAATGACAGCCGCTGCTGCAAGATGTTTGTTTGCTGGCATTGTCGGAGATACAGGACGATTTCGTTACCCAAATACAACGACTCGAACATTTCACTATGCGAGTGAGTTAATGACACAATCGTTTACGCCAACTGAACTTTACCAAAAGATGGAAAGAAAAAGTTTAAATGAAGCAAGACTTGAAGGCTATATTTTAACTCATTTTAAATTGCTTGAACACGGAGTTGGAACGATTAATTTACCTCATTTATTGTTACAAGAGTATGGAGTTGTTTCAAGTGAAGCTTCAAAACTAATTAATACATTTGCAAATGTTGATGGATTAAAAGCATGGGTTTTCTTTGTAGAAGAAGCGGATCAACTTATAAGGGTACGGCTCCGATCAAAAGGTCCCACAATTAACGGTTTAGCACAAAAGTTTAACGGCGGCGGCCACCCATTAGCCGCAGGTGCAACTATTCGATCTTGGGATGAAGCGAATGAGCTCTTAGCTCAATTATTAGAAATTTGCCGTAATGGATAAACAAAGAAGTAATGTAAACTCATAAAAGGTTACATTACTTCTTTCTATTTGATGTCTAGCTCCGAGCACCAGCGACTCGAGGTCAAATAACCTGTCAGATAAAAAGTGAAAAAGCGCACTTTTTACTGCCAGAACATTTGCTTGTCGTCGCTAAGCAGGTGCTCTCCGCTTTTCTAATTATCTAATTGTATTTCAACAACTAGTTCTAAACTAGTAAACAAGTAAAGTTCTTTAACTATCACTCGATATTTTTTTTCGTTAATCATAAAGATTTTATTCTCAATCGTATGAAACAACAGTTCTTTCGTGTTTGCTACTGTTTCAATATTTTTGTTAATAATTGGGGTGAGTTCTTTTTCAATCGCACTTCGTAATTCATAAGTAGACAATTCACTAAGTTTCAATGATTTAGCATTGTTAAAATGAACTTTTATTTCTTCGATGGTTAATTTTTTTTGATTTTGTTTATTTAATTCGTCTTTATCACTTCTTAATATTTCAATATTTTCCTGTTGATCTTTGATTGTCGCCTCTTGAATTTTTATTTGTGTAACTAGTTTTTCTTGAATCGTTCCAAATTCATAAATGAAAAAAAACCAACCAATAATCATCCCAATAATTAAACCAGCCAAAAAACGTTGCCAACCTGCTTTCTGATAATAAGGTGGAATTCGCATCATGATGGTTACGCCTCCTGCGTAAGCCATAAAATGACGACGCCACCGGAGTGAGCTCCTGATACTGCGGCAAAAATCATAAACAACGTTTTCGCAATATCGATATGTGAACCATCGTAAATTCCTCTTTCTATACTATAAATTGCATCAAAGGTTCCCCCAATTGCAGCAACCATTGCCCAAATTTTCAATCCTGCTGCGAGCTCATTGATCGTCGATAAAGGAGGTTTTCCAATTAGAAATGCGCCAATACCACCAACAATTGCCCCACCAATGATGACACCAAAGGCAACAAAATAATCCATAACTAGAGTCATAATAAAATCTTTATCCATATGCAAACCTCTCTTTTAGAAAAAAATAAGTAAATTGATAATGGTCAATTTGTACGTTAAGAAAGCATAAAATTTTTGAACTTTGAATGCTGTCTAGCTCCTAGCGCCAACCCCTCGAAGTCAAATAACCTGTCAGAAAATAAGTGAAAAAGCGCACTTTTTTCTGACAGAACATTTGCTTGTCGGGGCTAAGAGGGCGCTCTGCGCTTTTCTTATTCAAAGTTATGATTCATATTTATGGGACAATGCCAATTTCTATGCGTAAGATTTATTTGTAGTTTAGTTCGTAGAATAATATAATGAAGGAAAAGAGCGTATGTTCTGTATTTGAAAGATAAGAAAGCATATAATTTTTGACTTTGAAAGATGTCTAGCTCCGAGCCGCTAGGCGGGCGCTCTGCGCTTTTCTAAATGAGTGATGAGCGTTTGTTGCTCACCTCATCACTCAAAACATAAAATGGGGGATTTGGATGGATTTTGTTCATTTACACGTTAATACTGAATATAGCCTATTAAAAGGAGCGGCGAAAATAGATACCCTCATCCAACGGGCAAAAGAATTGCAATATAACGCACTTGCAATTACGGATCAAAATGTAATGTATGGAGTAATTCCATTTTATAAAGCTTGTATGCAAGCAGGAATAAAACCGTTACTTGGGCTAGAATTATCTGTTAGCGGAAATCAAGAAAATGAGTCCCGATTTATTCTTTTAGCCAAAACATTTAAAGGTTATCAAAATTTAATGAAGCTCTCGAGCATTGCCCAAGTCGTAGCAACCGGCAACTTGAAGCACATCGAGAAAAAGTATTTATTATCTTATTGTTCAGATTTAATTTGTATTAGTTCTGCCTATAAAGGGGAAATTCAACAGTTGCTGGCTAACGGAGCTACTCAACTTGCGCTAGAGCGAATTGAAGAATACAAACGTTATTTTGGCGATGACTTTTATATTGGGATTCACGACCATTCCATTGTTGAGGAAAAACAATGGAATCTCCAATTAATTCAGCTTGCAAAACAAGGCGTTATCAACTTAGTTGCAACAAATCAGGTGATGTACGTCCAAAAAGACGATTCCTTATCTCATAAATGTCTACTGGCAATTGATCAAGGAACCACTTTGCAAGAATTGCAAATTCAATTTAAAACAGATGAGTATTATTTAAAGGCAAAGGAAGAAATGAGCCAAATATTTTTTCATGTTCCAGATGCCCTAAACAATACGCTGCAAATTGCCCGAAAGTGTAACGTTCAAATAAACTTTGATGAACAAGCGTTACCTAAGTATCCACTTGAGGCTGGTGAAACTGCTAAAGCTTGTTTGACAAAATTATGTTACGCCGGGTTAAAAAATCGTTATACAGAGCTAACTTTGGAACTACAAAAACGGTTGGCTTACGAACTTAAGATTATTGATCAAATGCAGTTTAATGATTATTTCTTAATAGTCTGGGATTTCATGAAATTTGCGCATCAGAAAGGGATTATAACTGGACCAGGAAGAGGATCTGCTGCAGGTTCACTTGTCGCTTATGTCTTAAATATTACCAATGTTGATCCAATCAAATATGAATTACTTTTTGAACGGTTTTTAAATCCAGAACGTATTTCAATGCCTGATATTGATATTGATTTTCCAGATACGAGACGAGAAGAAGTAATCGAATACGTTTATCAAAAATATGGGAAAAATCATGTTGCTCAAATTATTACATTTGGAACTTTAGCTGCCAAGGCAGCTTTAAGAGATATTGGTAAAGTAATTGGGATTCCGTTAAAAAAAATAGATGAAACTGCAAAGTTAATTTCTTCAAGACCAAACTTAACAATTGATGAGGCGGTAAATGAGACACCTCTTTTGCAAAAGCAACTGAGCGAAAATGTTGAAATAAAAGAGTGGTTTCAATTAGCAAAACGAGTAGAAGGTTTGCCACGTCACACTTCCACTCATGCAGCTGGAATTGTTATTAGTAAAGATCCTTTAACGGACAAAGTTCCGTTACAAAAAGGTCATTTAAACGTCTTATTAACGCAGTATCCGATGACGATTTTAGAAGAACTTGGACTTTTAAAGATGGACTTTCTCGGATTAAGAAATCTCTCATTTCTAGAAGAAATCATCAACCATATTCACCAAACCGAAGGAAAAACAATCAATCTTACTACCATTCCATTCACAGACCCAAATACGTTTCAATTATTAGGAAAAGGGGATACAACAGGGATTTTTCAGCTTGAATCACCAGGAATGAGACGAGTTTTAGCAAATTTGAAACCGACAGAATTTGAAGACATTGTAGCCGTAAATGCTCTATATCGACCGGGTCCAATGGAAAATATTCCACTGTACATTGCGGCAAAACATAAGAAACGTTGTGTTACGTTTATTCACGAAGATTTAAAGCCAATTTTGCAAAAAACGTATGGAGTTATTGTTTATCAAGAACAAATTATGCAGATTGCTGCTACATTAGCAGGCTTTAGTCTTGGAGAAGCAGATATTTTAAGAAGAGCTGTAAGTAAAAAGAAGCTTGAGACACTCGAAGAGCAACGAGAAAGGTTTGTTCGAGGTTGTCTAAAACGAGGGTATGATGATGGGATAGCGAATGCTGTTTACGATTTAATTGTTCGTTTTGCTAATTACGGTTTTAACAGAAGCCATTCTGTCGCTTATAGTGTAATTTCATATCAATTAGCTTATTTAAAAGCCAATTATACTGCAGCATTTTTCACGGCATTGCTTACAAGTGCAATTGGCCAACACGAGAGACTTAATCAATATATTTTAGATGCTAGAAAGAAAGGGATTGTCGTTTTGCCTCCTTCCATTAATAAGAGTGAGTCCAATTTTACGATTATCGATAAGCGGCAGATTCAATTTGGTTTAGCAGCGATTAAAAATGTAGGGATTAGGGCAATTGCTGAAATTATTACAGAGAGAAGGAAGTCAGGTCCTTTTCAAGACATTTTTGATTTTTACGCTCGGATAGGTAGCAAATTTATTAATAGAAGAACTTTGGAATCATTGGTTGCTTCTGGAAGTTTTGATGAGTTTGGCCATCACCGTGCTAGCCTTTTAGCAACGTTAGATGATGTGATAGAATATGGTGATCAAGTAAAGAAACAAGTAGAAGCTACACAAACAAAGCTATTTATTGAAGAAATCGAAAAACAAGAGATTGTTCAAGTACCTCCATTTAAAGATTCAGAAAAACTTTATTATGAAAAAGCAGTACTTGGCTTTTATTTATCGAGCCATCCGATTGAAGTTTATTTAGACATACTGCGTACTTATCAACGCTTATCAATTAATGATGCGATTTTACAAGGAAACCATAGTTTAATTAAATTAGCAGGATTAATTGAAACCGTTCGGATTATTAAAACAAAAAAAGGTGAACAAATGGCCTTTTTAAAGCTGAGTGATGAAAGTGGTGAACTGGAGGTAACTGTTTTTCCAATACCTTTTCGCAAGTATTTTCCACTTTTTAAAGGTGGTCAGCTCGTTTTACTTGAAGGACGGCTAGAAATTTCAGCGGAACGATCGCAATTAATTGTAACAAAAGCAACTGATGTAAAAACCATAAAAAAGCAGAAACGTATATTATATCTAAAAATTGATCATAATCATGCTAGTTATGCTGATTTACACTTGTTAAAAGAAACGTTAAAAAAATACCCAGGAAATATAGAAGTAATCCTCTTCTATGAAGCAAAGAAACAAACAGTTAAATTATCTGCTGACTTTAATATATCCGCATCAACCGATTGTTTAGAAGCTCTTTATCAGATGTTAGGGAAAGTAAATGTTGTCTTAAAGCCATAAGAGGTATGTACAGAAAAAAAACATCTGTTATAATATAAAGGATGAAGGGAATAGGTGGTCAGACCACTTTTTACACCTGGTATTAATCGCTATTTATTTAGGGGAGAGTGACGTATTGTGGCAACATTAAGGGAAGAAGCATTACACATGCATCGTGTGAATAAAGGGAAACTAGAAACTGTTTCGAAAATTCCGGTACGAAATGCAAAAGACTTAAGTTTAGCATATTCACCAGGAGTGGCAGAACCTTGTAAAGAAATCCACGATGATGTCAGTAATGTATACGAATACACGATGAAAGGTAATATGGTTGCCGTTGTTTCTAATGGTACAGCAGTTTTAGGTTTAGGTAATATAGGACCAGAAGCAGCCCTCCCAGTAATGGAAGGAAAAGCACTGTTATTTAAGTCATTTGCAGGCGTAGATGCTTTTCCAATTTGTTTAGCAACAACCGACATTGAAAAAATTATTGAGACTGTAAAGCTCCTTGAACCAACTTTTGGAGGCGTAAATCTTGAAGATATAGCCGCACCAAATTGTTTTATCATAGAAGAACGTTTAAAGAAAGAGTGTAATATTCCAATTTTCCATGATGATCAACATGGAACAGCAATTGTAACAGCTGCTGGACTATTAAACGCATTAAAGCTTACAGGTAAGTCGATTTCAGAAGTCAAAGTAGTTGCAAACGGCGCAGGTTCAGCTGGTATTGCTTGTGTGAAATTATTGCAGCGAATGGGAGTGAAGGACGTTATCCTTTGTGATACAAAAGGCGCGATCTTTGAAGGACGTACAGTTGGTATGAATCCGGTTAAAGATGAAATTGCTAAAGTTACGAATCGTGATAAAATTAAAGGTTCTTTAGCAGATGTAATTAAAGGAACGGATGTATTTGTAGGTGTTTCTGCAGAAGGAGCACTAACGAAAGAAATGGTTCAAACAATGAATCCAAACCCAATTATCTTTGCGATGGCAAACCCAGTTCCAGAAATTATGCCAGAAGATGCGAAAGCTGCTGGAGCAAGTGTCATTGGAACAGGGCGGTCTGACTTCCCAAATCAAATTAATAACGTTCTAGCATTTCCGGGGATTTTCCGAGGTGCTTTAGACGTTCATGCGACAAATATTAATGAAGAGATGAAAATTGCCGCAGTAGAAGCGATTGCGAGCTTAGTTACTGAAAGTGAGCTTAATGCGGATTATGTCATTCCAGCTCCTTTTGACCCACGTGTTGCACCTGCAGTTGCCAAAGCAGTGGCAAAAGCTGCAATGGAAACAGGTGTAGCAAGACGAAAAGTAAATCCAGATGATGTCGAAGCAAAAACAAAAAAGCTTGCGATGATCAAGTAATTTAAAAATTAAGTTATTAAGCTTTGCTATCAAATAGTTTTAAATCAATCCTATTAGAAAACTTGGCTTGTCGCTAAGTACAGATGCGCTCGCCTTAGTTTAATACTATCATATGAAAATTTTCTTTCAGATAGTATAAAAAAGAGTTCAGAGGTAAGAGTTTTTAAAAAGATCAGAATGGGAAATTTTTCAAAACTCTCATCTTTGAACTCTGTCTATTAAAAAATAAATAAGGGGTGGTGATTTTTTGTCATCACAACAAGAGAAGGTTTATATCGAGATTATTCGTAAATTAAACCATATAATTCAGGAAGACGATTTAAAAACAGGAGACAAGCTCCCATCTGAAAGAGAGCTTTCCTTTCGTTTAGATGTTGGTCGATCTTCTGTGAGAGAAGCTCTTAGATCCCTTGAACTCTTAGGATTAATTGAAACTCGTCGTGGCGAAGGAACATTTATTAAAAGTGTTGGTGGGCATCGTTTAGTAGAGGTACTAGCGAGTTTTTTTTTACAGGAGAAAAAAGTAAGAACCGATTTAGCAGAAACGAGAAAGCTGATTGAAATCGAAAGTTTAAGGCTTGCATGTGAGAGAATTAGTGTAGCTCAATTACAAAAATTAGAACAATTGATTGATCAATCAAAAAAAAGTTGGCAAATAGGCGATTTTCCAATAGAAGAATATTATTTATTTCATAAAACAATTGTAGAATCTTGTCAAAATAGTTTGCTGCTACATATTTGGATGTCACTTGTGGAGTATAGTAAAGTTAACTTACGGGAATCGTTGTTTAGGGAAGGGAAACCAGAACAATCGGTCATGGAGCATCAACAAATTTTAACTGCATTGCGAATCGGAGATCAAGAACAAGCTGTTAAAGAATTAAAAAAACATCTCGAAAATAGTCGTTTTTAAACGAATTTTCGGGATATTCCGATAGCTATTTACCTTGAAACTATTGAATTTAATATGATATGATTTATGAAAATTTTATTTTAGTTTTAATGATCTTGTCTACAAGAGAGGTGTAATTGTGTTAAGGGACTTATTTTCTAAGAAAAAGAAATATGCGACCATACCTTCAGAGCAAGTGAAAATGGATATTCCAGAGGGTCTTATGACCAAGTGTCCAAAGTGTAAAACGATTATGTATACAAAGGAATTAAAGAAAAACCTGTCTGTTTGTGATTCTTGTGGGCACCACCATCGGATGACTGCCTATGAACGAATTGATAGCTTAATTGACGAAGGTACATTTGTTGAATTTGATCGTGAACTTGTTTCAAAAGACCCATTATCTTTTCCGACATACATAGAAAAAACAAAAGAAGACCGTGAAAAAACCGGTTTAAATGAAGCTATTGTGACTGGAAAAGGTAAATTAGTAAATATGAACGTGATTATTGCCGTTATGGATCCACGTTTTCGCATGGGAAGTATGGGGTCAGTTGTAGGTGAAAAAATTACGAGAGCAATTGAAAAAGCAATTGAAATAAAAGCACCACTACTATTGTTTTCAGCTTCAGGAGGAGCGAGAATGCAAGAAGGTGTTCTTAGTTTAATGCAAATGGCGAAAACAAGTGCTGCTTTAAAGAAACTTGACAACGAAGGTGGTTTATTTATTTCAATTATGACTCACCCAACGACAGGAGGAGTGTCAGCGAGCTTTGCTTCTCTTGGTGATTACAACTTGGCCGAACCGGGTGCGCTCATTGGATTTGCTGGTAGAAGAATTATTGAACAAACGATCCGTCAAGAATTGCCTGATGATTTTCAAACGGCTGAATTTTTATTAAAGCATGGTCAACTAGACAGTGTAGTTTCTCGTTTGGAAATGAAGCAAGTATTAGCGACGATTATTGATATTCATCGTGATGCATTATCGTTAAATAAGGAGGTGTAGTTAAATGGCTAATGAACTCCCTTTTGAAAAACCGGTTATTGAATTGAAAACCAAAATTGAAGAATTAAAGAAATTTACCGTAGATAAAGGAATTGATTTATCAGGTGAGATTGAGAAGCTTGAAGAAAGATTAGAACAGCTAGAAAACGAAATTTACGGAAATATGCAGCCTTGGGATCGTGTCCAAATTGCTAGACATAGCGAGAGACCGACGACATTAGATTATATTGCTTATTTATTTACAGATTTTATTGAATTGCACGGCGATCGTTTATATAGTGACGATGAAGCAATTGTTGCTGGTGTTGCAAAATTCCACGGAACTCCTGTAACAGTTATTGGACATCAACGTGGGAAAGATACAAAAGAAAATTTACGTCGTAATTTTGGCATGCCTCATCCTGAGGGTTATCGAAAAGCATTACGCTTGATGAAGCAAGCCGATAAGTTCCGTAGACCGATTATATGCTTCATTGACACAAAAGGAGCTTACCCGGGGATGGCTGCCGAAGAACGAGGACAAAGTGAAGCAATCGCTAGGAATTTATTAGAAATGGCTGGCTTAAAAGTACCGATTATTTGTATTGTTATTGGTGAAGGTGGTAGTGGAGGAGCTTTAGCATTAGGTGTCGGAAATTATATCCATATGTTGGAAAACTCTACATATTCCGTTATTACCCCAGAAGGAGCAGCTGCTATATTGTGGAAGGATGCTAGTCTTGCGAAAAGAGCAGCTGAAACAATGAGAATTACTGCACCTGACTTAAAGGAGCTTAAAATAATTGATGAAATCATTCCTGAAGTAAGAGGAGGAGCTCATCGCAACGTAAAAGAACAAGCGATGGCAATTGAACAAGTGCTTGAAAAGTCGTTATTTCAATTAGCTCAGTATTCTGAAAAAGAATTAGTTGAACAACGCTATGAAAAATTCAAAAAAATAGGTGAGTATGATATTGTAAACGATGCCATCGGCATTAAATAAGGAAATCGCTTTCTCTAGATAGAGAAGGCTTTTTTATACGTTAAAAAATTTTGAATTTACAAAGATGTCTAGTTCCAAGCGCCAGCCCCTCGAGGTCAAATAACCTGTCAGATTAGAAAAACTTGGCTTCTCGCCCACCAAATGGCGAAAGCCTTAGTTTTTCTTATACTATCAACCGAACAGGTTATTGTAGATAGTATAAAAAGTGAAAAACTGCACTTTTTACTGCCAGAACATTTGCTTGTCGGGGCTAAGCAGGCGCTTTGCACTTTTCTTTAAACTATTGTCAGATTGTATAATAAGTGGTATTTTTATCACGTAAAGAAAATACTAGTAGTACGAACAAGTTTAACGTTTAGGATGATCGTTTGTGTACACAGACAAGAAAGCATAACTTTTTTAACTTTGAACGCTGTCTAGCTTCGAGCGTTAGGTGGGCGCTCTGCGCTTTTCTTTAATGGATTGATAAATTTTGTGAGGTGAGTGGATATGAAACGGATTGGAGTATTAACAAGTGGCGGAGATTCACCAGGAATGAATGCCGCAATTCGGGCAGTAGTTCGGAAAGCAATTTATCATGATTTAGAGGTTTATGGAATTTATTATGGATTTGCTGGGCTTATTTCAGGTCAATTCAAAAAGTTAGAAATCGGTTCTGTAGGTGACATTATCCATCGTGGAGGCACAATGCTATATACGGCCCGTTGTGAAGAGTTCAAAAAACTAGAAGGCCAAAAGAAAGCAATTGAGCAATTAAATAAATTTGGCATTGAAGCGTTAGTAGTGATCGGTGGAGATGGCTCTTTCCAAGGAGCGAAAAAGTTAACAGAACAAGGCTTTCCTTGTGTAGGTGTTCCTGGAACAATTGATAATGATATTTCGGGAACAGATTTTACAATTGGGTTTGATACGGCATTAAATACGATTATTGAAGCTATTGATAAAATTAGAGATACCGCAACGTCGCATGAGCGTACATTTGTAATTGAAGTTATGGGTCGTAATGCTGGAGATCTTGCCTTGTGGTCAGGTCTTGCAGACGGTGCTGAAACGATTATCATTCCTGAGGAAACGTACGATATGAATGATTTAATAGCTAGACTTAAACGTGGTCATGCCCGTGGTAAGAAACATAGCATCATTGTTGTAGCAGAAGGAGTAGGCAGTGGCATGGACATTGGGAAAGCGATTCAACAACAAACAAAGTTAGAAACTAGAGTAACTGTCTTAGGACACATCCAACGTGGTGGCTCTCCAACAGCTTTTGATCGTGTATTGGCCAGTCGCCTTGGGGCGAAGGCTGTCGAATTATTACTAGCAGGTGAAGCCGGTAAAATGGTCGGAATTGAGAAAAATACTCTCGTTTCACACGATATTGATGAAGCTGTGGCAAAACGGCATGTTATTGATAAAGAGATATACAAATTATCGCAAGAATTATCAATTTAATGATCATATATGTAAATTATGACATACTTTTTAGGGGATTGCAACCACAATTAGTATAACACATAAGGCAAGGGGAAAGTGGAGGTTTTTTTGAAAATGAGAAAAACAAAAATAGTATGTACTATTGGACCAGCGAGTGAAAGTTTAGAAAAATTATCACAATTAATTGATGCAGGAATGAATGTTGCTCGCTTAAATTTTTCACATGGGAATTATGAAGAACATGGCTTAAGAATTAAAACCATTCGTCAGGCAGCTGCTTTGGCAGGAAAGCATATCGCTATACTACTTGATACGAAAGGTCCAGAAATCCGTACCCATAACTTTGAAAATGGGGCAGCAGAATTAGTAGCAGGTAATGAAGTAACAATTTCAATGGACGAAGTTTTAGGATCGAAAGAAAAGTTTTCGGTAACCTATTCACAGCTAGTTCATGATGTGCATGTCGGTTCAAAAATTTTGCTAGATGACGGGTTGATTGAATTAGAAGTCATTGAACTTGGAACGAATGAAATTAGGACAAAAATTCTTAACAGTGGGATGATAAAAAATAAAAAAGGGGTCAATGTACCAAATGTTAGAGTAAATCTTCCTGGGATTACCGAGAAAGATGCAAATGATATTCGCTTTGGAATTGAGCAAGGCGTTGATTTTATAGCAGCTTCATTTGTTCGACGAGCAGCTGATGTATTAGGTATTCGTGAACTGCTTGCAACTCATGGTGGATGCAACATTCAAATTATTCCGAAAATTGAAAACCAAGAAGGTGTCGATAACATTGATGAAATTTTGGAAATTTCAGACGGAGTAATGGTTGCTCGTGGTGATCTTGGTGTTGAAATTCCAGCTGAAGAAGTGCCGTTAGTACAAAAAAACTTAATAAAAAAATGTAATTCATTGGGAAAACCAGTAATTACAGCAACGCAAATGCTGGATTCGATGCAGCGTAATCCACGCCCAACTCGTGCAGAAGCAAGTGATGTGGCTAATGCGATCTTTGATGGTACGGATGCGATTATGCTCTCAGGTGAAACAGCTGCTGGTCAATACCCGATCGAAGCTGTACAAACGATGGATAAGATTGCCCTTCGTGCCGAATCGGCACTAAAGTATGAAGAATTATTAAAAAGAAAAGGGCGAGAAAGCCAAAAGACGATTACGGATGCGATTAGCCAATCTGTTGCACATACAGCATTAAACTTAGATGCTGCTGCAGTAGTTACGGCTACGGAAAGTGGCCATACAGCGAGAATGATTTCCAAGTATCGGCCAAAATCACCGATTGTCGCTGTTACTCATTCAGAAGAGGTCTGTCGCACATTAGCATTAGTTTGGGGTGTTCAACCACAGCTCGGACCAGAAGCTAGTTCAACAGATGAAATGCTTGAAATTGCTGTTCAAGAAGCAGTGAAAACCGATATTATTAATCATGGAGATTTAATTGTGATTTCAGCAGGTGTACCAGTCGGTGAAACTGGTACAACAAACTTGATGAAAGTCCATGTTATTGGCGAAGTTATAGCAAAAGGACAAGGAATTGGTCGTAAGACAGCAACAGGAAAAGTTGTCGTTGCCAAAACAGCGAGTGAAGCTATAGAGAAAATGGAAGAAGGAGCAATTCTCGTAACTGTTGGAACTGACAAAGATATGATCGCGGCGTTTGAAAAAGCAGTCGCTGTTATTACTGAAGAAGGTGGTTTAACGAGTCATGCTGCTATTGTTGGTTTAAACTTGGCTATTCCAGTTGTTGTTGGTGTTGAAGGTGCGACAATGCTATTCGAAGACAATGATGAACTGACAGTTGATGCAACTCGAGGATATATTTATAAGGGACATGCAAGTATTTTATAATTATGAAAGTTCGAAAAACGCTGAGACATCTCAGCGTTTTTTATAAAAAGAAAGCTCCGAGCAGCTAAGCAGGCGCTCTACGCTTTTCTTAAAAGATAAGAAAGTATAAATTTTTTGAACTTTGAATACTGTCTAGCTCCGAGCGCCAGCGGCTCGAGGTCAAATAACCTGTCAGATAAAAAGTGAAAAAGCGCACTTTTTACTGCCAGAACATTTGCTTGTCGCCGCTAAGCAGGCGCTCTACGCTTTTCTTACAGGAGGGTTGGTTTTTTGTTAAAATTACTTATTTTATTATTAATTATCATCCCCGCACTCGAAATAGGGCTGTTTGTTCTTTCCGGGAATACGATTGGGGTACCTTGGACAATTTTATTAATTATACTGTCAGGTGTTTTAGGAGCTTGGTTAGCTAAACGTGAGGGGTTACAAACAATAAGACTAGCAAAGCTTCAATTAGAGCAGGGGCAAATCCCGAGTGGAATTATTTTAGATGGATTATGCATTTTAGTTGGTGGTATTTTTTTACTTACACCTGGATTTATGACAGATTTGCTTGGGTTTTTACTGTTATTCCCGAAAACTAGGACAATCGCAAAAGGAATTCTCCAAAAAATGTTTAATCGTATGATCAAAAATGGTGCATTTATGTTTATAAATCGAAGATAGCAGTAAGAGAAACTCACTTAGTAAATCCCCCCTATATTACTAATATTTGTTGTTAGTTGCCTTGATAATGTGACTAATCTCACATTAATTCCCTAGATGTTTATGATAATGTTTATTATTAGATAATTAGACTAATTCAGAATGGGGGAACAATTATGAAGCTAGGTATTACAGGAAAAGTTGCACTAACTGTTATGGTCATTGTTTTTATTAGTAGTTCATTATTAACTATTGTAAGTTATCGAAATAGCTATCAACAAATTTTACAGGCAGCTGGAGTTGAACTTCTAGGATGTGCGAATATTACGACTGGGCTTATTGATCCAATTGATTTGGAAAATGCATTAGTTGGTCATAAAGAAAGCCTTAAAAAACTTGAAACAGCAATTAATTGGACGATTCATAAAAAGGAAATTTTTGAAACTCAATATATTTTAACATTGGATGGGACAGTTTTAGCAGCTGATGAAACGCTTCAATCACAAGGTTTTTCTACTGGAGAAAAATTTTTTCTAGAAAAAAAAGTAGTTGATATGATTACTACGATGAAACATGGAACATATTCAGAGATTTATACTTTTGGAGGTCAAAACCGGTTAACGGGATATGCACCAATTTTTAAAGATCATGATCCTTCTAAAGAGGTCATTGCGATTAATGCGATTGATTTTGACTCCTCAATAGTTAAAGAAAGAACATGGGAAATGACGAAAGAGACCATTTTATTAGGAATAATCCTACCATTATTAGCAACTGCTCTTACATTTATTTTTGTTAAGTCTTTAATCAAGCCAATCTTAACAATTAATCATGCTGTAAAGAAAGTAGCAACTGGGGATTTAACTGGACAATTAGATCAACATACGAACAAAAAGGATGAGATCGGTGAATTAGCTGAAAGTTTTAACATTATGAAGAACGGTTTAAAGGGGATTATTGAACATGTGTTAGAAAATTCAGGACTAGTTGCAGCAACTTCACAACAATTATCAGCTAATACACATGAGTTAGAAATAGGTTCAAAAGAAATTGCTCATTCACTGCAACAAGTTTCAATCGGTTCAATTGATCAAAAAGAAGATATCAAAGTAGTCGATGATAAAGTCACAAAGATTAATAACGAAATGTACGAAATTAAAAATGAAGTAGAAAAAACAGCTGCAATCTCCTTTACAGCTAGTCAATCAGCAAATGTAGGAGTAGAAAAAGTTCAATTGGTAATTTCACAAATGAATTTAATTGATCAACAGACAGAAGCGATTGCTACTAACATTATTTCGTTACGGAAGCAATCGAATGAAATTAGTAATATTCTGACATTGATTAATGATGTAGCAGAGCAAACAAATTTACTTGCTTTAAATGCAGCTATTGAAGCAGCGAGGGCAGGAGAGCACGGTAAAGGGTTTTCAATTGTTGCCCAAGAGGTCCGAAAGCTAGCCGAACAAACAAGTAGTGCAACAGAAAAAATTCGAGATATTATTATCCAGATTCAAGGTGAAGTTGTCAGTACAGAAAATACGATTGAAAAAGGAAGTCTAGAAGTAAAAAAAGGGAAAATAATTGTTGAAGAAATGAACCACATGTTTAGTAATATTGTCATTAATACAGATGATTCATCTAATAATATGGCTAAAGTTTCCAACGGGATTAGTGTTTTGGTAGCGGAAATGGAACAATTAAGAAAGAACTTTGCACAAATTGCGTATGTTTCTGAAGCTAATACAGATAACACGAATAAGATGGTATCTGCTACAAAGCAACAAACAGAAATGATTGCTGAAATTTCAGCAGCTGCTACAGGATTGGCACAAATGGCAGAAGCATTGCAAGATATAGTAGAAAAATTTAATGTAAATGGTTGATAGGGATTAGTCTATCAACCATTTTGTTCATATTATACTTTTGAAGGATAAGACTTGGACGAAAGTCAAGTTTTTCTAATATAATTCACTAAATCACGAAATACATTTACATTATGAAGTGTTTGAATAAAAACAAGAATTACAGGTCCTAGGATTAAACCTAAAAAGCCGAAAAGTTGATAACCGACAAATAATGACACCATTGTCGCTAACGGATCGACACCAATACTAGTAGATAATATTTTTGGTTCCATAATTTGTCTTTGAATAATAATAATCCCGTATAAGATCGCTAAACTAATCGTCATTGTCATTTGTCCAGTTAAGAAGGAATAAAAAATCCAAGGAATGAAAATTAATCCGGTACCAATATAGGGAAATAAATCAACAATTGCACTGATTAATGCAATAGTAATCGGGTATTCGACTTTCATTAATATGAGTCCGATTAAGACGATACAGCATGTCATTGACACGAGGGTTAATTGAGCAAAAACAAAGCCAATAAAGGCTTTTTTTAAGCTACTAACTACTACTTTTGTTCTTTCAACAACACCATTGGGGATCCACTTCCGATAAATAAAAACTAGTTTATACCAATCTTTACTTATAAAGAATGTCGCTAGTAATGAAAAGATAATAACAGAAGCTAAATTCGGTAATAATAACAAAAATTCAGAAATACTTGTTAACAGCGCTTGAATCGTTGTACTTACATTTGAAGAGATTTGAGCAGTGATTGTATCTAAATACGTCAATATCGTTTCTTGTTGATCTGCTTCTAATGAATAAAATAGGGCAGTGATTTGTTCATATAGAGGCAGTACTTTTTTTGTAAATAATTCGTAAAACGCATAAATAAGGGTTTGAAAATGAAGCGGAACTGATTGTGCCAAATAATTTGTTCCTATGATAATTTCTGAAATGATTATTGTAATCGAACCAACTGCAATTGCCAAAAAACAAGTTAAGACAATAAATATGGATAACAACCTTGATATCCCTATATTTTCCTGGAGATAATTAACGAAGGGATTTATTAACAATGCAACCATGAGCCCGATCATAAAAGGATATGCAGTTTTAAATGCAATGAATGCAAAAATAATGGTGCAAAAAATAATTGTTAATACTAATATCAGCCTCATTAAACTATGAAAGTAGTTAGAGTTCAATTAGTTCTACCTCCTTTCAAAAACCTTACTATTAACGTATGGCTTGTTCCATTAATTTAGAATGAAATTTTTTATTAAAAGGTGTAATTTGGCGCTCCGGGCTTTTCTTAGTAATTTGTCACTGAATCTTGGCAGAAATTTGAATTGTATGGTAAGATAGTGCGGTAAGGTTTACCCAGAAAGGATGCAGGTATTTTTGTTATCTCAGGCAACTGCTTTTATGTTAATATTGCTATTGATTGGTATTTTTGCGAAAAATCAATCGTTAATTATTGCAGTAGTCGTACTTCTATTCATTAAATGGCTTGGGTTAGGTGATAAAGCATTTTCACTTATCCAACAAAAAGGAATCAATGTTGGTGTAACAATCATTACAATCGCTGTGCTTGTTCCAATTATTAATGGACAAATTGGTTTTAAAGAACTAACTGATGCGGTTAAATCGTTATATGCTTGGATTGCGATTGGAGCAGGTATTTTTGTTGCAATTGTTGCCAAAAATGGCTTAGAACTATTGCAAACAGATCCACATATGACAGTCGCACTTGTTTTTGGGACAATCTTAGCAATTGCTTTTTTTAATGGTGTTGCTGTAGGGCCATTAATTGGTGCAGGAATTGCCTATCTTGTAATGAAAATTGTTGAGTTTTTTGTTCAATAAATGGTGACAATTTTCTTAAATGTTTAAATAGTCCGAATTTATTTTAAAATAAACATTCACAAAACGCAGAAAAATGTTTATAATTAAAATTGGTGAGACAACTCTTTTGACAATAATTACTATATTTTTACAAGAGTATATTCAACTAGGATTAATAGTTTTATTTAAGCTGCTGACGTTTCTGGAACACTATGTTCAAGATGAAACAAATAAATATATTAAAATAAAGCTTTTTTAGAGAGACTAATGGATTAACAAATTGAATAAAAATATTCGTCAGCATGCATTGGGGTTAGTCCTTTTGAATGATCATCTTCATATTAAGGTAATTTTTATTTAAAAAATAATATTCTATTTGTAAAGGAGAGGTTAGGTTATGAGCGCAACTCGTGGTCTTGAAGGTGTTGTTGCAACAACATCGAGCGTAAGTTCAATTATTGATGGTGTATTAACGTATTGTGGTTATGATATTGATGATTTAGCTGATCATGCAAGTTTTGAGGAAGTTATTTTCCTATTATGGAACAACCGTCTGCCAAATGAAGAGGAATTAAAACAACTTACTGAAGAATTAGCAAATAATGCAGCAGTTCCACAAGGCGTTCTTGATCAAATGAAAATGTACCCAATTGATCAAGTCCATCCAATGGCTGCTTTACGCACGGCTATTTCAAACTTGGCATTATACGACACAGAAGCGGATGACCAATCTGAAGAAGCAAATAGACGTAAAGCGTTAAAACTACAGGCACAAATTAATACAATCGTAACAGCGTTTTCGCGAATTCGTGAAGGGAAAGAACCTATTTCCCCAAGAAAAGATTTAGGATTTGCAGCAAACTTCTTATATATGTTAACGGGAGAAGAACCAAATGACATTTCCATAGAAGCTTTTAATAAAGCATTAGTTCTACATGCAGATCATGAATTAAATGCATCGACATTTACTGCTCGTGTTTGTGTAGCTACTTTATCTGATATGTATTCAGGTGCAACAGCAGCAATCGGGGCATTAAAAGGTCCTTTACATGGTGGAGCAAATGAACAAGTAATGGCAATGTTGATGGAAATTGACAATATTGAAAATGTAAAACCTTACATTAAGAAAGCCTTAGAAAATAAAGTGAAAATTATGGGCTTTGGACACCGTGTTTATAAAAATGGTGATCCACGTGCAAAGCATTTGAAAGAAATGTCAAGACAATTAACAGCGATTACTGGCGAACCAAAATGGTATGAAATGTCGGTCCTAATCAATGATATTGTTACTTCTGAAAAAGGATTATTGCCAAACGTAGATTTTTACTCTGCAAGCGTTTATCATAGCTTAGGGATTAAACATGATTTATTTACACCGATTTTTGCAATTAGCAGAATGTCAGGTTGGACGGCTCATATTTTAGAACAGTATAGCAATAACCGCTTAATTCGTCCGCGTGCGGAGTATATTGGACCGGAAAAACAAGTCTATATTCCGATTGAACAACGTTAAATTGCTATGTTAGGGAGTAATATAATCTTTACATAAAAAAATATAGAAAAGATTATTACATGGAAAACGCGTCGCTAAATTGGTGAATTATTTTGCCAAATGGTAGTAGCGTTTTTCATATCTCCCATTTACATAATTTTTGCAGAAATAGAATTACTAGGAGGTAAAGTAATGGTAAATGGCGAAAAAATTACTGTTCAAGATGGAGTTTTACATGTTCCAAATCATCCTGTAATCCCTTTTATTGAGGGTGATGGGATTGGTCCAGACATTTGGGCTGCTGCTTCTCGAGTCCTAGATGGAGCTGTAGAAAAAGCATATAACGGCGAAAAGAAAATTGTTTGGAAAGAAATTTTAGCTGGGGAAAAAGCTTTCGAACAAACGGGAAGTTGGTTACCTGACGAAACATTAGAAGCAGTTCGGGAATATATAATTGCAATTAAAGGTCCATTAACAACTCCAATTGGTGGCGGTATTCGTTCGCTGAACGTAGCGCTTCGCCAAGAATTAGATTTATATACATGCTTACGCCCTGTTCGCTACTTCAATGGAGTTCCCTCACCTATAAAGCGTCCAGAAGATACTGATATGGTCATTTTCCGGGAAAATACTGAAGATATTTATGCTGGTATTGAATATCAACAAGGTACACCGGAAGTTGAAAAGTTAATTAATTTTCTCCAAAATGAACTAGGAGTAAAGAACATACGTTTCCCGGAAACGTCTGGAATTGGGATAAAACCAATTTCTGAAGAAGGGACTCATCGCTTAGTACGTGCGACAATTGAATATGCAATTAAGCATGGACGTAAGAGTGTTACGCTTGTTCATAAAGGAAATATTATGAAGTTTACTGAAGGAGCTTTTAAAAACTGGGGCTATGAATTAGCAGAAAAAGAATATGGCGATAAAGTATTTACTTGGGCTCAATACGATGAGATCGTTGAAAAAGAAGGAAAAGATGCCGCCAATACTGCTCAGGCAGAAGCAGAAGCAGCTGGCAAAATTATTGTGAAAGATACCATTGCTGATATCTTCTTACAACAAATTTTAACACGTCCAAAAGAGTTCGATGTTGTAGCTACTATGAATTTAAATGGCGATTATATTTCTGATGCCCTTGCAGCTCAAGTTGGTGGGATTGGAATTGCGCCTGGTGCAAATATCAATTACGTTACAGGACATGCTATTTTTGAAGCTACACATGGAACTGCACCTAAATATGCTGGTTTAGATAAAGTAAATCCTTCTTCTGTACTATTATCAGGAGAATTAATGTTGCGTCATTTAGGTTGGAACGAAGCAGCTGACTTAATTATGGCATCAATGGATAAGACCATTGGTTCAAAAGTTGTCACCTATGATTTTGCTCGTCTAATGGATGGAGCAACAGAAGTAAAGTGTTCAGAATTTGCAGATGAACTAATTAAAAATATGGGTTAATCGAAGATAAATAGATTAGCTTAAAATCATTATCATTAATAGGGAGGGAAAGTAAATGGCAATAAAAAGAAGAAAAGTTTCTGTAATTGGTAGTGGTTTTACTGGTGCGACAACAGCACTAATGATTGCTCAAAAAGAATTAGGGGATGTTGTTTTAGTGGATATTCCACAATCGGAAAATCCAACAAAAGGAAAAGCATTAGATATGTTAGAAGCAAGCCCAGTTCAAGGCTTTGATTCAAACATTATTGGAACATCTAACTACGAAGATACAGCTGATTCTGATATTGTAGTAATTACTGCGGGAATTGCAAGAAAACCTGGAATGAGCCGGGATGATTTAGTCAATACAAACGCAGGAATTATGAAGGCAGTTGCAAAAGAAGTTGCTAAATATTCTCCAAATTGCTACATTGTTGTACTTACTAATCCCGTTGATGCAATGACTTACACTATTTTTAAAGAAAGTGGTTTCCCAAAAAACCGTGTAATTGGTCAATCAGGAGTTCTTGATACAGCACGTTTCCGTACGTTTGTTGCTCAAGAGCTTAACGTTTCAGTTGAAGACGTAACTGGTTTCGTACTTGGTGGACACGGTGATGACATGGTACCATTAGTTCGTTATTCATATGCAGGAGGAATTCCATTAGAGAAGCTAATCCCTGCTGAACGCCTAGAACAAATTGTTGAACGCACACGTAAAGGTGGCGGAGAGATCGTTAATCTATTAGGCAATGGAAGTGCATATTATGCACCAGCAGCTTCCATTGTTCAAATGGTTGAGGCAATCTTAAAAGATAAAAAGCGTATCATTCCAACAATCGCATACTTAGAAGGCGAATATGGTTTTAATGATTTATACTTAGGCGTGCCGACAATTATCGGTGGCGACGGCATTGAAAAAATAATTGAATTAGAATTAACTGAGGACGAAAAAGCTGCATTACAAAAATCAGCAGATACAGTTAAAACAGTTATGGCTGTACTTCAATAAGACTTTAAGGAAATCCGGTTTTGTAAACCGGATTTTTTTGACGTTAAGAAAGTATAAATTTTTTAGCATAGATGTTAATTCGACGTAGCGAGAAATTTTAGGTCCTAAGTATAAGTGCAACTAAGGCTCAGCCGGCCCGAGGGTTGGCAAAGCCCGAGTTTTCTTTACATTTTTGAACTTTTAATGCTGTCTAGCTCCGAGCTGCTAGGCGGGCGCTCCGCGGTTTTCTTTTCACAATAACTTTACAAAAACTTTACGTTATTTATTTTGTGTTAACCATCAAAAGATAGTACTATTAATTTTAAAGAAAATAATTGTAAGAATTAATACTATTTTCAAAATTGACGTATGGTATATGGGGGGAATTAATATATGAGTCAAAGACTTTTGATTGTCGATGATGAAGAATCAATAGTTACATTGTTACAATTTAATTTAGAACAAGCTGGATATGAAGTTGATACTGCGATGGATGGAAAAACAGCTTTTCAAAAAGCTCAAGAACAAAATTTTGATCTTATTATTTTAGATTTGATGATTCCAGAAATGGATGGATTAGAGGTTTGTAAGCAATTAAGACAAAGTAAGATTACTACACCGATTTTAATGCTTACGGCAAAAGATGATGAATTTGATAAAGTGTTAGGACTTGAATTAGGTGCTGACGATTATATGACAAAACCATTTAGCCCAAGAGAAGTTGTTGCTAGAATTAGAGCTATACTACGCCGGGTCATTCCATCTACCGAAGAAAATTTAATAGAAACAAAAGGAGATTTAATCAAGATTGGCGAGGTTGAAATTTTTCCTGAAAATTATGAAGTATTTTTCCGAGGCAATCAACTGGAGTTAACACCAAAAGAATTTGAATTGTTATTATATTTAGCAAATTATAAAGGGCGTGTTTTAACACGAGATCAACTACTTAATGCTGTCTGGAACTATGAATTTGTAGGAGATACCCGAATTGTTGATGTTCATATTAGCCATCTTCGGGAAAAAATCGAACCAAATACAAAAAAACCAATTTATATTAAAACAATCCGGGGCTTAGGGTACAAACTAGAGGAGCCCTTATTAAATGCATAAGTACCGAAACAGGTTAACTATTTCTTTATTAATCGTGATTTTTTTTGTAATGGCTAGTTTAGGCTTGTTATTAGGACAGCTTTTTAAAGAATTTTATTTTGCACAACTTAATGAAAGAGTTTCAAAAGAAGCCAAAATTGTCGCGATAAGCGTTTTGGAAGCGGGGTTAGATCATCCTAAATTATCCTCGATAGTCTCTAATATTAGTGACAAACTCGCAGCAAGAATAACAATCATCTCAGCAACTGGCGAGGTGATTGTTGAAACTGATGCCGATCGAAAGAAGATGGAAAATCATCTAAATCGCCCTGAAATTATTCAAGTACGGGAATTTGGAGAAGGGAAAGCAATTCATTTTAGTGAAACTCTTGGAACAAATTTACTTTATTACGCTGTTCCTTTACTAGATGGGGATAACTTAATTGGCTATGTTCGCTTAGCACTTTCCATTCATTTGTTAGATGAAGTCTATACTAAAATTTGGGGATTATTGTTGATTAGTTTTTCGATTGCCTTTCTTATGATCGTTATTTTTAGTTCCAAAATAACCAATGAGATGTTAAAACCGATTGAAGAAGCAACTGCGGTTGCAAAGCAATTAGCGAAAGGTAATTATAATGCAAGGTCTACCCAAGGAAAGAATGATGAAACTGGTCAATTAAGTAGATCAATCAATGTTTTGGCTCGTAATTTAAATGATGTGACCAAAACATACCAAGCACAACAAGAAAGTTTAGAAACCTTAATTGAAAATATGGGCAGTGGTCTAATTTTAATTAATTCTAAAGGTGAAATCAGTATTATTAATAAGTCATGTAAAACAATTTTTCATGTAAATATCGAAGAATGGCTGCACAAAATTTATCACAATGTTATTCCCCACAAACAAATTGTAAAAATTGTTCAAGAAATTTTCTTAACAGAAAAAGGGCAAAGAAAACAAATTATTTTGCCAATTCAACTAGAAATGCGTCATTTTGATGTATATGGAGCACCGATTATTAGCAGTGGTCACAAAGAACGTTTACAAGGTATCGTTCTTGTTTTTCATGATATTACAGAATTGAAAAAACTTGAACAAATGCGCAAAGATTTTGTAGCAAATGTTTCTCATGAATTAAAAACACCTGTTACATCTGTGAAAGGATTTACAGAAACGTTATTAGATGGTGCTGCAGAAGACAAAGTATTGCGAGAGCGGTTTTTAAAAATTATTTGGGATGAATCTGAGCGATTACAAAGCTTAATCCAAGACTTACTCGATTTATCTAAAATTGAGCAAAGTCAATTTCAGTTAAATTGGCAGCGAGTCAATTTAAGTGAATTAGCTGATGATGTCATATTTATGCTTAAAAATAAGGCTGAAGAAAAAGAAATTGCTTTATCAAAGTTTAAAGAAGGAATTAGTGTGATTGAAGGTGACCCGTTAAGGATTAAGCAAATCATGATTAATTTAGTAAATAATGCGATTATGTACACACCAAAAGGTGGCCAAATTCAAATTCTTATTACGACTAAAAAAGAGAAACAAAAAGTTTATTTTACAGTGCAAGATACAGGAATTGGTATTCATAAAAATGAAATACCAAGAGTTTTTGAACGATTTTATCGGGTTGATCGAGCGAGAAGTCGAAATTCAGGTGGAACAGGATTAGGTCTTGCAATCGTAAAACATTTAGTTGAAGCTCATCAGGGTGAGATGATCGTCGATAGTGAAGTTGGGAAGGGCACAAAATTTACGATTGTCTTTAATATAGAACAGGTTAAGTTTTCCTGATGAAACTTTTCACTTAAATTATTCGTACATATTATTGGAAACAAAAGAAATCTAACAGAAAGAGGGGAGCATCGATGGTTAAAGTGAAGCAAACGGTTATCGGCTTTTTTTCACTTATTGGCATTATCGTTTTAGCAATAATTTTAACAACAAGTTGGTATATTGTTGATGAATCTGAGCAAGCAGCATTAATAACATTTGGGAAAGTAGAAGAACATGTGACAGAACCAGGATTGAAATTTAAGCTGCCTTGGCCAATTCAGAAAGTTGAGATTTTATCCAAAGGAACATTTACAACAACTGTTGGTTATAAGGAAACTGAAGATGAAGTAGTAGAAAATCCAGAGGAAGCAAAAATGATCACTGGCGATGAAAATATTTTACTTGCTGATTTAGTAGTTCAATGGCGAATCACAAGTCCAGAAAAGTTCTTATTTAACTCTAATAATCCGGAACAAATCTTATATAGTGCAACCTCAGCCTCCCTACGTGGCGTTATTGGTAATTCAAAAATTGATGATGCCTTAACAGATCAGCGTCCTGCAATTGAAGCGAAAATTTGGGACTACTTGGTCGAGTTAATAGAACGATATGATATTGGCATTTCCGTTATGGATGTCAAGCTTCAAGATGTTGAATTACCAAACGAAGATGTTCGCAAAGCATTTACAGAAGTTACTGATGCTCGTGAGGAACGTTTAACGAAGATCAATAAAGCGAATAAATATCGTAATCAAAAGATAAATGAAGCAAATGGGGAGAAAGATGCGATCATTTCAAGAGCAGAAGGGACAAAAGCGGAACGGATTGAACAAGCACGGGGGGATGTAGCGAGATTTAATGCTTTATATAATGAGTATTTAATTAATCCAGAGGTTACGAGAACGCGACTAGTTTTAGAGACTTTAGAAAGAGTGTTGCCAAATACAGAAATTTATATTATGGATAGTAGTAGTGATACTGTAAAATATTTACCAATCAAGCCCCTTGAAAAAACTACAGAAGTAAACCCACCTACTAATACAAAAACTTCTAAAGAAGGGAGTGGAAATGAATGAGTGATAAAATTATTGATTTGAATGAGCGTAAGCCAACAGATGAATGGAAAAAGTATGTGAAACTAGGAAGTCTACTAATAGTATTTATTGGATTATTATTGATCGGCATATCTAACCTTTATATTGTCGAACAAGGCGAATATAAAATAGTTAGACAATTTGGTGAAGTAGTTCGGGTTGAAGATCAACCTGGTTTAAATTATAAAATTCCATTTATCCAGTCTGTTTCGACATTAACAAAAAAACAAATGATTTTGGATGTCGAGCCAACTGAAATTAATACCCGTGATAAAAAACGAGTTCTTGTTGATAACTATGCAGTATGGCGAATCGATGAACCACAAGCAATGATTGCAAGTGCTAGAACGATTGAGCGAGCAGAAACAATTATGATGAACTTTATTTACTCAGTTATTAGAGCAGAATTAGGCCAGTTAGATTATGACGAAATAATTAATGAAGAAAAATCTTCTCGAGGCAGTTTTAATGACCGTGTTTTAAATCGAGTAAATGAATTATTAGCAAGAGATAAATATGGAATTTCGGTAACTGATATAAGAATGAAACGAACAGATCTACCAGAAGAGAACGAGCAAGCGGTGTATCGGCGAATGATATCTGAACGTCAATCGATTGCTCAAGATTACTTATCACAAGGCGATGCAGAAGCAAATCGTATTCAAGCAAAAACTGACCGCGAAGTAAAAGAAATTTTGGCGAAAGCAAATGCTGATGCAAATGAAATTATCGGTCAAGGAGAAGGGGGCGCAGCGGAAATTTACAACAAAGCTTTTGGGAGAGACGTTCAGTTTTATAACTTATATCGAACTCTATTAAGCTATGAGAAAACAATTGATGATCAAACGGTCATTGTATTACCTGCTAATTCGCCATACGCGCAAATTTTAATGGGAAATACTAAATAAACGGTTGGATGGCTCAAACTTGAGTCATCCTTTTCAATTTGGTGATAAAACATGCTAAAATACAGTGTAATAGATCTCAATGAATCGAGGTGGCATTATTGACTAACAAGTTAGTAATGATTGACGGAAATAGCATTGCATACCGCGCTTTTTTTGCTTTACCTTTATTAAACAATGAAAAAGGAGTTTATACAAATGCCGTTTATGGCTTTACAATGATGCTTTTAAAAATTATTGAAGAAGAAAAGCCTACACATATGTTAGTGGCCTTTGACGCAGGAAAAACAACATTTCGTCATAAAACATTTTCTGAGTATAAAGGTGGTAGACAAAAAACACCAGCAGAACTTTCAGAACAATTTCCGTTAATTAGGGAGTTGTTAGATGCATATCAAATAAAGCGATATGAAATCGAAAATTATGAGGCAGATGACATTATCGGAACATTAGCTAAACAAGTAAATGAACAAGAAAATTGGGAAGTCAAGATTTTCTCAGGCGATAAAGATTTGCTTCAGCTTGTTTCACCTAAGGTAACTGTTGCTCTAACCCGCAAAGGGATTTCCAATGTAGAAATATATGACGAAAATCTTGTTTTCGAAAAATACGGGATTACTCCTAAGCAAATTATTGATATGAAGGGATTGATGGGGGATCCATCAGATAATATTCCTGGTGTTCCAGGCATTGGAGAAAAAACAGCGATAAAATTATTAAAGGAGTTTGCTTCTGTTGAAAATATTCTTGAGGCAGTTGAAGCTGTCTCAGGGAAAAAGTTAAAGGAAAATTTAATAGAAAATCAAGAAAAGGCGTTAATGAGTAAAGAGCTGGCGACGATTTGCTGTGATGCACCGATCACCGTTGCAATCGAAGAATTGCTTTTTGGGAAGTTTGAGGAACAAAAGGTTATTAATTTGTTTAAAGAACTCGACTTTCAATCATTATTGGAGCGCTTTGATGTAGTAGAAACGGATTTAGAAGAAGAAATCGAACAGCTGGAGTTTACGATTGTTGATGAAATTCATCCAGAAATGCTTACTGAACACTCGGCAATTGTTGTCGAAGTATTAGGAGAAAATTATCATCAGGCTGACATTATTGGCTTTGGAATTGTCAATGAAACAGGACGTTACTTTATTTCACCAGAAAAGGCCTTAACAAGTGATACGTTTAAAGTATGGGCAAAAGATCAGAACGCCAAAAAAGCGATTTTTGATGCTAAACGAGCGGTAGTTGCTTTAGGTTGGAAGGGAATTGAACTAGAAGGAATTGACTTCGATCTGCTAATTGCTTCTTATCTCCTTGATCCATCGGCCACTTTTAACGAAGTAGCTGACATTGCCAAAAAGAAAGGCAAACGGATTGTTGCTACTGATGAAGCTATTTATGGAAAAGGTGCAAAACGAAAGATTCCCTCGACAGATGTATTAGCAGAACACCTTGTAAAAAAAGCAAATGCCATTTTTGCATTAAAACAAGAAGTTAGTGCTGAGTTAACGAAAGAACAATTGAATCAACTTTTCTATGAATTAGAAATGCCGTTGGCGATGATCTTAGCAAAAATGGAAATGTCAGGAATCAATGTCGATATCGAACAATTAAAGAAAATGGGAGAGGATTTAGCTGATCAGCTGAACATACTAGAAAAACAAATACACCAGCTTGCGGGCGTTGAATTTAACATTAATTCACCTAAGCAGCTAGGAGAAATATTATTTGACAAATTGCACTTGCCAGTAATAAAGAAAACAAAAACAGGTGCATCAACTTCTGCGGAAGTATTGGAAAAACTAGCAGATAAACACGAGATTATTCCAAATATTCTTCATTATCGTCAATTAGGGAAGTTAAATTCAACTTATATTGAAGGTTTACTAAAAGTTGTCCATCGTGATTCAGCAAAAATTCATACGATCTTTAACCAAGCATTAACTCAAACCGGGCGCTTAAGTTCTACTGAGCCTAATTTGCAAAATATACCAATACGTTTAGAGGAAGGTCGAAAAATCCGCCAAGCATTTGTACCGTCCAATCCTGATTGGATCATCTTTGCCGCTGATTATTCGCAAATTGAATTACGAGTGTTAGCCGATATTGCCAATGATAAAAACTTAATAGAAGCTTTTAATAAAGGAATGGACATTCATACCAAAACGGCGATGGACGTTTTTCACGTGGAGGCAGAGGGAGTAACGAGCTTAATGCGTCGCAGTGCGAAAGCTGTCAATTTCGGGATTGTTTATGGAATTAGTGACTATGGATTATCACAAAGTTTAGGGATTCCCCGAAAAGAAGCAGGACAATTTATTGAGCGCTATTTAGAGAGCTTTCCTGGTGTTCGCGATTATATGGGTTCAATTGTTGAAGAAGCACGGCAGAATGGGTATGTGACAACATTATTAAATCGTCGTCGCTTTCTTCCTGAAATTACGAGCAGGAATTTTAATTTGCGCAGCTTTGCTGAACGAACGGCGATGAATACACCAATCCAAGGTACAGCAGCTGATATCATCAAAAAAGCAATGGTCGATATCACAAAACGAATAGAACAAGAAAATTTAAAAGCAAAACTTCTTTTACAAGTACATGATGAGTTAATATTTGAAGCACCAAAAACTGAGTTAGAAATTTTAAAGAAAATTGTCCCAGAAGTGATGGAATCAGCAATTATGCTTAAAGTTCCCTTAAAAGTAGAATATGCATATGGTTGTTCATGGTATGATGCAAAATAAATGTTCGTTATGAAGAAGGAAACGAGATTATCCTATAATAAGGAAAGGGGGAAATATGATGCCGGAATTACCGGAAGTGGAGACAGTGAAACGTACGTTACAACAGCTGGTGATTGGGAAGAAAATTAAAGAAATCAGCGTACATTGGGGAAATATCATCAAAAAACCAAATGATGTTGCTCAGTTTTGTCAATTGCTAGTTGGACAAACAATCAATGATATTCAAAGAAGAGGGAAATTTCTAAAAATCATTTTTGCTGACTATGTGTTAATTTCCCATCTACGTATGGAAGGACGTTATGGCTTATATGAAAAAGACGAGCTTATTGATAAACATACCCATGTCATATTTTCCTTTACCGACGGAACAGAGCTTAGATATCGTGATGTTCGCAAGTTTGGAACTATGCATTTATTTATGAAAGGAGAAGAAGAAACACAACTGCCATTAGTAAAGCTTGGTATCGAACCTTTAGCTGAAACGTTTACTCCTGAACAACTAAAGGATCTCTTAAGTGGAACGAATCGAACGATCAAAGCAACTTTACTCGATCAAACAAAATTAGTTGGCTTAGGAAACATTTACGTTGATGAAGTATTATTCCGTTCGCGGATTAACCCGAAACGAATTGGTAAGGATTTAGCCGATAAAGAAATTGTAAAACTCCATCATGAAATAAAGGCTACCTTATCTGAGGCAATTAAACTAGGCGGGAGCTCAATTAAATCGTATGTCAATGGTCAAGGAGAAAGCGGTATGTTTCAACAACAACTGTTCGTATATGGTCTGAAAAATTCACCATGTAAAGAATGTTCAAAGCTAATTGAAAAAACAAGCGTTGCTGGAAGAGGAACTCATTACTGTCCAAACTGTCAGTTATAAGAATTACTGTGAAAGGATCCCTTATGAAAAACATAAAACTGGATACAAGACACTAAAAAAGTAAGGTACGTTGGATGGGCATTAGCAATATACTATCGTATCAGTGGTTGGAAGGAGCTTTATGATATGGTGGAAATTCTTTCCTTACTTTTATTAGCGTTGGCAGTAAGTCTTGATAGTTTTGGCGTTGGATTAACGTATGGATTAAGGAAAATGAAGTTGCCTTTTAAGTCGTTGCTTTTTATTGCTTCCTGTTCAGCAATTTCGATTCTTTTCGCCATGTTACTTGGCAACTTGATTAGTCAATATTTATCGCCAAAAGTAGCCGAATCGATAGGTGGTTTAATCTTAATCATAATTGGAGCATGGGCTCTTTACCAAATTTATCGACCTGTAAAAAAAGATGAAAAAAATCATGAAGATGATGTGATCGTAAACTTTGAAATTAAAGTTTTAGGCGTAGTCATTAAAATATTACGGAAACCAATGGTAGCCGATTTTGATAACTCAGGAACGATTACAGGTAGAGAAGCTTTTTTCTTAGGAATTGCCCTTTCTCTTGATGCTTTTGGTGCAGGTATTGGAGCTGCATTAATCGGATTTTCACCACTATTGATGGCAGTAAGTGTAGCTTTAATGAGTGCATTATGTGTCACATTTGGGATGAAAAGTGGATATGCTTTTTCAGATTCGGAAATCATCCAAAAATTCTCATTCATACCAGGAGTAGTACTAATTATTTTAGGAATTTTTCGTTTGTAATGTTTAAATAAGGAGATTAATTATGATTATTGGATTAACCGGTGGAATTGCCAGTGGAAAAAGTACCGTCGCAAATATGATTAAAAGTCAAGGAATCCCAGTCGTTGATGCTGATTTAATTGCTAGGGAAGTTGTTGAAAAAGGAGAAGAGGCGTTTCAACAACTTATTGAACAATTTGGAACAGAAATTATCAACAATGAAGGGTCCCTAGATCGAAAAAAACTAGGGGCAATTGTCTTTCATGATGAAAAAAAGCGTTTGTTATTAAACGAAATTGTTCATCCTGCGATTCGTAACAGAATGCTTCAGAAAGTAAAGCAGTTAAAAAATGAAGGCTATCAAACGATAGTGCTTGATATTCCCCTGTTATTTGAAAGTAAATTAACTTTTATGGTTGAAAAAATTATCGTTGTCTACGTTGATCTCGAATTACAAAAAGAGCGTTTGAAACAACGAGACCAATTTACAGATACGGAAGTAGCTGCTAGAATTGCAGCCCAAATGCCATTAACAGAAAAAATTTCGCTTGCTGATGAGGTAATCCATAACCACCGTTCTTTTGAAGAAACAAAGCAACAATTAGTATCAATCTTAAAAAAATGGGATTGTTTATGAGAATCTAGTTTAACCCAAAACTAATTAATTCCATTTTTATTTCACTAATATTTCCATTTATTTTTGTGGAACTTAGACAAAAATGATGTTCATAAAACCGGATTATATGTTATACTAATTAAGAGAACATAATGTTTAGTATGGCATATTATTGTGGAGGGATATCATAAATGAAAGTAAAAGTGGCAATCAATGGCTTTGGAAGAATTGGAAGAATGGTGTTTCGAAAAGCAATTCTTGATAATACTGTAGAAATCGTTGCGGTTAATGCAAGTTATCCGGCAGAAACACTTGCTCACTTAATTAAATATGATAGTATTCATGGGAAATTTCAAGGTGAAGTGAAAGTAGAATCTGAAACTACACTTTCTGTAAACGGAAAGACAATTCAATTAACTAGTGAACGTGATCCAAAGAAGCTTCCTTGGAAAGAACTAAATGTTGATATTGTTATTGAAGCTACGGGGAAATTCAAATCTAAAGAAACAGCTTCTTACCATCTTGAAGCAGGTGCGAAAAAAGTTGTTATTACTGCACCAGGTAAAAATGAAGATATTACAATTGTTGTTGGTGTAAATGACGAAAATTATGATCATGAAAAACACCATATTATTTCTAATGCATCTTGTACGACAAATTGCTTAGCTCCAGTTGCGAAAGTAATTGATGAAGCATTTGGAATTGAAAGCGGATTAATGACAACTGTTCATTCTTATACAAATGATCAAAAAAATATTGATAATCCTCATAAAGATTTACGAAGAGCAAGAGCATGCGCTCAATCAATTATTCCAACGACAACAGGAGCAGCAAAAGCTTTAGCATTAGTGCTTCCACAGTTAGAAGGGAAATTGAATGGCTTAGCTTTACGTGTACCAACTCCTAACGTTTCTTTAGTAGACTTAGTTGTGAATGTTGAAAAAGACGTTACGATTGAAGACGTAAATAAAGTGCTACAAGAAGCGGCAAATAATTCGCTAAAAGGGATTTTAGGTTTTACGACTGAACCGCTTGTATCGATTGACTTTAATGGAGACGAAAATTCAACGATTATTGACGGTTTATCAACAATGGTTATGGGCAAAAGACAAGTAAAAGTATTAGCATGGTATGACAACGAGTGGGGTTATTCATGTCGCGTTGTAGATCTCGTTAATATTGTTGCTAACGAAATTACAAAACACGCTGGAATTGCTGTTTCTTAATATTTTTTTATTCATTAAGAACTTGCACTTAAGGAAAAAAAGCTTCTAAGCAAGCCAAAGTCGCTTGCTTAGAAGCTTTTTTGCACGTTAGGCAAGTATAAATTTTAGCATAGATGTTAATTCGACGTAGCTAAAAATTTTAGGTCCTAAGTATAAGTGCAACTAAGGCTCAGCCGGCGCCCGAGGGCTTGGCATTGCCAAGTTTTCTTTACATTAAGTAAATGATATAAGGGAATAGTAAATTTGCTTCATTAAATACTTCGTTTGAAAAAAATTGTATATGTTATTGCAAATGAATTGCAAAACAAGTATACTAATTTTCGTGAACTTCATAATGAGCAATTAAGGCTAGCTTGGTTACTTGAAAGGGTTAGGACCTCTTTGGACTAACTTTCCCCCGTAGTAATCAAACTTCCTGCATGCTTGAGAAGGCATGAATAATTAACGAAGGGGGATTCAACTATGGATACAATGGGACGTCATGTCATAGCCGAACTTTGGGGCTGCAATGTAGAAAAGTTGAATAATATGAATTTTATTGAACAGTTATTTGTTGATGCAGCATTAGAAGCTGGAGCGGAAGTACGAGAGGTGGCATTTCATAAGTTTGCACCTCACGGAGTAAGTGGTGTAGTCATTATTTCTGAATCGCATTTAACCATTCACAGTTTTCCTGAACATGGGTATGCAAGCATTGATGTTTATACTTGTGGTGATCGTATTGACCCTAACGTCGCATCCGATTATATTTCAAAAGGACTTGAAGCCACAACGATTGAACATGTACAAGTGCCTAGAGGAATGGGACCAATCCATGTTGGGAAACCAACAGTAACTGCACTATAAGCCAAAAAGCAAAGAGGTGTTATTATAACATCTCTTTTTTTATTCCAAAAACTCTTACTTGTACTTACTTCTTTTTTTTTATATCATTAACATAGACAAGTTGTTAGATTGAATTGTTTAGGAAATATAGATGGAGATGATGGGTATGCGCTGTCCAGCCTGTGATCATAATGGCTCTCGAGTACTTGACTCACGACCATGTCACGAAGGTCGTTCAATTAGAAGAAGACGGGAATGTGAAGCATGCAATTTTCGCTTTACAACTTTTGAAACGGTTGAAGTAACACCCTTAATTGTTGTTAAGAAAAACGGGAATCGCGAAGAATTCAGTAAAGAGAAAATTCTCCGTGGTCTGATTCGAGCCTGTGAAAAACGTCCAGTACCACTTGAAAATTTAGAGGAAATTGTCGACAAAGTTGAAAAAGATTTAAGAAACGTTGGAACTCCCGAAGTAAAGAGTGAAGATGTTGGTGAAATTGTAATGGAATATTTAGCAACTGTTGATGATGTTGCATATGTCCGCTTTGCATCTGTGTATCGTCAATTTAAAGATATAAATGTCTTTATCAATGAATTAAAAGATCTCTTACAAAAAGCAGAATCAAAATAAAAATGAGCTTAAGATCGAAATCTTTGGCTCTTTTTACTTTTATCTACTATAAATGCTCTGCGCTTTTCTTAATAAAATAGATTTGGAATATTATAGATTTAGGTGATTAAAAATGGCTTTACATTGGATGCATTTATTACCTGTCGATCGTTATGTTGTTCAGACCAATTCATATATTACCGATTTCGATCGTAAAATGATTACCCTTTTATACCAGCCACTTATTGGGGCAATTGCCCATAGTCTTTTTTTTGCACTATTAAGTGAATTAGAAAGAGATCAGTATGAAAGTAAAGAAACAACCCATAAAACGTTAATGACAATGCTCGGTTTACCGTTAGATAAAATTTATGAGGAACGAAAAAAATTAGAGGGAATTGGCCTTCTAAATGTTTTTAAGCAAAAGAAAGATGACAATATCATCTATTTATACGAATTACAAAAACCGTTTAGTCCACAAGAATTTTTTAAAGATGATGTTCTAAGTGTTTATTTATATAATCGAGTCGGAAAATATCGTTATCTACAGCTAAGAGAACGGTTTACAATTAATAAAGTGAGTATCGAGGAATATCAAGATATTACGTTATCATTTAGTGAGGTATTTACATCTTTACATCATTCAGAAATATCATCACAGCAAGGCGAGTTAGCTGCTTCATTAGCGATTGATCCTAATCAAGTAATCATCTCTAATGAGAACACAAAAGATACGTACAACATACTAGAAGAAACATTCGATTTTTCATTATTAACGGCCTATTTATCAAATATGATTGATTCAACTTCTTTACTAACAGAAACAGTTAAAGAGGCGATTGTTCGTTTAGCTTTTGTTTATCGAATTGATCCATATGAAATGAGCAAAATTATTCAAGATTCACTGCTTCAAGATGATACGGTTGACCTTAATGTCCTGCGAGAAAAGGTGAAAAACTGGTATAAATTCACTTATGAAAGTGAGCCGCCAGGCTTAGGGTTACGAACTCAACCTGAGAAGCATCGAATAATGACCGGAAAAACGCCAACGAATGAGAAAGAGGAAATGATTTTATTTTATGAAACAGAATCACCTCTAACTCTTTTAGAAAGTCGTTCAGAAGGAGCCAAGGTCCCATTAAGTGATATGAAAATTGTTGAATCATTATTGCTAGATTATAAGCTTCTCCCCGGAGTGGCTAACGTCCTGATTGATTTTATTTTAAAAATTAATGATATGAAACTAATTAAATCCTATGTAGAGAAAATCGCAGGTCAATGGGCTCGAAAAAATGTAAAGACAGTTCAAGAAGCAATGGAATTAGCGAAGAACGAATACAAAAAACGACTAGAACGAGAGCAAAATAGTGGGGAAATAGCTGCAACAAAAGAAAACAATCAAGCGAAGCAAAAGCAAGTAACAACTAATCGTTATATTAGAAAAGAACGTTTGCCAAAATGGTTAACAGAAGAACAAACAGATTCACTGCCAAAACAACAAGAAGATGATTTAACAAAAATAAAAGCAGATTTAGAAGAAAAATTGAAACGGTTAAAATCACAACGGAATGAGGAGGTGTAGTTGATGGAATCAATCCAAGAAACGTTACAAAAAATAAATAGTTCAAGTAAGTTATTAGCTCAATTCCAACATTTAAAGGAAGAAATTCTGAAAGATAGAGTAATTATTGATTTTATCCAGAAAAATCCTCCACTTTCACAAAGTGAACTTGATCGTAGTATTGCTCGCTTATTTGAATATCGAAACGAACGTAATCAATGTTCCTTATGTCTGAGCCTCGAAACATGTGCAAATATGATAAAAGGCTATCAACCAGAACTATTTATCGAACGAGAGCAAATTCAGATTCGCTACAACAAATGTTCCAAAAAAATGATGGCCGAAGAAAGTCAACGTCAGCAAACACTCATCAAAAGCTTATTCATTCCAAAGGAAATTCTTAACGCTACTTTTGCCAAACTTGACCAAGACAATCGCTCAAGAATTGTAGCGATTGCCAAAGCTGTCGAATTTGCTACAACAACGAATCCAGGAGAAAATGGTATGGGTCTTTATTTTCACGGGAAATTTGGGGTAGGAAAAACGTATCTACTCGGGGCTATTGCTAATGAACTAGCTGAACGTAACATTTCATCCATGCTCGTGTATACACCTGATTTTTTCCGAGAGTTAAAGAGTGGCATTCACGATGGTTCATATAACGAGAAGTTGGATATCGTGAAAAATGTGCCAGTCCTTATGCTAGATGATCTTGGTGCGGAAACAATGTCCAGTTGGGTTCGTGATGACATTTTAGGTGTTATTTTACAACATCGAATGCTCGAAAAATTACCAACGTTATATACTTCAAACTACGATTTTGAAGAATTAGAAGAGCATCTAGCCTATTCCCAAAAAGGGGGAATTGAGCAGCTGAAATCAAAACGGATCATGGAGCGCATTCGTCATTTTGCCGAGCCAATTTATATAGAAGGAAAAAATCGCCGACAGACGTAAGTATAGTTACCAATGATACTCTAAGCTAATACATTCTAAATTTAGTAGAAATATGATAGGATGATAAAAGAACCTATGTAATTGGATTACTAGAATGATAGAGCTTATCTACTTTAGCAGATGGGGGTTTTTTATGACAATTGAGCATATTCTTGAACGTACGATCAACGGAGAACGGTTAACAATTGAAGATGCTGTTCGTTTATATGAAAGTGATGAAATTGAGAAAATTGGTGCAGCAGCTAATATAGTAATGAAAAAGTGGCATCCAGAACCGGTAACAACGTTTGTGATTGGCAGAAATATTAATTATACAAACTATTGTGATACGTATTGTCGTTTCTGTGCTTTTTATCGTCCACCAGGGCATGAGGATGGCTATGTGTTAGAAGATGATGTTATTTTACAAAAAATCGAAGAAATGGTTGCTGTTGAAGGAACAGAAGTTTTGATGCAAGGCGGTACCCATCCGGATCTTCCGTTAAGCTATTATACAAATCTCCTAAAAAAAATTAAACAACGCTTTCCAAACATTACGATGCATTCATTTTCTCCGGCTGAAGCTTGGAAGCTAGTTGAAATTACAGGTTTAAGCTTAAAAGAAGTACTATTGCAGCTTAAAGAAGCAGGACTGGATTCACTACCAGGTGCCGGAGCAGAGATTTTAGATGAGCGGACAAGACAAAAGATTAGTAAGAAAAAAGGCCCGTGGGAAAAATGGATCGAGTGTATGAAGATGGTCAAAGAAGTCGGGATGCATGGAACAGCGACAATGGTCATTGGCTTGGGCGAATCTTTCCATGAACGTGCCCTTCATTTGCAGCGAATTCGAGATGCCCAAGATGAGGCGAATTGTTTCTTAGCTTTTATTCCATGGACGTTCCAGCCTGATAATACGAATCTAAAAGCAGAAAGAGTAACACCAGAAGAATATTTGAAAAATTTAGCGATTTCGAGATTGTTCTTAGATAATATTCCGAATTTACAAGCTTCGTGGGTAACGATGGGTCCTGAAATTGGTAAAAAATCACTTTCCTACGGCTGTAATGACTTTGGCAGTACAATGATGGAAGAAAACGTCGTCTCAGCAGCAGGCGCTACGTATAAAGTAAATACAAATTTAATTATCCGCTTGATACGTGAAGCCGGAAAAATCCCCGCACAACGCAATACAAAGTATGATATCCTTCGTGTATTTGACGAGGAAGAAACAAAAATTGGTGTCTGACACCCTACATGGACATTTTTAACAAAAAGTCCATGTAGGGCGTACGAATCATTGGGCAAAAGTTTGTTTGCATTGGAAGACAGTCCTTCATGTTAGGAGCGATTCCTATTTTAGACGAAATTAAGAATTTCTTAGCTGTTGAGAAAGTAAGTGTTAAAGATTTAGTTAAATGGCGTATTAATAGACTGATGACAAGGAAGGATCTTTCGTTTGTCGTTCCAACTATTGATGAAGTTGATTCTCAGTTTATTTGTCATAACCGAGAGCAACCTGCCATTACTTGGATTGGACATGTAACGTTTTTAATCCAAATTGCTGGCTTAAATATTGTGACAGATCCAGTTTGGGCCTCAAGAATGGGTTTCGAGAAACGGCTAGCAAAACCAGGAATACCAATTGCTTCGATGCCTGAAATTGATCTTGTGCTAATTTCACATAATCATTATGATCACCTTGATTATCGATCGATTAAAAAGCTTAAAGGAAACCCAATTTATTTAGTTCCTAAAGGGTTAAAGTCTGACTTTATGAAAAAGGGACTAACGAAAGTGAAGGAATTATCTTGGTGGGACTCTATGTATCACAAAGATGCAAAAATTACGTTTATTCCTTCCCAACATTGGTCTAGAAGAACACTATTTGACCTAAACGCCTCTTTATGGGGTGGATGGATGGTCGAAGGAGCAAAGAAAACCGTTTATTTTGTGGGCGATACAGGCTATCATAATGGGTTCAATACAATCGGAAAAAAGTTTACAATTGATTACGTTTTAATGCCGATTGGAGCATATGAACCTGAATGGTTTATGAAGCAGCAGCACGTTACACCAGAAGAAGCTGTCCAAGGCTACCTTGATTTAAGGGCGAACTTTTTTGTGCCGATGCATTATGACGCCTTTCGCTTAGCGGACGATACACCTAAGGAAGCTTTAGACCGCTTAGAAGCAAAATGGGAAAGCGCCATGATCGCAAAGGAAAAATTAAAAATCTTGAAGCTAGGTGAAACGCTCAAAATATAATGCTTTGGTGCCTGTCTACACCCAAGATTTGTCGAAGATTATAAGGATAGTGGTTTGTAAGATTATGACAAAATAAAAGAGCAACTGAATATTTTGAGGGTGGTTGGTTGTTACACTTCTTTCTGTATAGGAAAGGAGGTGATAATCATGGAAACATTTCTTGGATTTCTCCGAGAAACTTTGAAGGGAATAGCACGTGAAGTAGGTGCTTATTACTTTCGAAATAACATACTAGAAAACAAGAAAACCACCCTACGCCGTCGCAAGCAAAGGGGTGGTTCTCAAAAATAAACACATTAGTTTGACAACCACCACCCTGACGGTAGAGGTTGCATTGAGAAGCGCTCCAACGCTTCTCTTTTTTTATTATATTTCCATTATACATAATTTTATTCATAATTGAAAGAGAAAACTATGGGTCACTCACGAAGGGTGTCAGACACCAAATAAAAAACATTTAAGCATTTTTTAGGATAAGCTCCCATATACATATAGTAAAAAACGAACACTAGGTGGTAGGTTGCGTCTAATTGTCGTGGGAGGGGCTTTCAGTGATAGAGATTTATTTCCAAAATAAGCTCGATCGGTATTACTTTTTTAAGAACTTTAAAGCTGGCTTACATGCCTTTATTAAGAGCGCAGTTGTTGAACTATCGTTAGCAAACAATCGCCTGATTATAAAAGTAGATGATTCCTTTGAATTTGAAGAAACGATTAAACCAATTTTAGCAGATGTACTGAAAAAACATGTGATTGAAAAAAGAGAAGAAACTTGGCTATTAGATATCATACATAATATCTTTTTTTATGATGAGCTTGAGGAACAATTACAAATTTTGGCGATGGCGAAATCGATTCTGGCAGGTGAACGTTTAGACCTTCCAAATGTAAATAAACTATTTATGACAGAAAAAATTATCTATGATGCTTTTATGAATTTCTTAACGAGAGACTGTAAGTTTTGCTATGAATCATTTTTAACTTTCCGCTTACGGAGCTATTTAGATAAATTAATTGACTGTGTGGAAACAGCGATTGATGAATTTCAACTTGAACAAGAATATCAAAATTTAGTAGAAAGCTTTCGCTACTATATAAAAAAACGAACCCCTAAATTAACGTGCATTCATCTTGTTGTCGATGATCATTTTTCTTTTTACGATGAGTTTTACCAACCAATTTCCAAAGAAAAACTTGAATACTACTTAGACCGGGAAATTGTGTTTGAGCAAGGGCTTCCTGTTCAAGAAATGGTAATTAGCCCGTTAGTCAGCATCGCACCAACACATATTTATCTTTATAGTGATGAAGTTGATCATAGTGTTATTCAATCGATTCAAAATATTTTTCAAGAACGGGTAACGTTATTTAATAAAGAGATGTTTTGCAAGAATAGTTATAAAATGACTTGAGAAGCAATGTAGAATATACTAACCTTACAAAGCCAAGCTGAATTTTTTAGCTTGGCTAAAGTTTTAACAACTGACCATTAAAACTAATACTTGAAAAAGGACAACTTACATACTATAATTATTCTCAAACTATTACGTTATGGTTAGGGGGTAATTTCTTTGGGGCAGGAAAATTAAGAATTGGTGAGTTAGCAGAAATAACAGGCGTAACGAAGAGAACCATTGATTATTACACAAACCTGGGACTGTTAAAAGCAGAACGTTCCGCTTCGAATTACCGCTACTATGACTATTCTTCAATTGAAGACTTACATTTTATAGAACAAAATAAAAAAAGGGGTATGTCATTAGAGGACATTAAAGGAAAACTGTTATTAAATAAATCCAAAGAAATTGATGTTCTTGAACTTAGGTTAAAAATTCAGAGATTAGAAAAAGATGTTACTGATATTTTAACTAAATGTATAGAAGAAGATGACAAATTGAACATCAAGCATATAAAAAAAAATATTTCACACGAAAGTTTATCACTCATACAAACACTATTATTATTGCTTAATTAAGAATTGGAGATAATACTAAAAAAAACCTTAGGAGGTGTAGTCTTACTGATTGTAAGACGAATACATTGATAATGAATTTAATTTTAATTGTATTACTTATTGCTTTAACAGCATTTTTTGTGGCAATTGAATTTGCGATTGTAAAAGTTCGAACTTCCCGCATTGACCAATTAATAGAAGAAGGGAAGAAAGGGGCAATCCAAGCAAAAAGGGTAGTAACCCATTTGGATGAATATTTATCTGCTTGTCAGCTTGGGATAACTATTACAGCGTTAGGACTTGGTTGGTTAGGGGAGCCAACGGTTGAAAAACTTTTACACCCTGTATTTGAATACTTTCAACTAAATGAATCGATAACACATCTATTATCATTTGGAGTTGCTTTTGCCTTAGTTACATTCTTACATGTCGTTGTTGGAGAACTAGCTCCAAAGACAGTTGCCATTCAAAAGGCAGAGGTTGTTACACTTATGTTTGCAGGTCCAATTATCTGGTTTTATAAAATAATGTATCCATTTATTTGGTTTTTGAACGGTTCTGCCCGATTTCTGATTGGAATATTTGGATTAAAACCTGCTTCTGAACATGAGTTAGCTCACTCCGAGGAAGAACTAAGGATTTTATTATCTGAAAGCTATAAGAGTGGAGAAATTAATAAGAACGAATTAAAGTATGTTAATAATATATTTGAATTTGATGAAAGAATTGCCAAAGAAATTATGGTACCCCGTACAGAAGTCGTTACGATATCTATAGATCAAAGTATAGAAGAAGTAAAGGAAATTCTTACAACTGAAAATTATACTAGATATCCAATAATTGATGGCGACAAAGACAATATTCTTGGTTTTATAAATGTGAAGGAGTTTTTAACGGCTACCCTTAGTTCAAATGATTGGGAAAGTAATTTAAAAATAGAAACATTTATTAACCCCATCATCTATGTGATTGAAACAACTCCAATTCATGATCTATTGTTAAAAATGCAAAAAGAACGAACTCATATTGCCATTTTGATTGATGAGTATGGTGGGACATCAGGTTTAGTAACAGTTGAAGATATATTAGAAGAAATTGTCGGAGAAATTAGGGATGAATTTGACGAAGATGAAGTTCCAGATATTAGGGAATTGAAGGAAGGTCATTATATTTTAAATGCAAAGATCCTTATTGATGATGTTAACAATTTATTAGGGACTAACTTTTCAGACGAAGAGGTTGATACACTTGGTGGTTGGTTTCTTACACAAAATTTTGATGTACAGACATTTTCCGAAGTTGAAACCGAAGGGTATTTGTTTAAAGTACATGAAAGCGAAGACCATCATATCCATTTTGTAGAAGTAATTAAATTATAATTAAACGCAAACAAAGGAAGCAGCGATAATTTACCATAGGTATAGCTTGGGAGTTCCAACAACAAACGTTTTATCAAGTAAAGCCCATAACCAACACGGTTATGGGCTTTACTTTAAAAGATAAGTTTAAAGTTTATAAACTTTTGAACGCATACTAGCTTAGGTGGCCGTTCTGCAGTTTTTTTAGTGTTCCATGGAATTTTCAGCTTGGCTTTGTGTCGCATTTATCATTTGTTATCATACAACTGAAACAACTTCCACTACATCCTTCAAGCTTCACTAATACAGTGTTACAACGCGGACATTTTAATATAGAAGTAGTTAAAGCTAAACCACATGTCGAACAAACAATTCGCTGATTAGGCTGATTTTTTGTAGTCATCTCCTTGGACACTTCCTTTATTGCTAAATGCACCAACAACAAATTTAAGCAGTAAACTTACACTAATAAAGAAGCCGAGTGTTATTAATACTTGTAATTGTTCAGATAAATGTTGAACCAAACTAACTATTTTAAATAGCGTCCCCCCAACAAGAAAACTTACAAAGAAAGTACTAAACCACATAATGAGAGCTTCTTTTTGCGGTCGCTCTTTAAAAATCATTAAAATCGAGGCAATACACGGTACAAATAAAGTGATTGTTAATAAAGCAACAACTGTTTGCAAAGCTGTTAACGACAAATCATTTAAACCTGCTGCTCCGAAGTCACGGCGCACAATTCCCATAATAAAAGCTGTTGATGCTCCCTCCGGTAATCCTAGCCAATTAACTGTTAAAGGCTTTAAAAAATCAGAAATCTTATCTAAAAGACCTGTGATTTGTAAGGTAGTAATTAGCATGGCTCCAAGGGCGAATAATGGTGTTGCCTCCTTTAAAAAGTGAAAGGTTTTAATAGACGACTTTTTCAACACATTCACGGGACGTGGCATTCTCATTGGTGGAATATCAATTAATAATGAAGTTGTATCCCCTTTTAAGGTCGCATCTAAAATTTGTCCAACGATTACAAGAATAAGGACAAGTACAACAAAGTATAACATCGAATAACTAACGCCCACCCCAGCAAGTAAACTAAAGATGACCGCAAGCTGTGCAGAACAAGGAATCGCTAATCCTAGTAAATAGATCGCTATTCGTTTTTCTCGTTCACTACCTAGTAGCCTCGTTGTTAACGTTGCCATAGTGACGCAACCTAAACCTAAAATCATTGGAATAATCGCTCGTCCGTTTAAACCAATATTTTGCATAACCCGGTCGACTAACGTAGCTAAACGCGGCAAATAACCACTATCTTCAAAGATTGCTAAAAATAAATAGAAGCTAAATACTAACGGTAATAATAGGCCGAAGACGTAAATGATGGTCATCGTAAATAAGCCGAATTCACCAACTAGAACAGTTCCAAGAATGCTATCTCCGTTAATCTTGAATGTTTCGGTAAAGAGTGAAACAATAAATGGCTCGTAAATTTCTCCCATGAAAACACCTTCGGTAAGTCCGACAATATCTTGAGCAACATATACCCCAATTACTTGATACATAACAAATAACATCAAAACTAGAAAAGGAATTCCATATATTGGACGAATTAAGGCGCGTCCAATGATAGCTCCTATTTTTGAAGTTGTATCTTTTTTGGTGATCACATCCGCAATAATTTTGTCAACATAATCACGCCTGTGTGTATAAATTTTTTCTAGTTGGCTAGTCAATTGCACATTAAGTTGTTCAGAAATTGAAAGATCTCCTTCTAACAAAAGAAGTTTTTCTGCTTGACTAATCTCCATTTGGCAAACGTCTTTTAATTGTTCAGCCACAATTGGAGTAATCTGACCTGTTTTTACGGTTTTCAACGTCTTTTTTAACGTTTCAATCCCTATTCCTTTAATCGCAACAACTTCTACAACAGGGACGCCAAGTTTTTTTGCTAGTTTTTGCGAGTCGATCTGAATGCCAAGTTTTTTTGCTTCATCAATCATATTTAAGACAACGACGACTGGCTTACCTGTATCAATTAAATGCTGTGTTAAAAATAAATCTCTTTCAATATTTGTAGCATTAACAACATTAATAATGCGATCCGCTTGAATGATTACATCACGAGCTACTCGCTCTTCATCATTAAACGAGGAAAAACCATAAATACCTGGACTATCAATAATAATATCATCGTTCAGTTTTCCATGATATAGATCTAATGTTGTTCCAGGAAAATTGGAAACATCGACATAAATGTTTGTTAAGGCATGGAAAATAACTGATTTACCTACATTGGGATTACCGACAAGAGCAATCCACTCAGAATTAGCTTCTTTTTTCAGAGGTAGTGGGGTACAGTGACAATTCAACGTAAACTCCTTCTTTCTTTATTTTTATAGAGTAGTTACGGTAATCGCATTGGCTAGCTCCCGACCAATTGCAATTTCCTGATTTCCTTTTCGGATAATAACCGGTCCTGCTGGAATAATTTCATAGCATTCGATACTTTGACCAATTCCAATTCCAAAACGAAGCGCTTCAATTCGTAATGTAGAATGATCAATATTCAAAATTCTGCCTTTTTGCCCACGTTTCATCATTGATAATTGCATAGTGCCTCTCCCTCCTAAATATTTCTATATATTAAAGAATATATGGCCCATTTAGCATAACTTGTAGTGATTTTCATTATTAATTATAATGGAAAATTTGCGAAAAGTGTAAAAAAAATAAAATCAATTTTGTGACACACTTTAGAGTATTTTCGGTAAAACAGAACCTCATAATTTAAGCTTATCAAATGTAACTACTTTAGGTGGTAGGAGATTTTCCTGAAAAATCAAGTAGACATAAACTTGATTTTCTAAGCATAAACTCATATAATAACGTACATAGGAAAATTAATTCAAGAATAAGTAATGATGAGGACACGAGTTTTGTTTTACGGTTCAAAGAGAGGGGAGTACTGCTGGGAGCTTCCTAACACGGAAATAGATCTTACCACCTCTGAACTTCAGTAGGGAATTAATAGTATCTACTGACGGCTACAACCGTTATTTGCTCAAGAGTCGCATTCGACATTTTTAACGATGTGAATGGTTATGTCTAAATGTGAGAATTGAGGGTGGAACCACGAGTTTAGCACTCGTCCCTTTTTGGGATGGGTGTTTTTTATTTTTATTTAATAAGGAGTGTACAAATATGGAACAAGTGAAAATTTCTTTTCCGGATGGAGCAATCCGGGAGTATGATAAAGGAGTAACTACGGAGGATATTGCCGCATCAATCAGCCCTGGGTTAAAGAAAAAAGCAATTGCTGGCAAAGCAAATGGAAAGGTTATTGACCTGCTATTACCGATTACAGAAGACACAAGCTTGGAAATTGTAACATTAGATTCAACGGAAGGTCTAGAAGTATATCGTCATAGTACCGCTCACTTAATGGCGCAAGCTTTAAAACGTTTATATCCTGATGTTAAGCTTGGTATTGGTCCAATTATCGAAAATGGCTTCTATTATGATGTTGATATGGAACATGTTTTAAAGCCGGAAGATCTTTCAGCAATTGAAAAAGAAATGAAGAAAATTATTAATGAAAACTATAAGATTGAGCGCAAAGTCATAACTCGTGAAGAAGCGTTAGCAATTTATGAAGGGATTAATGATCACTTAAAGGTTGAATTAATCCGAGAACTTCCAGAAGGCGAAGAAATTTCGCTTTATAAACAAGGTGAATTTTTTGATCTTTGTCGTGGTCCACATTTACCTTCAACTGGTAAGATTAAGGCATTTAAGTTGATGAGTATTGCTGGAGCTTATTGGCGCGGGAATAGCGATAATCAAATGTTGCAACGAATCTACGGAACAGCGTTTCCTAAACAAGCCGAGCTTGATGAGTATTTACACTTCATTGAAGAAGCGCAAAAACGTGATCATCGTAAACTAGGAAAAGAGCTTCAATTATTTATGTTCTCAGAAGAAGCACCTGGAATGCCATTTTATTTACCAAAGGGCCAAATTGTCCGTACAGAGTTAGAAAACCTTTCGCGAGAATTACAACGAAAAGCTGGCTATGATGAAGTTCGCACCCCATTTATGATGAACCAACGTTTATGGGAGCAGTCAGGCCATTGGGAACACTATCATGAAAATATGTACTTCTCAGAAGTGGATAATACAAAGTTTGCAATGAAGCCGATGAATTGTCCAGGTCACATGCTTATTTTCAAAAATGAGCTTCATTCTTATCGAGATCTGCCAATTCGAATGGCAGAATTTGGCCAAGTTCACCGTCATGAATTAAGTGGTGCTTTAAACGGTATGATTCGTGTTCGCACGTTCTGTCAAGATGATGCACATATTTTCGTCACGCCTGGACAAATTGAGTCTGAAATTAAAGAAGTATTTAAACTAGTTGACACCATTTATACGACATTTGGTTTTGAATATTCTGTTGAACTTTCAACGCGTCCTGAAAATTCGATGGGCGATGACAAGCTTTGGGAACAAGCGGAAAACGCTCTCCGTAATGTATTAGAAGACTTACAATTACCATACCAATTAAATGAAGGTGATGGAGCATTTTATGGACCGAAAATTGATTTCCACATTAAAGATGCTCTAAAACGTAGTCACCAATGTGCAACTATTCAAGTTGACTTTCAAATGCCAGAGAAGTTTGATTTAACATATGTTGATGAAAAAAATAACAAAGTCCATCCAGTTGTTATCCATCGGGCAATTTTCGGTTCGATTGATCGTTTCTTCGGAATTTTAGTTGAGCATTTTGCGGCTGCATTTCCAACATGGTTGGCCCCTGTTCAAGTAGAAGTTATTCCGGTAAATGACGTTCATTTAGAGTACGCAAAACAAGTAAAATCTAAGCTTCAAGCGGAGGGTGTCCGTGTCCATATTGATACGCGTAACGAAAAAATGGGCTATAAAATTAGGGAAGCACAAATGCAAAAAATTCCTTACCTACTAGTTTTAGGTGATAAGGAAATTGAAGAAAATGCTGTAAATGTTCGTAAATACGGTGAACAAAAATCAGAAGCAATCGGGCTTGAACTGTTTATGAACAACTTAAAAGAAGAGATTTCTACACGAAAAAATAATTTGGTGTAAGAAGAAATGAAGTGAAAGCTATGAATTATTTCATAGCTTTTTTCTTTTTTTCATAAAACTGTTGTTTTTTAATTAGGAGAATCCCTGACAGTTTAATATACTTAAGTTAGTGATAAATTTTAGGGGGATTGGCTATGTCAATGCACCACTTTATAAACTTAGGAGTATTTTTGTGTTTTCTATTGTTTGTTTCAGCTTGCTCTCATACAGAAAAAAAAGCTGTTCCACTTACATCAGAATTATCGGCAAATAATAAATTTAGTTCTGTAGTACTAGAAGAACAAGAACCATTTAAGTTTGCGATTGCTTCGATCTTATCGATTAGGGAGACACATCGAATTTATCATAAATTTATTAACTATTTAGAGGAAGAGCTTGATCGTCCTGTGGAAATCATTCAAAAACAAACGTACGCTGAAATAAAAGAATTGTTTGAACAAGGAGAAATTGACGCAGGCATAGTTTGTTCATATTTAGCTGTTATTGGCAATCAGTCTGGAATTTTTGAAAGCATTGCCATGCCAGTTAAAAATCAAGAAAAAGTTTTTACCTCTTATATTATTGTAAGGAAAGATTCTGAGTTTGAAACTTTCGTAGATCTAAAATCACATAGTTTTGCTTTTTCCGACCCCTTATCTTATTCAGGCTTTATAGTTCCGAACTATGAATTGAAAAAAGCAGGTTATGAACTAAATGGTTATTTTTCCAATTCATATTACACGTATAGTCATGACAATACGATTATCGCTGTCGCTAATGGATTAGTCGATGGTGGTGCCACTCACTCAGATATTTATCAGCAATTAGAGGCTGAAAATAATCCCCTTATTCAGCAAATTAAAATCATTGGTGAAGGACCCTATGTCGGAAATTCTCCAATTGTCGTTAGCTCAAATATAGATAAATCAGTCAAAGGCAAGTTGACTAACGTTGTATTAGCAATGCATCTAAATAATAAAGGCCAAAAGGCTTTAGAGAAACTTAACATAAATTATTTTATTAAACCTGAAAATAAACTATATGAACCAATCAACCAAATGTTAGCTGAATTAGGAGACAGCAAATGAAGTTTTTTTATTTGCAACTTATCACTCCTTTAAAAAGTATTAGTGTAAAAACAAAACTACTAGGGATTACGATTGGTTTAGTCCTATTAATGGGTGTAACTTCGACTGTGATCTTAAGGGAAATTTTAGTCATAGAATTAAGTGAAGATTTACATCGACGAGCGATTTCGATTGCTAGTGACGTAAGTTCGAGGAGTACTGACTTTGCCATATTAAAGGATATCTCTAATCTTCATAACTTAATTCAAGATACGAAAAAAAATAATCCTGACATTGAATACATTTTTCTTGTCGATGAGAAATTAAATATTATTATTCACAGCTTCGGTCATCAATTTCAAGTTTCCAATGAATTAATTAAAAGTAATTTGTTCCGTGAGGGGGAAGCAGTCTCCCCATACCAAATTGTAACGATTCCAACGAAGGTAGGTACAATTCATGATGTGATTGCCCCAATCTTAGAAGGAGAGGCTGGTTTTGTTCGAGTTGGATTAAATGAAAAACAAATCTATAAAACAATTGGTGAAATTACATTTTTAATTATAGTAGTTACAATCTTAGTGGGGACGATAGGATTTTTCATCTCCTTCATGTTAACAAGAGTTATGTATCGTGATTTAACACACTTGATGGACGTTAGTAAAAAAGTTGGTGCAGGTGATCTTGATTGTAAAGTGAAAATTCATTCAAAAGATGAAATTGGGATGCTGGCTAATGAGTTTAAAACGATGATCAAACGCTTAAGAATAAAGAAAATCGAAAATAAAAACTACCTGAATGTCTTGCAGTTAAGAAATAGTGAATTGTCATTACTCCACCTACTCGCTGTTAGTTCAGTAGATATTGAAAATTTCAATCGGCATATTGATCATACTGCTGAACTGTTAATGCATGAATTAAATTTACATAGTTTTTATATTGAACTAGAATTGGCAGGTGAAAGCATTGCTGCTTTTAAAGGGAAAAATAAGTGTGATACGAGTCAATGTGCCTCATGTAAGCTTCATTCGGAAAATATCGAAAGAAAACACCTCTATATACCGATAAAGAATAATCGAATAGTAGGTCAGTTAAACGTATGTTTTAGTAATATTCCTGATGAAACTACGAAAAAATTTATCTATTCTTTCGCTAGTCAGCTCTCAGTTATCGCTGAGAATGTGAGATTATGGAAGGAAGTTAAGTATAAAGAAGAGTTAAGATTGCAACTTCTTGAACGTGTAATTACTGCCCAAGAAGAAGAACGGAAACGGATCTCTAGGGAACTCCATGATGAAACAAGTCAATCAATTACGTCAATTATTGTTGGGCTTACATTGTTTGAGGAATATCCGATTACCGTTGAAATGAAACAAAAACTAATTGAGTTAAAGGAAGTTACTCAAAGGACATTAGATGAAATTCACTATATTTCTTGGTCATTGCGTCCTAGTGTCCTAGATGACTTAGGATTGCTTCCGGCGATAAAGAAGTATGTGATTGAATATATGAAAAAATATCCGCTTGATGTAGATATTCAAGTAATCGGTTTTGATAAAGTTCGGCTTTCTCCATTACATGAAGTTACCATTTATCGGGTCATTCAAGAGGCATTAACAAATGCAGCACGCCATTCGAAAGCAGAGAATATTAGTATTATTTTAAAGCACGTAAATGGCGTTGTGTCAGTAATTATTGAAGATGATGGTGTGGGCTTTGACGTACAGAATATCCTCAAAGGAAAATTAACGAAAGATCATCTTGGCTTAAAAGGGATGCAAGAAAGAATTAAATCAATTGGTGGACAGCTAATTATCGAATCTGTCAAAGAAATCGGCACTACTGTTTACGTTAAAGATATTTTATTGGGAGATGAATTGAATCGTGAAACCGAAAATAATGATAGTTGATGATCATGGCATCTTATTATCTGGGATCTATCTATTATTAGCAAAAGTTGAAGAGTGGGAAATTATCGGTACCGCTTCAAGTGGAGAAGAAGCTGTGGAAAAAGCAAACCTTTGGAAACCAGATTTAATCCTAATGGATATCTCAATGCCTGGAATGAGCGGAATAGAGGCCACAAAACAAATTAAAGAAACGTTTCCTAGTATAAAAATATTAATGTTAACGATGTTCTCTGAAGAAGATTATTTAAAGAAAGCATTAAAAGCAGGCGCATCAGGCTATGTTTTAAAGAAAGCTCTTGATACAGAACTAATCTCAGCAGTCAAAACAGTTCTTCAAGGAGATCCCTATATTTATCCCACTTTGACAAGTCATTTGTTAAAAGGCTTTTTTGAAGTTCAAAAGAAACCGATTCAGGTCAAATTATGTCCTTTAAGTAACCGCGAAAAAGAAGTCCTAAAGTATGTTGCGTTAGGTTTTACGTACCAAGAAATTGCTGATGAGTTGTTTGTAAGCGTGAAAACGATTGAAACCCATAAAGCTAGAATAAGTGAAAAATTAAATATGAAGAAACGATCAGAGCTCGTTCGCTATGCAGTCGCACAAGGTCTAATTTCAATAAATGAATAAAAGTCGGGGATGCCTGGCTTTTTTACGTACGATAGGAAAGCATAAATTTTTAGCTAAGATGATTATTCGATGTAGTGGAAAATTTCAGGAAACTAGTATAAGAAAACTAAGGCTTCAGCATAAAAGACTTGCACTAAAGCATAAGAGGTTCTAAGCAAGCACAATTCGCTTGCTAAGAATCTCTTTAGCGAAAGCCAAGTTTTTCTAATTGTCAGGAAAATCCCCAATAAATTATCAGGGAAAATTAGAGTTTTCTTTATTAATAATTCAGGGGTTGTCGCAATAAAAAGGTGACTTTCTCTGATATAACAATGTGTAAATTCATGTGAAAATATGTTTAAACAAGAATTACTTCCATATTTTTAGTAGTTCAAGTTTAAACAATGATTTTGAAAACTCAAGGGAGGGAAAAAAATGAAAAGCATGCGGTTACTTATCCTAGCAGTATTTGTAATGATTACAATTGTATTTGCTGCAGGTTGTTCAGCCAATAATAAGACTGTTGGTGGTGAACCCGTACAACCAACATATCCAACAACAGCTGATTTAGAACTTTTAACATCAGGATCTTATTATGATAAGTTTGTTGGTGCTGACAAATGTAAGGATTGTCACGAAGAAGAACATGAGAAATGGCAAACGTCTTACCACACGATGAAAGTAAAAGAAGGTCCGAACCAAGGAGCAGGCTTGAAAAACATTTGGGATTGGGTTCCGGATAGATGGGATGAAATGGAAGCTTATTTAATTCTTGACGAAAAAGATAAGGAAACACTTTATGTCGGGACAAGAAGATACGAGGTAAATGAAGTTGATTATGTCATTGGTCAAAATCGTAAGCAAAGATACATGATTTACTATGATGGTTCCCCACAAGAAGCATACTTAGCAACTACCGAAGATGGTGGGATTACTTGGACTTTAGATAAGTCGAAGACGGTTCAATTTGAAGGAAATAAAGAACGAGCAGGCTATAAGTTCTTATTTATTGAATTAAAGAAAAAAGACCAACAGATTAAAACTTACGGGGAATTTCGTTCATGGCAAGAGAAGTGTATTTCCTGTCATACAACTGGATTTAATCCAGATGCATGGGCGAAAGCAAAAGAAGAGTACATTAATGGTCAAAGAGCAGATTTAAAAGATCTCTTTATTACAGATTTAAAAATAAGCTGTGAAAGCTGCCATGGTCCTGGATTGGAGCATTCAAGCTTCCCACTGCGAGAAGGAACAATTATTAACCCAGCTAAATTAGAGAAAGATGATCCGACACGCAAAATGGTTTGCGAACAATGTCACACTCGTCCGCAAACAAACATTGCTTATGGTAACGGTGCACAAGATAATCGTGGTTTTCAATTAGGTATAACTGAATATACCGACATTATGCAATATACACGTCCAGCATGGGGTACAGGAAATCGTCAAACTTCGATCGACGGAAAAGGTCGTCGTGACCACCAAATGGATATGGACATTCGTTTACAAGATCATATTAAGGGTGGAGAAACAATTCATGGTCAGATGGCCTGCTTTGACTGCCATGACGGTCACAACATTGGAAATAATCCAGACAATAAATTTACAAAAGGCGAAACTCCGGAATCGAACTGTGTTACTTGTCACGGTCTCGAGACAGAGAAGAGAATGAAAGTTTTAGATGGCGCTGCAGGTTGGGATAAGTTCGGCTATGGAAACTGGGATAATGAAGGTGGACGTCCAGCGAATGCCCAGCACATCTTTAACTTTGATGACCAAGGTCGTAGCTTTGGTCTAACACCTGACAAATATGTTTGGGCACTGAAGAAAGATGGAAAACCTGCTGAGCAAGATAGTTGGGAAGCGATTTGGCCATGGGAGCAAGAACTTTATGAAGCAAACGGTCAAAAAATTTATATTGGCGCTACGCCTTGGAAAGAGGGTGAATAGATATGACTATGTCAAAAAAGAAGTTATGGTTGATCATTTTAGGCGCTGTATTTGCTGGGATAGTTATATCTGTTATCACTAATAGCACGACTAGCGCAATGACAAAAAGTAGCTTTTGCTTAAATTGTCATGATGCACCAGAATTTTCATCATCTCGAGCTGATACTCCTCATGCCAATCTTGAATGTTTAAGTTGTCACGGAGAAGGCTTCTTGAAAGACAAAGTGAATGGTGTTGGACATCTCGTTAGTACTATCACTGGAAAAATGGATCCAAACGCATACACTGAATATGGTGCTGAAGTAACAAATGAAAAATGTTTATCTTGCCACAATATCGAAAATAAGAAGCGGGATGGCGAGGTCGTTAAGTTACATTTAAACATTGCTGAGAAGGATATGACTTGTACACGTTGTCACGATACACTGTTCTTCCATGGACATGAAGTGAAATAAATCTAAGATCTTGACAAAAAGGTTGACCATTTTTGGTCAACTTTTTTGCACGTTAGGAAAGTATAAATTTTTAGCAAGGAGCTTATTCGACGATGTTAAAAATTTTAAGTACCAAGTTTTTCTAATCTGACGAAATTAAGAAAACTATTTTTTATTAATATTTCCGTTCGAAATTAACAATATGTCCTTCTAAGGTAACGTTCTTTAATATTTGCAATTTATTTCTTCGTTTTGATTTTACATATTGCTGCTCATATTGTTTTGCTAACTCTAAATCCATTCCATTATTTTTTAATTCTGTTTTCATTTCTGATAATAAGTTTTGAAATGCGATATCGATTTCTCTTTCTAATTTCTTCCCTTTTTCAAGGTACAAAAAAAGAATTGGCAATGTAAGCTCTCCCTTTTCCTTTTTTCGTCCATATTCTATATATGCATCATCGATAAGACTATTTAATTGTGTAACCGCCTGACTTTCAATTTCTTCAAATTTAGGCAAATACTTTTCCTCAAGTGTGATTTCGCTATTACTAGATACCACTTGATGAAAACAAAATAAAAATCCGAATGTTAACAGCAGATACTTTCGCAAAAGATCACCTTCATCCTCTTAATGTTTTGGGTAATTGGGCAGAAATAATAAAAGACAATAAAAGTATGAAACAAATCATTCTTTTTTATCCAGTAAAACGGTAAATACCCAACAAATGTAATGAATAATTCCCTTGATCTAATTTTATACGTTAAGAAATTTTTTTAACTTAACTTGGTAAGATGTCTAGCTCCAAGCGCTCAGCACTTTTCTAAAAAAAAACACTTGAAATATTTCATTATTTCTTGTTAAGATGAATAAGTAATTTTCTTGATTAACATGTATAACTAATATTTTTTTGTACTATCAGAAAGCCTAAAGTTTTTCTGATGTTAGCATAAGAAAAACTTGACAGGTAAAATTCTTCTTGGTATAGTAACTTAGTGAGTGTATAAATATGGAACCAATGCAAGAAGAAGCGCCCGCTTCTCACCTGGCTGACGAAAAAGTTTGCAGGTTATTACGTTGATTATTATTTAGTCAATTTAGGTGTGGGCGTCGTGTACGTCTACACCTTTTTATTTATATGTTTAAGAAAGTATATAATTATTAAACTTGGTAAGTCTAGCTCCGAGCGCTCTGCGCTTTTCTAATTGCTTGGGTCCATTGAGTAAGGTCGTAAATATGCATTTTTTCTAACTCAAAAAAAACTAGGTTATTTTGCTTTAAAAACCATGGAGGTGGCTAGTTATTAGTAAAGACATGTTAGTCAATGAGGGCATTCGCGCCCGAGAAGTACGTCTCATTGGTCCTAACGGAGATCAAATTGGTGTAAAAACAAGACAAGAAGCTTTAGAAATGGCACAAAATGCTAATCTTGACTTAGTGATGGTTGCACCTACTGCTAAACCGCCAGTATGTCGAATTATGGACTACGGTAAGTTTAGATATGAGCAGCAAAAGAAAGAAAAAGAAGCCCGTAAAAATCAAAAAATTATTAGTGTGAAGGAAGTTCGTTTAAGTCCAACAATTGAATTAAATGATTTTAATACGAAACTTCGCAATGCTAGAAAATTTCTTGAAAAAGGAGATAAAGTAAAAGCAGCGATCCGATTCCGTGGTCGGGCAATTACTCACTCTCAAATCGGGAAAGATGTTCTAGAACGTCTAGCAAAAGGCTGCGATGACATCGCAACAATTGAAGCGGCACCAAAAATGGAAGGCCGAAGTATGTTCTTGGTTTTAGCACCTAAAGCAGAAAAATAAGTTACAAAAGAACATGCGATATTAAAATGCAGTAATGAATAAAGGAGGATTTACCTATGCCTAAAATGAAAACTCATAAAGGTGCAGCAAAGCGTTTTAAGAAGACTGGTACTGGCAAACTTAAACGTGCGCATGCATACACAAGCCACTTATTTGCTAATAAGTCAACAAAAGTAAAGCGTAAACTTCGCAAAGCTGCAATCGTAACTAGCGGAGACTATAAGCGTATTCGTGAAATGTTAACGTACAAAAAATAAATATTTCTGCAACTAAATGTTGAGAATTTGAGGAGGGAAACACGATGCCAAGAGTAAAAGGCGGTTATGTCGCTCGTCGTCGTCGTAAGAAAGTATTAAAATTAGCTAAAGGTTATCATGGTTCAAAACATAGATTGTTTAAAACAGCGCAAGTTCAAGTAATGAAATCATTACTTTATGCTTACCGTGATCGTCGCCAAAAGAAACGCGATTTCCGTAAGCTTTGGATTACACGTATTAATGCAGCTGCTCGTATTAACGGTCTTTCATACAGCCGTTTAATGCATGGCTTAAAAGTTGCAGGTATTGAAGTAAACCGTAAAATGCTTGCTGACTTAGCAATTAATGACGAAAAAGCATTTGCTGAATTAGCAACAAAAGCAAAATCAAGCTTAAACTAACTAAAACACAATTTTAAAAGTCACTCTCAGGTTATGAGGGTGACTTTATTTGTACACGGAGTTGGAAAGGAAAAGATAGTTTTTAAATTCTTTGACCTTCCTAACACCTAACAACTATCCAACTAATAGAAAGTAGGTTTCTGAATTGAAAATTGAGCTATTCTTTGCATATATTTTCTTGATCAATATGATCTCATTCGTTTATATGTATATTGACAAACAAAAAGCAATAAAAGGACAATGGCGTATTTCCGAAAAAAGTTTTTTAATATTGGCAGTTATAGGTGGCAGTATTGGGATATTCCTTGGCATGAGAATGTTTCGCCATAAAACAAAACACGAAGCTTTTAAAGTAGGGATTCCGTTACTTTTTTTAGTACAAATTATTTTAATTGGATATTATTCGCAAATGTAAGCTGAGATGTCGTTATGAAGACATCTACAGCTTTCTTTACTTTAATAATAATTCTTTAATCGGGCTATTCCAGTTAATATTAGCATTCGGATACACCCTTAAAATTTCTTTTTCAATAAAATAAAAATCTTCTTTATTTAACCCTTGCAAATTATTTATATTTTTTGCCCAAATTTGGATCGTGATTACTTCAAAAGAATTTTCAGTCGTACCTAAATATTTTTCTCCTTCGAAAAGAACTCCGCGGTAAGTGGTTAAAAAGTTTTTGCGAATATTTTGTCGATCATCGAAGAAGTAAAAAAGCTTTTTTTCGTGTGCTAATTCAAGCTTTCGTTTTGGATTGATTAAATATTTAATTGCACTATATGCTAAAATAAAAACGGCTAATAAAAGAAAAATTCGAAATAGGAAAACAACCATTGTTATCACTCCTAGCTAAAGGTCATTATTAGTATATACGCAATATCGTTATTACAAAATTGAAAAGTAATATATTGTTTTGAACTTTTTAAGTTGCTTGCTGTAGGGCGCTCTGCTTTTTCTTAAAAGATTAAGAAAGAATAAAGTTTTTGAATTTTGAATACTGTCTAGCTCCGAGCGCTCTGCGCTTTTCTTACTAGTACGAATAAAAAAATAAAAAGTTTCATTATTTATGATTGAGGAAGTGATTTTAGCATGAATTTCAATAAAATGTTTCAAATGCAAACAGAACTAGATAATCGAATTAGATTAGAGCATCAACTAGGTAATGAAAATTTAATTGACGAAAAGATATTAGCATTTCAAGTCGAGCTTGGCGAATTGGCGAATGAAACAAGATGTTTTAAATACTGGAGTTTAAAGCCGCCAAGTGAAAAACAAGTGATCTTAGAGGAATATGTTGATGGTGTTCATTTTTTATTGTCGATCGGGTTAGACTTACACTCAGTTGATATGGTAGATCCAAAGCTAGAAGCTGAAGGCAGTTTGACAAAGCAATTTGCATTGCTGTTTGCCCTAAGTAGCCAGTTAGGAAAGTCAAAAGATGTGAATGATTTTACTGTCCTTTTCCAACAGTATTTATTATTAGGAAAGTTATTACATTTCTCAGCAACTGAAATTGAGCAAGCCTATATAAGGAAAAATGAAGTGAATCATCAGCGTCAAAATGAAGGGTATTAAATAGAGTTTGTTATTGTGGATATTTAAAAAGTTAATAATTTTTGAATTTTGTAAGATGTCTAGCTCCGAGCCGCTAGGCGGGCGCTCTGCGCTTTTCTTAATTATTTGAGAAATAATTTGAGGATCGTTATAATACATTTGGATACATAAACAAATACTAGGAGGAATTTACAGATGGATGCTACGTTACAAATGTTAAAAGCTTTGACAGATGCAAATGGAATTCCAGGAAATGAGAAGGAACCTCGTGATGTCATGAGAAAATATATTGAGCCTTATGCTGATGAAGTAATTCAAGATCATCTAGGGAGTTTGATTGCTAAGAAGACAGGGACAGCCAATGAACCAAAAATTATGGTTGCCGGACATTTAGATGAAGTAGGATTTATGGTTACAAGTATTGATGAGAAAGGATTTGTTCGTTTTCAAACGGTTGGCGGTTGGTGGGAACAAGTCATGTTAGCACAACGAGTAACCATTATGACTCGTAATGGGAATGTACCAGGAGTGATTGGCTCTAAACCACCACATATTTTAACTCCAGAAGCTCGCAAAAAGCTAGTTGATAAGAAAGATATGTTTATTGATATCGGAGCGTCAAGTAAAGCAGAAGCAACTGAAGAGTTCGGTGTTCGTCCGGGTGATGCCATTGTTCCAGTTTGTGAGTTTACTGTCATGAAGAATGAAAAAATGTTGATGGCTAAAGCGTGGGATAATCGCATTGGATGTGCAATTGCTATTGAAGTGTTGCGCCAGCTTAAAGATGTAGACCATCCGAATACAGTGTATGGCGTTGGTACAGTTCAAGAGGAAGTGGGACTTCGTGGTGCGCGGACATCTGCCCACTTCATTCAACCAGATATTGGCTTTGCTGTAGATGTCGGAATTGCTGGAGATACTCCAGGGGTAACAGAAAAAGAAGCATTAGCAAAAATGGGGAAAGGTCCACAAATTATTATGTATGATGCCTCGATGGTCGCCCATAAAGGATTACGTGATTTTGTCACTGATACAGCAGATGCCACAGGAATTCCCTATCAATTTGATTATGTCGCAGGTGGCGGCACGGATTCTGGGGCAATACATTTAACAGCAAATGGAGTACCAACGTTATCAATTACCGTTGCTACTCGATATATTCATACTCATGCAGCAATTTTACATCGAGATGACTTTGAAAATGCTGTAAAGCTGTTAGTGGAAATTATTAAAAAACTTGATAAAGAAACAGTAAATAAAATTATCTTTGATTAAGAAATAAGAAAACTGAGTGAGGGATTTTTCATTCCTCACTCAGTTTGTTAAAAAGAAAGTATATACTTATTTGAAATTGGTAAGATGTCTAGCTCCGAGCCGCTAAGCGGGCGCTCGGAGCTTTTCTAATTATCTTTGTAGTCCTTGGGCAATTGATGTAATCACTTGCTGCTTGCTTTGTTCATCCGCTTGTTTCCAATATACTTCAAATAAAACTCCTAAACCTGGAAGCATTTTTTCTTCTCCACTTTGCAGTGCATCGTCAATCGTTGCCTTCACTTCTGTTGCCGAACTATTTGCTACATTTGCTAAGATTGCCCCACGTAAATTAAATCCCATTTCACAACACTCCTTTTATGGTAAAATAAAAAATAATCAGAGCCATTTGGCAATTCTGTTATAGTATGTCAACAATTAGACAAAAATATTTACACTGAGTTATTCGAAATCGAAAAAACTCTAAATAAAATAAGGGGTTAACTAATGGAAAGAATTGAATCAAGCAAAAATATCAAAATTAAAAATGCGAAAAAATTACAGACACGGAAAGGAAGAGAAAAGTTCGGCAGCTTTTTAATTGAAGGAGAGCATCTCATCGAAGAAGCTTTAAAATGGAAAGTGATAATCAATGAAATATACATAGAAGAAAGTTTTCAAATTCCTTCAAGTTGGGAGTTAAATGACCTTCCGGTCTATTTAGTAAATAATAAAGTAATGAAAGAAATTAGTGAAACCGAAACACCGCAAGGAGTCATAGCAGTGTGTGAACTGTTAGGCAGAAAGCCGTTGCAGCTTGAGGAAGATGGAAAGTATTTATTAATTGATCAAGTTCAAGACCCTGGGAATTTAGGAACAATTATTCGAACAGCAGATAGTGTTGGATTATCAGGAGTTATCTTAGGAAATGGAACAGTTGATCTTTACAATAGTAAAGTAATTCGCTCAACTCAAGGCTCTTTGTTTCATTTACCAATTGTTAAAGGTGAGTTAAATGAATGGGTAGAAAAGCTAAAAGCAGCGAACATCTCTGTTTATGGAACAGCCTTAAATAAAAATGCAAAACAATATAAAGATGTTCCAGCTCAAGAAAGTTTCGCCCTGATTGTCGGAAATGAAGGAAACGGTTTATCAAACGAGCTATTACAAGTTACTGATGAAAATCTTTTTATCCCGATTTATGGTCAAGCAGAATCGCTAAATGTTTCAATTGCAACAGCCATTCTTTTATACCATTTAAGAAAATAAAGATAATTATTAAAAAGATAAGAAATAATAACGTTTTTGAATTTTGGAATGATGTCTAGCTCCGCGCTTTTCTTATAAACATTTGCCTTCTATCTAAAAATAAATTATAATTGATTTCGAATTTTAATATCAGAAAGATGAAGAAAGAGAGTAGTAAATTGTTCAACAACATGCAGGGAGGAAATGTCTTAGACTGGAAGCATTTCTATGATTGTCACAATTGAATTCACTCTGGAGTCGGCACCGGAACATAGATGGTGATCTATTAAGGTTGCATCGGTTTTTTGACCGTTATCAAGTGGAAGTGAACGAATCAAGTTGATTCGTTAATTAGGGTGGTACCGCGAGCTTTTCGTCCCTGACTGGGATGGAAGGCTTTTTGTATTTTTAAAAAGGAGGATATACAATGCGTGAACGTTTGCAAGAGCTAGAACAAGAAGCATTACAGCAAATTGAAGTAGCTACTTCGTTGAAAGAGTTACAAGAAATTAAAGTTTCTTACTTAGGAAAGAAAGGACCAATTACGGAAGTATTAAGAGGAATGGGAAAACTTTCTGAAGAAGAACGCCCAGTGATTGGTCAACTAGCCAATGATGTAAGAGGAGCAATTGCTAATCAACTAGAAGTAAAAGTGGCAAAACTTGAAGAAATAGAATTGGATCAAAAATTAGCGTCTGAAAGTATTGATGTAACGCTACCGGGTCGCCCTGTTCAAGTTGGATCAAGACATCCATTGACATCAGTAGTCGAAACACTTGAAGATATCTTTATTGGGTTGGGCTTTTCAGTTGCTGAAGGACCAGAAGTTGAAACAGACTACTATAACTTCGAAGCATTAAATTTACCGAAAGATCATCCAGCACGAGATATGCAAGATTCGTTTTATATTACTGAAGAGATTTTACTAAGAACACATACATCCCCAGTTCAAGCAAGAACAATGGAGAAGTTTAATGGCAAAGGACCGGTAAAAATTATTTGTCCAGGAAAAGTATTTCGTCGTGATGATGATGATGCAACTCATTCCCATCAATTTATGCAAATTGAAGGACTGTATATTGCTGAAAATGTTCGGATGAGTGATTTAAAAGGAGTGCTGCTTGAATTTGCAAAGAAGTTTTTCGGACCTAATCAAAAAATTCGCTTACGCCCTAGCTTCTTCCCTTTCACTGAACCATCAGTAGAAGTAGACCTCTCCTGTGTGATGTGTAGTGGTGATGGTTGTCGGATTTGTAAACAAACTGGTTGGATTGAGGTACTAGGAGCAGGAATGGTCCATCCACGTGTTCTTGAAATGGGAGGCTTTGATTCGAAAAAGTATTCAGGCTTTGCCTTCGGAATGGGTGTTGAACGGTTAGCGATGTTAAAGTACGGCATCGATGATATTCGTCATTTTTACTTAAACGATAAACGGTTTTTAGAACAGTTTAAGCGTGCTTAAAAAATTTTACTAATGGAGGAGGAGCATTTGTGTTAGTATCTTTTAATTGGCTGAAAGATTATGTCCAGCTTGATGATATAACAGCTGGAGAATTAGCAGAACGATTAACGAGAAGTGGAATTGAGGTTGACGTTGTTCACTCTTTAAATAAAGGGGTATCGAACGTTGTTATTGGTCATGTTGTTACACGCATCCAGCATCCTGATGCTGATAAATTGAGCGTTTGTCAAGTTGATATTGGGGAAGAAGAACTGGTCCAAATTGTCTGTGGAGCGAAAAACGTAGCGCAAGATCAAAAAGTAGCCGTTGCAAAAGTCGGGGCTGTCCTACCAGGAAATTTCAAAATAAAGAAAGCAAAACTTCGTGGTCAAGCTTCACATGGGATGATTTGTTCGCTACAAGAACTCGGTGTTGAAACGAAATTTGTTCCAAAAGAGCATGCAGAAGGAATTTTCGTGTTTGCAAACGATGCAGAAGTGGGTACGGATGCACTAGCCTATTTAAACTTACATGATGAAGTGCTAGAACTTGGTTTAACACCGAACCGTGCGGATTGTTTAAATATGATTGGTGTTGCTTATGAAGTTGCTGCGATCTTAGGCAAGGAAGTGACAATTCCTACACCTAAATTAACACCAATTACAGAGCGTGCTTTAGACTATATTCAAGTTCGTATCAATGCTGTTGAAGATAATCCAATCTATCGGGCAATGGTCATTAAAAACGTGAAAGTTGCTCCATCACCTTTATGGTTACAAAATCGCTTAATTGCCGCTGGGATTCGGCCAATTAGCAATGTTGTTGATATTACGAATTATGTTCTTTTAGAGTATGGTCAGCCACTTCATGCCTTTGACTATGACCGTTTCGGCTCAAAAGAAATTGTTGTCCGCAGAGCTAATGAAGGTGAGGAAATAATTACTCTTGATGATACAACACGGAAACTTTCAAAAGACCATCTTGTTATCACCAATGGGATTGAACCTGTGGCAGTAGCCGGTGTAATGGGCGGAGCCAAGTCTGAAGTTCAAAATGATACAACAACCATTTTACTTGAAGCTGCTTATTTTAATGGGATCACGGTCAGAAAAGCCTCAAAAGATTTAGGCTTACGTAGTGATTCAAGTGTTCGGTTTGAAAAAGGAATTGATCCAAACCGCGTTACAATCGCAGCTGAACGAGCTGCTCAACTAATGTGTGAACTTGCAGGCGGCTCAGTTTTAGAAGGGTATGTTGAAGAAAATCACCTTGAAGTTAAACTACTACCAGTTGAGGTTTCTGTTGGGCGAATTAACAAAGTTTTAGGAACAGAGTTAAACGAAGATGTTGTCGGCCAAATTTTTAACCGACTCCAATTTCCTTATTCGCAAACAGAGGGACACTTTACTGTTCATGTTCCAACGAGAAGAGCGGATATTACGATTGAGGCTGATCTAATTGAAGAAGTTGCTAGGCTTTATGGGTATGACCATATTCCAACAACTTTACCTGAAGGATTAACGACTGCTGGAGCGTTAACACCAAATCAAGCTCGTCGGCGCAACGTGCGACGCTATCTAGAAAGTGTTGGCTTAAATGAAGCAATTACTTATTCATTAACAAGTCCGAGTAAAACGACTCGTTTTAGTGAAGATTTAGGTGAGATAACACCAGTTCGATTGGCAATGCCAATGAGTGAGGACCGTAGCACATTACGAACGAGCCTTATTCCACATGTCCTAGATATTATTCAATATAATCATAACCGTAAACTTGATGATGTTGCGATTTATGAAATAGGCTCGATCTTTTTAACGACAGAAAAAGAGATAACAAATCAACCGCAAGAAAAAGAAATGCTCGCTTGTGCTCTTACCGGAACATGGCAAAGTCACTTATGGCAAGGCGAGAAAAAGAAGGTTGACTTCTTTGTTGCTAAAGGTGTTTTAGAAGGATTATTTGAGCGACTAGGCGTGGCTGATAGCATTCGTTATCAATCAGGAAAAAAAGCTGGATTACATCCTGGACGAACAGCTATCATTGCGTTAGCAGATCAGCAAATTGGCTTTGTTGGTCAAATCCATCCTTCGCTGCAAAAAGAATTGGATTTAAATGAGACATATGTTTTTCAAGTTGATTTAGAAGTAGTAATGGCATTTGCTGAAAAAGCTGTTTTTTACGATGAAATTCCTAAATATCCAGCTATCTCGCGTGATATTGCACTAGTAGTAGATGAAACACTGCAAGCACAAGCTGTTCGTGATGTGATAGTTGAATTTGGTGGCAAGCTATTAAAATCAGTGCAACTCTTTGATTTATATCAAGGAGATAAAATCGAACAAGGACTTAAATCACTAGCCTATTCCTTAACCTATTATGATCCAACAAAAACACTGACGGATGAAGAAGTAACAAAAGTTCATCATCAAGTATTAGAAGGGTTAAACGAAAAATTAGGGATTACATTAAGAGGATAGATAGAAAAGCGTAGAGCATAGGAGCTAGACTCTTACAAAGTTTAAGAACTAAATACTTTTATCGACAGAAGGGTGATCAACCCTTCTGTTTTCTATTATTACGCTAAGTTCGGAATGAAGAACAGCTAAATAGTTGTATATTTGTCAATAAAATGAATTTTCCTAGTAATAAATTGTGATAATGTCACGATTTAAGTATAGTTAAAGAAGAAAGTAAATAAAGGGGGAGCTATTTTGTTTGCTGTTACTAAAATTGTATCGCAAAAGGAAGTAGATTATTGTATTTGGCAAGTTGTTTTTCAAATCGATCATTCCCCACTTGAGTATTCAACAGACTTTCTTTATTTAGTAAAGGAAAAAAAGTGGGTCATTAACTCCCTAATTACTCATGAACTAACTAGCATCATGAAAGGACATTCGTGTTTGCATTGCGGTGAAGCAAAGATTTCCTGCCAAGTAGCAAGTAAAAAATTTCTGTATATTAAACAAGCAATTATTGAAAATGAACAATTTTTTAAAATGGTAAGTTCTAGTACAGATAATTATATTGATCCCACAGAAATTTCAACAAACATTCTTATCATTAATGATAAAGAAAAGTGGGACGAGTTAGTTTCGGAAAACCGCTTTTACGGAAATTTGCTGCGAATTCAAAAATTACAGTCGTAACAGCTATATTATCATAAAAACTACTAAAGGCTATGGAAATGAAGGCTTTAGTAGTTTTTCTTTATATGATTAGACTTATTTCCAATTTAGTGGCTTCGTGTTATGATAGAATGTAGGATTTTTTGTTAGGAGGTTTGTTGTGGGAGAACAAGGCAAACAGCGTACAACTGTATCGATAAATGGTCAAAAATATGTGATTGCAGGTAAAACTGATGTAAGTCATATTATAGAAGTGGCAAAGTTTGTCGATCACAAAATGAAAGAAATGCAAAAAATAAATCCTTATTTAGATAAAACCCAGCTCGCAGTTTTAACAGCTGTAAACATTAGTGATGAATTCTTACGATATAAAAAACAATCGGAACAAGTGGAAAAAAAGAAAGACGAGGAAAATTAAGAAATGCTCAGTTTACTTTTATTCATTCTTTTAATTACAAGCTTCTTTATAGGATTTCGTAGAGGCTTTGTCTTGCAGTTAATTCATTTAACTGGTTTTATTATTGCTTTTATTGTTGCCTATCTTTATTATGGAGATTTAGCAAACCGAATTCGATTATGGATTCCGTACCCGCAATTACCAGAGGATAATCCAGCAATTATGCTGATTGAGGCATTTAATTTTGAACATGTTTATTATAGTGGAATTGCTTTTGCGATTTTATTTTTTGCCACAAAAATTGCGATGCAAATTATCGGTTCAATGTTTGATTTTCTGGCTCGTTTACCAATATTAAATTTTTTTAACGGCTGGCTTGGCGGAATCCTTTGTTTTTTAGAAACGTTATTTATTTTAGTTGTTATTTTGCACATTATCGCCTTATTGCCTCTCGAGGTTGTTCAAACAATGCTTAAAGATTCTACACTAGCGAAATTAATTTTAGATTATACGCCGATTTTATCGAACTATTTAAAAGAATTATGGATTGATAAGGTTTGATGTGAAGATAGCAGTTAGCTTTGGGCTAGAAATGTTAAAAAGGGACTGACATTAGGAAAGATGTCAGTCCCTTTTTATAAGTTAAGGTATAAATTTTTGAACTTGGTAAGATGTCTAGCTCCGAGCCGCTAGGCAGGCGCTCTCTGCTTTTCTTTATAAGTTGATTTATTCAGGTAAAACTAGGTATGATTATGGATAGATGTAGAAGAGGGGTTACAATGGATAAAAAACAAGTGATAAAAGTGTTAGAAACGATTGCCTTATATATGGAAGTAAAAGGGGAAAATAGCTTTAAAATTTCAGCATATCGAAAAGCATCTCAAGCTCTAGAGATGGAAGAAAGAACGTTAACGGAAATTGATGATGTTGAGAAGCTAAAAGGAATTGGCACAGGAACAGCTGCCGTTATTGAAGAATTAAAAAGAGAAGGAAAATCTAGTCTTTTAGAACAATTAAAAGCAGAACTCCCTAGTGAACTGTTTTCATTATTAACGCTGCCTGGACTTGGCGGCAAGAAAATTGGCAAATTATATCGTGAATTAAACATCGTTAGTATTGAAACATTAAAACACGCTTGTTTAGAGGGGAAGGTCCAAGCCCTTGCTGGTTTTGGGAAAAAAAGTGAAGAAAAAATCTTAGCAGCCATCGAACAACACGGCATACAACCAGAACGCTTGCCTATTGCTTTAGTATTACCAGTAGCCAAAAACATTGAAGCAATATTAGCACAAACACCCGGCATTATTCGTTTTTCAAGAGCGGGAAGTTTACGCAGATTAAGAGAAACAGTGAAAGACTTGGATTACATAATTGCTACGGATGAGCCTCAAAAGGTGAAAGAAGCACTATTAAAGTTTGAAAATGTCGGTGAAATCATTGCTAGTGGTGATACAAAAGTTTCCTTACAATTAATCTTAAATGTTTTCCGTATTTCTGTTGATTTTCGCCTCGTAAAGCCAGCAGAGTTTGCCACAGCATTACACCATTTTACAGGCTCAAAAGATCATAACGTCCAGATGAGACAACTAGCAAAAGAACGTGGAGAGAAAATTAGCGAGTATGGTGTTGAAAATGTAAAGACAGGCAAAGTACAGACGTTTTCAACAGAAACAGAATTTTTTCACCATTTCGGTCTACAATTTATTCCACCTGAAGTACGTGAAGGAGAAGGGGAGATTGAGTCTTGGCAAAAGCCGAACCAGTTAATTTCGCTTAACGATATCAAAGGTGATCTTCATCTGCACTCGACATGGAGTGATGGGGCTAATTCAATTGAGGAAATGGCGACAAGAGCGCGTGAAAAAGGCTATACTTATATTGCGATTACCGATCATTCGAAATATTTAAAAGTTGCTAATGGCTTAACAGAAGCTAGGTTAAAAGCACAGCGCGAAGAAATTGCGAAATTAAACGAGAAATGGGATGATTTCACAATATTAACTGGTATTGAGATGGATATTTTACCAGATGGCACATTAGATTACGCTGATAAAATGATAGAAGAAGTTGATTTTGTCATTGCTTCGATCCACTCAGCTTTTTCTCAAGATCGGCAAACAATTATGAAACGCTTAACGACAGCGTTAAACAATCATCATGTTGATTTAATTGCTCATCCGACAGGAAGACTGATTGGGCGCAGAGTTGGTTATGACGTTGATGTACAGTTACTTATCAATTTGGCCAAAGAAACCAATACTGGATTAGAATTAAATGCTAACCCTCACCGCCTTGATCTTTCCGCTCATTGGTTGAAAAAGGCGCAAGCGGAAGGGGTAAAAATTATTATTAACACAGATGCCCATAGCGTGCAAATGTTAGATCATATGGAAATTGGTGTGGCTAGTGCCCGAAGAGGTTGGCTCAAAAAAGAGACAGTCATTAATACTTGGGAGTTACAAGATGTTCTCCGTTTTTTAAATAGAAATTAAGTAAGGAGTTGGATTAAGTGTTACAAGTACGTGTTTGTCGTCTCCTTGAGTACGATAAAATGAAAGAACAGTTATTAGAACATGTTAGTTCTTCACTCGGCAGAAGAAAGATAGAAGAACTTTACCCGATGGTCAATCTTGAAGACATTCAGCATGGACAAAATGCAACATTTGAAGGAACGCAAGTTCTACGTTTAAAAGGGCAAGCACCTTTAGGTGGAATTCGTGATATTACGGCAAGTGCAAAACGGGCGGAAATTGGTGGCATGCTCAATCAAATGGAACTACTAGATGTTGCTAGCACAATCTACACAGGCCGAAGATTTAAAAAATTTATTGAAGATCTCCTTGAAGATGAAATAGAGTTACCAATTCTAATAGAACTAGTAAAAGTGATTTCACCGCTAACTGATCTTGAACAAGAAATTAAGCTCTGTATTGATGATCATGGACATGTCCTTGATTCGGCAAGTCCTACTTTGCGAACAATTCGTCAACAAATTAAAAGCCACGAAGCATCAATTCGTTCAAAGCTCGAGAGTATCATTCGTTCGTCAAGTAATCAAAAGATGTTATCAGATGCAATCATTACGATTCGTAACGATCGTTATGTTATTCCTGTCAAACAAGAATACCGTGGCAATTTCGGTGGCTTAATTCATGATCAATCAGCATCAGGTGCGACCCTTTTTATTGAACCGCAAGCGATTGTTGCGATTAATAATCAATTAAAAGAAGTTCGGGTGAAAGAAAAGCAAGAAATTGAGAAAATCTTACAGCAGTTATCAGCAAAGGTGGCTGAAGTAAGTGATGAACTATTGCAAAATGTGCGAATTCTTGCTGAAGTGGACTTTATTTTTGCGAAAGCTTTATACGCCAAAGCAATCAAAGCAACTCAACCTAAGCTGAATGATCATGGTTTTTTGCATATGAAGCAAGCCCGCCATCCTCTCATTCCAAATGAAGAGGTTGTGCCAATTGATATTGAGTTAGGCAAAACATATAGCTCAATCGTCATTACTGGACCAAATACTGGTGGGAAAACGGTTACGTTAAAAACAACAGGATTGCTTACGTTAATGATGCAGTCGGGCTTACACGTACCTGTTGCGGAAAGTTCTGAAATGGCTGTATTTCAATCGGTGTTTGCTGATATTGGTGATGAACAATCCATTGAGCAAAATTTAAGTACATTTTCATCTCACATGGTTAATATTATTGAAATTTTAAACCAAGTCGATCATGAAAGCCTTGTGTTATTTGATGAACTTGGTGCGGGAACTGATCCAACGGAAGGTGCGGCATTAGCGATTGCTATCTTAGATAATGTGTATCAGCGTGGTGCCAAAATTGTTGCGACTACCCATTATAGTGAACTAAAGGCCTATGCTTACAATCGGCCAGGAGCGATAAATGCGAGCGTCGAATTTGATGTTGAAACATTAAGTCCAACGTACCGTCTGTTAATTGGGGTTCCTGGTCGAAGTAACGCCTTCGCCATCTCCAAACGCCTTGGTTTACCTTCAGAGATTATTGAAGAAGCAAAAGCACAAATATCGACAGAAACAAATAAAGTCGAAAAGATGATTTCTTCGCTGGAAACGAGTCAAAAACTAGCTGAAAAAGAAATAGCGGAAGCAGTCAAAATTCGTGAAGAAGCTGAATACTTACGGCAAGAGTTAGCTGATAAATTAGCGAAATTTGAAACTGAAAAAGAAAAAATACTCGAAGCAGCAGAAAAGCAAGCATTAGAAACTGTAGAACATGCGAAAGAAGAAGCAGAATTTATTATTGAAGAATTAAGAGAGCTTCAACAAACAGCAAAGATTGTCAAAGAGCATCAATTAATTGATGCCAAAAAGCGATTAGATGAAGCAGCTCCAAAATTAACAACAAAGAAAAAGAAAGCAGTAGTAAAGACGATTACGAAAGAATTGCTGCCGGGTGATGAAGTAAAAGTACTTAGTTTTAATCAAAAGGGGCATATTGCTGAGAAAATTTCCGCTAAGGAATTCCTCGTGCAAATTGGGATTATGAAAATGAAGGTGATGATCAATGATTTAGAACTAATTGATCGGCCAAAGCCAGTTGAACAAAAGCCATTGGCAACCGTTCGTGGTTCTGCTCATCACGTAAAACCAGAATTAGATCTTAGAGGTGAGCGTTACGAAGATGCTTTATTTCGCTTAGAAAAGTATTTAGATGAAGCATTACTTGCAGGATATCATCAAGTATCGATTATCCACGGAAAAGGAACAGGAGCTTTGAGAAAAGGCGTGCTGCAATTTTTAAAAACTCATCCACAAGTGAAAGGTTCAAAGATGGCTGAAATGAACGAAGGTGGATTTGGAAATACGATTGTTGAATTTAAATAGGCTTACTTTCATTCATTATTTCAGTCGGCCTGTCCTATTGTTTTGGTGCAGGGATCAAAAAAAGTAGGGAGCGAAATGAGTGGAGACTCTTTGGAAAATTTTATTTGGTTTTTGTGGGATTTTTGTGTTTAGTGGAATTATTTATCTTTTGTTTTTTTCATAGTTTTACACAAAATGCTAATACAGCATCTGGGTGATAACAAAGAAAAAGTATAATTCCCTTGTTTTTTAGGGATTATACTTTTTTTCATAATTTTAAAAAATGTAATTTACAAAGTATAAAAAAAGGTATTATAATAAAAATCGCAAGAAGTAATGATAATCATTATCGTAAAAGATGTAAAACAGTGTGAAATGATAAGAACAATTTGTTGGTGAAAGGAGGAAATTTTGATTATTAAAAAAAATCTTTGACTTATTTTTTTTGATTGTAGGTGATAGTTGTGTTTCGGATGGCTGTATTTATAGGAGTCTTGTATATTATTATCTTAAATTTATTAGTTTTTGCATTTATAACAGTGTCAGAAGGATTATTTCAAAAATCTACATACGTTCATATCGGTATTATTGGAACGGTGTTTGTAATTGTGTCATTAGGCTATGTATTTCGAAAATATTACTTTAAAACTTTCTCAAAAATGAAAACATGGTTAGATTTACACGTGGTTACTGGAACGATTGGTGCTTTCTTAATTTTAATTCACTCAGAATTTTATTTTCGGGCCGTTATTCCGAGTATCGCCTTAATAATGATGGAATTAGTAGCTGTAAGTGGCATAGTTGGGCGATATTTTATGTCTAAGCTGATGCAAACAATTACTCAAGAAAAGAAAAAGCTCGCTTTGGAAAAGAAAAATGGTTCTGATGCAAGCGAAGAAACTGAAATAAATGAAGAAGAATTGATGTTACTTGTTTCTTCGATGAAAATATTTAAAAACTGGAAAATGCTTCACATTCAGCTTACGGCAGTACTAACAGCCACCACAATTTTACATGTCATATCAGAATTTTTCTATCGAGGGTTACGTCTATGAAATGGAATGGGCCGATAGCATTGGTTGTTTATCTTGTAGTTGCTATTATACTTACAGCAATCATGTATAGTTCTTATCTTAAAACAACAGAGGCATTTGATCGGAGTCAAGAACTGCCTGAAGGTAACCCAGTGAGCTGGGTAGATAAAACGGCATTATTCTTATATTCACCTGGAGAAATACATGCAAGTCACTTTAAAAGTGAGATCAACTGTCAACATTGTCATACTCCGGCTAAAACAGTTAAGAGTACATTATGCTTAAGCTGTCATTCAGAGCAAGATTTTAAACAAAATACTGAATCGGAAGTAATAGCTGACACACATCTAACTCTAAAAGAACAACAATCTTGTTTTAATTGTCATTCTGAACATAAAGGATTAGTTGGAGAAATTAGCGTTGAATTGAAGTATGAAGGTCATAAAACAATGATTGATGAAAAAATAAGGGAAGACTGTTTTTCTTGTCACCAAAGCGAAGGAAAACTTGCCCATTTAAATATGATTTCCGAAAGTTGTATCGATTGTCATAAACTTGAAGAACCGTTTCACTGGGACAATGTCACCTTTAAACATACTGATGTCGAAGAACTAGAAATAGATCCTTCCATCAAAAGCTTCACAAAGCTACCTGTTCCAGATAAAGGGCAATGTATCGATTGTCATGAAGAAAATTTCCATATTAACAATCTTAAAGATGAACGAGACGTATTACCATCTGTAGAAGGAACATTTGATTGTAGGGTATGTCACAGTTTCGATATTATTAATTAATTTTGGAGGGGAGGATTTATAATGAATCAAAAGTTAAGCAAAAAAACAAGTATGATGATTATTCTGTTAACAACAGTCATTTTATTCTCAGGTGGATTTTTAACGTTAAAGATATTTATTTGGAACGGCTATAATGAAGCAACGTATTTTGAGAAAGAAATTCGCAGTCAGTTGAAAAAGGTGCAAAATGATCCTGAAAACTTAACAGCTAGATCTAAGTTATTTGAAGGCTTTTATCAAAAAGGGCAGTATGAAGAAGCGAAAATTCAAGCCGAATATGTAATTGATCATGCCGAACCAAGTTCGGAGTTAATGATCAAGGCATTATATTACCGTTCTTTAATAAATGGAATTGCAGGAAACTATGACGAAGCCTTAGTCGATTTAAAAAAAGTCGTTGCTCTTAATGACCAACACGGGGAAGCTTGGTTAAGTTTAGGTAGATTGTATGTTTCAATGGGCGAGATTGAATTAGCAGAAGATGCAATTGCTATCGCTGATAATTTATTAGATGAATCCGCTGAACCACTGTATCTAAAAGGTCATATTCATTATGCTAATGGAGAAATGGATGTTGCCAAAGAAGTATTAGAACAAGCAATTAATTTGGAGCCTACTCATAAAGAGGCACAACAATTATTAGAACAAGTATCGATGGAAAGTAAAAAGCAAATTGGTTTATAACCTGAGCAAACGTAACATGAAAGGGAAATCAGCATGAAAGTTAAGCAGCTAGTGTTACTAGTAAGTATCCTGATGATAATTGGAGTTAGTGCATTCATTTATTATTACATGATTGCTAAATCGCCCTTTTCTAACTTGCCACTTTTTCCATGGGAGCAAAGTGAAAATGATTTAAGATTTCTTTATTCATTTGGCGATAAAGATGGTGAAAATTCGCTACGATCACCATTATCAATTGCGATCAATGATCAAGGAAAATGCTTTGTTGTTGATAATATAGCAGGACAAATTAATGTGTATGATCCGAACGGAAAATATTTATATCATATTGGCAAACAAGGCGCAAAACCAGGAGAATTGACGTTGCCAGTCGGGATTGCCGTTGATGCAGGTCTTATCTATGTAACTGAACCAACATTAGGCAGAATCCAAGTTTTTAAATCAAATGGAGAATATTCACATACTCTTTTAGAAAACGCGAATGAAACGCCTGTTGGTATTCGGATGACTGAAGAAGGAACGATTTTATATACTGATGTCCGTAATAGTCGGATTGTGGAAGTTGATTTACAAGGGAATGAGATCGTTACGTTTGGTAAAGCTGGCGATGGAGAAGGTGAGTTTCAATATCCAAATGATTTAGAAATTGATAAGAACAATCGCATCTATGTGTCTGATTCAAATAATGGGAGAATCCAAGTTTTTAATCGATCTGGTCAGTATTTATTTCAATTTGACGGTAGTAGTGATAATACTCAAAAAATGTCATTGCCTCGGGGACTCGCATTTGATCGTTACAATCGTTTATTAGTTATTGATACGTTATCCAATCATGTGAGAGTTTTTGATCAAGCAAATCAGCCGTTATTTACGCATGGCCAAAGAGGAACAGAAGAAAGGTCGCTTCAATTTCCGAATGGAATTAGAATTGATAACAATAAAATCTATATTGTTGATCGTGAAAACAGGCGAGTTCAAGTTTTTAACTAAAGGTGTGAAAGAATGTCAGCAAAAGAAAAAAAAAAGTTAGCTATTGGATCAAGCATCAAAAAAATATTGATCTATACAGGCACAATTATTTTTGCACTGCTTGCTTCCTACCTTTTAATAAAGGGAACACAATATGTGGAAACAGGAGTAACAATTATCGTTTATAATGTCGCCTTTTTTCTCATTTTACCAATCGTATCATTTTTTATTATTTCGTTATATCTCTATGTCTTGGACCAAATAATTAAACAGTAAAAAATTTTTGCAGTTTTCAATTGAGAATGATTATTTGTATCTATAACCAATGATGTATGATTTTACTAAAGAAGGAGCGGAGGAAGTGAAACAGCAATATATTAGTCGAAAGTTATCAGTGATTATTATTTTAGGCACGGTTATCCTATTACTATTGTTTGGTAGTCTAATAGGTTATGGTTTTTTTTGGAATAAATATGACCAAACATCTAGTAGTGAGAAAAAAGTTTCAGTTTTAAAGGAGCAAATGTTCATCAATCCGAAAGATTCCATTAAACAACTAGAATTGGGTTGGACGTACTATCAGCAAGGAAAGTATCAAGAAGCAAAAGAACAATTCGAAGCATTCCTAAATCGAGAAAAGGATCATTTTGATGCTACCTTCGGTTTAGCAAATAGTTACATAGGTTTAAAAAATTATCAAGAAGCTGAAAAGTTACTTCTGCATTTGAACAAAACTCAAGCAGAAAATGCTGATATTCTTCATTCGTTAGGAATTGTTTATCGAGAACAAGGAAAATTGGAAGAGGCAAAACAAAACCTTTTAATGGGGTTAGAAATCAATAGTCTTTCCTCAGACATTTATTATGATCTAGGTTTAGTGTACGAAAAGATGGAAAACAAAGAAGAAGCAATTGCCCATTATAAGAAAAGTATTGATTTTGTACCGGATTATGCTGAAGCAATTGAGGGACTTAAACGTCTAGGGATCGAATCATATCATCCTACACAATATCACCAGCAATAGGAGAAATGAAATGAAACTAAAAAATTTACTAATCATCCTTGGAACGATTACGATCTCTATTACTGTGTTCTTTATTTCCTTATATGTGCAAAAACTTTCAATTTTTGACCGAATGCCTGTATTTGCAATATCTAGAGAAATTACAAGTGTTGATGTACTATTTTCGTTTGGTAATGCAGAAGGAGAAGACCAACAATTAAAGCAACCTATCGCTATTGCTGTCGATTCCGAAGGAAAAGCTTATGTACTTGACAGTTTCCATCGAGATATTAAAGTATATGATCCGAATGGTACCTTTCTCTTTGCCTTTGGAAAAGGAGGTGAGGATTTACTGATTGCCCCGGGAGCAATAGCTATTCATAATGGATTGGTGCTCGTTTCCGAACCAACTATTGGAAGAATTCAAGCTTTTTCAACAAATGGTGAATTTGTCCGCACGTTGTTTGCTTCATCAAAAACTGAAAAGTATTCTCCAGTTGGCATGGCTGGATTAGATGATCACCTTCTTTTTGCCGATGCTGCTCGCCATCAGCTCGTCAAAATTAATTTGGATGGAGAGGTGATTGCTACGTATGGCAGTCCTGGTCCAAAAGAAGGACAGTTTGCTTATCCACAGTACATAACAATTGATCAAAATGAAAGAATTTATGTCTCTGATTCTAACAACGGCAGAGTACAAGTGTTTGATGAGGAAGGAAAATATCTGCAAACTATTGATGGTACAATCGGAGAAAAAGAGAAAATGGCTTTACCACGCGGAATAGCCATTGATCGCTACCATCGACTCATCGTTGTTGATACGTTAGCAAATCAACTCCGTTTCTTTGAATTAACAGGAGAACCACTTTTTGAGTATGGTGAACATGGAGAAGATGATGGACAGCTTAGTTTTCCAAATGGAGTAGCTACTTTCGGGAATAAAGTTTATATTGCTGATCGTGAAAATAATCGTATCCAAGTGTTTTCAATCGGTAATTAAAGATTCATAATTAGGAGGGAAAAAGATGAAGAAATTGCTCTGGATTTTTGGCTTGTTCTTACTAACAATATGTTTGCCAATCAGTACAGTAGAAGCCAAACCGGATCTTGTTGAAGCATGGCAAGAAGGATCAGGCACTAGTGCTGTTGTCAAATTAAAATGGAAATTTGCAACTGGAGATCGACTTTTCCGAACTTTCGATGGCGATAATTGGACACAAATAACTATTCCTGCAGCCAATAGTGAAGGATTTGTAGAGATTTCCGACAATCATAACGGAAAAGGATTTGTAAATGGCTCGAACGTATTTTATGAAATCCGAGACGTTAATTATCAAGATGCATGGAATGGTACAAAACGAGCAACTGATGCGATTCAAGCGACGCTCAAGACTGTAAATGTGTTTATTGGCTCAGGAAGTGTAACGGCAGATAATGCTCATGGAAATTATGTAAAAAATACAAATACATGCGCAAGTTGTCATCGTAGTCACAAAGGTCAAAGTAAAAAAAATCAGTTATTAACAGCAAGCTCCGACCGTGCTCTTTGTGAGACGTGTCATACAACGGGTCAAGTTGGGAGTAAATATTTAGTAGATACAGGTGTAGTAAAGTACGGAAATGTGTCTGTTAATTCATCAGCTGGGCCAATTTCTCATAATATTACATCTGCGCATAGTGGTAAAGCAAAAGCGCCAGGAGATAGTTTAAATCCTGGGAAAGAATGGGATATGGATTCGTGTATTACTTGTCACCAAGCCCACCCGAAAGATAATAATTTCAGAATGTTAAAAAGTGTTAATAGTACAAAAGACCCTATCACAGGAAAGCCATTTACTGCACAAGTTCCTGTAGAAGCGTATGCAGTAAATGATGGCACAGGAGAGAAAATTCGCTATAAATCAGGAATTTCGCAAAATTGTTCACAATGTCATAAAGTATTTGATACAACGACAAATGCAGAAGGACCTATTGATCCAAAAACAGGACTTCCAAAGAATGGTACTACCATAGAAGACTATGATGGCGAAAGTTTCTTTGTTCATCCAGTCGATAAAGGGATGAATATGCATGGACCAGCATTAACAACAACGTTACCAATTCAAAACGTTCAAAACATTCCAAGCGGCAACCCTAACGATCCTAACGATCCTTATTTTATTATGAATGAGAATGATAATAATAAGAAATATACAAGAACTAGCGTTTTAACATGCGTGACGTGCCATACTTCACATGGAACAACAGTGAAAGGTGAACAAAGTTCTAGCTTCGGTAATACTCCTAATAGTAAATCGACGATGTTGAAACGAATGGATAATCTAGGCATGTGTCAAGATTGTCATAAGCAATAATGAAAAAGCAATTATTAAATAATTACAATAAAACGGATACTTTGATTTGAGGGTGTTGATTCTAACACCCTCTTAATAAAAAATCCTAGTGTTTCAACAGGAATGGAGGTGGGGCAATGAAAGTGATCAATCAGAAAGCTAGTAAGCTATTTGTATTACTATGTTTACTATTAACAGAAATTTTTTTACCGATCCATTATACAAAAGCGAATAGTGAAAGTTTAATGCCCCCAACAGCTTTTAAAGTGAATGATATCGGTACTGGTGTTGAATTAAAACTAACTTGGGAAAATAATGATCCAGACGTGGTAGGTTATATTATTTATCGAAGTAATAACGACATTAACTTCGATAAATTAATAGAAAACCCTATAACTGGAAATTCATACTTAGACAATACAGTATTAGAAGGGAATAAATATTATTATCGAATAGCATCAGTTAGTCAGGATGAAAATATTTCAGTTCCATCAGCATCAATAGAAGGAATTGCAACTAAGCATCCACCTTCTATGCCAAATGGTCTTGCAGTTAAATGGCTGGATGAGAATGAGAAACTAATTTTTACTTGGGAAAAAAATTCTGAACCAGATGTGATTGGCTATAATATTTATCAAAGTTTTGATCAAGTTAACTACCAAAAAATAAATAATGAGTTAATTGCTGAACTAAGTTACACTACAGAATTTGTTGATGCTGATGACAACAATAGCCAAAAAACACCATATTATCGCATCTCAGCAGTCAATGAAAGAGAACAAGAGTCTATTCTTTCGATAGCCGTCTCGATCTTTGCCGAAAGTAATGTGAATTTTACTAGCGATAACATGATGAAAAATAATCAGTTTTTGAAAGATTTACGTTATTGGGGCCATAGTTCTTATCAAACTATCAACAATGATTGGCACGAAGCAGCTGTTACATTAGCCGCTGAAGGTTATGGTGGAACAATTAAAAATGGTAGTAAGGACTATGAGAGTGTTGGTGGGTCACTTAAAGTTGCACTTACAGGGGCAAACCGCAAATCAAAAACAGGCGTTTATCAACGAAGTTTTAATGTTGTTCCGACAGGAGAACCAGTTGGATTAAGCTTTGCTTGGCGGAAAAATCATAATGAAATTGAAGCCAAAAGACAAGATATTTGGGTTGATATTGTTAAACCAGATAGTACTTGGGAAAGAGTATGGCTAAATACATCAATAGAAAATATGGCTGAATTTGCAAAAGTTGAAAATCTAGATGTAACGGAACATTTTAAACAAAATGGTACGTACGAAGTACGCTTTATGACTTTGATGGAAACGAATAATGAAACTAATGCAGTAAACGAAATTTATTTTGATGAAGTATATTTGAGTGTCCCACGAGCACCGGATGTTCCACTTGGGCTTACAGTCAAACCGTTGCCTGAAGGAGAAGTGTTGCAATTGTCGTGGTTAACATCAAGCAAAAATGTAGTTGGCTATAATATTTATCGAAGTGATGATGGGGAATATGGAACTTATAAAAAAATAAATCAAGAATTAGTAACAGCGATTGAATATCCAGATAAGGACTTGAAAAATAATCAACTGTATTTTTATCGGATTACAGCAGTAGGTGATAATGACGTAGAATCGGTGCCAAGTCGCCATATTAGAGGGGTGCCAAATTTTATCGATAAAATTAATCATCCGCATCATTCTTATTCAGACAATACGAATGCCTGTGCATCTTGCCATATCACGCATAAAGGGAATCAAAAGTTGTTGAATAATACAAAGGAAGCTCAAGTATGTTTCACTTGTCACAATGGAACAGGTAGCCGCTATAATACAGCATTAAATTTTAATCAAGCAAACAAGGCATTTCACCCAGTAAATGGAACTGAAGTATCGCCTGATGGAAGTATGGAATGTAGCAGCTGTCATAATCCACATGCTGGAAATGGCAAAAGAACAACCCCTAAAAAAGCAGTGGGAAGTTTAGAAAAGGTCGCAGGGGTAGATGTCAGCTATGGAACAGAGCGATTTTCACAGCCAGTTACCGTTACAATGAGGTCGTCGATTGAATTTGAATATCAACTTTGTTTCACTTGTCATATTAATTCTGATAATTATGAAAGACCTCCTGTTGGGACAAAATCAATCGAAACGGCTAAAGAATTTCATCCCGAAAATTTATCGGGGCATCACAATGTTGCCGAATACCAAACGAGTGGATTTGGGAGCTATAGTAATGGCTGGACTCCCGATAGCCCGATGTTTTGTACTGATTGTCACGGTGGACAAGGAGAAAATAATCATGAAGGGGTACATGGCTCACCAAATGAAAATTTATTAAAGCAGCCTTTTACAGACAATACGAAAGGAACCGATCCTAATAATTTATGCTTAACGTGTCATGATGCAAATTCTTATGGAGCTGGTGGTGATCAACAAGGCAGAACAAGATTTTTTGGGGGAACTAAGAACCTTCATAATATCGGAGACCATCGGGTCGCTTGTGCTCAATGTCACTCAGCTGTTCCGCATGGAAATGGCAGGCTTCCAGCCCTTTTAGTAACAATGGAAGATGCTCCTCCGTACCGAAAATATAATACAGATACTAATGTTAAAATTTGGTATACTCCAGATGGAGATTGGTCAGATAAAAACACATGCGGCACAAACGGAAATTGCCATAAATAAGGAGGAGGCAAATGAAGTATTTTAAAAGTTTCTCGTTAGCGATGTTTTGTATAGTTATTGTCTTATTATGGAACATCCCAACGGGTGAAACTGCTAATGAACCACAAGGACCGTATACAGACTTAGCGCCAATGATTCAAATTTTTACTGAAGAAAGTGCAGAAGCTCAAATTGGAATTAATAACAATGCAGCACCGTTAAAAGGCTCACTTCAAACTAGTGAAATTGAAGCTCATTACTTATGGTCCGCAAAAGAAAACTTAGAAATTTCAAAAGTTCAGTTTTATAGTTCAGCCCCAGGTAAAGCAGTGATTCGAATTTATAGTGTAGATGATGCTGGGAAACCTGATGCGATTTTAGCAGAAGCTATCTTTCACTCAAATCAAAATGGTTGGCAAGGGGTTGCCTTTGAAGAGAAACTAACTGTTAATTCTGGATCATCGTATTTTATTAGCTACGGGCATGAAAGAGATATCACTAATTATTTAGCTGATGAAGTTTCAGGAGAACATTTGCCATTCTATTGGAACGACTTTTTCTTTGATAAAGTTAAAGACGAAAAGTCACCTACAGTTCCGGAATTACAAAGAGGAAAAGCCTTTGGAAACCAAGTGAAAATCGAATGGGAACCCGCTACTGACAATTATGCAATTAAGGGATATGTCATTTTTCGAGATGGAGTAGAAGTTGGGTTTACAGATAAACATTATTTTATTGATAATATCGACATTTCTAGTTTCAAAGAATTAGAGGAAACAGAAGAACCTATCAATCCAATTTTCAATTATAGTATTCAAGCAGTAGACTTTGTTAATAATCGTTCACCTCTTAGTAATGACTTAGAAGTGAAGATCCAAATTGAAAGTATTGATGTTAAAGAGCAGGTACTAGAAGAAGAACTTGATAAAGAATTAAAAGATGAATTAAATCAAGCACCTGAAGAAGAACTAGAGCAAGAAAAAGAAGATGAATTAAATCAAGCACCTGATAAAGAACTCGATCAAGAATTAGAAGATGGATTAGATCAAGCGCCTGAAGAAGAACTCGAGCAAGAAAAAGAAGATGAATTAAATCAAGCACCTGATAAAGAACTCGAGCAAGAAAAAGAAGATGAATTAAGTCAAGCACCTGAAGAAGAACTAGAGCAAGAAAAAGAAGATGAATTAAATCAAGCACCTGAAGAAGAACTCGAGCAAGAAAAAGAAGGTGAATTAAATCAAGCATCTAAAGAAAAACTTGAGCAAGAATTAAAAGATGAATTAAATCGAAAACCGAAGACAGAATTAGATGAAGAATTAGAAGTAACAGAAGAAGGGGAAAATGATCAAAAAACTGAAGATCTGTCTTCTAAAGAAAATGAGGAAGAACAATATAATGAGAATAATATAGAGGATATCAATCAGGAGGCTTACAATGAACAACTGATAGCTCCTGAGTATCTAGGTCAAGAAAACCAATTAAATCAAACACTGAATCTATATTTTAAATACAACCAAAATAAAGCCGCAATCGAAGATAAACGACTAATCAATTATTTTAGTTATCAAAATATTGTAACAAACATTATTGAAAACACCCATTTTTCGGATAACTAATTATTGGCCTGTGTTCCGTTATTTATGAACAGAATACAGGTTATTTTTTACGTAAAGAAAGAAATTTTTAGCAAGGATGTTTATTCGACGATGTTAAAAATTTGAAGTACCAAGTATAAGAAAAACTAAGGCTTTCGCATTAAAGACTTGGCGAAAGCCAAGTTTTTCTAATATGTTTTTTAAATCTTTAGGATTTTATATAAAATATGGTAAAATCAGCTCAAGTTAGTGGAAGGATTATTAAAAAATAGAGGTGGAGTTATGTTGTCCAATTATCAATTTTTCCTAGTAAAACAAGCAGACGGGATTGCCACAATTACGATTAACCATCCCCCAGCAAATGCACTTTCATCCTCATTGCTTCAAGAATTATCTAGTATCTTTGCTGAACTAGAAAAAGAAAAATTAGTAAAAGTAATTATTATCCATGGCCAAGGAAGATTTTTCGCTGCTGGGGCTGATATTAAAGAGTTTACATCCTTACAAACAAGTGCTGCTGCAGTTGATTTAGCCCAATCTGCTCAAAACGTGTTTGAGCGAATAGAACAGTTTCCTAAGCCCGTCATTGCAGCTGTTTACGGTGCAGCTTTAGGTGGCGGTTTAGAACTAGCAATGGCTTGTCATCTTCGTCTAGTTGCAAAAACGGCCAAATTAGGCTTACCAGAATTACAGCTTGGCTTAATTCCAGGGTTTGCCGGTAGTCAACGATTGCCACGCTACGTTGGCGTAGCTAAAGCAACAGAAATGATCTTAACGAGTGAACCTATTTTAGGAACGGAAGCTGTGACGTTTGGTTTAGCAAACTACGCTTTTGATGAAGAACAATTAATGGAAAAAGCCTATGAACTAGCTATGAAATTAACGAAAAAAAGTGCGATATCAATGAAATTAACTTTAGAGGTACTTTCCTACCGTAAAAACCATAGCTTTGAAGCAAGTGTAAAAAAAGAAGCTGAACTATTTGGCAGTGCTTTTGCTTCGGAGGATGCCAAAGAAGGAATAACAGCTTTTCTTGAAAAAAGACAACCAAAATTCCAAGATCAGTGACCTTAGATGATGGTCTAAAGACTAACAACGCTCAACATAATCGATAAAATTGTGAGGTTAAAGTGTGTCAATTGTTTACTTTATGGATAAAATGATTACAATCAGGGGATCATTTCATAATGAAGCAAATTTGTAGCTAGCTATTATGAAATGATGTATAATACGCTATGAGGTAAAAAGATGGCATTTAGGGAGGAATTAACCATGGCAATTTTAAACGCAACAGATCAAACCTTTGCTAGTGAAACAAGTGAAGGTGTAGTATTAGTAGACTTTTGGGCACCTTGGTGCGGACCTTGTAAAATGATTGCACCAGTTCTTGAAGAACTTGATGGTGAATTTGCTGGGAAAGCAAAAATTGTAAAGATTGATGTTGATGAAAATCAAGAAACAGCTGGTAAATTTGGCGTAATGAGTATTCCAACTTTATTAGTGTTTAAAAACGGTGAGGTTGTAGATCAAGTAGTTGGTTTCCAACCAAAAGAAGCTTTAGCAGAACTACTAAATAAACATCTATAATTTTCAAAAAAAGCTAACTCATGGAGTTAGCTTTTTTTTATGCGCAAGTAAAACAGTGAATTGCGCAAGTAAATATGCAAAATTCGCAAGAAAACGAGAGATTACCACAAATCACTATTTCACCATTTTCAAATTTTTGTGCTATAGTAGCAATTGTCATAAAAAAATCATCAAAAAAGTGTGGTGATTAGTTAATGGAGAGGTTAAAAGAGAAATTAGCCATTTTGCCAGACCTACCAGGTTGTTATTTAATGAAAGACATTCAAGGCACAATTATTTATGTTGGCAAAGCAAAAGTATTAAAAAATCGAGTTCGTTCTTATTTCACTGGCTCTCATGATGGGAAAACACAGCGATTAGTAAGTGAAATTAATGATTTTGAATATATCATTACATCATCTAATCTTGAAGCCTTAATTTTGGAGCATAACTTAATCAAGAAATACGACCCCAAATATAACGTTATGTTAAAGGATGACAAAAGCTATCCGTATTTAAAAATTACGGCTGAGGAACAACCGAGATTAATTACCACTCGGAATGTTAAGAAGGATAAAGGAAAGTATTTTGGTCCTTATCCAAATGCCGGGGCGGCGAATGAAACAAAAAAACTGCTTGATCGCCTATATCCATTACGAAAGTGTTCAACGATTCCAGATCGAGTTTGTCTGTATTATCATATAAACCAATGTTTAGGTCCTTGTATTAAAGATGTGAGTGCAGAAATCAACAAATCAATGGTTGATGAAATCACACGTTTTTTAAATGGTGGTCATCAAGAGATTAAAAAAGATCTCCTAACAAAAATGGAAAAAGCCGCTGAAACGTTAGAATTTGAACGAGCAAAAGAATTTCGCGACCAAATTCAACATATCGAAGCAGTCATGGAAAAACAAAAAATAACGCTAGCTGACGATCTTGATCGAGACATTTTCGGCTATGCCTATGATAAAGGCTGGATGTGTGTCCAAGTATTTTTTGTTCGTCAAGGGAAGTTAATTGAGCGAGACGTTTCACTTTTTCCAGTTTATCAAGAGCCAGATGAGGAATTTCTCACATATTTAGGGCAGTTTTATAGCCAAAAAGACCATTTGAAACCAAAAGAAATTTTCCTCCCAAATACGATTGATAAAGATTTAGCTAGTGAGTTTATTCATGTTCGTGCCGTTCAACCGCAAAAAGGAATGAAAAAAGATTTAGTTGACCTTGCCAACAAAAATGCAGAGGCGGCCTTAAAAGAGAAATTCGCTTTAATCGAACGCGATGAAGCAAAAACAATTAAAGCTGTCGAAAATTTAGGGATTTGCCTAAAAATGAAAACTCCGCATCTAATTGAAGCGTTTGATAATTCTAATATTCAAGGAGTCGACCCAGTTTCAGCAATGGTTTCATTTGTTGACGGGAAACCAAATCGAAAGGGCTACCGAAAATATAAAGTTAAGACAGTCCAAGGCCCTGATGACTACGAATCAATGCGTGAAGTTATTAGAAGGCGCTATTTAAGACAGCTGAAAGAAAAGCTACCATTACCAGACTTAATTTTGGTTGATGGTGGAAAAGGGCAAATTTCGGCTGCTCAAAGTGTGATTGAAGATGAATTAGGGTTATCGATCCCAGTTTGCGGCTTAGTAAAGGATGATAAACACCGAACTTCACAATTATTAATCGGTGACCCAGCTGAAGTCGTTCCGTTAAAACGAGATAGCCAAGAATTTTATTTACTGCAAAGAATTCAAGACGAAGTCCATCGCTTTGCAATCACTTTTCATCGCCAAATTCGCAGCAAGACGTTGTTTACATCAGTTCTTGATGAGATTGAAGGGATTGGTGACAAACGCAAACGTATTCTGTTAAAACACTTTGGTTCCGTAAAAAAAATGAAAGAAGCAAGTATCCAAGACTTTCGTAAAGTAGGAATTCCAGAAAAAGTGGCGATCTTACTGATCGAAAAACTAAAGACAAATTAACAATAATGAAATGAATAATATGAAAGCCGTTCACCTAAATCCAAAAGTGAACGGCTTTCATAAACTAAATATATTCGTCAGATACATCCCATTTCACATGAAAGATCACCTTTTTGGGTGCACCTTTTTTGAAAGTTTCATTTGTTTCTGTCATATAACCCTTAATTGATTGAATTTGTTCTGCTAAAAAACCTGCTTCAAGTGGACAGACAATTTGTTTTTTATGTTCAAATAAGCTTGAAGTAAGCTCAAAAATTAGTTCGTATTTTTTTTCTTTTAGTAATGTTAGAGTTCCCCACCCAGCTTTTTGAAAAAAATCAATAATTTCATCAAATGAATGAACAGGGTATTTTCTTGCTAACGATTTTCCTGCCCAATACAAAATGATATTATGTTCTTTTCCTAAAAGCTCTGGTATTACATTTTCTCTTAAAATCTCATAGCCGAACAAAGGTACGTTAAGCTCTGTTTCATCAATGGTAATTATCTTTTTCTGACCAAAGATCATTGTTGTCCCCCACTTTTAAATAAATTCTAGATTATTATATCTCTTTTATCGCTAAATCACTATATGCATAAATAAATTTGTGTTATGCTTAGCTCTAAAAAAAATTATAGTAATAACCCTGTAACTTTTTATCGGTATAGTAAATTTATGGAAGGAATACTCTCGATAAAGAGTTACAATGTTTAAAAATATTTAAATTTTATGACATCTTAATTTTTTTTTTATTTTGTTACAAATCTTAAAAAATAAACTTTGTCAAGCACGATAAACCTTGTATTTGCAATATTTTTGGCCTATTGTGATATGCTTCTACAACAAGATAAAGCGCTTTCATTGGACGGAATTTACAAGGAATTAGTTTCTTCACTTTCTTGACCTGTGAAGTAAAATGGGAGTAAAATATATCTGTCACATTATATTCAAAGAAAGTTTTTTTTTATACTAATTTTAGAAAGTATAAAATTTTTCGGATGATAGTATAAGAAACAAAGGCTTTCACTATGGACTTGGCAACAAGCTAATTTTTTCTAATTTGTTGACATTTAAAAGAGTATAATTCTAGTGCGAAATCTAGAAACTATCAAGGAGGTGAAATCTTTAAGTAAGTTCAGTATTTAACGAAGGTTTTTTTACTATCAAGCTTTCCGATAAAGCTTGGGGTTTACTAATCAACCTCTTCAAAATTACGAAAACAGGGGGAAACAAGTATGGCAGGTAATCGTGAATTTTTCTATCGTAAGTTGCACTCTTTATTAGGAGTTATCCCAGTAGGATTATTTATCATCGTTCATTTAGCGATTAACTATACTGCAACGTACGGTATAGAAAATTACAACAACGCAACACAATTTATGGAGCATTTACCATTTCGTTATGTTTTAGAAGCTTTTATCATCTTTATTCCAATTTTATTTCATGCTATTTATGGACTTTACATTGCGTTTCAAGCTAAGCACAACACAGGTACATATAGCTATTTTCGAAATTGGATGTTCAGGCTACAACGTTTATCAGGTGTAATCTTAGTGATTTTCATTGCTTGGCATGTGTGGGAAACAAGAATTGCTGCTGCGATGGGAGCAGAAGTAAATTATGATATGATGGCAAACATTGTCGGAAATCCTTATCTCCTTGCTTTTTATATCTTAGGAATTGTTGCGGCAACGTTCCACTTTGCAAACGGACTATGGTCATTTTTTGTTACTTGGGGAATCACTATTACTCCTCGATCACAACTAATTTCAACATATGTAACGCTCGGAGTATTTGTTGTGTTGACGTTTGTTGGTGTTAGTGCAATCTTAGCATTTGTTTAGTCAAAAATTTAAGGAGTGGTCATTATGAGTAAAGGAAAAATTGTTATTGTTGGTGGTGGCCTTGCAGGATTAATGGCTACTATTAAAGCAGCTGAAGCCGGTATGCAAGTTGATTTATTTTCAGTAGTACCTGTAAAGCGTTCGCACTCTGTTTGTGCTCAAGGTGGGATAAACGGAGCTGTAAATACAAAAGGTGAGGGAGACTCACCATATGAGCATTTTGATGATACGGTATATGGTGGAGACTTCTTAGCAAACCAGCCTCCAGTAAAAGCGATGTGTGAAGCGGCACCGGGAATTATTCACTTAATGGATCGCATGGGTGTAATGTTTAACCGTACTCCTGAAGGTTTACTTGATTTTCGTCGTTTTGGTGGGACACAGCATTGTCGTACGGCATTCTCTGGTGCAACTACTGGTCAGCAGCTACTTTATGCTCTTGATGAGCAAGTTCGTCGACATGAAGTAAGCGGTTTAGTAAAGAAATACGAAGGCTGGGAGTTTCTTTCAGCTATTATTGATGATGAAGGAGTTTGTCGTGGGATTGTTGCCCAAAACTTAGCTACAGCAAATATTGAACATTTTAAAGCTGATGCAGTTATTATGGCAACTGGTGGTCCTGGGATCATCTTTGGTAAATCAACAAACTCAATGATCAATACAGGGTTTGCGGCAGCTAAGCTTTATGAGCAAGGCGTATATTATGCAAACGGTGAGTTTATTCAAATCCATCCGACGGCAATTCCAGGTGATGATAAGCTCCGCTTAATGAGTGAATCAGCTCGTGGTGAAGGTGGACGAGTTTGGACGTATAAAGATGGTAAGCCATGGTATTTCTTAGAAGAGAAATATCCTGCTTATGGAAATCTAGTTCCGCGTGACATTGCAACGCGAGAAATTTTTGATGTTTGTGTAAATCAAAAGCTTGGAGTTAATGGTGAAAACCAGGTTTACCTAGATCTTTCTCATAAAGATCCGAAAGAGCTTGATATTAAGCTTGGCGGTATTATGGAAATTTACGAAAAGTTCATGGGTGATGACCCTCGTAAAGTACCAATGAAAATCTTCCCAGGAGTTCATTATTCAATGGGTGGATTATGGGTAGATTACAATCAAATGACAAATATTCCTGGTTTATTTGCCGCTGGTGAGGTTGACTATTCACAACACGGTGCGAACCGTTTAGGAGCTAATTCTCTACTTTCAGCTATTTATGGTGGAATGGTCGCAGGTCCTAAAGCTGTCCAGTATATTAATGGTTTAGAAAAGTCAGCAGAAGATATTAAAGCAAGTGTTTTTGAACAGTCTGTGAAAGGTGAAGAAGTAAAATTCGCCTCTATTTTAAAAATGAATGGAAAAGAAAATGCTTTTTCACTGCATAAAGAACTTGGAGAATGGATGACAGATAACGTAACTGTTGTTCGTGAAAATAAACGTCTGCAAAAAACAGACGAGAAGATTCTTGAACTTATGGAACGCTATAAAGATATTAATATTAATGATACAGCAAAATGGAGTAACCAAGGTGTAGCATTCACTCGTCAGCTAGAAGGAATGTTAAATTTAGCTCGTGTTATTACAATTGGTGCGTTAAATCGTAATGAAAGCCGTGGAGCTCATTACAAGCCAGAATTCCCTGACCGTAATGACGAAGAATGGTTAAAAACAACGAAAGCGAAATATAATGCAGCTACGAATACACCAGAATTTGAATATGAAGAAGTAGACGTTTCATTAATCAAACCACGTAAACGTGACTACACCACTAAGAAGAAAGTGAGTGAATAAGCATGAGCCAAAAAACAATACGACTTATAATCACAAGGCAAGCGGATACAAATTCAACTTCTTATAAGGAAGAATTTGAAATTCCGTATCGTGAGAATATGAACGTGATTTCGGCTCTAATGGAAATTCGTCGAAATCCCGTAAATGCTACAGGAAATAAAACGACTGCAATTAACTGGGAAATGAGCTGTCTTGAAGAAGTATGTGGTGCTTGTTCGATGGTGATTAACGGCAAACCAAGACAATCATGTACAGCTTTAATTGATCAGTTAGAACAACCAATTCGTTTAGAGCCAATGCGAACGTTTCCTATCGTACGCGACTTATTAGTAGATCGTACAAGAATGTTTGAGTCGTTAAAGAAAGTAAAAGCTTGGATTCCAATTGACGGAACATATGATTTAGGACCTGGTCCAAGAATGCCAGAAAGTAAACGCCAATGGGCATATGAACTTTCAAAATGTATGACATGTGGTGTTTGTTTAGAAGCTTGTCCAAATGTAAATAGTAAATCGCCGTTTATTGGACCAGCACCATTATCACAAGTTCGTCTCTTTAACTCTCATCCAACAGGAGCAATGAATAAGGCTGAACGTTTAGAGACACTCATGGGTGAAGGCGGATTAACAAACTGTGGGAATTCTCAAAACTGTGTTCAAGCTTGTCCGAAAGGAATTCCATTAACAACATCAATCGCAGCACTTAACCGTGAGACAACAATTCAGTCGTTTAAGAATTTCTTTGGTAGTGATAATAATATTTAATTAGTTGAAATTTAATAAAATGGGTTAGGAAAACGCGGAAAATCGTGAGACTTCTATTAATTTAGTAAACATTTAAGTCACATGGTTACACCCTTTGACATAGGATATCGTAGCTAAATACTAATGTATTCCTATATATTGCAGCCCGTGCAAGAGAGGGTGAAATGATTGAAAGACCACGAATTCCGTCCTAAGCCACTACTCACGAAACGTGAGAAAGAAGTATTTGAATTACTAGTTCAAGATAAAACTACGAAAGAAATTGCCCAGCAATTGTTTATTAGTGAGAAAACTGTTCGTAATCACATTTCAAACACAATGCAAAAGCTTGGAGTAAAGGGGCGCTCGCAAGCAGTCATTGAGTTGGTGCGGTTAGGATATTTAAAGATTTAATGGTTAAAGCTGACTCATCCTTTTTTCCACTATTAGTGGGAATTATTATGAGTCAGCTTTTACTTGTTTCATATATTACACGAAAAAGAGGGAAACTATTGAATAGAGCGGTTGGTGTAATTGATTCTGGGATTGGTGGCTTAACTGTTGTCAAAGAAATGTTAAGACAGCTCCCGAAAGAAGAAATTTTTTACATTGGAGATACAGCACGATGTCCATATGGACCTAGGCCAGAACATGAAGTTAGACAGTATACGTGGGAAATGATCAATTACTTAATAGAACGAGATATAAAAATGCTAGTGATCGCTTGTAATACGGCAACTGCTGTTGTCCTGGAGGAAGCGAGAAATAAGTTGAATATCCCTGTTATTGGAGTCATTCATCCAGGAGCAATTGCCGCATTAAAAGTAACGAAAAATGATCATGTCGCTGTTATTGGGACAGTTGGAACGATTAATAGTCAAGCGTATAAAAACACATTATTAAGCATTAATAATCAAATTAAAGTAGAAAGTTTAGCTTGTCCGCAATTTGTTCCTCTTGTTGAAAATGGGATCTTAAATGGAGAAGAAGCTTATGAAATTGTCGCCAAAAGTTTACAACCACTACAAAACACAGAAATTGATACGTTAATCTTAGGTTGCACTCATTACCCCTTACTTAGCGATGTTATTAAAGAAGTGATGGGCAAAAAAGTTGAAATTATTTCATCAGGTGATGAAACAGCAAGAGAAGTAAGTGCCTTACTCTATCATAAACATTTGCTCTATACAGGAAACCGACAACCGAATCATACTTTCTATACAACTGGCGAAGAAGAACGGTTTAAAATCTTTGCTGAAGGCTGGTTAGAAACGAGAATTCCTTTTGTCACAACCATATCTCTAACTTAACCGAAAAGTCGTTATCGACTTTTCGGTTTTTTACTATAAGAGATTAAGTATAAAGGTCTTGAACTTTTAATGCTGTCTAGCTCCGAGCAGCTGCTAAGCGAGCGCTCTTCGCTTTTCTAAATAATGTGGTCTAAAAAAAGAAAAAGCTCGTATACATAGTAGTACAAACCACCTAAGGAGGGAAAAGTATGCGTAAAAGTTTCAGAGCAAAAGTACCGATGCTGTTTACTCTAGTATTACTTGTATCTGGTTGTAATTTTGCCACAGAAAAAACAATGAACGAAACGGATTCACCACCAGTTAATTATGTTGATGAAAGTGTTTCCTTTGAAAAAACACAAGAGGAAACTCCGAGTGAAGAAGTTACAGAAACAGCTATGAGAGAATTATTTTTAATTGATCAAAATGGCTTAGTTGCTCCCCAACAACTTCCCTTGCCAAAAACAGATGGAGTTGCAAAGCAAGCATTGGAATACTTAGTGAAAGACGGACCAGTTACACAATTATTACCAAATGATTTTCAAGCGGTGTTACCTGCAGGCACAGAAATTTTAGGAGTTAACATAAAAGATGGTGTGGCGATTGCTGATTTCAATGAACAGTTTAAAGAGTATCGCCCTGAAGATGAGTTGAAAATCCTTCAGTCAATCACCTATACTTTAACCCAATTTGATAATGTTGAAGTAGTAAAAATTCGAATTAATGGCCATGATCAAGAAGTAATGCCAGTAAATGGAACACCAATTGGTGAAGGGTTTAGCCGTGCAAATGGAATAAATATCGAGACAAATAATTTAGTGAATTTGTCCAATAGCAATAGTGTAACAGTGTATTTCCTAGGTCAAAATGGTGATAATGTCTACTATGTCCCAGTTACAAGAAGAGTGAACGGAAATGAGGATCGATTAACATCTGTTGTTTCACAACTTTTAGCTGGTCCTTCTAGCTTTTCTAACTTACTTACAGATTTTCGAAATGAAGTTAAGTTACTAGATGAACCACATTTTGCAGATGGTGTTGTAACCGTGAATTTTAATGATGCGTTATTAAACCACATTGAGGGAACTGCTCTTAGTGATGAAGTCTTAAACTTATTAGTTCTTTCGTTAACTGAACAACCAGGGGTTGAAAAAGTAGCAATTGAAGTTAATGGAGATAATAAAATTTTAATGGAAACTGGAGAATTTTTATCTGAACCTGTTTCAAGACCACTTAATATGTATTCAGGAAAATTTTAAAACGGTAAGTTTACGAGGTGTCTAAATAATCGGACATCTCATTTTTATTCATGTCAAGGCCTAAGCTTCTATAATTGACAAGATAGGATAAAATAGTAAAGTGAATAATAGGAGTTTGTAGAACGCAAAAATCATTGGTATGATGTAAATGAATGAAATAAAGGAGGCTTATGAATGCGTGTAGACGGACGGCAATTAAACGAATTAAGATCTGTACATATAGAAACTGAATATATCAAACATCCAGAAGGAGCGGTATTAATTACAATTGGAGATACGAAAGTAATTTGTACAGCAAGTATTGAAGATCGTGTTCCCCCTTTTATGCGAAATCAAGGGAAGGGATGGATAACTGCAGAGTATTCGATGTTACCAAGAGCGACGGAGCAAAGGAATATTCGAGAATCATCCAAAGGAAAAGTTAGTGGTAGAACGATGGAAATTCAACGTTTAATTGGTAGAGCATTAAGATCAATTGTTGATTTAGAGAAAATTGGCGAACGAACAATTTGGATTGATTGTGATGTCATTCAAGCTGATGGTGGTACAAGAACCGCTTCCATAACAGGAGCTTTTGTAGCTTTAGTGCTAGCAATTGAAAAGTGTCAGAAAGCTGGGAAGTTCGATAAATTTCCGATTAAAGACTATTTAGCTGCAGTTTCTGTAGGGATTGATACAAAATTAGGGGGAATTCTTGATTTAAATTACATTGAAGATTCCACTGCTGACGTTGATATGAATGTGATAATGACCGGTAAAGGACAATTTGTAGAATTACAAGGTACTGGTGAAGAAGCAACGTTTTCTATGGAACAACTTAACCAGTTGTTAAACCTTGCTCAAAAAGGTATAAATGAACTTTTTTTAGCACAGAAAGCAGCGTTAGGTTCGCTTGCTGACAAAATAAAATGATTTCTAAGTAGAGAAGGGCAGGCGTAAGATTGAAAGAGATATTAATTGCTACAAAAAACAAAGGAAAAGTTCGCGAATTTGCAGAACTCTTTGCGGAATTTGGTTTTCAAGTAAAGTCATTATTAGATATAGATGATACTGTGGATGTAATTGAAGATGGAATGACATTTCAAGAAAATGCTGCCAAAAAAGCAGAAACAATTGCCAATCTATATAACATACCGACCATTGCCGATGATTCCGGATTAATTGTCGATGCGTTAGATGGGCGCCCTGGTGTCTTTTCAGCGCGTTATGCTGGAGAAGGCAAGGATGACGATGCTAATCTCCAAAAGGTATTGGCTGAATTAGCAGAGGTTGTAGACGATAAACGAACTGCTCGGTTTCATTGCTCGTTAGCATTTGCTATTCCAGGAAAAGAAACAATAATTGTGGATGGAACTTGTGAAGGAATGATTACAAGAGAACCAATCGGTGAGCAAGGATTTGGTTATGATCCAATTTTTTATCTTCCTACATTAGGGAAAACGATGGCTCAATTAAGCAAACAAGAAAAAAATAGCTTAAGTCATCGGGCGAATGCCTTAACTAAATTACAAGCAAAATTTCAAACAACTTTAGACGAAATGAAGTAACGGGCGTTTTACAGTTATTCACATTTGCATACAAGGTATTTAATAAAAGGGGAAATTCCATGAAGTTTTTAATCATTAGTGATAGTCATGGTATAAAAGAAGAACTTTTTCAAGTGTTTCAAAGACATGAAAAAGATGTCGCTGCCATGATCCATTGTGGTGATTCCGAATTACCACTGCAAGCTTTTTCAGATTTTGAAAACCTCATTATTGTTGGCGGGAACTGTGACAACGATCCACAATATCAAGAAGAAATTAGTACAGTTGTTTCTGGAGTTAATATTTTTGTTGTTCATGGTCATTTATATAATGTCAAAGCCTCAGCGGTGAAACTTTCATATCGAGCTGAAGAATTAGGGGCAAAACTTGTTTGCTTTGGACATTCACATATTCCAGTCGCATTTCAAGAAAATGGAGTACTCTACGTTAACCCAGGCAGTTTTCGGAGGCCACGACTAAGAATTGAACGGAGTTATGCAATTGTTGAATATCACCAAGATAAAGTAACCGTAATTTTTTATGATCATTTAGGTAATGAAATTCAAGACTTGAAACATAGTTTTCAAATAGTGTAAATTAATATTAGCGGCTATTAAGAAAAACTTTTTAGCCGCTATCAATAAATTATTGACAGGCAGTTACTATAGTTGTATACTAAGTATTGTCACTTACAAAAAGTTGAAGAAATTAAATGAAATGCGGGTGTAGTTTAATGGTAAAACCTCAGCCTTCCAAGCTGATGTCGTGAGTTCGATTCTCATCACCCGCTCCAAATGTCTCAGTAGCTCAGCTGGATAGAGCATGGCACTTCTAATGCCAGGGTCGGGAGTTCGAATCTCTCCTGGGACGCCATTTATACATAAAGTAAAGCTTAGTCCATTAAGGACTAAGCTTTTTCTGATACGTTAAGAAAGTATAAATTTTTTAGCAAAGATCTTAATTGCATTATTAACGCGATTACAGATACGGCGATATGGAATTTTTTACAGACTCAATATTTTGATGTAGAGGTTCATTGGAAAACTTCAATACTTTCCAACCAATACTTCGTAAATATAATTCTTTATGCTTCGTGAAGAAACGTCTAATAAACGTTGATTTTTGCTGCGAATACAAAAATATTGCGACTTTATACTGTTCGAGAGCAAGCGGAATGGAAATAAAACCAAACTTTACTGCTGGTCTAGCGTATAGACCTTGTGTAATTAAGGCATCATAAAGGTTTCGTTCGAGTTCAGTCTTGCACAAATGGCGTAAATTTTTAACAGGAACTAATTTTGTTCGTCTTTGTTGCTCTAATCCCGTATAATACAACGTCATAAATATCATAGTTACGATCAAGTATTCACTACTTAAAAATTTCATTTTCGATCACCATTACAAGTATAGACAAAAAAATAAGAAAGTATCACCAGTTCGTTATATTTTTACTATTTTTAGAAAAATATAATTTTATATAAGTAAACCTAGCATTTACAAGAGTGTAAGCGTATACAACCAAATTAAGTGTTCAAAATTATCTAATTATTTTTAAAAAAGTGGTTGACCAGTGAAGGTAAACAGCGTATTATAATCCTCAAATACAAAAAACAAAGATACTTTTATAATTTTTTTTATGTTAGAAAAAGTAACTTTCCTGAGGAATAGGAATGGTTATTGATCTACAGTTAAGTAGTCAAGATATTCGAATAAATAATTAAAAAGTAAGCTCTACTTGCTAAAAAAATCTATTCTTATATAATTTAATATGGATAGATTCATTTATTGATTTATTCTATCGATATAACTTAGATGACATAGACTAGGAGATGTAGTAACGATGCGTAGTGATATGATCAAAAAAGGTGTCGATCGAGCACCACATCGGAGTTTACTAAGAGCAGCTGGTGTAAGTGAAGCAGATATGAATAAACCATTTATTGGTGTGTGTAATTCATATATTGATATTATTCCAGGTCATGTTCATTTAAACGAATTTGCTAAAGTAGTAAAAGAAGCGATAAGAGAAGCTGGCGCGGTCCCGTTTGAATTTAATACAATTGGTGTTGATGATGGAATTGCTATGGGACACATTGGCATGCGCTATTCATTACCATCTAGGGAAATTATTTGTGATGCAGCAGAAACAGTCATTAATGCCCACTGGTTTGATGGTGTATTTTACATTCCTAACTGTGATAAAATAACGCCTGGAATGTTAATGGCGGCTGTGCGGACGAATGTCCCGTCTGTTTTTGTAACAGGTGGTCCAATGGAAGCAGGTCGTTCGTCTGAAGGAAAAACTTTATCTTTGGCTTCTGTTTTTGAAGGAGTAGGGGCATTCCAATCTGGACAAATGTCCCGTGAAGAATTATTAGAGCTAGAATCATCTGCTTGTCCAAGCTGTGGTTCCTGTTCTGGAATGTTTACTGCTAACTCAATGAATTGTTTAATGGAAATGTTAGGGATGACGGTTCCGGGGAATGGAACGATCCTTGCAACTTCAGAAGACAGAAAGAAATTAATTAAAGAAGCAGTAAAGCATTTAATGAATTTAATTGAAAAAGATATTCGCCCAAGAGATATCGTGACTAAAGAAGCGATTGATGATGCATTTGCTTTAGATATGGCAATGGGTGGTTCAACAAATACAGTGCTTCATACATTAGCGATCGCGAATGAAGCTGAAATTGAATACGATTTAAGTCGGATTAATGAAGTTGCCAAGCGAGTTCCTTACCTTTCTAAAATTAGTCCGGCATCTGATTACTCAATGCAAGATGTTCATGCAGCGGGTGGAGTAAGTGCAATTATTAGAGAACTCTGTACAATTGAAGGGGCAATTCATCCAAATCGTTTAACGATTACAGGAAAATCACTCTACGAAAATGTAAAAGATGCAGAAATTACTAATGATGAAGTTATTCGTCGTAAAGAAAACCCATATAGCCCTGTTGGTGGTCTTTCCATTCTTTTTGGAAATATTGCACCGAATGGCGGAGTTATTAAAGTTGGAGCAGTTGATCCGAGTATTTCGACGTTCGATGGAGAAGCAATTGTTTTCAATTCTCAAGACGAAGCTTTAGAAGGAATTAATAATGGAACTGTCCGTGAAGGCCATGTTGTTGTCATTAGATACGAAGGACCAAAAGGTGGTCCAGGAATGCCTGAAATGTTAGCACCTACTTCATCAATTGTCGGTAGAGGGTTAGGAACAAAAGTAGCGCTAATTACAGACGGAAGGTTTTCTGGTGCTTCTAGGGGAATTTCCATTGGCCACATTTCTCCAGAAGCTGCTGAAGGTGGACCAATTGCATTTGTCGAAAATGGAGACAGAATTATTATTGACTTGTTAAATCGAACAATTCACTTAGATGTTCCTGAGCAAGTCCTTGAAAGTCGAAAAGAATCATGGGTAGAGCCGGAACCTAAAGTGAAAAAAGGCTACTTAGCTCGTTATTCAAAGCTAGTAACATCTGCCAATACTGGTGGAGTAATGAAATATTAATATGATTATAATGAAAAAACGTTGAAGAGGAAAAGTAGCAAAAAGGTTGGTATCTTCAGAGAGCCGTTGGTTGCTGAGAAACGGTGGTATCCCTTGTTGTGAACTCACCTCTGAGTGCCGATATGAAAGGAAGGCAATTCTGAGTAATATTGGTCGAGTGATACCGTCACTCGTTATCAAAACAGAACGAGAAATCGTTCCTGAGGTGGTTGTTTGTAAAAATAACCATGAAAAAGGGTGGTACCGTGGAAAGAAGCCTTTTCACCCCTTATTAAGAGCGTTTCACGCTTATTTATGGGGTGAAAAGGCTTTTATTGTTATACGTTGGAAAGAATAAATTTTTAGCAAAGATGTTATTCGACGTTGTGAAAAATTTAAAGACCCAAGTATAAGTGCAACTAAGGTTCAGCCGGCGCCTAAGGCTTGGCTTTACCAAGTTTTCTTTATTTAACGATCTAACTTCAAATGGTATGATAGGTTATGATGATTTTAAAATTGAATTTTATCTAAAAAAGCCAATGGCTAAAATTATAAAAATTCCATCTTGTTAGGGGGATATCAATGAGCACCAAATTAAGAAAGAATGAAAATACTGCTAGTAGTGAAAAGAAAATGATGACAGGATCATCAATGTTAGTTGAAGCGTTAAAAGAAGAAAATGTTGAAGTAGTTTTCGGTTATCCGGGAGGTGCAATTTTACCTGCGTACGATGAAATGTATAAAGATGGAGTTAACCACATTTTAGCGAGACACGAACAAGGTGCGATTCATGCAGCAGAAGGATATGCAAGAGTATCAGGAAAACCTGGTGTAGTTATCGTTACATCTGGTCCAGGGGCAACGAATATTATTACTGGGATTGCCGATGCAATGATGGACTCTTTACCACTTGTTGTCTTTACTGGGCAAGTTGCAACACAAGTTATTGGAACGGATGCTTTTCAAGAGTCTGATGTAATGGGAATTACAATGCCAATTACTAAACATAATTATCAAGTTCGCGATATTAATGAATTGCCGAGAATCATTAAAGAGGCATTTCATATTGCAACAACAGGTAGACCAGGTCCGGTTCTAATTGATCTACCTAAAGATGTTTCACTTGAAACAGGTTTGTTTGATTACAGCCAAGAAGTGAACTTACCAGGTTATCAACCAACAATTATGCCTAACAAATTGCAAATTAGAAAACTGGTTGAAGCTGTTAGTAGCGCGAAAAAACCAGTAATCTTAGCTGGTGCAGGTATTTTACATGCGAAAGGGTCAGCGGAACTTATTGAATATGCTGAGCAACAGCAAATTCCAGTTGTTACGACGCTATTAGGCTTAGGTGCTTTTCCTGGAGAACACGAGTTATTTTTAGGGATGGCAGGTATGCATGGAACATATACAGCAAATAATGCCATTTACCAATCTGATCTATTAATTAGTATTGGTAGTAGATTTGATGACCGTGTAACTGGAAATCTCAAAAAGTTTGCTCCAAATGCAAAAGTAGCCCATATTGATATTGATCCAGCAGAAATCGGCAAAAATATCGAAACGCAAATTCCGATCGTTGCTGATGCGAAGGAAGCGTTAAAAGAGTTAATTGCGCAAAATGGCGTAAGAGGACAAAATTCAGTATGGAATGAAGACTTAAAACAATTAAAGCAAGAATATCCGCTTTGGTATAAGAAAGATCCGTCGATTATAAAGCCACAACAAGTAATCGAATGTATTTATGAAAAAACAAACGGGGAAGCTATCGTTACAACTGACGTTGGACAGCACCAAATGTGGGCAGCACAATTCTTTAAATATAATAAGCCAAATCGTTTAGTAACTTCGGGCGGACTAGGAACGATGGGCTTTGGATTTCCAGCGGCGATTGGTGCTCAACTTGCTGAGCCAAATACGCCGGTAATCTCAGTCTTAGGTGATGCTGGTTTCCAAATGACATTACAAGAATTGTCGCTAATTCAAGAAATGAAATTACCAGTTAAGATTGTCGTGATTAACAATGCTTCACTAGGAATGGTACGTCAATGGCAACAATTATTCTATGATGAACGCTATTCAAATTCGTTAGTACCAGTACAACCTGACTTTGTTAAATTAGCTGAAGCTTATGATATTAAAGGAATGCGAGTAGAAAACGTTGCCGATTTAGAAAAAACGGTAGAGGAAATGCTTAACTATGATGGCCCAGTGTTAGTAGATTTCCGTGTAGCTCCTAAGGAGAATGTATATCCAATGGTAGCGCCTGGTGCCGGATTACATGAAATGATTGGAGTGAAACCAGAATGAAACGAATTATTACAGCGACAGTAAACAACGTTTCTGGTGTATTAAATCGTGTTACTGGAATGTTAGCACGAAGAGACTATAATATTGAGAGTATTACCGTTGGTCATACTGAAAATCCAACAATATCAAGAATGACTTTTGTTGTTGTTGTCGATGATATCCGTAGCATTGAACAAGTGCTTAAACAACTTAATAAACAAATCGATGTCTTAAAAGTTGCTGATATTACTGATGAAGCCATTGTTTCAAGAGAACTTGCCTTAATCAAAGTTTTTGCAAATGCGCAACAACGAGGTGAAATTGCAGCTGTTATTAATCCATTCCGCGCTGTCATTTTAGATGTTGGCAGAGAAACAATGACTGTTCAAGTAACAGGAGATCAACAAAAAATTGAAGCGTTAATTGATTTACTCCATCCTTATGGAATTAAGGAGTTAGCTAGAACAGGAATTACCGCCTTTAAGCGCGGCCATAAACTTCCTAATAATGAGCAAAGAATGACATTAATTAATTAACGATCTGTATTAATTTATTTAGTAGAAAAAATGATGAATTATTAGGAAGTAGTTGTTGATATATTCACCATGATTTTTCAAGCTTTGCTTCGAATAATTCTAAATTCTACATTTAAAATCATAAATTGAAATTATAATTGAGGAGATGTTTTAAGAATGGCAAAAGTATATTACAACGGTGATGTAAATGAAGCATTATTACAAGGGAAAAAAGTTGCAATTATTGGTTATGGATCACAAGGTCATGCGCATGCTTTAAACTTAAAAGAAAGTGGCGTAGATGTAGTTGTAGGTTTACGTAAAGGTGGATCATGGGATAAAGCTGTAGCAGATGGACATACAGTAGTAACAGTAAGTGAAGCAGCAGCTCAAGCAGAGCTTATCATGATTCTTTTACCAGACGAGTATCAACCAAAAGTGTACAAAGAAGAAATTGAGCCAAATTTACAAGCTGGAAATGCATTAGTTTTTGCACACGGATTTAATGTTCATTTCAGTCAAATCGTACCACCTGCAGATGTTGATGTATTCTTAGTAGCACCAAAAGGTCCTGGTCATTTAGTTCGTAGAACATATACAGAAGGTGCTGGAGTTCCTGGTTTAATTGCTGTTTATCAAGATGCTACTGGAAATGCAAAAGAAATTGCGCTTGCTTATGCAAAACAAATTGGATCAGCTCGTGCTGGAGTTCTTGAAACAACTTTCCAAGAAGAAACAGAAACAGATTTATTCGGTGAGCAAGCAGTACTTTGTGGTGGTACATCAGCATTAGTAAAAGCTGGTTTTGAAACACTAGTTGAAGCTGGTTATCAACCAGAAGTAGCTTATTTTGAATGTTTACATGAATTAAAATTAATCGTTGACCTTATGTATGAAAGCGGTCTTGAAGGAATGCGTTACTCCATTTCTGACACAGCTCAATGGGGTGACTTCGTTTCAGGTCCACGTGTTGTAACAGAGCAAACAAAACAAGCAATGAAAGACATTTTAACAGATATCCAAACAGGTAAATTTGCTAAAGGTTGGATCCTTGAAAACCAAGCAAACCGTCCAGAATTTAATGCTATTAATGCACGCGAAAAGCAACATCCAATTGAAGTAGTTGGAAGACAGCTTCGTGAGATGATGCCTTTCGTCAAGGCGAAATCAAAAGGTGTGGTGACAAGTGCGAAAAATTAATGTCTTTGATACGACATTAAGAGACGGTGAGCAGTCAGCTGGTATAAATTTGAATTTTGAAGAAAAGCTTGAAATTGCACGCCAACTAGAGCGATTAAATGTAGATATTATTGAAGCGGGCTTTCCCGCTTCATCCCCTGGGGATTTTCGCTCAGTTAAGGCGATTGCTGATACGATTAGAGGATGCTCAATAACTGGATTATCTCGCTCAATTCAAAAGGACATTGATACTTCTTGGGAAGCGTTAAAGGGTGGGGTAGAACCAAGACTTCATATTTTTATTGCAACTTCTCCAATTCATATGCAATATAAATTAAAGAAAACACCTGAGCAAGTAATTGAAACAGCAGTCCAATCTGTTCGTTATGCAGCTAAGTTTTTCCCACATATTCAATGGTCTGCAGAAGATGCTTGTCGATCTGATTTGAAATTTTTAGCGCAAATTATTGAACAAGTCATCGATGCTGGTGCGTCTGTTATTAATCTTCCAGACACAGTTGGATATATTACACCTCAAGAAGTTGGTCACATTTATTCCTATTTGAGAGAAAATGTTCGTAACATTGATAAGGCAATTTTATCGACCCATTGTCATGATGACTTAGGTATGGCAGTTGCCAATTCATTAGCTGCGATTGAGCATGGTGCAGGTCAAGTTGAATGTACCATTAATGGAATTGGTGAACGTGCTGGAAATGCCGCATTAGAAGAAATTGCCGTTGCATTAAAAATTCGCAGTGATTATTATAAAGCTGAAACACGCTTAAAGTTAAACGAGATTAAAAGAACGAGTTCGCTTGTGAGTAAGCTTACTGGAATGGCTGTTCCGAATAATAAAGCTATTGTAGGAGCAAATGCTTTCGCTCACGAGTCAGGAATTCATCAAGATGGGGTCTTAAAAGAAAAATCAACTTACGAAATTATTACGCCAGAACTTGTTGGAGTTTCATCAAATCGGATGGTATTAGGAAAACATTCTGGACGTCATGCTTTTAGTGAGAAGATTAAAGAGCTTGGCTATAACGTAAGCGAGGAAGAATTAAACCGCCTGTTTGCTTCTTTTAAAGATTTAGCGGATAAAAAGAAAGAGATTACCGAAGATGACTTACTCTCTATTCTTACAGAAGAAAGAGTAACAGCTTCTGTTGCTTATTACAAAGTGCAAAACTTACAAGTAAACTATGGAACAAACAACATTCCAACAGCAACAATTACAATGACAACTCCTGAAGGTAATGAACTGCAAGAAGCTGCAACAGGTTCAGGTAGTGTCGAAGCAATTTATAACACGCTTGAGAGAATGATTGATTCGCCTGTTAAATTGTTAGACTATCGAATTCAATCAGTGAGTGGCGGACGTGATGCGTTAGCGGAAGTTTTCGTGAAAATTAATTTCCAAGAAATAGAATCAAACGGACGTGGAACTGCTAATGACGTCTTAGAAGCATCAGCGAAAGCTTATATTAATGCAGTAAATCGTGTATTGAATCGAAAATCAAAGGAAGATACTCAATCCGAAAAGATTCATTTATAAAACAATGTAAAGCTTCAAAAACTACGGCTTAAGGATGGAAAGTTTGTTAGCGTAAGGTTTTATTTTATGCTTAGCACTTTCTTCCTTGAGCCAAGGTTTTTCTAAAGGAGAAATGATGATGAACAAAACAATCACAGTTATTCCAGGAGATGGAATTGGCCCTGAAGTGATCAAATCAGCAATTAAAGTATTAGATACTGTTGCAAGTAAGTTTAATCATGAGTTTACGTACAACTATGCTAAACTAGGTGGCGTAGCAATCGACGAAGAAGGAACACCGCTTCCTCAAGAAACAATTGATCTTTGTAAAAACAGTGACGGTGTGTTATTAGGAGCAGTTGGTGGACCAAAATGGGACACTTTGCCTGGGAATATGCGACCTGAAAAAGGTTTATTAGGGATTCGTAAAGAGTTAGAACTTTATGCGAACTTACGTCCAGTTACAGCACATAAAAGTTTACTAGATGCTTCTACTCTAAAAAGAGAAGTAGTGGAAGATGTAGATTTAATGATTATCCGTGAACTAACTGGTGGTTTATATTTTGGACAACCACAAGAGCGCCGTCAAGAAGCTGATGGAGAAGCGGTAGTTGATACGCTTTACTACAAAAAATCTGAAATTGAAAGAATTGTAAAACAAGCGTTTGAATTAGCGCGTCTACGTCGCAAAAAAGTAACTTCGGTTGACAAAGCAAATGTTCTTGAGTCAAGTCGATTATGGCGTGAAGTTGCAGAAGCTGTAGGGGCAGACTATCCAGATGTTGAGTTAGAACACATGCTAGTAGATAATGCTGCAATGCAATTAATCCGAAACCCAAAACAATTTGACGTTGTTGTCACAGAGAATATGTTTGGTGATATTTTAAGTGATGAAGCTTCAATGTTAACTGGTTCGTTAGGTATGCTTCCGTCAGCTAGTATTGGTGGAAATGGCCCAGGGCTTTATGAGCCAATTCACGGTTCTGCTCCTGACATTGCTGGGAAAAATATTGCCAATCCATTAGCGACGATTCAATCAATTGCGATGATGTTACGCTACTCTTTCCAACTAAAAGAGGAAGCAGAAACAATTGAAGCGGCTGTAACAAATGTGCTTGAAGCAGGCTATCGTACAGCAGATATTGCCGAAAATAACGACAAAGTGTTAAGCACGGATGAAATGACAGCAAAAGTGATTGAACAAATTGAATTAGCGTAAAAAATTAAGAGATAAGTATAGGGTATTGAGTTGACTAGCATTTACAAAAACGATCGGCACAACTCAACTACTCTATACTCAAATTTGATTAAAGGAGAGGATCTGGATGACAAAGAAAACGATCATCGAGAAAATTTGGGAAAAACATATAGTTGTTGATGAACCAGGGAAACCAAATCTTTTATATATTGATTTACAGATGTGCCATGAAGTAACGTCAGCTCAAGCGTTTGAAGGCTTACGCTTAAAAGGGAGAAAAGTACGTCGCCCTGATCTTACGTTTGCAACAATGGACCATAACGTTCCAACTGTTGACCGTTATAACATTACAGATGAAATTGCTAGAAAACAAATGGATACTTTATCTGAAAACTGTAAAGAGTTCGGTATCAAAATTGCTGATTTAAACAGCCCAGATAGTGGAATTGTTCACGTTATCGGACCAGAGTTAGGGTTAACACAACCTGGAAAAACAATTGTTTGTGGTGATAGCCATACTTCAACTCATGGAGCATTTGGGGCATTAGCGTTTGGAATTGGAACAAGTGAAGTTGAACATGTTCTTAGTACACAAACGTTATGGCAAGCCAAGCCGAAAACAATTAACGTACATGTAAAAGGTGATCTTCCATTAGGAATTACAGCAAAAGATGTCATTTTAGCGATTATTGCTAAATTCGGTGTTGATTTTGGTACTGGTTCTATTATTGAATTTACAGGACAAGTTATTCGCAATATGACAATGGAAGAAAGAATGACAGTATGTAATATGAGTATTGAAGCAGGAGCGAAAGCTGGCTTAATTGCTCCAGATGAAGTGACATTTGAATACTTAAAAGGTAGAGAATATGCTCCTCAAGGTGAAGCGTTTGAAAAAGCGGTTGCTGAGTGGAAACAGCTAGTAACTGATGAAGGTGCAGTTTATGATCAAACGTTAGAAATTGAAGCAGCTGAAATCGAGCCTCAAGTAACTTGGGGGACAAATCCATCTCAAGGAATTAGCATTAATGGTTTCGTACCGAATCCAAACGATGCTGCAAATGAAACTGACAAAAAAGCAATTGAACAATCATTAGAATATATGGGCTTAACACCTGGTATTTCAATGAAGGATGTTGAAATTCAACATGTTTTCATCGGTTCATGTACAAACTCAAGAATGAGTGACTTACGCGCAGCTGCAGCTGTAGCAAAAGGTCGTAAAGTAGCACCAGGCGTACGAGCAATGATTGTACCTGGTTCGCAAAAAATTAAGTTAAGAGCAGAAGCAGAAGGCTTAGATAAAATTTTCGTAGAAGCGGGATTTGAATGGCGAGAATCAGGCTGTAGTATGTGTTTAAGTATGAACCCTGACTTCGTACCAGAAGGAGAGCGCTGTGCATCGACTTCTAATCGTAACTTTGAAGGACGTCAAGGGAAAGGTGCTCGTACCCACCTTGTGAGCCCGGCAATGGCGGCAGCTGCGGCGATCGCTGGTAAGTTTGTTGATGTTCGTACATTCACTGAAGCAACAGTTTAATGAAATTTAACAGATGGAAGGAGTAACAAAAATGGCTGGTATTGTAGTTCATAAAGGAAATGTGGCACCACTAGATCGTGTTAATGTAGATACAGATCAAATTATTCCAAAACAATTTTTGAAGCGCATCGAACGTTCAGGATTTGGACAATTTTTATTTTTTGACTGGCGTTTTCAAGCAGATGGAACAGATAATCCAAATTTCGAGTTAAATCAACCACATAATCAAGGAGCGACGATTTTAGTATCAAATCATAATTTCGGTTGTGGCTCTTCAAGGGAGCATGCTCCATGGGCATTACAAGATTATGGATTCCAAGTAATTATTGCTCCAAGCTTTGCTGATATTTTTTATAACAACTGTGTAAAGAACGGTATTCTAGCAATCAGATTAAGTGAAGAAAAAGTAAGTGAATTATTAGCGAAAGCAGATAAAGGAATTTATGAACTTACTGTTGACCTTGAGCAACAAACGTTATCAGATCCAGAAGGTTTCTCTGCTAGTTTTGAGATTGATCCTTACTGGAAAGAAATGTTGATGAACGGTTGGGATGAAATTTCGGTAACTTTAAAGTATGAAGAGCAAATTGCACAGTACGAAAAAGCAAGAGCATAATAAGTACGATTATCGTTACATTTTTTAGCAACTATTAATAACTATTTTCATAGAAAACTATAAATAGGAAACAAGGGGCAGACATTTTGTGTCAGCCCCTTGTTTCTACGTTAGGTGTAATATGGCACTTTCCGCTTTTCTATGCTGTCTAGCTCCGAGTCGCTAAACAGGCACTCTCCGCTTTTCTTATTCCGTTGTATTTTTTGTGAGACAATGTTACACTGAATGGTAATTAGCTGAAAGAGTGGAGCGATTGTTTCATGGAAGAGGAGCAAAAAAAACGACAAAAAAAAATCGTTTTGTTTCCCGGTGTAGTGGATAAGCTTGTAGGGAAAGGGATGGAAGCTTTAAAAGAAAAACAATTTGTAACTGCACTTTCTTATTTTAATCAAGCATTACAAATTGAACCAAATCATCCTCAAGGAAGGTTTGGAGTTGCTTTAAGTTTAATTGAACAAAGTAGGCTTGAAGAAGCAAAAGACGTAACAAAGAACATGCTTAATGAAGATATTGGCAACTTTTATGACGTTCTTCAAGTTCATATTTCTTTATTAGTTCAGTTAGGTCAGTACGATGAAGTGGTTACAATTTTAGAGGGAATTATGTCAGAAGAAAGACTTCCGGCCAATATGGCAGAATCATTTTATCATTTATTGCATTTTAGCCGACAAATGGTTGAAGATGGAACGACACTGGAAATTGCCGATGAACATCAAGAACCTCCCGAAGAACTACTGCAAATGTTAAACGAAGAATCGATTGAAAAGCAATGGTTAGCGATTCAAATGCTTGGAAAAATGGCTAACCGCGTCTTTTTTGAAGCAGTTAAAGGCTGTTTAAAAAATAAAAAGTTTGATCCTGTTTTAAAAAGTATTATTTTACAGTTTTTAAAAGAAAAAAACATAGCTGAAACGATCGAAATACATAAGTTTGGAAAGGTAGTAAAATTACATACAACGGAACTAGAAAGTGTCTTTCATGAAAAATTTGGTAAAAATACGTTAGCAGTTGTCGCAGAACAGCTTGAAAATCATAATCCAAGTTTATTTGAAATGGCAAGTCAAATGTGGTGGCATTATCTTTTTGTTATTTATCCAATCGTCCCTAAACCACTTAATCCTAATTTATGGGCTGCCGCCATCCATAAAACGGCAGCAGAAATGACAGGACTTGTAGAAGATGATTTACAGCTGGCAAAACTCTATCAAGTGAATCTTGAACAATTACTCGAATGCTCTCAAAGGATGATGAAAATCGAACAGGAAGCATTTAACTCTCAGCATAGATAGTTGAAAACCTTTATCTGTATGGTATAATAGAATGGTTGTAAAAGGTGAATAATACGAAAATTTTGTACTTTAAGAAAGTTAACATCGTTAAACGATTAAAGTATCAGAAATTTGAGGCTTTTAATAGTAAAGAATGTTTTCCAAAACATTTCTAGCAAAAGCCGTAAATACTTAATGAATGAAAATGTTGGAGGGAAAGAATAAATGACAGCTAAATGGGAAAAATTAGAAGGAAACCAAGGCGTTCTTACAATCGAAGTAGAAGCCGCAAAAGTTGATGAAGCACTAAATCAAGCATTTAAAAAAGTAGTAGCAAAAGTAAATGTACCGGGCTTCCGTAAAGGAAAAGTACCTCGTCCAATATTTGAGCAACGCTTCGGAGTTGAATCATTATATCAAGATGCTTTGGATATATTACTACCAAATGCATATGCTGCAGCTATCGTTGAGACGAATATTGAGCCTGTTGATCGTCCTGATATCGACGTTGAACAAATGGGTAAAGGGCAAAATTTAATTGTAAAAGCAACTGTTATTGTTAAGCCAGAAGTGCAACTAGGCGAGTATAAAGGTTTAGAAATTGAAGAGTTGGAAACAACTGTAACTGATGAAGATGTTGAATTAGAATTAAAACGTCTTCAAGAAAAGCATGCTGAATTAATCGTTGTCGAAAATGGAACAGTTGAAAATGGTGATACGGTAGTCATTGACTTTGAAGGTTTTGTAGATGACGTTGCTTTTGAAGGTGGAAAAGGTGAAAACTATCCACTAGAGATTGGATCTGGTTCATTCATTCCTGGATTTGAAGAGCAATTAATCGGAGTTAGTTCTGGAGAAGCAAAAGATGTAAATGTAACATTCCCTGAAGAGTATCATGCTCCTGATCTTGCTGGTAAACCAGCAGTATTTAAAGTGACTGTTCATGACATTAAACGTAAGCAGCTTCCAGAGTTAGATGATGAGTTTGCAAAAGATGTTAATGAAGAAGTTGAGACTCTTGACGCGTTAAAAGCAGATATTAAGGAAAAAATGATTAAAAATAAAACAACTGAAGCAGAACACCATAAGCGTGATTCTTTAGTTGAAAAAGCTGCTGAAAATGTGACAATTGATCTTCCGCAAGCAATGATTGAAACAGAAATTGATCGAATGTTTGAAGAATTTGGGCAAAGATTACAAGCTCAAGGATTAAATTTAGAAATGTATTACCAATTTTCTGGGCAAGATAAAAATGCAATGCGCGACCAATTCAAAGCAGATGCTGAAAAGAGAGTACGCATTAACTTAACGCTTGAAGCAATTGCTGCAGCTGAAAATCTTGAAGTAACAGATGAAGAAGTTGACGCTGAGCTTGAAAAAATGGCAGATCTTTACAAACGTTCAGTTGATGAATTAAAACAAATTTTAGCAATGCAAGGCGGTACGGATGCTTTAAAAGGTGATTTAGTAATTCGTAAAGCAGTTGATTTCCTTGTAGAAAATAGCAAAGTAGCTGTTTAATAGTAAATATAATAACAAGGCGCGATCTTATCGTGCCTTGTTTTATACTAAAAACACCGTAAATTTTCTTGCTGCAAATTAAATATGGATAATTTGGTAGTACTTTTCTACTTTCTATTTAGAAAAAAAAGGAATTAAGGAGGTGGAAGTTGAATTTAATACATATATTTTTTATTACCTTTTTTGAAATAAATAGTAAGCTATAATAAGATGATAATACATATATTTGAAAGAAGAAGTGAAGTGTTTATATTAACGCCTGTTGCGTTATATATGATAAAATGCAATACATAATAAGACGAAGATTACGCCAATATATAGAACTAACTTTGAGGGGTGAAAAGTAATGTTTAAATTTAATGATGAAAAAGGTCAACTTAAATGTTCTTTTTGTGGAAAAACACAAGATCAAGTAAGAAAGCTAGTTGCCGGTCCAGGCGTTTATATATGTGACGAATGTATTGAATTGTGTAATGAAATTGTCGAAGAGGAATTAGGGACAGAAGAAGAAGTTGATTTTCAAGATGTTCCTAAACCAAAAGAAATTCGTGAAATATTAGATGATTATGTCATTGGTCAAGATCAAGCAAAGAAAATATTGTCTGTTGCTGTATATAATCATTATAAACGGATCAACTCTGGTCAAAGAGGGGATGAAGTAGAACTTTCCAAAAGTAACATCTGTATGATTGGTCCTACAGGAAGTGGGAAAACATTACTTGCGCAAACAATGGCTCGAATTTTAAATGTACCATTTGCAATTGCTGATGCAACAAGTTTAACAGAAGCTGGTTATGTTGGTGAAGATGTTGAAAATATTTTGTTAAAGCTCATCCAAGCAGCTGATTACGATGTGGAAAAAGCGGAAAAAGGAATTATTTACATTGATGAAATTGATAAAGTTGCCCGCAAATCAGAAAATCCATCAATTACGCGCGATGTATCAGGTGAAGGTGTTCAACAAGCATTGCTGAAAATTCTTGAAGGAACAACCGCTAGTGTTCCACCTCAAGGAGGAAGAAAACATCCACATCAAGAATTTATTCAAATCGATACGACAAACATCCTCTTTATTTGTGGAGGTGCATTTGATGGAATTGAATCGATTATTAAACGGCGCTTAGGAAAAAAAGTAATTGGCTTTGGTTCAGAAGCAAAACAAGAAGATTTAAAGCCTGGTGAATATTTAGCAAAAGTATTGCCAGAAGATTTACTTCGTTTTGGTTTAATTCCTGAATTCATCGGACGTTTACCAGTTATCTCTAGTTTAGAACCGTTAGATGAAGCTGCTTTAGTTGAAATATTGACAAAACCAAAAAATGCCCTAGTAAAACAATATCAAAAATTATTAGATCTTGATGATGTAGAACTAGCATTTACCGAAGATTCACTAGCTGAAGTAGCAAAACAAGCAATTGAACGAAAAACTGGGGCTCGTGGTTTACGCTCAATCATTGAAGGAATTATGTTAGATGTGATGTTTGAACTACCATCCCGTGATGATATTGCGAAATGTACAATTACGGCTGAAGTAGTTAAAAATAAATCATTACCAGTTTTAGAAACAAAAGATGGCCAAGTAATTCAACAACAAGTTCCGAAAGAAAGTGCCTAAAATAGAAAAGCGTAGAGCGCCCGCTATGCAGGCGCTCTACGCTTTTCTTATCGCCAATTATTCCCTTATCCTATTTTCAAGATTACTCCATTCATTACCGGAAATACTAAATGGCAAAGAACTTGAAAATTTGAGGAGGGTACTTCATGAATTGGACGCAAATTGCCTTGTTAATTCAACTTTTTTTTGGGGTAATTATCGGTCTATATTTTTGGAATTTGTTAAAGGGACAAAGAGCACAACGGGTTTCAGTTGATAAAGAATCAAGAAAAGAATTAGATCAGCTAAGAAAAATGCGAGCAATTAATTTAAGTGAACCACTTTCAGAAAAGGTCCGCCCAAAAAATTTTTCAGAAATTGTTGGTCAAGAAGATGGAATTCGTTCCTTACAGGCTGCTTTATGTGGCCCCAACCCACAGCATATTATTATTTATGGTCCCCCTGGTGTTGGAAAAACCGCAGCCGCAAGGCTAGTTCTTGAAGAAGCAAAGAAAAATCCCGCATCGCCATTTCGAACAACAAGTGTGTTTATTGAATTAGACGGAACAACCGCTCGTTTTGATGAAAGAGGAATTGCCGATCCATTAATTGGTTCCGTTCATGATCCGATTTATCAAGGGGCAGGAGCAATGGGTCAAGCTGGTATTCCACAACCTAAACCAGGTGCTGTGACGAAAGCCCATGGTGGTGTTTTATTTATTGATGAAATCGGAGAGCTTCATCCCATTCAATTTAATAAATTGTTAAAAGTTCTTGAAGATCGTAAAGTACACTTAGAAAGTGCTTATTATAGTGAAGAAAATCCACAAATTCCTCAACACATTCATGATATCTTTAAAAATGGTTTACCAGCGGATTTTCGTTTAATTGGAGCAACTACTAGAACACCAAATGAAATTCCACCTGCGATACGTTCACGTTGTTTAGAAATTTATTTTAGAGCCTTAAAGCCGGTTGAAATCATTCAAGTTGCGAAGCGGGCTGTTGAAAAAATTGAATTTGAGTGTGAAGTTGGAGTGCTTGAATTAATTTCTAAATATGCGACCAATGGACGCGAGGCTGTAAATATTGTGCAAATTGCTTCTGGAATCGCAACTTCTGAACAGCGACAAATTCTTAAATTAGCGGATATAGAATGGGTCATTCATTCTAGTCAAATTTCCCCAAGACCCGAAAAGTACATTCATGATGAGCCACAAGTTGGCTTAGTAAATGGACTCGCTGTTTTTGGACCAAATTTAGGGGCTGTAATTGAAATTGAAGTAACAGCCGATGAAAATAAAGGGAATGGTAAACTAAATATAACTGGAATTGCTGAAGAAGAAAGCACAGGAGATCGAAGTCGCTCGCTAAAAAGAAAAAGTATGGCAAAAGGATCAGTCGAAAATGTCTTAACTGTTTTAAAACAAATGAGAGTTCCAACTGAAGATTATGATGTTCACGTTAATTTTCCGGGTGGAATTCCAATTGATGGTCCATCGGCTGGAATTTCGATGGCAACAGCAATTTATTCCGCAATTCATAGCTTAAAAGTTGACAATCAATTAGCAATGACTGGAGAACTAAGTATTCATGGGACAGTGAAACCAGTTGGCGGAATCGTCGCCAAAGTAGATGCGGCAAAACAGGCTGGAGCAAAGCGAGTTATTATTCCTTTTGAAAATAATCAATCAATATTTAAAGATCAAACTGAAATAGAAGTGATTGCAGTCCGTACAATTCAAGAAGTATTTGAACTTTCTTTCCTTTATAATGAATGTATAAATGAAGAAGACGTTATCCCAGCTAATGTATTGGATGTAATTGTGCCTACCTCAATTTAAAAAGAAAAGGGGACTTCAGTTGAAGATTTGAAGTCCCGTCATACAGTTATATTAGACAAAGCTTGTACGATAAGATAAAATTGTACAATATTAATATTTTTTCTACTTCCTTTTAAAAGAGACTAGTTAAAGATAACTTCTAGTAAGAAGATGTTATCTCGGAGGTGTACATATGGAGAAAGAAACGATTGTAATTCCGCTTTTACCATTACGAGGAATACTAGTTTATCCAACAATGGTGCTACATTTAGATGTTGGACGAAATAAATCAGTCCAAGCATTAGAAAATGTTATGGTCAATGACCATAACATTTTACTGGCAACCCAACGAGAAATTGCAATAGATGAACCAACTGAAAAAGAAATTTTTTCGATTGGAACACTTGCAAAAGTAAAACAAATGTTAAAGCTTCCAAATGGAACGATCCGCGTTTTAGTTGAAGGACTTCAACGGGCTAGAGTGGAACGCTTTTTAGAAAATGAGGATTTTTTTGCGGTAGAAATAACTCTGATTGAAGACGAAACGATCGGTGATGTCGAAGAACAAGCGTTAATGAGAAATGTATTAGTCTTATTTGATCAATACATTCGAATTTCAAAGAAAATTTCGGCAGAAACATTAGCAGCAGTAGCTGATATTGTCGAGCCAGGAAGATTGGCTGATGTAATCGCTTCCCACTTACCGTTAAAAATTGCTCAAAAACAAGAAATTTTAGAAACAATTGACGTGAAAGACCGTCTTAATAAACTGATCGAAATCTTAAACAACGAAAAAGAAGTGTTAGGACTTGAAAAGAAAATCGGTCAACGTGTCAAAAAATCAATGGAACGTACACAGAAAGAATATTATTTGCGCGAGCAGATGAAAGCAATTCAAAAAGAGCTTGGAGATAAAGAAGGAAAAGAAAGCGAAATTGAAGCTTTTAAAGAAAAAATTGAGCAAGTTCAAATGCCAAAATCAATTGAAGAAAAAGCGTATAAGGAACTTGACCGCTATGAGAAAATGCCCGCGACTTCTGCTGAAAGCTCAGTGATTCGTAACTATTTAGAATGGTTAATTAATCTTCCTTGGACGAAAGAAACAACAGATGTGTTAGATATCCATCGCTCTGAATCAATCTTAAATGAAGATCATTATGGGCTTGAAAAGGTAAAGGAGCGTGTGCTCGAATATTTGGCTGTTCGACAATTAACTAATCAATTAAAAGGGCCAATTCTTTGCCTAGCAGGACCTCCAGGAGTAGGGAAAACATCATTAGCAAGATCAATTGCCCGTTCTTTAGATCGAATGTTCGTTCGTATTTCGTTGGGAGGAGTTCGCGATGAAGCAGAAATTCGCGGACACCGTCGAACGTATGTTGGCGCAATGCCTGGACGAGTCATTCAAGGAATGAAAAAAGCTGGAACGATTAATCCAGTATTCTTACTTGATGAAATTGATAAAATGGCTCATGATTTTCGCGGAGATCCAGCTTCAGCATTACTAGAAGTGCTAGATCCTGAACAAAATAATACATTTAGTGATCACTTTATTGAAGAACCATACGATTTATCGAAGGTAATGTTTATTACGACTGCCAATAACGTCGGAACAATTCCTGGTCCATTATTAGATCGAATGGAGATTATTCATATTCCAGGTTATACAGAAGTAGAAAAACTTCATATCGCTAAAGACTATTTACTTCCAAAACAAATGCAAAACCATGGGCTAAATAAAGGGATGCTACAAGTAAAAGATGAAGGAATTTTGGGAGTTGTTCGCTATTATACACGCGAAGCTGGAGTTCGTAATTTAGAGCGGCAAATGGCAACCCTATGCCGTAAAGCAGCAAAAATCATTGTCTCAAATGAGAAAAAACGGGTCATCATCACCAATAATACGATTGAACAAATGTTAGGAAAACCAAAATTCCGTTATGGAATTGCTGAGGAAGAAGATCAAGTTGGAGCAGCGACAGGACTGGCTTATACATCAGCAGGTGGCGACACATTATCAATTGAAGTATCGATTGCTCCTGGAAAAGGTAAACTTACATTAACCGGTAAGCTAGGTGATGTAATGAAAGAATCGGCTCAAGCTGCCTTCTCCTATATTCGTTCGCGATCCAGCGAACTAAATATTGACCCGACATTCCATGAAACGAATGATATTCATATCCATGTTCCTGAAGGAGCAATTCCTAAAGATGGACCTTCTGCCGGTATTACGATGGCAACAGCACTTATCTCTGCTTTAACTGGTAGAGCTGTGCGTAAAGAAGTGGGAATGACAGGAGAAATTACACTTAGAGGAAGAGTATTACCAATTGGTGGATTAAAAGAAAAATCAATGAGTGCTCATCGCGCTGGCTTAAAAATAATTATTTTGCCAAAAGATAATGAAAAAGATATCGACGATATTCCAGAAAGTGTCCGTAAAGATTTAACGTTTGTACCTGTGTCTCATTTAGACGACGTCTTGAAGCATGCTTTAGTAGGAGAGAAGAAATGAAGGTAACACAATCAGATATTGTTATTAGTGCAGTTAAACCAGAGCAATATCCAGATACAGGGCTACCAGAGGTAGCCCTTGCTGGCCGCTCTAATGTTGGGAAATCATCTTTTATTAATAAATTAATTAATCGAAAAAATTTAGCAAGAACATCTTCAAAACCAGGGAAAACCCAAACCTTAAATTTCTATATTATTAATGAAATGATGTATTTTGTTGACGTCCCAGGTTATGGGTTTGCGAAAGTGTCCAAAAGTGAACGAGAAGCTTGGGGAAGAATGATTGAAACATATATTACCAAACGAACTACATTAAAAGCAGTGATTCAGCTGATTGATATTCGTCATGATCCAACGAAAGATGATATATCGATGTATGAGTGGTTGAAACACTTTGGGATTTCAGTGATTATCATAGCTACAAAAGCCGACAAAATTCCAAAAGGAAAATGGCAAAAGCATGAGAAAGCAATTAAAGAAAAATTAAACAAAGATCCCAATGATCCAATTGTTGTTTTCTCTTCGGAAACAGGTTATGGAAAAGATAAAGCTTGGAGTACAATTGAATCATATTTAACAAGACCTAAAGAAGATCTTTAGGTCTTGTTTCATTAATTGAAAATAAAAACATTCAAAATTCTACATTCTTACAATGTAATTAGTGTAAATTCATGTTAAAATGATGTATGAAAGTAGGATAAGTCAGACATGATACAATATAAGTTTAAATTTCTAGATTTTTACTTTTGGAATATAAATCGAAAAATTCATCGGAATTTCATCATCTGTTCACAATCTCATTTTTGTACAAGTTAAATCACATGTTATAATAGGTAATAGATAATAAGTCTAGCTCCGAGCGCCAGGCGGGCGCTCTCCGCTTTTCTTTGTCCGCACGTGAAAATATGGGTTGAACCATTATGGGGGTGAAAAAAACGTGCATATCCTAGTTTCAAGCTTAAATTATAAATCGACGCCTGTTGAAATTCGCGAAAAGTTTACGTTCCAAGGTGAGGAGCGAATTAGCGCAATTGATAGGCTGAAAAATACAAAAAGCATCTTAGAAGGTGTTATTGTTTCAACTTGTAATCGGACAGAAATTTACGCTGTAGTTGATCAATTGCATACCGGGAAATATTATTTGAAGAGTTTTCTTGCACAGTGGTTTGAACTCCCAATCGAAGAATTTATTGATTATTTAGATATTTATGAAAATGATCACGCAATTGAACATTTATTTCGGGTTACTTGTGGATTAAATTCGATGGTTGTTGGCGAAACACAAATTTTAGGACAAATAAAAGAAAGCTTCTTGTTAGCCCAGGAACAGTATGCAACAGGTACAGTATTTAACCAATTATTTAAGCAAGCGATTACGTTTGCCAAGCGTGCTCATACAGAAACGTCCATTGGTGAAAATGCCGTTTCTGTTAGTTATGCCGCAGTTGAATTAGGAAAGAAAATTTTCGGGGATTTCAAAAATAAGCATGTACTCATTTTTGGTGCTGGAAAAATGAGCGAACTTACTGGGAAACACCTTCATGCAAACGGAGTCGGCAAAGTAACGGTTATTAATCGAACAATGGCAAAAGCAATTGAACTTGCAGATAAATTGTTAGGTCACGCAAGACCATTAAATGAATTAACAGAAGCTTTAATTGATGCCGATATTTTAATAAGTTCTACGGGTGCAAAACATTACGTTGTTACAAAAGAAATGGTGGCATCGATTATTAAAAAGCGTAAAGGCCGTCCGTTGTTTATGGTCGATATTGCCGTGCCTCGTGATCTTGAACCGAGCTTAAGTGAATTAGAGAGTGTTTATCTTTATGATATAGATGATTTAGAAGGAATTGTGGCAGCTAATCTTGACGAGCGAAAGCGAGAAGCTGAAAAAATTGAGCTGATGATTGATAATGAAATCATTGATTTTAAAACTTGGTTAAGTACGTTGGGCGTTGTTCCAATTATTACTTCATTACGATCGAAAGCACTTACGGTTCAAGCAGAAACGCTTGCTAGTATTGAGCGAAAGTTGCCGAACTTAACGGATCGAGACAAAAAAGTGTTAAACAAACATATCAAGAGTATTGTCAATCAATTATTACGTGATCCGATTGTTGCTGTCAAAGAGTTAGCAGCTGAACCAAATGCTGAAGAATCGTTAGCTTTATTTACAAGGATCTTTGCCCTTGAAAATCAAGCATGTGAAGAAAAAGAATCCTGTAGTCAGTTAGAGGAAAACACAGAAGCAACACTTGTTGCTTATCCAAAAGATGCTGTAATTCGCTCCTAAAGAAGGGAGTTTTGAAAATGTTACATTTAATTTATATTATTACAGTAATTTTATATTGTTTAAGTGTTATCGGCTATTTTGTCGATTACTTACACAACAACCAGAAGGTAAATCGTATCTCCTTCTGGTTGCTTTCTATTGTTTGGGTACTTCAAACCATTTTTTTCGTGTCACGGATGATTGAATACAATCGTCTGCCAATAATGACCTCGTTTGAAGGATTGTTTTTCTACGCTTGGATAATCGTAAGTGTTTCATTAGTGATCAACTGGTTTTTTAAAGTCGATTTCTTTGTATTTTTTACAAATATTCTTGGCTTTGCGATTATGGCATTTAGTGTGTTTATTCCAACTGGCGATATTCCAACTGCTTTACAAAAGTTATTAACTTATGATTTGTTTATTATTCATGTTACTCTTGTCTTATTATCTTATGGTTCATTTACATTTGCCTTTATTTTTTCGATTATGTATTATTATCAGCACCAAATGTTAAAAAAGAAACGTTGGAGCAAGCGGTTGTTTCGCTTTGGAGATTTATCCAAATCTGAACATCTCGCCTTTATGTTCACTATGCTAGGTTTTCCACTTCTTTTAATGGGAATCATTTTGGGCATTGTTTGGGCAGCTGTAACGTTAGGGAAAATACCTTGGTTTGATGCAAAAGTAATTACTTCTATCCTAGTACTATCACTTTATGGCTTTTACTTATATAAAAGAGTGGTTAAAAAAATTCAAGGTTTTTCATTAGTCTTACTAAATATTGTTGGTTTTTTACTTATTTTAATAAATTACTTTCTATCAGGAGCACTTTCAAAGTTTCATTTATGGTACTAAATCGGTTTTGCGTTACGACGGGCTATTACTCTCGTCATACTCAACACTTATCATACATGGGGGGTTAATATGCGAAAAATTATTGTTGGTTCTAGACAAAGTCAACTTGCTTTAACACAAACAAATTGGGTGATTGACCAGCTTCAGAAACTTGGTGGACCATTTGAATTCGAAGTAAAAAAAATTATAACAAAAGGCGATAAAATTTTAGATGTAACGTTATCAAAAGTTGGCGGGAAAGGATTATTTGTTAAAGAAATTGAACAAGCAATGCTTGAGAATGAAATAGATATGGCTGTTCATAGCATGAAAGATATGCCAGCAGTCTTACAAGAAGGCTTAACAATTGGCTGTGTGCCAAAACGAGTCGACCCACGAGACGCGCTTATTTCCAACAGCGGCAAAGGACTGATGGAGCTTGAACCAGGAACTGTTGTTGGAACGAGCAGTTTACGTCGTTCAGCGCAACTTTTAGCAAAACGTCCTGATTTAGAAATTAAATGGATTCGCGGTAATATCGATACACGAATTCAAAAATGTCGAGATGGCGAGTATGATGCGATTATTTTAGCAGCGGCTGGGCTTGAACGAATGGGCTGGAGTACTGATGTCGTAACTGAATACATAGCAGCAGATTTATGTTTACCAGCAGTTGGACAAGGCGCTTTAGGAATTGAATGTCGTACGGATGATCAAGAACTGAGAGAACTATTAGCATCCTTTACTGACGAAGTAACTGAGCGTTGCGTTACGGCAGAACGGGCATTTTTACATAAAATAGAAGGTGGTTGTCAAGTGCCGATTGCTGGTTTTGCTGAGTTAAATGAAGCAGGGGAAATTGTTTTAGTAGGTCTTGTTGGCTCACCAGATGGACAAACAATTTTACAAGAACGGGTAGTTGGAACAGACCCGCAGCGCCTAGGAGAAGAATTAGCGCTAAAGCTGCTTGATAAAGGTGCAAAAGAAATTCTTGATGCTGTAAAGGCTGACCTAGATAAATGAGCGCTCTAAATGGCAAAAAAATTGTCGTCACAAGAGCAAAGGCCCAAGCCTCTGCTCTCTGTGATCAAATCAAGCAACTTGGTGGAATTCCGCTGGAATTGCCGCTAATAACTTGCAAAGCAATTGAGAATAAACAAGCAATTCATCAGGCGATAAAAATAATACATACATATGAATGGCTTGTGTTTACGAGTAAAAATGGGATTGATTTCTTTTTTCAAGAATATCAAGGGTTACTTGGAAATGTCCTGTTACCGCCTACTTGCAAAATTGCCGTGGTTGGCCCAAAAACAGAAGCAGTCCTCGCAACCTACGGCTTGAAGGCGGATCTCATTCCCGAAGTATTTGTTGCTGAAGGTTTATTACAAAGTTTGTTAAAAGTCGTGCAACCGAATGACAAAATCTTAATTCCACGGGGAAATTTAGCAAGGAATATCATTACAGATGGCTTACGAGAAAATGGGATTTCTGTGTGTGAGTTAGACGTCTATGAAACTGTAATTGAAAGCAGTTCAAAAGAAGAATTGTACGAAGCAATTGTTCAGCACGACATTGATATCATAACGTTTACGAGTTCATCGACTGTCGATCATTTCGTTGAATTACTCGAAGGCACCGATTGGCGAACATATATGGATAAGATTATGTTTGCTTCGATTGGACCAATCACCTCAAAAACGATGCGAAAACATCAGTTACTAGTTGATGTTGAACCAGCAGAATATACGATTCAGGCAATGCTAAATAGTATAATTGAAAAGTTAAAGGAGGAGTAATCATCATGCTCGAATTTAAAAGACACCGACGTTTACGTCAAACAGCCAATCTTCGTTCAATGGTCAGAGAAACTCGCTTACATAAAGAGGATTTAATTTACCCGATCTTTGTCAAAGAAGGGGAAAACGTAAAAAATGAAGTAGCGTCCATGCCGGGAGTTTACCAAATTTCACTTGATCTATTAGAAGCTGAAATCGAAACAATTACCGAACTTGGCATTGTATCGGTAATTATCTTTGGCGTTCCAAAAGAGAAAGACGAAATTGGAACATCTGCTTATTGTGAACATGGAATTGTTCAACAAGCCATTAAAAAAATCAAACAATTAACGACCGACTTAGTTGTCATTGCTGATACATGCCTTTGCCAATTTACCAAACACGGTCATTGTGGTGTGATTGAAGATGGAATCATTTTAAATGATCCAACGCTTGAACTTTTAGCGAAAACAGCTGTCTCTCAAGCAAAAGCAGGAGCTGACATTATCGCCCCATCAAACATGATGGATGGCTTTGTTACAGCAATTCGTCACGGTTTAGATGAAGCTGGTTTTTCCCATATTCCAATCATGTCGTATGCGGTAAAATATGCTTCCGCATTTTATGGACCGTTCCGTGATGCTGCCCATAGTGCCCCGTCATTTGGAGATCGAAAAACATATCAAATGGACTCGGCAAACCGTCTAGAGGCGCTTCGTGAAGCAGAAAGTGATATTCTAGAAGGAGCTGACTTTTTAATTGTTAAGCCTGCATTATCTTACTTAGATATTATTCATGAAGTAAAAGATCATTTTTCCTATCCAGTTGTTGCATACAATGTTAGTGGTGAATATTCAATGATTAAAGGCGCAAGCTTAAATGGTTGGATTGATGAAAAAGCGGTCGTCATGGAAAAGCTCACTAGCATGAAACGAGCTGGAGCAGACTTAATCATTACCTATTTTGCAAAAGACGTTGCTAAATGGTTAAGTGAATAGGGTAAAGTGGATAGTTGGTTGGTTGGATAGTTGGTTGGTTAGTTAGTTGGTTAGGGAAATGAAAGAGCAAAAGCAAAAGAAATGCAATAGCTATTGGCTTAAAGCTTTTGACCTCCCTAACCAACTAAAGCCTAACCAACTAACCCCTAAAAGGAGGATTTTAAATGAGATCATTTGAAAAGTCGAGTGCAGCATTTGCCAAAGCAAAACAATTATTGCCTGGTGGGGTTAATAGTCCTGTTCGTGCTTTTAAATCGGTGAAAATGGACCCTGTATTTATGGAGCGTGGACAAGGTTCGAAAATTTATGATATTGATGGAAATGAGTACATCGATTATGTCTTATCTTGGGGGCCACTTGTGCTTGGACATGCTGATCCTCAAGTGATTGATGCTCTTAAAAAGACGGCTGAATTAGGAACTAGCTTCGGAGCACCGAGTGAACTTGAAACAAAAATGGCAGAATTAGTAATTGAACGTGTTCCTTCGGTTGAAGTTGTTCGAATGGTTAATTCTGGAACGGAAGCGACAATGAGTGCGTTACGTTTAGCGCGTGGCTACACTGGTCGAAATAAAATAGTAAAATTTGAAGGCTGCTATCACGGACATGGCGATTCTCTTTTAATTAAAGCCGGTTCGGGTGTTGCAACGCTCGGTTTACCAGATAGCCCTGGGGTACCAGAAGCAGTTGCCTTAAATACATTAACAGTTCCTTATAACGACTTAGAAAGCTTACGCTATGCATTTGAACAATACGGTGACGATATCGCTGCCGTTATTTTGGAACCAGTCGCTGGAAATATGGGTGTTGTTCGTCCGCAACCAGGATTTTTAGAAAGTGTTCGTGAAATCACTGAGCAAAATGGAACTTTACTCATTTTTGATGAAGTGATGACAGGCTTTCGTGTCGGTTATCATTGCGCTCAAGGTGTGTTTGGAATTACTCCTGATATAACATGTTTAGGGAAAGTAATCGGTGGGGGACTCCCTGTTGGTGCTTACGGAGGAAAACGTGAAATCATGGAAATGATTGCGCCAAGCGGCCCGATTTACCAAGCAGGGACATTATCAGGAAATCCCCTAGCGATGACAGCTGGATATGAAACATTATCGCAGTTAACACCAGCACATTACGCAGAATTTGAGCGCCTCGGCAAAAAGTTAGCCGACGGTTTATCAAATGCCGCTACAAAGCATGGAATTGCTCATCGTACGAGCCAAGCAGGCTCCATGATCGGCTTCTTCTTTACTGATGAAGAAGTAATCAATTATGAAAAGGCCAAAACAGCTAACTTAGAGCGTTTTGCTGAGTATTTCCGCTATATGCTTGAAGAAGGAATTTCATTGCCGCCTTCTCAATTTGAGGGAATGTTCCTGTCAACGAAGCATACTGATGAAGACATTGAAAAAACAATTGCAGCAGCAGAGAAATCGTTTGCCAAGTTAAATAAGTAAAATTTCAGGTCTAGCACTGTATACAGTGCTAGACCTGCTTTATTTTAAATAGAATTAAATTAGAAGGTTTATGATTTTCTAACAAATCAATCATATTTTCCGATATCTTGTCATACATCTTTAACGTATTGTTATAAGTCCGTTTAACGAGGTGTTTGCGGAAGTTTCATAATAATAACACGAGGAGGAGAGCTAGTTGACACAAGATCACCCGTCAAAGCTATCGTTTTCCATTGAAGAATCTGTGTGGTTGAATAAAGGTCAGGAAGTTGACGAAATTGTTTCATTATCATTAGATCCCGAAATTACCGTTCAAGAACAAGGAGATTATGTTTTAATACGTGGTTGTTTAAAGCTAACAGGTGAATACCGGACAAGTAAGAGTAACGTATCTGAAGGAGATAATGAAGAACTTCTCGCGTCGCAAGTAGCATTTCGCTCGATTGAAGAAGTAATGGTTACCGAAGATGGGTTAGGACAAATTAGACATAATTTCCCAATTGATGTAACTATTCCGCAAGAACGAATTAATAGTTTAGATGACATTTATGTAATTATCAATTCGTTTGATTATGATTTACCTGAGCGAGGCTGCATCCAATTAACCGCTGACGTATCAATTACGGGCATGTCTAGTGGAAACAGTAAAAGAGAAGAAACAGACAAGGTAATGGAAAGTACAGAGATTGAACAAGAAGAAATTGAACGAACATTTCACTATGAGGCATATCACCAAGAACAAATAGAGGAAGCAGATGAGGAAATTATTGCACAGTTTCCTACTGAATCGGAGAATGATGAAATAGAAACAGTAGAAGACCGTGACGAGGAAAATAACGTAGAACTTACGATTGAAAATGAAGAAACTGTCATCCAAGATGGAAAAGCACCTTCTATCGCATTTGGTGTTGTTAAAGATCGACCTACAAACCAAGATAGCGCTATTTCTCAAGAACCAATTGGAATGTTAAAAATTTTTACTGGAAATCAAATAAAACCGAGAACTGAAGCGAATCCGCAGCCAGAGGCACGGGCAGAAGCGAATGAAGCAGAATTAATAAACGCAGACCAAATAATTGCGGCAAAACCACAGTCAGCAGCACGGACAGAAGCGAATGAAGCAGAATTAATAAACGCAGACCAAATAATTGCGGCAAAACCACAGTCAGCAGCACGAACAGAAGCGAATAAAGCAGAATTATACGTAGACCAATTAATTGCAGCAAAACCACAGTCAGAAGCACAAACTGACAGAAATCAAATAGAGTTAAATACACAGATAGGAACGGAAGTTACTCAGCAGTTAGAAGTAATAAACAAAACTAACGAATTAGTAGCAGAAGATTTCCTAGTGAAAGCTAATCCACAGCCGCAGGCCAGAAACGAAGTGGTGGCAAATGAAGTCTTAGAAGCTAAATTGAAATCACAGCCAAAAGCAAGAAACGAAGAACCAGTAGTTGAGGCAAAAAAGCAAGAGCCTGAGCTAAGTAATAAGGCAGAAGGAATAAAAACAAAAACTCCAAGAGAAGAAAATGCTTTATATTTAACGAAAATGCTTACAAAAGAAGACGGTGAGCATTTTAAGAAATTAAAAATTTGCATTATTCGCGAAAATGAAACGTTAGAAACAATTGCTAGCCGTTATAAAGTAACGCAAAGTATACTTATAAAGGCAAATCGTTTAAATGATGCCAATATTCAAGTAGGACAAATTTTGTATATACCCGTAACACAATAAAGTAATTAGGATAGGGTGTAAGAATAATGGATATGTTACGTCAAATCATGAGCGAATACGAATTATCTGATCTAAATTGGATCATAAAGGATCAAATTTTCCTTAGTGAAAGTGGAAAAAAGCGGATTCGTATCTGGAACGATAAGCAACTATTAGAGTGGCATGTCAAGTGGCGTGATGAAATTAGTAGACAATCAGGTATTTTGTTAGATCGAATGATCCGGACAAAAGCAGGGGAGCCATTTATTATTTGCACTAATGGCTGGGCAACCATTCATGATGAGATTGAAGCAGAATTCCCAACCCAAGGAAAAGAAGTAGAATGGGGGAGACTTTTCGGGACTGCTTTAGCTTATGGTCTTAAACATAATGATCCATGTCCAAACATTAAGAATAAACAAGAAATCCCTTTAAAAGCGGTTAAACAAAGTCTCGATCAATTAACACATATCGACTCAATGACAAAGCTAATTTTAGAGCGGAGTTATTTTGAAGCACAACGGAGAAATCACCAAGCAATGAAATTAAGCGAACATATCCAAACAAACAAACTCCCTATCCTACTTCCTTTTAATTCGTTTACTAATGCTAAAGAAGTGTTTTTTCATTTATTTTGGGTTAGCGGCGAGGATCAGCCGGTGCGTGGTTATGAACCTATTCGCAACCTATTAGAAAAATGGTTCGAAAAAAATGGGGAAGGATCAACACTTCGATTACTTGAAACTATTAATAACTTTTACTCCTTAAAAGAAGAACAAGGAAGTTTATTACTTGCCCAATTATTAATTCCTTATGAGTTCAAACGTACAGTTACGCAGTTGTGGACCCAAGAAAAAGAAACGGTTCAAATAATGGACGAATATTTTAAGAGTTGGGAAATAACAAGAAAACTAGTACTGCTCCTTAGCGATTGGCTGGAAAAAGATAGAGAAAAGGCGGTGGCGGATGCTTACCAATAATGCTCCTCGAACTTCTCTCGGGCAGATACTTTTTCAATATGATTTATATCCAGAAAAAATAGAACAATTAGGCAAAGTAAAGAAAATCGTTTCGGCAAAGGGAACATTCGCTCTAAAAGAATCATCTATGACGCAGGAGCAAGCAAGTTGGTTTTCTCACGTGATGAACAGACTAGAAAAACTAAATTATCGGTATGTTATTCCGATCATACCTACAAAATATGGAGATTTAACAGTAAGTTACGGAAATAAAACGTATTATCTCCAACCATGGTTTTTTGAAGACTCCCAAATTGCTGAAGAAAATAAAGAACAACTAGTATTTCAACAACTAGGAAAGCTTCATGGGTTAACAGTGAAATATCAAGAATTTTCGCCGGAAATTATTGAAACATCAACACTAGATTTAATCCACAGGTGGGAAAAGCGCCGTCTTGATATGGAGGTTTTTGCTGATCAATCAGAACGAAAAATATACATGTCTCCATTTGAGCTAACCTATTTAACGCATTATAGTAGACTAGATATGATGGCCAACACAGCTGTAACCTTTTTGAAAGAATGGCAAGCTGATTGTCTTGAAAAAAAGCGCTTTCGTTCAGTTCTTTGTCATGGAAAACTAGATCGTACCCATATTTATTATCATCCTAATGGTCAGACGTATTTATTTAATTTTGAAAAAGCAATCTTAGATACACCTGCACGAGATTTGGCGATCTCATTTCGAAAAGCGTTTCAATATACATTATGGAATTCAGATCTAGGAACAGAGTGGTTAAATGAATATGAACAATATTTACAGCTTGAAAATGAAGAAAAAAAATTATTTGCCAGCTATTTAATCTACCCTGAACTTATTTTTCATTGCTTGGATCTCTACAACAACAGAAATGGAAGTATTACCGAATTACAATATGTCCAATTGTTAGAAAAACGAATCATTACAATGACAAGAGTCCATCATTTTATTCATCATATATTATTTAAAAAAGAAAGCAGTCAACCTCAAGAATAGGTTGACTGCTTTTTTTTCAAAAGATAAGAAGGTATATAATTTTTGAACTATGAAAGATGTCTAGCTCCAAGCGCTCTGCGCTTTTCTAATACGTTAAGAAAGTATAAATTTTTAGCATAGATGTTAATTCGACGTAGCTAAAAATTTTAGGTCCTAAGTATAAGTGCAACTAAGGCTCAGCCGGCGCCCGAGGGCTTGGCAAAGCCCGAGTTTTCTTTATTAGAACCAACCAACAGAATAAGAAAAATATAAAACAACGAGAATGAAAAGAACAAGAACATCACCAGCTGTCGGAAGGATTAACGTTCTAAAAAGTTGAAAGACTGTTAACGGAATTAAAAATTGATAAAAAGCATCACGAACTCTACGCAACCAAAGTGGAAGTCGATATTTTCTTTTTTTGAACACAATTAGACCTCCTCATTCTAATATCCTTAATTTAGAATATGCACGATGAAAAAGCCCTGTGAAAAAGTTTTTGATACTTGAGTACCATACAGAAAAAGAAGGAAGTGAGTGCAATAAAACATTGTTTGAATGAAAATATTTAAATTAGGTAATACTTTTAGTAATTTTTTTATGGTGACTATTGACGATTTTTTGTCTAAACATGTAAAATGGAAAACGTTAAGTGTAACATTTCTATGTTTAAACAATGCTTTGATCATATTTTGAAAGACCAACAATAAATAATGAGTATATGCTTTGAATGGGAAGAGTACATCTGGAAATCCATCAGAGAGAAAAATCGTCGTTATGATAAATCGTGTTAAAGGCTTTGGTGACACCACACTTTATAACGGTGCTGAGAGATTTTTTTGGAGCTAAGGATAGAAGGTCGCCCAGGAGCAGCTTCTTTGAAACGAGAGCACTTTCGCTTTTCGGAATGTCTAGCTACAGTGCCCAGCCCCTCGAGGTCAAATAACCTACGAATGGTAAAGTGAAAGACCACACTTTATCATTCGTAGAACATTTTCATGTCGGGGCTTAGCAGGGCACTTTCGCTTTTCGGTGTAGATGAAGCCGGTTGAATAATCGTTATAAAAATGAAGTGTGCTTTTGTCACGATTTTTTTGACATGGGCAAACAAAGGTGGTACCGCGAATTTACTCTCTTCGTCCTTTGAGGATGGGGGAGTTTTTTGTTTGCTAAGATTTAACTTGTAATTAAATTAAGGAGGTAAATTATTGATGTCAAATCAAGAAATAGCAATGCCAACAAAGTATAATCCAGAAAGTACAGAAGCAAAGTGGTATCCGTACTGGTTAGAAGGGAAGTTTTTCGAAGCAAAAGGAGAAGAAGGGAAAAAGCCTTATACCATCGTCATTCCCCCTCCAAACGTAACCGGAAAACTTCATTTAGGTCATGCGTGGGATACAACGTTACAAGACATTTTAATTCGGACAAAACGGATGCAAGGTTACGATACATTGTGGCTACCGGGAATGGACCACGCTGGAATAGCCACCCAAGCGAAAGTAGAAGCAAAGCTCCGTGAAGAAGGACTAACTCGCTATGATTTAGGACGAGAAAAGTTTTTAGAAAAGTCGTGGGAATGGAAACACGAATATGCTGATTTTATTCGCAAACAATGGGCTAAACTTGGACTTTCATTAGATTACTCGCGTGAACGTTTTACCCTTGACGAAGGTCTTTCAAAAGCTGTTCGTGAAGTGTTCGTTAAACTTTATGAAAAAGGTTTAATCTATCGTGGTGAATATATTATTAACTGGGACCCACAAACGAAAACGGCATTGTCTGACATAGAAGTTATTTATAAAGACGTTCAAGGTGCTTTTTATCATCTGAAGTACCCGTTAGTAGATGGCAGTGGTTTTATTGAGGTTGCGACTACTCGTCCTGAAACGATGCTCGGAGATACAGCTGTGGCTGTTCATCCGGAAGATGAGCGTTATAAACATTTAATCGGCAAAAAGGTGAAACTTCCAATCGTTGGACGCGAAATTGAGATTGTTGCTGATGATTATGTTGATATCGAATTTGGTTCTGGAGCAGTTAAAATTACCCCTGCCCATGATCCGAACGACTTTGAAATTGGGAACAGACATAACTTAGAACGTGTTCTAGTGATGGATGAATCCGGAAAGATGAATGAAAACGCTGGGAAATATCAAGGGATGGATCGGTTTGAATGTCGTAAGCAAATCGTTAAAGATCTGCAAGAAGAAGGCATTTTATTTAAAATTGAAGAGCATATGCATTCAGTTGGTCATTCTGAGCGAAGTGGTGCGGTTGTTGAACCATATCTTTCAACGCAATGGTTTGTAAAGATGGGACCTCTTGCTGAGGAAGCAATTAAACTACAACAACAGGAAAATAAAGTTCATTTTGTTCCTGACCGGTTCGAAAAAACGTATTTACGTTGGATTGAAAATATTCGGGATTGGTGCATTTCTCGTCAATTATGGTGGGGGCATCGCATTCCTGCATGGTACCACAAGCAAACAGGTGAAGTATACGTTGGCCATGAAGAGCCAAAGGACATTGAGAACTGGACACAAGATGAAGATGTTCTTGATACATGGTTTTCATCTGCCCTATGGCCGTTTTCAACAATGGGCTGGCCTGACGAAAACTCTTCGGACTATCAACGTTACTATTCAACAGACGTCTTAGTAACTGGTTATGATATTATATATTTCTGGGTAGCCCGAATGATTTTCCAAGGACTAGAGTTTACTGGCGAGCGTCCATTTAAAGATGTTTTAATTCATGGTTTAGTTCGAGATTCTGAAGGTCGTAAGATGAGTAAATCGTTAGGTAATGGCGTTGACCCAATGGATGTCATCGACAAATATGGGGCTGATGCGCTCCGCTTCTTCCTTTCGACAGGCAGTTCCCCGGGAAATGATTTGCGTTTCTATTGGGAAAAAGTCGAATCAACATGGAATTTCGCGAATAAAATTTGGAATGCTTCTCGCTTTGCCTTAATGAATATGGAAGGCTTAACGTATGCTGAAATTGACCTTACAGGAGAAAAATCAATTGCTGATCAATGGATTTTAACTCGTCTTCAAGAAACAATTGACGATGTAACAAGGTTAATTGATGTATATGAGTTTGGGGAAGTAGGTCGACTTCTTTATAACTTTATTTGGGACGATTTCTGTGACTGGTATATTGAGATGGCGAAATTATCATTGTACGGGGAAGATGAAACTGCAAAGCAAATGACTCGTTCTGTGTTAGCTTACGTTCTTGACCAAACAATGAAGCTGTTACATCCGTTTATGCCATTTATTACAGAAGAAATTTGGCAACACCTTCCTCATCAAGGGGAGTCAATTACAATTGCGCCATGGCCAGTTCGAAATGAAGAACTTGTATTCCCAGAAGCAACGAAGAAAATGAACTTGCTGAAAGAAATTATTCGTTCTGTGCGCAATACGAGAGCAGAATTAAATGTGCCAATGAGTAAAAAAATTGAACTACTAATTAAAGCAAAAGATCAATCTGTATTAAGTAATCTAGAAGAAGGCCGTAGCTATTTAGAAAAATTCTGCAATCCAGAACAATTAAAGCTTGGAATAGATCTTCAAGCACCGGAAAAATCAATGTCTTCTATCTTAACAGGCGTCGAACTTTACTTACCATTAGCCGGGTTATTAGATTTAGACGCTGAAATCGCTCGTTTAGAAAAAGAATTAAAACGATTAGATAGCGAAGTTGAGCGTGTTCAAAAGAAATTGAACAATCAAGGCTTTATTGCCAAAGCACCAGCAGCCGTGATCGAAGAAGAAAAAGCAAAAGAACAAGATTATTTAGAAAAACGTGAGACAGTTCAAGAAAGAATTAATGAGCTGAAGGCATAGGAATAGTAATGGAACTCCCGCTTTGAAATTTGATTGCGGGAGTTCTTTGTTTATTGATGCCTAAATCGGGTTTAGCGGAGGAGTGCACGAATAGAAGCTAATCATGCACCAAAAGGACGAAAAGAAGCGGAGGAGTGCACGAATAGGAGCTATTCATACACCAAAAGTCACAATAGAGCTGTAAGCTACACAAATAGCCCAAAATATTGATTTCCTAATCAAAGGGACTATAGATGCTCGAACCAAAGGTAAACAAATTACTCAACCTAAACAAAATCAAGACATCGTTTCCTTTAAACTCCTTACAACATATTCCAAATAATGCTTTACAATATCGACATCAGAATTAGCAGAAAGTGTACGCGAGCCAGCTACATCTTCAATTTCATTAAAAATAAATGAACCGTCTTTAGCAAAGAGGAAGTCGATTCCGACAAAACCTAGCCCACCGGCAAATTGGTCAATAACCTTTTGTACTAAAGCTCTTTCTTCCCCAGACAATTCATATAGCCTTGCCTGTCCGCCTAAGGAATAATTTGCGCGAAAATCGGAATCAGAGTAGCGTAAGGCGGCGGCAATGATTTGATTGCCAACGACAAATACGCGAACATCTCTACCAGGTACATCACCCATTCGTTGAATAACTAACTCTTTAGCAGTAACGTTAGAAAGGATATTCTCAAGCTCAGCAACCGATGTAGCTGCATACACTTCATTTCCACCTTTACCGGCTACTTCTTTAACAACAACCGGATAGGAAAAAGGAAGTGATTTCGGACTCCATTCTTCTAACCTAACAAAAACCGTATCTAGCATCGGAATCCCTTTTCCAGCTAAATATTGATGAGTTTTCCCTTTATGATTACTAATTTCCGAAGTGAACGCTGTATTAAAGACAGTCACTCCTAAACCTTCAAGCTGTTTACTAAGCAAAGGATCGTTATTTCGCATAATCGCGAAATCTGGAGCAGCTAGTTGCTCTCCTTTATAGAGAATAAATAACTGATTATTTATCACGCCATAACTAAGCTCCTCTTTAATGACTAATCGAAGCTCTATCTTAAGTTGTTCTGCTGTCGTCATAAACCAAGCAATAAACTTTTCATTGATTTGCGCCATTTCTTGATTGTAAATTAGCCAACCTTGTTTACTCATGTTCATTCCTACCTAACTATTTTATTTACTTGCTGAAAAATTGCCCATACTATACACTATCAAATAGTATCAAATTTCAGATAGAAAAAGGAGTTCTAATAATGATCTCTTACAATGAAGCATGTCAAATTGTCTTTTCAGCAAAAAAATTTGGAATTTGTTTAGGACTTGAGCGAATGACGCTTCTCTTAGAGGAGCTAGGAAATCCAGAAAAACAAATCCCAACTATTCATTTAGCAGGTACGAACGGAAAAGGATCAACGTTAACGTATATCGCCTCGATTTTACAAGAAGCAGGATATAATGTCGGCACATATACGTCTCCTGCACTTCATAAATTAAATGATAAAATAAAATACAATGGCGAAGAAATATCCGACGATGACTTTGCCAATATTATTGCTCAATTACAGCCAATTATCGAAAAGATAAGTCAAACAAGCTATGGTCCCCCAACGGAATTTGAAATCCTGACAGCAGCCGCATTTCAATATTTTGCAACAATGAAAAGACCAGATATTGCTATCATCGAAACTGGGCTTGGCGGCAGACTTGATTCTACAAATGTTGTTACACCACTTGTCTCAATCATTACGAATATTGGCCATGATCATCAGGATCTACTCGGGAATACAATTCGTGAGGTCGCAATCGAAAAAGCAGGCATTATTAAAAATCATGTTCCCGTTGTCTCAGGCTGTAAACAACTAGAGGCAATTGAAGTAATGAAACAGTGCTCCCAAGAACGGTCAGCGTCTTTTTATCAATTAGGTGTTAATTTTAACTGTGAACATGATCATGAAACATTTTCTTATCATTGGGAGAATTGTCACCTCATAAATTTAAAAGCAGGAATGCTTGGCAAGCACCAACAAGAAAATGCGACATTAGCAATCATTGCACTGCAAATCTTACCTAATTTTTCAATTTCAGAAACAGCCATTCGTAACGGCCTCGCTAAAGCTAAAATTGCTAATCGGATTGAAGTCATCCAACACGACCCAACGCTTATTTTAGATGGCGGACATAACCCTGAAGGAATGTCAGCTTTAACAGAGACATTAAAAGCGTCCTATCCTAATAAGAAGATTTATGTTCTGTTCTGTGCAATGAAGGATAAAGATATAAACGCCATGCTCCAACCTTTAAAGGAAGTAGCAACTGATATTATTTTTACTAGCTTTCCATTCGAACGCGTGATGGACCCACAGCAAGTGTATAAGGCAAGCTCACTCCCAAACAGTAGAGTCATTGAAAATGTTTCTGAAGCGTATAACTTTATTGAACAAAAATTAAGTCCCGATGACATTTTCGTTATCACTGGTTCACTATATTTTTTAGATTACGTTCGAACATGTTTAGAAAAAATAGAGCTTTCTCGTCACAAAGTTACAAATTAAGTTAAAACAAGGAGTAACACTCTGCGCTATTAATTAATTTGATAGTAGTTAGATAATAAAGTGGAAATAAACACGAGAAAAAGCTATTGTATAAGTACAGTAGCTATCACTTGTGAGAGGGTGAAATTCAATGGAATTTCCACAAAACGTTAATCCATTAACCTATACTGAATACTTAAAATTAGGCGAAAATATTCAGTATGAGGTCATTGATGGACAAGTTTATAATATGATTCCATCACCTAGTGTAAAACACCAATCAATTGCTACGGAGCTAATAACAGAGTTCAACCTTTATTTAAGAAATAAAGCTTGTATAGTTCTTGGGGAAATTGATGTTTGTTTATGTGGGAACAAAAATACTGATAACGTAAACGAATGGGTGAAACCCGATATTGTGATCGTTTGTGACAAAAACAAAATTCACCAAAGTCGAATTGTCGGAGCCCCAGAACTAATTATTGAAATTTTGTCAAAGTCGACGGCGAAAATTGATAAAATGATCAAGTTTAATCGGTACCAAAGAGCAGGAGTGAAAGAATATTGGATTGTTGATCCTGCCTATGAAACAATTGATGTTTATGTCTTACATGATCATTTTTACAAACATGATGGCACTTATACGAATAACGAAGAGATTAAAGTCCATATTTTTGAAGACTTAATCATTCAATCGAAAAATATTTTTAGAACCTAGTTTGAGATTTAAATCCAACTGCTAAATTACAAATTACAATTTATACCTCAAAAAGTCGAGAATTAGTTAAAATAATTTTCGACTTTTTATATTTCAAAAATTTCAAAATAAACATCCACAATTTGTAATTAGATGATATAATGAAACTAGATAAGTCTATTCAACAAAAATAGGACTATTAACCCAAATTATTTAAAAATTCATAATAATCCACAAATTAAGAAGGGGAGTGAAATGGAAAATGATAAGAAGGAAGCTGTTTTCACTGTTACTTATTTCTCTACTAGTCTTATCTTCTTTCCCGCTTACAAATTTTACAATTAACTACGTAGATGCCTCACAAACAATGAAAATACGAGTTTTGGAAATAGTGGATAATGGCAGTTCACAGCTTAGTAATGTTTTAGATGAAAAACTATATGAAGTTGAAACAGTAAGAATGAAACATTTTGTTGCCCTTCGTGAGGAATTAGATGGAAAGTATGATGTGATTGTTATAGGGAATGGCAATTATTCAACTACTCCAGCTGGTAATTATTCGTTTGCAGATTATGATACCAAAAGCAAAGCTCATAATACGACAAATAAGCAAAATGATATCACTAATTTAAAAGCAAACGAAATTGTTACTGATTTTATTGGAAAAGGCCAATTAGTCGTAATTCATAACGATGCTCTAAAGCAAAACCGTGGAAAATTATACAATCACTTTAATAAGTATAAAACAGCGAATAAAACGAATGTTTTAGTGCTGACAAGCTTTGAGGACATAGAAAATAAAATTGAGCAATTTTATGCGGTTAATAACAGAAGACCGCAGTTAACTATCAACACTGCGCCTGCTGCTAATTCAACCAATGTTTCTTATAAGGCAGGTGACAGCATCAATTTTGAATTTGCTGTTGTTGGAAATAGTCAATTGATTGCTAATTTTTATATTGATGCTAATTTTAATCATCGTTATGAATCTAATGAATTATTTGCTTCAAATCCCGTTACTGGAAATGAAGGATCGATTTCATATAAATTACCGCGAGGCTACTCTGGACTACGTTTTTGGAAGGTAGAAGTTGTTGACTCAGTAACAGGGTTAAAAGATTATGAAACAGGAATTTTTCATTTTAACGGTGAAAAAGTAGAGTTATCTGTTTTACAAGTAACAAGAGGAACTAATGATTCTAGCAGTTTATTAAAATCAAATAATATGAATCAGTCATTTCTATCTTCAGTAGAAAAAAATTATGATATTAATATAGATGTTATCGATATTCAATCGTTCAATGATTATTTTCACAAGCGAATTAATGGAAATTATGACATGGTTATTTTCGGGTTTACAGATGTTTACAATTCGACAGTGCTAAGCCAAAATGCAGCTGCCTCATTGAAAACGTTTATTGCCACGAATCAAAGTGTTATGTTTACACATGATACTATTTTTAAAGCAAATAACCAATCAGGGAATATTTGGATAAATAATTTTATGGATGCCACTGGTCAAATTGCACCATTGACAGATCTTGGCTATGGAGCACCGCAGCAGTCGAATAATACAAAAAAGGTTAATGAGGGCTTATTAACACAATATCCATTTACACTTAGTGATAATGTTCAGGTGGCAACTACTCATAATCAGTACTATACAGTTGACTTAGAAGATCCGAGTGTTATTATGTGGTATAACTTAATTGGTGGGTATCGAGATATTGAGGATAGCTGGAACCATTATTATACGTATTCAAAAGGAAATGTTACGTATTCTGGAACCGGGCATACAAGTAATAATTTTCCAGTTCAAGAGCAAGAATTGTTTGTCAATACGATGTACCGAGCTTTCCTAGGGGCTAATACAGCTCCGTATATCAATATCTTTTCACCTAGTAACGGGCAACACCATTTAAGTAGTCAAGATTTAGAGCTTGTATATGAAGTTTATGATTTAGACTTAACTGATCGCCAATTAAAAACAAAAGTTTATGTAAATAATGGAGCCGAACCAATCTATACTAATAATCAACTTGCCAATGGAGGAATTGTTCGTTTTACCATTCCTCAAGAGAACTTAACCAGTCCTTCAACAAAAATTCGGATCGAGGTTGAAGATGCTTCAGGAGCAATTGTATTTGAAGAGAGAACAATCAATATTCAAGATGCAAAATTGAATATTCATAAAACGCTAAACAAGACAAAGGCAGTCATTGCAGAGCCGGTCGACGTAAAATATACGATTTCAATCGATAATTTTGAAAAATGGATGAAAAGCCAGATTTTCCCTTATGCTGTCACGGAAACGGCTTTAAATAACTTAGATGTAATTCCTGTTGCTCAATCTAGTAGCACTGGTAATTACGGATGGTTAGAGGCTGTGACCGGCAGTGGAGCAAGTAAGTTACGAAGCGCTATCCTAGAGGAAAATTATTTAGAAATTGGTATTAACGAAACGGTGAAAACTGAGCCTGGACAGATGAATAACGTAATTAATACTGTTAAAAATTGGCTAGATGATTCCGAAAAGCAAGTTGTCATTCCGATTGTGGCTGAATATCCAAATGGTAGGAAAGATGTGCTTGTAAAAGAACTCGGTATATTCAAGATGTATGAACAATCGGGTAGTGTTTATCTTCGATTTGCAGGATATTTAAATGAAGATGTTACTTTATCAAATTTAAAAATTGCAGAACTCCTTCCGAGCGGCATCGAAGTAAATATTGATGAAGCAGCGACCAATATTAATAAAGAAACGACTGAAAAAGGAACTGAACTTACAATTGAATTAGAAAATATATCACTGAAACAGTTGTATGAACAAGGTCCTCTAGAGATTGAGTATTCAATCAAAAGTAATAAACCCGGTATTTATGTAATGGATCAGTCAACCTTGTCTTACCAAATAGGTAATAGTGAAGAATACACAATTCCGTTTAATACAACAACGCTTCAAGTTGTGCAGCCTGTCACTGGTGTTAAAATTAAAGAAACAAGCACGGATGTTATCATAGGTGATCAGTCTCGTCGTTTATTCTTTGAGATCATTCCAGAAAACGCTACGAATAAACCAGAGGCGATTCATTCGGCAAGTTGGTCTTCAAGTGATGCGTCTGTCATTTCAATCGATAAAGATGGTTTTATTACAGCGCATAAAAAAGGAGAAGCAACAATAACGATCACAGTTCCTGATGTTGATGGAGTAAATAACGGTATTCCATTTACCGACAGTTTGAAATTCAATGGAAAACATCCGCTTGATAATATTACGATCGACGGAAACTCAGAGTTGTTTGTGAATGATCAGGAAACATTTACGATTAATACAAATCCTGCTGGCGTAAATGTTGAGAATATTACTTGGACAATCGTATCTGGAAACGATGTCATTGAGTTACAAGATAACGGGCAAGTGAAAGCAATTAAACGTGGAGAAGCAGTTATCAAAGCTGAAGCTACTTTTAAAAATAAAACATATACAGCAGAACGAGTAATTAAAGTGAAAGAATTTCTAATTGTACCGGATCAAATTGAAGTCAATATCGGCGAAACGAATAATTCATTAGAAGCACGAATATATCGTTCCGCAAATGACTATGATTTAGCAACGGATGTAACGTGGCAAAGTAGTAATCCTAGTGTTGCTACGATCGCTTCCAACGGCAACGTGACTGGTCAAAATAAAGGGAAAGCGACGATTACGGCAACGATAACGACTGGCATTGTCGAACGTACTGCCACAGCCTTAGTTACGGTCAATAAAGTCCCTTTGAATAGTATCAATATTAACGGAAGCTCAGAACTGTTTGTGAATGATGAAGAAACGTTTACAGTAAGTACCGAACCTGCTGGAGTTAATTTAGATAGCGTCGATTGGACAGTCGTATCAGGAGATAATAACATTGATTTGCAAGATTTGGAGGAAAACGACGTTCTTGTAAAGGCGAAAAAGGCCGGAACAGCAACGATTAAAGTTCATGCATACTATGACAACAAAATCTTTCCAGCAGAAAGATCAATTCAAGTGAAAGAGTTTAAAATTGACCCTAAACAAATTGCAGTTAATGTCGGGGAAACGAATAGTGATTTAGAAGCGCGAATATACCGTTCCGCAGATGACTTTGATTTGGCAACGAATGTAATATGGCAAAGTAGTAATTCTGATGTTGCAACGGTTGATTCCGACGGCAAAGTAACTGGTCAAAATGAAGGGACAGCTACAATTACAGCAAAGATTAAAACAGGAAATGTCGAACGTTTGGCAACAGCTACAGTTAACGTCAACACAGTTGCCTTAGAGAAAATTATTGCACCTGAAAAGATTTATGTTAATAAAGGCGAGACAAAGCAAATACCACTAACTTTTGAACCAGCAAATGCTACCGATCAAACTGTTACTTTTTCGATTAATAATAAAATTTATGCTGATGTAGAAAGTAGTGCCGGGATAGTAACTGGGAAAAATGTAAATTATGGATATGTTGATGGGAAGCTTCAGATAATTCAAGCAGCAACTGTAACAATTACCTCAGATACGAATTCATCTGTTTCTACCAAAGTTAAAGTTTATATTGTAGAAAAGGTTGACGGTAGATGGTAAATTGTAAAATGTAAATGAGAAAAGAAGCTGACTCAAGTAAGATCAAAGTTTGAGCCGGCTTCTTTTCTTACTAGTTTTCTTTTAAAGGAGATTTCAACTTGCGAAAAAAAAACATCTATTATCTAATCCTATTTTTTTTCATTATAATTGTTTCGTTAATAGTTCAAGTTTCTTTTCAATACGGGCCAGCACATGCACCATCGGATCTTTCGTAAATCTGAAATCCTCCATGCGTTCGAGATGGTAGATAACCGTTGAGTGATCTTTCAACTTCATGTCGCAAGCAATCTGTGCGAACGTCTCTCTGAAGTGAGTCCGGATGATGACACTGTAAACAAGTCGCGCGTGAAAGATTGGCGAACTTCTTTTTGTGTGATCGAATAAGTCATCACGTGAGCATCCGAACTCATCGCAGAGAACTTCGATCAACTTTTGCTTCAGCGCATCGCGCTCCCATTTGGGTAAATCAATGGCTACCTTCATGCGTCTCTTCAGTTATAACTTCCTTTATCATCTCGGCATAACTCTCATCCAGCACCGCACTATTCGGGTGAATGCTGGTGGCGAGTTCTTTGCCATCATTGTATTGCGTGTATAATTGGATCTTGATGTCACGGTCTCTGATCGGAGTTTTTTCCGCGAGACATAGAAATTGGTCGTCTCGGTTGA
>JAKFDP010000030.1:0-72132 GCA_036676095.1 Anaerobacillus sp. | reverse complement strand
AAAGTAATCGTCTTTCGTATTTGACTCTTACTGTGCAATAAACTATTAGGATTAAACTATATTTTTTGTAATTCGAAAGCATAAACTCAAATAAGGATAACTATTTCCATTTTTTATGAAAATCAAGAACAACAATTCGTTATTTTTTGGTATTATTGTTTTATGAAGATCCATGTTATTGTGAAGGTTTTCACTTAAACTAACTGGCAGTATACTAGGAGAAGAACTGATAAAACAGTGAGGGATTATATGAAAGTCACCCTATAATAAGGAGTTTATGAAAATGAGTATGGCAACCTATATTGGTTTAAATTTTGCAGTAAAACTTAATGAATATTATACAGAGGATGAAGTTGAAATTGATTATGTTTTCTCAGATGAAGAAAATCGTAATGTAGTTAAGCAGAAGCATTTTACTACGCACTATATTTATGAAGTTTCTGAAAAAGGTCATCCTATTTGGCAAATGAATGAATATCAAAAGATTCATTCACCACATAACTACGAAAAATCCAAAAAGACTTTTCTCTATTTATGTCACCTACTAAAAGAGTTGCTTCCACAAGGTGATTATTGTGAAATCTATATTTGTTGGTTGGGTGAAGAAGATGAAGAACGTGAGGATGAGTTGAAAATTAATTTAAATAATCTACAAATTGAAGAAATAGATATTTATGAAAAATGCTTTATCCGAATAGAATACTAAAGGCTCAACTCAAAAATAAGGTTAGCACTATTTTTTGTTGAACTTACTAAACTCCCATGTAAGAACGAATTTGACTTACATCATCTGTGGTAAAGTGTGTTTTTTTCTTCATGGATGGCTAACGGGTGCGTTAATCTAAGAAGGATTAACGCTTTAATTTATTGAACTTATTGTGCTCTAACAGGCGTTAGTTGCATAAGACTATGGTAAAATTTACAAAATAGTACCGAGGTGAAAGCGTTGAAATATACTTGTCCTTGCTGTGGTTATAAAACATTAGATGAAGAACCAACTGATACATATGAAATTTGCAAAATATGTTTTTGGGAAGATGATGGTGTTCAATTTCGAGACCTTGATTATGAGGGTGGGGCAAACGATGTTTCATTAAGACAAGCACAACAAAACTACATTAAGTTCGGGGCATGTCAAGAAGACTGTATTGAATTTGTAAGAAAGCCAAATAAGAAAGATATAAAAGACCCTAATTGGAAACCGTTAATTTATTAAGCTAACAGGTGCTTTTCTGGAACAATGTACAAAGCTTTTTTTCTTATTCAAGTAACGGTTATTTTAAAGAAGGAATTAGTCAATCTAACAAAGAAATACTGTACCGAATCATTTTTTCTTACTAAGGGAGTTTTATTTTAAAGTTTTTATATTATAAATTATGGAGTGATTTCAATGGTGGTAGCTGATTTGTGTGAAGCCTGTAAAGTAAGCGAAATTAACGTCAAAGAAATCTCCGATGACCCTAATCAGCCTTATAAATTATGCAATGAATGTCACAATAGGTTATTAAAACTCTCGTTGAGACCTATCGGATGGTACAACCTAGCAGTTGTCCATTCTACCAATAAGTATTTGCTACACGATGATTTTTATGATGAAGACGGGGAAGCTAGTCAACCAGAAGAAGATGTAATTGTAACTGATAAAGAAAAAGCACCAACATTGGAGGATGTTCAAAATGATTTAGAGTCTTTATTAGATTTTTCTATAACTAGGTGGTTTCTTGAAGATGACGTAATAAAAGCACTGAAAGAACACGATAATCTAACGATTTTAAAATCCGTAAAATCCAGGTTTTATGGAACAGAGAATTACGAAATAAAAACACGAATGTTGGAAATTGTAGCTGATGTTTTAGGTACCACAGCTTCAGGATGGGTCAGAGAGCTTTGGGAAAACTATGACAATGAATTGCTATATCCAATTTCTTGGGCAACAGCGAGTAGTCTTCCAATCGAAGAAGGGTTAAATAATGTATTTGAGAAATTGAAATCGGTAAGAGAAAAAGAATTGCCAATAGTCGCTTTCAGTAGTCTTTATCGTTTCCGTTCAAATGTCATACTCGATTGGATGGAGTCTAATTGTACAATTTTTAATGATAATTGGGGAAGGTTGGCAGCCTTATGTTTTCCTACCTGGGATAGGGTGAAAATGTGGTTAAATAAAGGAAGACCGTTAAGTTTAATTGCTCTTGATACAATGGCAAACTGTTTTATTAGAGGCGGAGACAATGTTGTTGAGCGATTTTCTCCTAAGATACTTGGAACAGAGAAAAATGAAGTCGAACAGATATTAAATGATTATTATCAAAAAGATGGTGTTCCTCGTGTCAAAATGAAAGTAGCTAGAATAGCCGAGAACAAGAATGAAATATTTCAATAAAAAAGTGACTAGTTAGTTTCTTTAGTCTTATTTTTTATTAATTTATTGTGAAGAATTGTACTTAAGCTAACGGAGGCTTATGTTGAATAAGAAATACGAAAAAACAACAAAGTCATTTGCTGCACAGTACAAAGATACTGGCAATACCATTAAAAGACGATTACAACAAAAGTAACCGTCTTTTTCTTGTACTCAAATGCTAAAAGCCATAGTATGAACTTAGGAGAGCAAATATTATCAGATTTAGTGGCAGCTTTAAAAGAGTTGTACCCTAAAATCGAAGTGGAAAATACAAAGAATAAATTATCTACTGTTCTATCAGCGTATTATATTCAAAGAGTTGAGTTAGGCGAGGTACATCCTGATCTTAAGGATAAAATCAAATTGTTCATTTCGGCAAAAAGACTTGAAGGATTAAGTTCTATTACTCTAGATAACTATCTCCTAGAATTAAGTATGTTTGCTGACATAGTAAAAAAGAAGGCTGAGAACATAGCTACAGCAAATGTTCGAATGTACCTAAGTCAAGAGAGGTCCTTAAAAATGAGCACAATTAGAAAGAAACTATCTATTTTAAAGAGTTTTTTTAGCTGGTTAGTTTCTGAAGAATATATTAAACTTGATCCAACTATTAAGTTAAAGGCTCCAAAAGATGAATACCGACTTCCTAAATCTTTATCAATTCAAGAATTGGAAATGTTAAGAGAAGCCTGTGCAACAGCTAGACAACGTGCTTTTCTTGAGGTGTTGTATGCAACTGGCTGTCGTTTATCTGAAGTTCATGGATTAAATAAAGCTGATATCAATCAACAGAATATGAGCACATTAGTTATAGGTAAAGGTGATAAACAAAGGGAAGTCTATTTTTCAATTAGAGCAATGTATCATTTAGATAAATATTTAAAAAAACGAAAAGATAATAGTGAAGCCTTGATGATTACAGAGAGAAAACCTTTTAGAAGATTATCTAAACGAGGAATACAAAGAGAAATAGGAATAATCGCTAAAAGGGCAGGTTTGGAAGACAAAGTTAGTCCCCATGTTTTAAGACATACTTTTGCAACACTAACTTTAAATAATGGAGCTGAACTCGTAGCTATTCAAGAATTGTTAGGTCACAGTTCGCCAGAAACCACACTTAGGTATGCAAAAATAACTCACGAAAGAAAACGTGAGCAGCATAAAAGATATCTAATTCAATAATTTTCATTAGACTGATACTGTGTAACAGTTGAATGGGGGAGAAAATGAAAATTATAGTAGCTAATAAACAAGAGAAAATTCTGATGATGAACTTTATGAGGCTATGTATGATTTAGATATGTTTTCTGATATGGTAGCTTATATAGATAATAAATGCTTTAGGAGGATATGTTTTGGTAAAAATATTCCGTTTATGCTTCACAATTTTCGCCATATTAATATGTGTAGTTAATGCAACTGGAATGGATGACAAAAATCTAATACTGTTTTTTACAAGTCCTCACCTAATGTTTTTAGAGGATTATTCACGCTATGTTAGAACAATTGTAGGAAACGAGACACTTCAAATGATGGTTTGGTATCTTATAAACATAATAGGATGGTTTTTTATTGGCTGGCTAATTGACATTATAGTAACGAGATTAAATGAAAACAAATATTGAAATAATCAATAAGTAATGTCGCAGTACAAAGATACTGGTAAATAATATCTAGAGACGATCACTTTTCGGGTGGTCGTCTTTCTTATTTGACTATTACTGCGCAGCAAAGATCTTCATTCTTTGGAGACATTGTGAAGGGGGCGCACTTTTTCCGGGGATGTTAATAAAAGAGATAGATAAGAATGTTTTGGGAGGGTTTCAATAACTCTATTCAAAGCCTTCTTGAACGATGGTCGCATTGAAATTGATAATAATCCAGCCGAAACCACCAAAAGTAAGAGATTGGATTTCTACGAATACATAAAGAAACTATTGACGGACCTACCGAATATCTGCATTCATCAAAACCCTGAAATTTCAAATCAATACATGCCCTAGTCAAAAATGATCTAAGTAGCATATAACAGAAAATAAATAGCCATATATTCGGTTAAAAAAATCGTAATATACGGCTATTTGTCATGCGTACCGGCAAGTTGTGCTTATTTTTTTATAATTGGGACTTACAATATTCCCAATAAATCCCCAAAAGTTCTTTTTTACATAAACATCATAATTTCCATTGTACTCAATATCAGTAATATTAAATAAAAAAAAATATGGCATTTTTCTTTATTTTAAGGGGGATAAAATAAATCTTCACCAAGTATTTTGTTATTTGTATTTAATTATCATATTACTGAATAAACTTTGGATGTTATTTATGCTCTATATTTCTTCATATTGATATAATACACCTTTTTTAATATTAATTAAAACTCTTTATAAAAAGTGTAGGCTGATTGTTTAAAGACGGCATAAATTGTCTATAAGTTTGCTCTCTAATTACGTCATAAGTCAAAAATAGAGTTTATTTGGCATAAGTGGAAGAAAATGTTGACCCAATTCGACTTTCTCTCTTATAATTTTATATAAACATTTCTATATATGTAAATAAACTGTTAAGGAGGATAGTTGGAAAATACGTTTTAATAGTTAAATTTTTAGGAGGTAGAGATGAAAAGGTTTAGAAGATTATTTATTGTGTATTCTTTATTAGCATCTTTGTTTTTATCAACAAATTTCCCTAGTTTGGCATTGGGGAATACGATGACTAAATTATCAAGTCAATCAGCTAATCAAAATAATAGTCAAACTGCTAGGGCTTTAATTAAGGGGAAGCAATAGAAGATATTAAAAAACTACCATTACCAAATCCAGATGAAAAACCTAATTATACTGATAAAATTGAATTCGCTATTTTTAATTTACAAGAAGCTCTTGATGGTAAGTTTGAAAATGATAACTCTATTAAAACTGATGAAGTTTTTGAATTAACTTTAAAAGCCATAAGGAGGCTTGATATTTATACCCGTTATCCTGGAAGCTCTGATGCTTATCACCAAAAAGTTAAAGCTATTATGGATAAGGTTATTAAAGCTAATAAGATTATCGTTGAGAATGTACATTCGACAATAGATACTAATATTGATATTTACCCCAATAGTGCCCGTAATGATTTAAAAAATGCTGAGAAGGACTTTAATAAAGGGGTTGATTTTGAAGGCCGGCAAAATTTAGAGCAAGCCATTCATTTTTATCAAAAATCTTGGAAAAATCTTCAATCATTGAAAACAACAGGCTTAACTCTAATTGATAAGGATAAGGATGAAGTACCAGATGATTTTGAAACTAAATACGGTTTAAATAAAAAGAAGGAAGATTCTGATGGTGATGGCTTAACTGATGGTTTTGAATTGTTTAAGCTAAAAAACATTGTTGATCCTAAGTTAAGAGATACTGATAAAGATAGTAAAAACGATGGTGATGAAGATAGTGATAATGATGGGCTTATTAATTCTAAGGAACAACAATTGGGTACTAACCCCTTAACTGATGATACAGATAATGACGGGTTAACAGATCAATTTGAAACCGATCAATATACTACTTCACCTAATAAATATGACTCAGATGCAGATGGATTAAGTGATGGAAGCGAGTATCGCTTAGGTACTAATCCTAACAATCCTGATACAGATGGTGATGGGATTATTGATGGATTAGAAGTGTACAAGCAAGTTGTAAAAGATAAAAATAGTAAAGTTGATGTTGAATTTACTGCAGAAGGTGATATTACTAATACTGTTAGAATAAATCCTATTCCAGAGCAGTCCTTCATTCAAAAAACTAAAGCTATGGTTTCCCAACCAATCGATATTACTGTTGAAGAAAATTTCAATAAAGCTAAAGTTTCTATTCCTATCGATATATCTAAAGTCCCAGATGGTGATATTGAAAACGTCAAAATGTTTTACTTTGATGAAAATGCTATGACTATGTTGCCATTAGATACCCAAGGGGTAGATTTAGATAAGAAAATTGTTTGGGGGGAGACAGATCATTTTACAACTTTTGTATTGTTCTATGTACCAAATTGGTATACTTTATGGCAAGTACCGTTAAATAAAGGGGAAAGAGATACGACAGGAACTTCAAAAAATGTAGATATAATGTTTGTTTTAGATTCCTCAGGGAGTATGAGTTGGAACGACCCATTTGGCTACAGAAAAATTGCCGCTAAGTCCTTTGTCGATAGTTTAATAAGTGATGACAAGGCTGGTGTTGTAGATTTTGATGGTTATGCTAGATTAGCTCAGGGCTTAACGACTAATTTAACTGCCGTCAAAGCTGCGATTGATACCATTGATGAAAGTGGTGGAACTAATATAGGTGCAGGGGTTAGTATAGCTAATAACGAGTTGATAAAAAATGGTGCTAATGAACACCTCAAATTTGAGATATTACTAACTGATGGTGAAGGATCATATAATAATTCCCTTACTACTCAAGCTATTGATAATGATATTACTATTTATACAATAGGATTAGGCTCATCAGTAAATGATACCCTATTGAAAGATATTGCAAATCAAACTGGGGGTATGTATTTCCCTGTATCCAGTGCCGAGCAATTACCTAAGGTCTTTAGCAGAATTTCAGAAGAGACCGGAGATGTTGTAGATAATGATGAAGATGGGGTACCGGATGATGTAGAAATTAAAGGGCTTCGTGATGGTTTCGGGAATATTCACTATACTGATCCTAAGAATCCTGATACAGATGGTGATGGCTTATTAGATGGACAAGAGGTTGGGGATATTTTAGCAAGTTTTTATGGTGAATATTATCGGGTTGGTAGTGATCCTAATGATCCTGATACTGACCAAGACGGTTTAAGTGATTCAGAGGAGGAAGAGTTAGGAACCAAAGCTTATGAGTATGATACCGATAGTGACGGTTTGGGAGATGGCTATGAATTAGAAATAGGTTTTAGTCCTGTATATTATAACTTCGACCACGATTCATACAATGATAAAGAAGAGTACGAAAATAATTCTGATCCTTATAGTTATGATAAAGTATGGTATGAACATGCTTCAGATATAGTAGCCGGTGCTACTTTTGGTGATACTGGACAAACAATGGTTTCCTGGGGATTAATGGAGGAAAGTACTCTAAATTCAATTGGTTATTTAACCGGTCAAATTTCTTCAGGTTTCTTTTTAATCGGGGATATTAGGGATTCTATTGGGAATATTTTCCAAGGTAACTATGGGGCTAGCACTTTAAGTCTACTAGGATTAGTTCCAGCCTTAGGTGATGCTGTTAAAGTTAGTGATGATGTAATTGAATTTGCGGGAAGACACTCTGATAATATCCCGAAAGTAGTCCGATATATAACGGTAGAATTAGATAAGTGGCCCGATCTACAAAAGTCTGTTCTAGAGTTAACTTTAGGTACCATTTGTAAATCTGGGGATGCTGCAGATACTTTAAAAAGATCAGATTTAGCCCTAGATTCTATTGCTCATTTAGCCAGAAGAAATAATGACATGGCTAAACTGGCTTCACTTACATCCCGGGGACTTAAGTTTGCTGATGAGGCCTTAACAGCTGGGCAAAGGGCTATTGTCGATAGTAGAATTGCCCAATATTGGCCTAGTGCCGCAACCAGCCAAAAGAAAATGGCGGAAGCTTTCGCAACTGAAGCTGCTATCATGAGATACGAGGAAAAAGGTTATGAGTTATTTTATGCTCAAAGAGAATCCTTAAAAAATGGTGTCCATGGCCCGGATATAATAATGAAGAATAAATCAACTGGAGAGGCATTGATAATTGAGGCTAAAGGGTCTTTTACTAAAAGAAGATTACCAGAGGTACATGATGGGAAAAGAGCTGGAGTAAGGCTAGCGAGTAAAGTAAATAAAGACTTTCGATTATATTTATCTAAAGACTGGTTAAATGAGAAACGGGAAATACGTTATCTTGAAAGACTATTAACAAGTACAGATGCAAGAGAAAGAGAAGCGGCAAATCTTATAATAGATATTCTTGATAATGGAAAAAACTATAAAGCAGCTGTTGTAATTGGTTCAACCAATAATAGTAATATTAAATTTGGTAAAGATATTGATAACTATGCTGAAAATATTTTAAATGATGCTACTAGTCTTGACATGATTAAAATTAACTGAAACAATTAAGAGAGGAAGTAAATTCCTCTCTATCTACAAACTTTGGAGAGTGAAAATATGATAACTCCTTTGAAGGTAAACATTAAGAAAATACATAAAAGAATAAGTACTCAAGAAAAAATCATGAAAGAAATTGGAGTTATTACAACATCAAACCTTGAGACCTATGGACGTTGTCTCTTATACCTTGGTGAAAAAGCAAAGGCTAAAGAATATTTCTTAGAAGCCGCTAAATATTCTGAGAAAACCATGAATATTTCTAAAGAACAAGGTAGAATAGAGGAATTTGTAAGACATAAACATATGCAGGCAAATTATTATCGGCTAGTTGGTGAAACAGAAAGAAGTCAAATCCTTTTTACAGAGGCTCGTTTAGTTTACGAAAAAATCCTTTATGATACCTATCAAGGGGATGATGAAAGGGGCATCAGTATATTAAGTAATTTAAGTGGCTGTTGTTTTTTCTTAGGAAACTATCAAAGTGCTTATGAATACGGGAAAAGGGTTAAGCATTGGGAGCCACCAGCTAAAGGGTATGCTCTAGGACTTTTAAATAACAGTAGTAATATTATTATTGAAGAAGCAGTTGAAAAGGTGATTAAGGATATAAAATCAGAAAGGGTTGCCCCTGGTGATGAGTGTATGAGTACAACAAGTTTATGGGATTGGTATCAGGTTGGCTTACGATTATTGGGTTTACCATCTATATTAGACTAACAAAGAAGTGGCTATTTATTAGCAACTTCTTTCAAATTACTTTGGAGGGGGAGTCGATTTGAGTAACCAAAAAGAAAGTATCAGGAGAAATATTCTTGAAGAAATTATCAACAAAGAAGTATATATGGAAAATGAACAAATTGTTGGTGAGTTAGTTTTTAATATGTTTACTGATGATATTGAAGAAGTAGAACATTTTCAGTTAATTTTTAAATATAAAGAAAAATATTATCGAGTTCCTTATATTTATTTGGATACTCCCATTTTTAATGTAAGTCTTGATGAGTATGATGGTGAAGACATTTATCAATACATTGATGAGCTAAATGAAAGTTCTTCAAACATTGAGAGGAATGAATTAATTGGCTGTACCTTAATTTTGAGGGATGAAATAAAGTTAAGCAAAGATCAGGTATTAGAGCTTTTTGAAAATGGATGCCTTTATGAGGATAACATTTTAATTGCTAGGGTTTATGATGATGAGTATATACTTGAAGATAACATTTATATAAAACCATTTATCTTTGAAGATAATCTATATGGCCTTAGATACTCAGGAGATGCAAGGTATCTAAACAAAGAGTTTGCAGTAATAAATAGTTGTTTAACTTTACCACATTTAATAGAAACATTAACCAGTGAAAGATAAATATTCGTACAGTTTATGATGAAAAACTATCCTAGTAATAGGATAGTTTTTTGCTATTAATAGCCATCATGACAGCAGTGGCAAGTTGAATAACCGTATGCGTCAAGCTTTCCCCATGTTTATGAATTTTATATTATGCAATAATCTCCTTAAAGTGCAAGATTTTAAGGAGATTTTTTGATGACTAATGAACAAAAAGAAGAGCGTAGACAACTATGGAAAAAACGTGTAGTTGCTTTTTAAAGAAAGTGGGCAAAGTGCCCGAGCGTGGTGTTCTGCCAAGTAGCTGAAACTTAAATATTTTTCTTCTCAAGTAAACGGTTTAGTTTAAGAACAATAACTAAAAATACCAAGTCTTGTGCTGCGCAGTACAACGATACTGGTAAATAATATCTAGAGACGATCACTTTTCGGGTGGTCGTCTTTCTTATTTGACTGATACTGTGCAACAAAATATAAAAGAAGGATTACTCCTTCTTAATTAGACTTTACTCAGTCTATTTCAGCAAAATGTCTGAGTGCAAATACCATGAAATTATAGGCTGGAATACCAAAAAAAGCCTAAATATAAATATGATGATCCAAACGGAAATAATTATCCATCCTAGCATTTTACGTCTAGTCTTAATAAAAAAAATGCCAAGAGTAAGTAATTCAAAAAAGATACCTAAAATCGCCCAAATCCATCTGTTTTTACTAAACTTAGGGGTCTGGACAAACAAATATATCGCAATCGCAATGCCAAGCAAGAGTAAAAGTAAATCTATTAATTCCATTTATCAATACTCCTTTATTAAAATTTGTTTTACTAGTACCAGCTTATAACAAAATGATTTGAAGGAGTAGAAAAAAGTTTATGTTATAGTTCAAATATACTGGTAATAGATTAATCATTTAAAAGGCGATTGCATTCAAAGTGATCGTCTTTTCATATTTGAAGGATACTGTGCAATAAACTATTAGGATCAAACTATATTTTTTGTAATTCGAAAGCATAAACTCAAATAAGGATAACTATTTCCATTTTTTATGAAAATTAAGAACAACAATTCGTTATTTTTTGGTAGTATTGTTTTATGAAGATCCATGTTATTGTGAAGGTTTCCACTTAAACTAACTGGCAGGATTGTTAAACAAGAAATTCATTAATAGGGGATTTAAATTGATGAAAAAGGATAAAACATATCTCACTGACCAATTCATTGAAAATGCAAATCTTCAAGGTGAAGCAACCAAAGATGGTAATTATAAAAGAGGAAATAAAGCAAGCGATAAACTTTATAAGATAGCTAATATCTTGAAAGAGGATAAAGAGTTTGCAAAGGATATACTTGATATTCTTATGGTTAATCCAGAACCTAATGTGAAAATTTGGGCTTGCGGAATTGCATTGGATATAGATTATAAGGCATACGAAGCTGAAAAGATATTAACTGAATTATCCAATACAACTGAATTAGGTATTTTGAGTTTTAATGCTGAAATGAGTTTAAAAGTGCGAAAAGGAGAGGAATAACTTATTTAAGTAAACGAGAGCATTAGTTGAGGAGCTGTCGTTGCAACGGCTCCCTCTTGGTATTGAATTGAAATGGGATTGTTGAAGAAAAAAAATATTCAGGTGAGTGATGATTTTGGCAGCAAAAAAACATAAAGTTTTCAAATACAATCAAGATGATATTTTAGAAATATTAACGGATTATCTTGCCGAAGAAAGTGGATTTGATACATTCCAATCCAAGGCTATTTTGTTAGGTTCTCCAGATAGAGATTTAAGATTGATTACAGTTATTGGCGAGTTAGATGATGATAGTATAGCTGACATTGACTTGGAAGATATAGACAATAGTATGGATTACAATGGTTCCCACTCAGACTTGGATGAGCGATTTTTATATAACGCTGATGAAAAGAAATAAGTTTATTCCTTTTTAAACAAACGGATTGCAGAGTATGAATATATAGAGGTTGATTTTATGAAATTTTATCTTTTAGGCGAAGAAACCAAATTAGAGATTGAAGTATTATGCAGAAATCATCCAGACTGTACAGATTTTTGGGATGGAAATTGGGTTAAATCAAAAGTGAATATTGAAATTCCAGGATATCTTGTTGATTTCAATGCAGATTTGAGAACAGATGAAATAAGAGATTTTCTAAATGAGTTGAAAGAAATGAATAAGCATTTGAAAGGAACAGCAACACTAAGTAATTTAGATAGCTATTTATATTTTAAATGTGTGATGAACAAGACAGGTGGAGTATTTTGGTCAATTGAAACGTGCTACCCTGCTGGATACGGTGCTGTTTTAAATTTTGAATTTGAAGCAGACCAATCATATTTAGAAAAGTTAATAAGAGAGTTGGATGATATTTTAACTGCTTTTCCTGTAATCGGAAAGCCGTAGTTATTAAGCTAACGGGAGTTGAACAAGAGCTATCATTTATAAATGATCTTTTACTGCGCAGTACAAAGATATTGCGTAGCAAAGATCTTCATTTTTTTGGTTACGTTGTGAAGAGACGTACTTTTTCAGGGAATATTAATTAAAAAGATTGAAAGATTGTATGAACAGTTTCCAACACAGCAACCTATGACAATGGCTTTTTATTAAGAGAAGTTTTGATCAGCCATCCAAACCAACAAATCATCAAGACTATGGAGACAATTTGAACAAATAAATCACCAAATACAGTGTGTCCAGTAAAGCTATAGAAGTCCATAAAAAAGTGCTCAATAATTAGAGGGAGAATACTTCGGTAATACAACATCAGGTAAAAGGTCGGAATAGCACCAATCATAATCCGGATTCCCGCTGTTAATTCATAGCTGAATATGTGCAAGTGTCCAAATATAAATGCAGCCATAAGAGTTGCAATTAGGATACGTGAGCTTCTGGGGCCGAAAGTGATCAAATTAAACAAAGCTAAAAACATCAGAAGTTTTAAAAATTCCTCACCTATAGCAATGAATGGGAGTATCTCCAATTTATTTATATATTCCTCATTCGAATAAACGAGATTTTTTATTCCTTGTGGATCCGTCACTCCAAACAAAGACATAATCTTTAACCCAATAACTGAAAAGAGAAGAGATACAATAATTGTAACCCCTGATATTTTTAACAGTTCCATGAGCTTGTATTGTTTCAAATTAACAAAAGGTTTAATATCCTTGTACCCTATTAAAATACATACAAGGGTAAGCCAAATCGAGTGGTACACACCTTCATTTATGCTAATAAGCATCCCGGGAATTAATAAAGAATACAGCACAGCTTTTCGAAAAGGTACAGAATCTAAACTGGGGTGAGAGTTAACTTGGTTAATAAAAACTTTAAGCCTCTTCGCTATTTAGTATGGAAACAAGTGATAGTCTCGGAGGTTTTACAAGGAGAGGTGGGCATGGTAGCCTATTAGGCAAGAGCCAATTATCCTTGTGATACTGGCTTCTTGGCTTGAGAGCCATGCCCACAGAGGCTCATTGTCAAACCGACCTTGATTTTAATAGTTTATTAACCAATCCACAGCTAATAGCGAGGAGCCGACTTTAATCATCATGTCACTTCCTAACAAGGGTTTTGTACATATATACCGCAGCTCTAACTGATATATGTGACTAGATCAAAAATCTCGTTATTAATTATTAATAAAGAAGTAGCTATAGAGTTCCGGTTAGCATTCAACTAACTGAAAGCTGGCCTTATAAATAAAAATGAAGGATCACGTCAGTAGCTGCGGAATTCTTCAGTTACAATTGCAATTTTGTGTACTTTTCAAATAAAAACAACATCCTTTATGCAAAATCTAAAAAAATATTAAAGTACACTTGCAAAAGTTATTAAATTATGTTTAGATATTGTTAAGAGATTTACAAGATTTTTCTTATAAAACTAAATTACAATTATAATTGATGGGTCACGTACCTGCATCGATTGTTTTAGCAGAGAGGAAGTACCTCAGTCTATAAGTTGCCAATTTGGCAGCTTTGATTGAGGTGCTTTTTTTTATCTTTTTTATTAGGAGGGAATTAAAAAAGTGGATAAAAGTACTCATAATGAGCATTTTGAAAATTAGATAACGAGACTTCTGTATTAGATATAAATCATCTTAATAGTAAACAGTTATCCTTTAGCTTAGCTGAATAAAATGTGTGTAAAAAAGAAGCGCAAATTAAATTCAAATGAGGAAGTTTAACGAAGGAATCAGATGAAATCAGCTAAACAACCTTAAAGTTATAAGTGTGGTTGATAATTTATTTTCATATAGATGACAACACATAAGAGGGGAGCAATTGTATTGACAGAAGTACTAGAAAATCTAGAGCCAAGTAATCAATCTACGGTGAATCATTCAACACTATTACAAGAAGTTCTAGATATTATCAAAAAGAATAGAACCTGTTCTATGGACCTGTTCAATTCTTTTGAGTGGGCGGTTAGTGGATTCATCAGTTTTTTAAAGAATAATAAGCTAGAACCTAGAATTTGCAATATCAATAATAGACTTAGTAATCGTTGGCTGGCTTCATTAGAGAATGAGAAACAACATAAAGTGACGATTATTATGAAAATAATTGTGATCACAACCTTTTTCACACACTTAATCCAATTGGGTATGATCTCTTTTAACCCATTTATTGAGTGCTATGAACATATAAAACGATCTCTTCATCATTTATAAAAGCTTCGTAACTGTAACAAATAAGTGGAATCAGGAGATGAGTAACATGTATTAGTCAAATCTAAATGGGTGCATTTTGAGACTAGAAGACTCAGCCAAAATGTAATAGCAATCAAATTTAACATAAAGGGGAACTAAAAATGGATGGACAATTATCGAATAAATACATTTCTACAACGCCAGGAAAAATTAAAGATCGTATTAATGGTAAATCTACTGTTCGTGCAGCATTTGAAACTATGAAAGATACTCGTTCATGGGCAAAAAACACCCTGTCTACTTACAACAATAATGTATCCGTTCTAGAAGACTTTATGCTCGAAAACAATATTGAACCGATTATCGAAAACATTGACTTTGAATTGGTACATCAATGGATCAAGCACCTACGCGAGAAAAAACATGAAAAATCAAAAACCATTAAAAACCGTATCGCAACTTTGTCATCGATTTTTTCCTTTTTCAAAAATAATGGAGTTTTAGGTGCAAACCCATTTTTAGCGGTTAAGGTCCTTGCGACAGATGTGGGTCATCATTCAAGAGTGCTAAACTTAACAGAAGTCGTTGAAATTTATACTGCAGTAAAGACCGAACCAGAACTCATGTTGATGGAAATCCCTATCAACCTAGGCCTTTTTACAGGATTAAGAAATGTGACATTGTGTAAGCTGACCACCGATTCGATTACAAATGTAGAAAAAGGCCTTCAATATGGGGAACTAGACGGAGAAGAAGAGGAAGACAGTGAAGAAGTAAATGAATTAAATACGTCAAAAAATAAGAAAGGTTTTATCCCTTTACCTCCAATCTTTCTTAAAAAGATCAATCAATATATAGAAGATCAAAATTTAAAAGGGCAGAATGCGTTATTTTATGGGATTCAAGGAAAACCGCTTGCTAATAAACAATTAAATCATATGGTAAAGAAACTATGCGATGTAATGCAGTGGGAGAATGATAAGAGAATTACACCTTATGCGTTCCGCTATACATTTTCAACCATGTTGGGGAAAATGGGAGTTTCGGATGATGCAATTCGTTTTGGTTTAGGTCACAGTATTGAAGCAACAAAAGGAAGTCTTGGACGGTATCTTCGATTGGAAACAAGATACATAAAGGAAATTCGAATTGGCCAGACCATATTGGAAGAAGTCTTAGAAACACTTTTTATGCTACAAGAACATCATCTGATGAATGTTGATATCGAAAAAATCTGTGAAGAACTTCCCGATCTATATCAACGGGCCTTCAAGAACGAACAAAGCATTACACAGTTCAAATATTATTTAATTGAGTTGGCTCACAAGAATAAACAAATGGAGTTGATGAACAGGCAAAGTCAACCAGCTATGCAACAAGGAGCTTTCCAACCAACTCAGGCGTTTCAACAAAGCAATCCTTTTGTGAATCAACCAGGTTATGGATATGCCGCTAACCCCTATACGCTTCAAGCTGATCCTAACATGCTAGCGATGATGATGCAACAACTTTATCAAATGATGCAGATGAACATGAATCCACAACAACAGGGTATGTTCCATTCTGCTAGACCAACTAGCCATCCATCTATGCAACTATATCACACGTTTCCTCCTGTTTCGTGACATGGAGGAAGCAAAAAAGCTCCCCAATCGGGAGCTTTCTCTACTTATCTATATGAAAACTATGGATGGCTTTCCGTTTTTGTTCAAAATCGACATGGGTATAGACAGAAGTGGTCGCCAAACTTTCATGGCCCAACAACTCTTGAAGTGTCCGAATATCCACATTCTCTTTGTTTTCCTGAAGAAGCAGAGTCGCAAACGTGTGTCTCATATGATGAAGGGAGAACCGTTTTGGCGGAAGTCCTGCTTTTTCGAGTGTTTCCTTAAATATCTTATGAAGACCGCGGGCATTGAGTTTTTCTCCGTTCTTATTTCGGAAAATCGGCTCTTCCGGGTGGATTTGATACGCTAACAAACTGTAACGATAATCGAGAAAAAGCTGATGAACCATCGGGTGAAGGGGGAGGAGACGTTCTTTTTTGCCTTTCCCAAATACCTTTAGTGTCATGTTGTCGAAATTCACTTGCTGCCAGGTGAGATCCACCAGCTCTTGTCTTCTTATCCCCGTACTTGGTAGGATTTTAAACATCAAGTGATTCCGCAAGGCAAATCGACCCTGGTCAGACTCAAGATAGCGAAATAACTTCTGCAGTTCTGAAAGGGTCATGTAAACAGGGAGTTTCTTATCATGTTTTGGTGTTTCAATGCCAGCCATGAAATCGACAGTAATGAAACGTTCCTTTAAGCAATAACTTGATAGTGATTTTAGACAAGATATCTTTCTAGCCATTGTCCGTGGTTTGAGATCGTATTTGACCACCATTTCTTGAATAAACCGTCTTATGGTGGTTGGAATTAGATCTTCTAATTGTGTGGAACGGTTATGGCGTACCAAAAAGTCTTGAAAGGTCTTTAGGTCATATTCATAACTATCAAGTGTATTTGGAGAGTAATTTCGCTCAACCTGTAAATACAGTAAAAATTCATCAATCGCTTGTCTTAGTATCATATAAAAAACCTCCTAGAAATAATTAAATAATAAACGAAATGTGAATTATGGTTTAAACCAAATCACTTATGGTTCAAACCATTGAACGATAACTACCCGAAAGGAGACAATATTATGAGGAACTTAGGGGAACGAAGTTCCATATATCATTTATTATGGGGACTTACAGGGGAAACACTATGTAATAACATAACTTTTAGTTAGTTTACATAATATATATTATGCGAACCAATCCCAAAACAATAAATTCCGTCTCGATACCAAAGTAAACTTTAAGTTTTGAGACGGAAGAAAATTTTCTTAATTTGATGTTAGAAATTACAAAAAAAATTTGCTATTAAATCCTCGTTAAATTGTGATACTTTCATTGGTCAAGGAAGATTATGACGTTTATTTATTTAATATCCTACCTCAATTGAGGCGTTAACTACATAAATAAGGTCGTTTTTATCGTTTTTATCTGGTAAAATTACACCACTGGTTGTTAACATCCCGCCATCTATTACCTCAACACTTACCTCTCCATAAGGAAGAACTTGCTTAACTTTCTCTATATCCAATTTATCCTTATCACAAGGTACGGCCAATCGAACATTCACCTTCATATTATGTAAATCATTTTCTGGTAATACTGAACGAAGTCCCGGCATTGAATTGAAACGGATTGCATTTTTCACTGCCCTAATAGCCGCCTTAGTAATATCTTGACCATGTAGATCTGTACCCATGCCTAATTCGATAAAGAAAATCTTTTCCATAGAAATCTACCTCTTTCTTAATATTAGTAATCTAAAAATTAGTATTTATTTATCTTTTTTATTTTTAAGTTCTTTAATAAACGATTTCAGAAATGTCTACTTCCTCTGGAGCTTCTTCCATACATTTCTGGCATAATCTCTCCACTGAGTCATCTTCGAAATTGTACACTAAATAAAGTGCTACTACTTTTTTTCCATTTGATTTACACCGTTCACAATATGTATTTCTTTGTTTGTTTTTCTCGCTAATTCTTGGGTAATTAGAGCTAGGCTCTTTATCTTTCACCTCGATCAATTCCACCGTATTGTAAACACTTGAGCCATAGTCATAGACGTAATCCAATTTATCCCCAACCTTTAATCTTAAGGTCGTTATCTTAATGGATGCTCCACTTCCCTTTCCTCCCGGTTTGATATCTCCAAAACTAGGTGTTGACCAGGCCTTGCCTTTGAAAAAAGAGCTTAAATGATCGTGCTGATCATACTTGAAAGCTTCTCTTATAATGCTATCTAAGTTTCCTAATGTTTGATCTGCCTGAATCTCTATCTTTCTCCATAGAGACTTTCGATGCTGACTGGAAACTTTAAATACATAGACTGTAAACATTTGTTTCATCCTTTCTATCTTTACATTAATATTATACCTACTTTCTTCTATATTTTCATTCACTTCACACAAGAGATACTTTGGTCAGTCAAAAATGACATCTTCCTTTAAGGTATATTTTTTCCTTTTTTCCAAATTATAACTGTATGCAATTGCTTTTGATAAAAGGAGGAAAAAATGAAACGTGTACTTTCAATATTACTAATCACATTAATGCTTGGTCTACAATTTCCATTTGCAGCATTCGCTCAAATTAGCAATGAAGAGATTGAAAATTATCTCTCCCCTCTTGGTTGGACAACTGTAGAACTAGAGAATTACTTAAAAGAATATGGTATGTCACTAAATGATTTTACATCTTTTGAGGAATTAAAAGAGTGGATTGGAACGCCAATCACAGAAGAAAACCGCCTAAATCTTTTAAATCAATATAACATGTCTTTTGAAGAGCTTAAAGTTCTGCTTGCTGAAAATGCTGAAACTCCAGAAGACTACTTTTTTGTAGAAGATTTAGATGCAGCAATTCATTTTTACACAAGTTTCAGTGATGAATTTAATGAAGTGACTGACTTCTTTGCGCAATTAGGAATTTCAGATGAGGAGCTTGAAAAAGTATTTCTGCATTTAAGTAAATTAGATGAGGAAACGGTTGAAAATCAAATGGCAGCTTTAGAAGCGCGAATCTCAGCTATGGGAGACTTTTCTGATGTAACTGAATTAACAGAAACTCAAAAAGAAGAAACTGAAGCTATTTTTACAGAAATGCTAGCTATTTTTAGGATGTCTGCAAAATTTTATTTAGAGTCTAACGGGCAAAGAGAGCCACTATCCTTATCCGCTCTTTTCGAGATGGAAAATTTAAACGGAAATAAGCTCATCATTGAGTTATATGATGATGAAGGAAATGTATTATTAGATATGATGGTTGATGAAAATATTTTCAATTCGGGTTTCTTATCAGAATTGGCAGGCAACTTGGAACTCACACCAAACTTAGCTCATGAGCATCCTTTTGGAGAAAAAATGCCAGAGACAGCCTCGCCTTATGTACAAAATGTGCTAATTGGGTTATTCCTTTTATTTATAGCTGTAACTCTATATATTCGTTTATGGCTTATGGAGATTAAAAATGCTTCTTAGAGTATTAAAAAAAAGCAGAATAATGACTCAAAAACTCATTATTCTGCTTCTCTTTTCCACTAGTCTCGTTTTTTTAAGTGTTAATTCCTATTGGTTTATAAAGGGATTTTTGGCAGTAAAGACTGTTCCTATTGAAACGTATGATGTTCCAAACTACCATACTGAAAAAGCGTTATCGTTTAATAAAAAGAAGTTACTCGACACAACACCAGTCTACGGCAAACAATACGCACATTTAATTATTCCAAAACTTGAAGCAAAGATCCCAATCTATTATGGTTCAAAGAAGGATCAGCTTAAATATGGAATTGGCCATGTAGAAGGAACGGCCTTTCCAGGTGAAATGAACAATACGGTATTGTCAGGGCATCGCGATACGGTATTTCGTCACCTGGGAAAAATAGAAAAAGGTGATCACTTAATTGTTGAGACTAAACGAGGACAATTTACATATAAGGTCAAGAAAATAAGAATTGTTGAAGAAGATGATCAGACAGTTATCGTCCCAAAACCAAAAGCAACCTTAACCGTAATCACTTGTTATCCATTTAGTTTTATTGGAAGTGCTCCTCAACGTTTTGTTTTAATCGCTGAATTAATTGCACCAAAGGAACTTGTTGATCAATCCCCAAAAAAACGGCCGTAATATAATATCGAAGAATTTGTAGGTAATTACTTTGTATCATAAAGAACAATGAACTAAGGAGGTTTAATAATGGCATTACAAAAAGGGGCTCAACCAAGCAGTAATCATCCCGACGGAAAAAAAGAAAGCATTATTAACGATAGTATTGGAAATAAAATGGGCATTAGCGCAGATGCAAATCCCAAAAATGTTGATCAAAAATTTAACAACCTAGAAAATAGAGTAAATAATACATCGAAACAAGATATGGAAGAGTTAATTGAAGAAATAAATATTGAAAAAGATGCATTACGATAAGAAACTCACATGATTTAACACTCACACCCCTGAATGAAAGTAGCATATTCAATTTTACTTTCACAGAAAACGCGCAGAGCGCCCGCCTAGCGGCGATAAGCAAATGTTCTGGCAGGAAAGCGACTTCTTGCAATGGCTTCTTTGCAGCTTTGCGACGAGCAAGCGAAGCGGCGCAGGAGCAAAGTGGCTTTTTTTCACTTTTTATACTATCTAAAATAATCTGTTCGGATGACAGTATAAGAAAAACTAAGGCTTTCGCCATTCGTGGGCAAGAAGCCAAGTTTTTCTAATCTGTCAGGTTATTTGACCTAGAGCCGCTGGCGCTCGGAGCTAGACAGTATTCAAAGTTCAAAAACTTTATACTTTCCTAACGTGATAAAAAAACTTGGCTTTCGCCAAGTTTTCTTTAGTCTTCTACTATTTTTTGTTCTTCCCAAACATCAATAATATTGCCGGCTTGAGTTATATCAATAAGAAATGAACCATTACTATAGCGGTCACTGTTTCTGATTTCTGCAGCTTCAATCGTTTCTTCTATCCCTTTATCCGTTTTCAAGTGGAAAATAGAATGATTGTCGGCTTTCATTAAAGTTAGTAAACGATGTGGATTATTTTTTAACTCTCGAAGCATAACTAAACCACGTTTAGCGCGAGATGACTTTTCAAATTCTGTTAATTGCATTTTCTTATAGGCACCACGATGTGTGACAACAAATAACTGTAGCTTTTCATCGCTAGTAAACGTGAAACCACTAACTACTTGATCATCAGTCTTTAAGTTAATCCCTTTCACCCCAGTTGCTCTTTGTCCAACTATACTAATTTCCGCTTCCTCAAACCAAAGTCCGTAACCAAAAGCTGTTGCAAGAAATACCTCTTGAGTGCCATTCGTTAGCTGAATATCAACAACTAAATCATCATCTTTTAATCTTAGAGCCATTAATGGCTTCGAATAGCGTTGTGCTAAATATTCAGATAATGGTGTTCGTTTTACCATTCCTTGCTTCGTAAAGAATAATAGATACTGTTCCTCATTAAATTCTTTGATCGGCAGTGCTTTAATGAGATCATCTCCCCGCTCCAGCGGAACAATGTTCGCAACGTGTTGCCCTAAATCTTTCCAACGAATATCGGGAAGTTGGTGCACAGGTATAAACAAATAATTGCCTTTTGCTGAAAAAATTAATAACGTATCCGTTGTATTTGTTTCAAATTGACCAATAATTCGGTCGCCTTCTTTCATTCCAGTTGCCTCACCGTTAGATGCGGCATAAGAACGAATACTTGTTCGTTTTACATATCCTTCTTTTGTAACGGTGACAATTACATCTTCGGCAGGAACTAGTACTTCGAGATTGATCTTTATTTCTTCAATTTCTGCTTCAATTATTGTCTTGCGTTCATCGTTAAATTTCTTTTTAATTGCAAGTAACTCTTTTTTGATCACTTGGACAAGTTTTTTCTCACTATTTAAGATTTCGGTTAATTGAGCAATTTTCTTTGTTAATTCGTCGCTTTCTTTCTCTAAGATTGTTACATCGGTATTGGTTAAACGATAAAGCTGTAACGTAACAATGGCTTCTGCTTGGGCTTCTGTAAATTGAAATTTATTGATTAAGTTATCTTTCGCATCTCGTTTATCTTTAGAGGCACGAATGGTTTCAATTACTTCATCTAAAACTGAAATTGCTCGAATTAACCCAGCGACAACGTGTTGACGTTCTTCGGCTTTCCGTAATTCATATGAAGAGCGTCGTGTAACTACTTCTTTTTGGTGGTTAACGTAGGCTTGTAGTAGCTGTTTAAGCCCGAGTAGCATCGGCCTTTTATTGAAAATTGCCACCATGTTAAAGTTATATGTAACTTGTAAATCTGTATTCTTATATAAATAGTTTAAGATACCTTCAGCATCTGCATCCTTCTTCAGTTCAATTACAATTCGTAAACCTGTTCGGTCTGTTTCATCACGAACTTCAGCAATCCCGTCTACTTTTCTGTCAAAACGAATTTCATCAATTTTTTTCACAAGATTTGCTTTGACAATTTCATACGGAATTTCCGTGATCACAATTTGCTGTTTTCCTCCATGGACAGACTCAATATCAGCCTTACAGCGAACTACTACTTTTCCCTTTCCAGTTTTATAGGCATTGCGTATGCCTTCTACCCCTTGAATAATACCACCTGTTGGAAAATCTGGTCCTTTTATATGTTCCATAAGTTGATCTAGCGTACAGCTTGGATTTTCCATTTGTAAAACTGCTGCGTCAATAACTTCCCCTAATTGGTGTGGGGGAATATCAGTTGCATATCCAGCCGAAATTCCGGTCGAGCCATTCACTAGTAAATTCGGAAACATTGCTGGTAAGACAACTGGTTCTTTATCTGAATCATCAAAATTTGGAATGAAATCAACTGTATCTTTTTCAATATCGCGTAATAACTCTGATGAAATAGCAGACAAACGTGCTTCTGTATAACGCATTGCTGCAGGTGGATCACCGTCAATCGAACCGTTATTTCCGTGCATTTCAATTAAATGATAACGAACCTTCCAATCTTGACTCATGCGAATCATCGCTTCATAAACGGATGAATCTCCATGTGGGTGATAATTCCCGATAACATTTCCGACTGTTTTAGCCGATTTACGAAACGGTTTATCAGCTGTATTCCCTTCGTGATGCATCGCGTATAAAATTCTCCGCTGAACAGGCTTTAAACCGTCACGAGCATCTGGTAGGGCCCGTTCCTGAATAATATATTTACTATAGCGACCAAATCGGTCACCGATTACGTCTTCTAAAGGAAGATCTAAATATTTTTCCGAAAAAAGCAAATTTACTCCTCCTCAATTAAGGTCAAATTTTCATTTTCTAAAATGTTCGTTTCTTCGTCTAAGCCGAAGGCTACATTTGCCTCAATCCATTTCCGTCGTGGCTCGACTTTATCTCCCATTAACGTTGAAACGCGGCGCTCAGCTCGTGCAACATCTTCTAATTTCACCCTAATTAACGTTCTTGTATCAGGATCCATGGTTGTTTCCCAAAGTTGGGTGGCATTCATTTCTCCAAGACCTTTATAGCGTTGAATTGTATAACCTTTACCAACGGTTTTTATCGCTGCTTTTAAACCGTTCTCATCCCAGGCATATTCGACCATTTCTTTTTTGCCGGAGCCTTTACTTACTTTATATAGCGGAGGCAGGGCAATGTAAACTTTTCCCGCTTCAATTAGTGATCGCATATAGCGGTAGAAAAAGGTAAGCAGTAAGACTTGAATATGTGCTCCATCCGTATCGGCATCGGTCATAATAATAATTTTGTCATAATTAATGGCATCGATATTGAAATCAGCACCAACATCGCCACCGATCGTATAAATGATTGTACGAATTTCTTCATTTTTCATGATGTCACTTAGTTTAGCTTTTTCTGTATTAATTACTTTCCCCCGAAGTGGTAGAACGGCTTGAAACTTACGATCTCGGCCTTGCTTAGCTGACCCGCCTGCTGAGTCACCTTCAACAAGATACAACTCATTTTTGCTTGGATTTTTCGATTGAGCTGGTGTTAGTTTCCCACTTAATAAAGCGTCTTTTCGTTTCGCTTTCTTCCCACTTCGAGCATCTTCTCGAGCTTTGCGAGCTGCTTCCCGAGCTTGTGCTGCTTTAATTGCTTTTTTAATTAATAGCGCACTTATATCCGGGTTTTCTTCAAGAAAGAAAGAAAGTTGTTCACTAACAACAGCATCAACGGCTGAACGCGCTTCCGGTGTTCCAAGTTTCCCCTTTGTTTGCCCTTCAAACTGGAGCTTTTCCTCAGGGACACGAACAGAGACAATCGCTGTAAAACCTTCACGAATATCTGACCCATCTAAATTTTTATCTTTATCTTTTAAAAAGGTCATTTTCCGAGCATAATCGTTAATAATCCTTGTCATAGCTGTTTTCGCACCAAGCTCATGTGTTCCACCGTCTTTAGTACGAACATTATTTACGAATGAAAGAACATTTTCTGTATAGGCATCGTTAAATTGAAAAGAAAATTCAACTTCAATTCCCTGGTTTTTGCCTTGAAAAAAAGCAACTGGATGTAGCGTTTCTTTCTCTTCATTTAAATATTCGACGAATGCTTCAATCCCATTTTCATAGTAAAATACTTCTTCTTGATCAGCTTTCCCAGCACGAGAATCTTTCAAGATAATTTTCAGCCCTTTTAATAAAAAGGCAGCTTCGCGTAAACGCTCTGCTAAAGTTTCGAAATTATACACTGTTGTGCTAAATATCGTTTTGTCGGGTTTAAAGTGAAGTGTTGTCCCTGTTTTTTTCGTCGTCCCCACTTTTTCAAGGGTTGTTACAGGTTTTCCGCCAGCTTCAAAGCGCTGTTTAAATACAAAGCCATCTCTCTTAATCGTAACTTCCAGCCACTCTGAAAGGGCATTTACAACTGAGGCCCCCACCCCATGAAGTCCACCACTCGTTGAATACCCGCCTTGTCCAAACTTACCGCCTGCATGAAGTACAGTTAAGATGACCTCTGGTGTCGGTTTGCCGATTTTATGCATGCCTGTAGGCATACCACGCCCTTCATCTTCAACACTAATGCTGTTATCTTTATGTATCGTCACTTTAATTTCATTTCCGTGGCCTGCTAATGCTTCATCAACAGCATTATCAACAATTTCATATACGAGATGATGTAACCCACGTGAGTCGGTACTACCTATGTACATTCCTGGGCGTTTTCGAACTGCTTCAAGTCCTTCTAATACTTGAATCGCATCATCGTTATAGTCAAAGTTTGTTTTTGTCCTCAAAAGATAGACTCCCCTTCATATCTTCTTTATCTTAATACTTAGTAAGCATAGCATATATTTGCGATAAACACGAACGTACGTTTCTTATTTGTTTATTTATACGACCCTGTCTTTATTTACAATAATCGTTAAAATCTTATTTTTCAAGCTTGTTTCCATACAAAACAGAAAAAACCCTCTTAATTTGTGAATAAAATTAAGAGAGTTTTCAAATTTTTTAGATTTATTAGACAACAAAAGCTTAACTTCATTACTTAGTTAATGCATGTTCGACCTTGATACAACGGTCCATAATTACAGTTACTCCCTGCTCTTTTAAGTAATGATATGCTTCCTCATTTACAACTCCAAGCTGTGCCCAAAATACTTTTGCACCAATTTCAATTGCTTCCTTAGCGACCTCAGGAAGAAATTCACTTCTTCTGAATACATTTACAATATCAACCTGTCCCTCAATTTCCTTAAGTGAGGCTACAGCTTTTACCCCAAGTATTTCGTCACCCGCAGGATTAACTGGAATAATTTCATAACCAGCTTTTTGCATCGCTTCACTTACCATATAGGAGGTTCTTTCTGGATTACTTGATAAACCTACGACGGCAATTCTCTTCGAATTTGCTAAAATTTCTTTTATTTCGCTGCGATCAGGGTTCTGAATAGTCAATGTTCTCACTCCTTGTTAGTAATTACTAAGATTTGCATTCATTACTATTCTACCCATTACTTAGTCAAAAATAAAGAAATATGCTTGTTTTTGTTGGGGAATCTATGAAATTTACTTTTGTTTTTTACTTAATATTTTATTAATGGCTCCCCAACCTTCATCATTTGCAAAGTACCGATTCCAAGAAGCTACACCGGCGAGATCGTAATCATGAACCATTTGACCTCTCTTCGAAAGCGAATGAGCATTTTCTAGCCAAATTTTGTATGTCGCTTTTTCTGCTTTTGCATAATATTTGACATAGTGTTGACCACTGGCTTCATCAAATTTAGGAGTTAATCTACGTTCTTTCATCCATTCATTAACAGCGTCCATACTTAATGCTTTTGAAGAAACTTCAAGATTCCCACCTTCTGTTTCTTGTTCTTTCCATAGTCTAGTATACGTTGGAATTCCTAGCACTAGTCTTTCACTTGGGATTTTTTCTAACAGTTTTTCTAGATTTTGTTCAACCCAAGGGAATGAGGCGACACTTCCTGCTTTAGGTGAAGTTCCCCAATGCTCGTCATAAGCCATGACAATCATATAATCAACAACTTCTGCAAGAGCCTCGCGATCATAAAACATAGACCACATTTCACTTGTCGAAATAAACGTTATATCCATTGAAACAATCAATCCTGCTTGATGAGCCATCGCTGTTAATTCACGAACAAATTGAGTAAGTAAATCTTTGTCTTTTAAATATACATTTTCAAAATCGATATTTATGCCGTCTAAATTATACATTTCACTATATTGAACAAGCTGTCTAATCATTTTCTGTCTAGTTTCATAGTTTTTTAACACATGGTGAGTTTTTTCAGGATCAAAGTCATTCGAGAAAAGGCCCCAAACTTGGTAATTTTGCTTTTTTGCCCATTGAACGTAGGCATTAGCAGCAAGACTTTGAATGTCACCGTTCCCATTTTTCAACTTAAACCATGTCGGTGAGACAACATTTACCCCAGGAATACTCGGTAGTGTTTTCACATCTGGATTATTCGTATAAACGGCTTCCCAAGTTAAATTAATTGGCCAATCTGGATGAGTTACTTGACGAAACGGTTGATCACGATTAATTGTAATCATTTCTGTTTCGATTCCTTCAAGGATCTCTTTTTTTACATACCCCGATATTCCTTTTAAATTGCGAACTAAATAATAGTCATCTTCTTCAGCTTCAATCAGTAACTTTTCACCATGACTTGCTAAATCATAATAATTTGAAAAATAAGTATTTGCTGATTTTAGCCGACGCTCTTTTTCGTTTGCTGTTACTTTAACGTACCCTACTTGGCGCTCTTCACCATCTCTAGTAATAACAATACTTTTTGTATCTTCATGAAATGTGTATTGAAATGGATAAATGTTTTCTAATTGGTCAATTTCAACATATAGCTTTTGATTCTCTGTAATAAGTGTTTCAGCTTCAATCTTGAACGTTTGTTCATTTACATATTTTTCAAGTTTTTGCTTTGGAAAGCGTAATATTTTTTCGTTCGAAATAATAATGACTGACTGTGATTGTTCGTCATACGTAATTCCCTTGTCAAAATGATCTTTAATAAATTGCAGTGGTAAATACAATTGCTGATTAGCAAAAACTGCACTTTGTTCATAAATCTTGCCTTGAAACACAATTTGATTGTCTATCTGAAAATAGGAAACTTGTTTTTGGTGTGCAAAAAAATAATAGTATATACTCCCTAAAAATATTAGGGTAAAAATTAGAGATAAAAACAATTTTTTCTTACTTTTCTTTTTTTCACTACTAAAAGTATTCGACATCTTTTCGCCTCCCTTCTACATCATACGAGAATAGGAAGTTATTTTAAAGTAACTTTCGTTAATTGTTATCATTTAGTAATTAAAACAAGCACTAAATCTACTGCCAAGTTCCATTACCTCAGTCTGTTACTTGAAGAGGGAGAAACGTTAATCTGTATGAGTTTTGCACCCCACAAGTAAACCCGTTATTCTTCTAGGAATGGCTTTTTATACTATAAATCAACTGGCAAATGATTTTTACACATCTCCAAAGCATTGGAACTTGCTTTTAAGACAGCAATAGTTTTTGGATGCGGTTTTGTATAAATAATTGGGTAATCCATTTCAGAAAGGTTGGTTTGTGGGAGAAAAGCTAGCTTTTCTTGATCTAGCGAAAACTGGGCATCAATACCCGATTTATTGCCTCTCGCATCTAAACGTATCCATTTATTCAATGATTTAAGGTAAATTGCATTTAGAGCATGGATACTATATCCTTTTTCAGGTGTATCAAACAATAGCAACCGTTGATAACAAAAACCAGTTGGGATTTCTTTTGATCGTAGTAATGCAGCTAATAAATTGGCTTTTGCATAACAAATTCCTTCATTATAAAGAAGTACATCAGATGCTATACACGTTACTATTTTACTTTGAATATCCATAGAGTGGGAAATTTCATCACGTGCAAATTCATAGGCTATTTTAACAATTTCAATTTCTGTATGTGCTTGATGAAAAAGTTCTGTGCTTTTATCTTGAATGATCGGGTGAGAATAATTCAATTCCGGTAACTCGAGTAAATATTCATCTAATATATTTGACTCACAAACAAACTTCATCGTATCCCTCCTAATGAAGAATTAATATTCATTTGATGGAATAATAATACAATGAGGTGTCTGTTTTAGCAATCATATTTATAGATCATTATTTATTTTAGCTTACCAAGATACTAATCCAATTTTTCTTCAGAAATAACCGTAAAGCCCTTCCTTTTAAGCAAAGCTGCTGTAACACCATTTCCGCTAATTTTCTTTCCGTTAAATTCTCCATTATAAATCATCGAACTACCACACGATGGGCTATTTTCTTTAAGAATAATGATCGTTGCTTGATGTTCTTCGGCATGTTTCAGGGTATTGTAAGCTCCTTGAATAAAATGATCGGTAACATCCCTACCTAATTTATCAACTACTTTTCCATGTCCATCCAAGACAGCTTCACCATCCCCGCCGATGATTTCTGCTGGTTCTCTCGGAGTCGCTAAGCCACCAAGTAGTTCAGGACAAACAGCTACGGCTTTATTTTCGGCCAATAATTTCTCGATCCGTTTATCTAAGCAATGCGTCCCATTATATCTCACTTCCATCCCTGCTAAACAAGAACTAACTAATATCAAGATTTTCTCCACCTTCATTAATATGTTTTTATAATTTTTTACATTATTTTTCATCTTTCTTAATAATTGCACAAAATAGCGAAATTAATTCAAACGTACCGAATTAAAAAAATTACCGCCAAGGATATGGCGGTAAGTCAACAGGACCATTGTCTAATTACTTTTCTTTCGAACTCGAATGAAATTTACAGACAAATAACGTAATATCATCCCTTTGTGCTTCATTCCCCATGTAGTTATTAATCGCTGCTAGAAAGACTTCCTTTTGGGTTGAAATAGGTTCATGGTAGTGATTTTCAATCAATTCTATAAACTTACTTTTCCCAAACGATGGTCGGTTATTTTCGCCGTTTTGATCTAGTAAGCCGTCTGTTGTTAAATAAATGACGTCTGAAGGCTCTAATTTAACCATTGTTTTTGTAAATTCATAGTCACTATTTGTTCGGCGGTAACCAATGCTTTTCCGATCTGCTTTAATAACGTTTAATTGCTTGTCATTTTTAATATAGAGCGAACATTTTGCACCTGCAAAAGTTATTGTGTTAGACTTCTGAAAATAGATTAAACCAATATCAAGCCCGTCATCAGTAGGTCCATTTCTTGTTTCTTGATTTAACGTTTTCTTGATCGATTTATTTAATTTTTGTAAAATGTGAGCTGGGTCTCGGACCGCTTCCTTTTCGACAATGTGATTAAGAGTGGAAATCGTCAGCATCGTCATTAGAGCGCCTGGAACTCCGTGGCCAGTACAATCGCCGATGGCAAACAAATAACCTTCCTCTGTTTCCTTTAACCAATAAAAATCTCCACCAACTTGATCACGCGGCTGCCAAACTAAAAAGTGTTCGGCAAAAATGTCCTGGAATAAGTCTCTTCTTGGCAAAATTGTTTCTTGAATTCGTTTCGCATAATCAATGCTATCTACTAATTTATTATTTTTTTCCGATAACTCTTGTGTGCGTACTGCAACTTTTTCTTCTAGTTGCTGATTAATTTGTAAAGCTAATTTATATGGATTGGCGATTTTTTTCGATACATAATAAAAGAAAAAGATAATCGATAACAAAAAAATGACCATAGCTAGCACTGTATTAAATTTAATCGTATCTAAAAATGAAACCGTTTCATCTCTTGGAATTTGAAAAATTAATTTCCAATCAGTTGCAGAAATGGGGTAACTAATTAAATCGACTAATTGTCCAGACTCATTTTCATATTCAATCACATATGGAGAAAGTTCATTAAACTGTAGGGCTAAATCTTTAGCTATCGTCTCTGGGATATAGTTAGAAATGGAGTTCCCATTATGAGCACTGTTATCTGAAAGATAAATTTTGCCATTTTTATCGATTAGCCAAAGATTGCTTCTTTTCCCATATTTATATTCTTTAAAGTCATTTGATAATTTTTCTAAACTAAATCCAACACCAGCTACTCCTATTGGTTGATCCAGATCACCCATTAAGGCATTTACAAAAACAAAAGTATCGTTCCTACTTATATTATAATCAAAATTAACAGAAACTCTTTGTTTAGAAGTTAATGTTTGATAAAACCAATCATTATATGGATTGTCTTTTGACATCACTTCAACAATTTTCCCTGTTTCCGACCAATAATGATTTGTCAGTGCACTAACAATAAAGGAATTATGATATTCTAACTCTGTTACTAATTGTTGCAGTCTTTTGGATGCGTAGCCGGCTAATTCCGTTTTTGTCTCGGCACTAGAAACCCAATCATAAATCGCCGGGTCATTTGCTAATAGAAAAGCTGTTTCCTTAGCTTGGAAAATCTGTCCATCAATTTTAGCAGAAATGGATTGACCAATATAAATTAGATCCTTCTCTTTTAGCTTCTTTACTACTTCTCTTTCGGCAAATACATATACTAAACTACCAATTATTAAAATAGAAATTGCAATCAGAAAGCTAGACAGTAACAATACGCGCTCTGTTCCTTTTTTATAAACTAATTTTGAAGCATCGTCCTCTTCTTTTTGCTTAATTCGTTTCATAAACATTAATGATTCCACTTTCTTTAGTTAGAATATGGTGATAAAAACAGCAATAGTATCCATTACATTATAATGATATCAAACTTACAATAAAAAAATGCACTAATATTATGATAAAAACATAAATTTATCGTAAGTCGGAAGGCTTGACGAATCAAACATTTATTTGCACTTTTTGCGACAAAATTACTATTTATAATAGGAGCGAATCAATGGTTATTTATATTCCTTTCCATATTCATAAAATCAAAAAAATTACTGCCATTTTACATTCTATCGTAGCTTTGCTAGATCAAAAACGAGAAATAAAACCTTTTTTCAAGGAGCTTGATAAACCGTTGGTCATTGCTCATCGCGGTGGGAGTGCATTTCCAGAAAATACGTTACCGGCATTTCAACATGCGTTTAATATTGGTGCGGATATGATAGAATTTGATATCCAAATGACCAAAGATGGTCAGCTCGTAGTTATTCATGATGACATGGTAGATCGGACAACTAATGGTCATGGTCCAGTAAGTTCCTTTACTCTTGCCGAATTAAAACAATTAGACGCTGGTTATTCTTATACAGATCATAAAGGAAAGTTTCGATATCGAAATCAAGGAATTACCATTCCTACTGTAAACGAAGTGTTTGAAAAGTTCCCTAACAGCTATCTAAATATTGATATTAAATCTAATGATCCAGTAATTGTCAAAAAACTTTGGGAACTTATTAGAAAATACAATATGGAAAATCAAGTGTTAATTTTCTCTTTTAACCAAAAAATCGTCAATCAATTTAATAAAGTTACAAATGGACGAGTTGCAGTTAGTAGTGGGAACAGTGAAGTGCTAAAATTTGTCGCACTCCATAGGTTTTTGTTCGGAAGTTTATACAAACCGAAAGTAGACGTTATCCAAATACCAACAAAAGTTAGTATTTTTAATCTTGCGAACGAAATGCTTATTCAAAGTGCTCATAAACGTAATATGCAAGTTTACTATTGGACGATTAATAATGGAGAAGAAATGAAGCGACTGTTACAACTCGGTGCTGACGGAATTATTACTGACTATCCTGAGGTATTAATAAAAATTGTGAATGGGACAGAGGGGACAGGTACGTTGTCCCAATAAGAACTCTAAGGGACAACGTACCTGTCCCCACCCTGTCCCCTATTTTTGCTCAATTAAGCGAACGCCAATACTCATAAAAAAGATACCAATGAGAAGTAAGATTGCACATGAGCCATAAATACTGCTCCAACTAACTTCAAGTAAAATTACTTCCTTAATCGCTTTCATTGCATACGTGACCGGGATTAATTTTGCTAAGAATAGTAAGACTTTTGCCTTAACAATTTCAAGTGGCCAATAAGCACCCCCAATCATTGCCATACTAACGGCGACAATTGGGACGATTGAATGAAATTGTTGCACGGTTTTAGAGATACTGACTAAAAACATGCCAATAGCCATCATTGCAAAGATATAACAAGCAACTATTATCAATACTAATAATAAGTTATTACCCCAATTAACCCCCATTAAATATTTACTAAGCAAAATAAGTAAAAGGATTTGGGTGAAACTAATCAAAAAACTAAATAAAAAATTTCCGAAGTAAATCTGCCACCTTGTTAATGGAGAAATCATTAATCGCTCCCAAACGCGATGCTTTTTGTCGTTCAGTATTTCGCCAATAGAAAACATAATCGTATAAATGGTAAAAAACAACGTAAACCCAAGCATCATTTGCAGTTGATGATCATAGATAAATCCTACATCTTCACTTCTTTTTTGATTGATAACCGTATTAATCGGTGCTTTCTCACTTAATTTTTGTTTAATACTACTAGTTACTCGGCTGTTTATTTGTTCTTTGTTCTCAACTTTGGTCAATTCACTAATTAGATTTATAATTTCTACCGATAGTTTTTCTTCATATTTTAATTTTTGGATAACCGTCCGCAATGTCCCTTCAAAAGAGGCAATCGCCACAGAATCTTTTATTTTTACTACTTTTAAAGGCTTTTCCTCTTGAAAGCTACCTTCCTCAATCAATAACCCTGCATCTGCTTTTCCTTCGCTTACATCTGAAGCTAACACATCACGACTAGCCGTATATACATCAAAAGGCTTTAGATTATTTAACTCGTGAATAATATTTTCCGTAAATGGCGATTGTTCCTCATCAGCAATGACAATTTTTATTTTTGTTTCTTGAGCAGTAAAGCCAAAAGCTAGGAAAAAGATAATTGGCAAAATAAACATCAGTAAGTAAACTTTAAAATTTTTTCGGAGCTGGACAATTCTTCCCCACAGTAATGCTTTCATTATTTACACCTCATTTAGCTTCGCAATAAAAGCTGCCGTAACTAGAAAAATGCTACTATAAATTAGTAGTATTACTAGTTCTCCCTGAATATCTCCGATCATAAATCCTTGCATTCCTTTTAAAAAGCCGTTTAACGTTGTTCCATTGAGTGAATGATCACCTAGCAGTTTAAAAAAACGAGGATAACCGGTATTCGGAACGAAACTTCCACCAATAAGGGCAAGTAAGGGAATGAACGACGCTTGAAATAAATTTGAGATCCGCTCATCACCAGTTTTCAAATTTATGACTGATAGTAACATTGCTAAACAGCCAACCGTAACGCTAGCCATCATCGTTAAAGAAACTACAACTGCTATACTTCCCCATGAAATATGAAAAACTAGCGTGGAAAAGCCGATTAAAAATCCTAATTGAAACATAGTAAACAGACTACATGAAAACATTCTCGCAGCTAAAATTTGAAACAAGGAAATACCAGCTATTTTTAACCGTGAATATGTGAAAAGAAAACGCTCATTCACGCAATAACTAGCAGCATACCCTGCTGAAAAAAGCATAAACATCACCGCCATAGCAGCCGCATAGTAATGGAAACTAGTAATTTTTACTTTGCCTATGATCGAAGTGGTTTCAATCCTCGTTTGATCTAAATCAGTTTCCATCAGTGTTTCCATAAAATCCCCTAACTGTTCATACACAAGCTTTGCTACATTAAATTCAGCGGCTTTTTCCAATACTACTTGCTTGCCAATCACCCCTACTGACAAATGATCCGTAAAGCCTTTCGTTATCGTTTCAACAATACTAGCTTTTATTTCATTTTCTGCACCTTTACGAATAGTCATCGTCACCTCGTTACGAAAAGGCGTAAACAAGCTCATCCACATATCGTAATGAAATTGCTCTGGAATAATAATAATTGCTGTTAACGAACTGTCACTTAATTTTTGCTCAGCAACTTCAAGTGGCATTATTTCATACTCGATAAACTCCTTTACTGCATCACTCTTTAGTACCTCCTCTAAAAAAATGTTCTCAAAGTTTAAATCTGTAACATTAGCGATTATTTCGTTTTGATCGCTTAGCTCAAGTTGAGTCGCTTGGTCGTTAATAAATGCTTTAAACTTATCAGTATCTTCATCGAGATTTGCTAAACTAACAACAGCTACTTTTGCTGGTTCTAGTTGAACTTCATTGTTAAAAAATGCCCCAATCGAAAATCCTAAGATGACTGTTAATATTGCTGGCATTAAAAGCGTAATAAGTAGTGCCTTCCAATCTCTTAACATTAGCTGTAAGTCTTTAACGGTCATTAACCAAATCATCCTATCACCACCTTTTGAGAAGTTTTCGGTAAACGGAGTATATATACATTTGAAAAATTTTGCATCTCAGACTTCTTCCATTTGGCTAAATTTTAATTTTCTTCATCCATTTCACGGTTTGCTTGATGCCATCACGATATGGTGTCCGCGGCAAAACGCCAATGTTTGCTTCATATTTTTCCCCGCTTAACACGACTGGTTCTTCTGTCAAATACATCATTTCAACTAACTCTCTCATAAATGGTAAAAAAAGTCCGAGAAAGCGAATCATTGACTTTGAAACAGTTCGCAATGATTTTGTATAGCCTAATTCCATTCGAAAAATCTCAAGGAGTTCTTCCCCTGTAATCGGATGTGAAGCTGGAATGTTCCAATTTTGATTATAAGTATCCTCACGTAATGCTAGTTCAACCATTGCTTTTGCACCATCTATTGTGTATAAATACTCTCGTGCCGTTTTCAGATCGCCAATAAAATTTGCTTTTTTATTTTGTAATACATTTTTTAGTGTTTCATGAAGAACGGTATTGTTGCAATTTGGACCGTATACATCAGGCATATGAACGATTAATGTAGGTACACTACAATTTTTTAAAGTAGTTTCCATTTTATAACGTAGTTTTCCTTTTTTCGTATGCGGGTCTTTTTTCGCATTTTCAGATACAAAAATGTTTGGTTTTCTCCCATAAGCATAGACATTATCAACAAAGGCTATTTTCACTTGAATTTCTTTCGCAACTTTAATCATCGTTTTTACACATTGAAGGTGATTTCTATCCCATTCTTGATAAGGAAAACTGACAGAATGAAAAATAACATCGACTCCCTTGGCAGCTTCGAACACATCACGTTCATTCAAGGCATCCCCAGAAAAAACGCTAACATTAGCTTCACTACCATATAAATTTTCGAGTTTTTCTTTCCTTCTAGCAAAAGCAACGACTTCTACTTTGCGGGCTAGTAACTCTTGAACTAACGCATATCCAATTCCACCAGAAGCTCCTAAAACTAATGCTTTCCTCATCGAGCATCACTCCTTTTTAATCTCTTAACCCTCGGCCTGTTAGTTGTAAAAAGACGTCTTCAAGCGATGGAGTTTTCAGTTGGATACTTTCAATTTTTGTTTGGGTGTTTTCTCCAAGCGCAATCATTTCTTTTAGAAGCGTAGTTTCATAGGTTTCTAAGGCAATCGTATACGTTTTTTCTTCACAAAGAACAGCTCTTATTTTAGGATGTAACTTCAAAGCTTGCATAAAATGATCAGTTGCGATATCAACAGTTATCGTTATTGCGTTCGCCTCTGCTATACGTTCTTTTAACTCTTGTTTCGTTCCGCTAGCAATAATCGAACCATGATCCATGATATAAATTCGATCACATAATAGCTCTACTTCTTCCATGTAATGAGACGTGTATAAAATCGTCATTCCTTGCTTGTTTAACTTTTTTACTGTATTTAAAATATGATTTCTTGATTGCGGGTCAATCCCGACAGTTGGTTCATCCATGATCAAGATTTTCGGATTGTGTAAAAGGGCTACTCCAATATTTATCCGGCGCTTCATTCCACCAGAATATGTGCTAAGCTTTTCATGGGCTCTTTCCGTAAGTCCGATCACTTCTAATATTTCGGTAATTCTACTTTTAAGCTCAGCTTTTTTTAAGCCATATATTTTTCCGAAAAAGGCTAAGTTCTCATAGCCAGTTAAATCAGGATAAAGAGCAATTTCTTGGGGAACTACGCCTAAGATTTTTCGAAAGGGCTCAGGGATTTGCACTGTATTCACATTATCTAAGAAGATCTCGCCGCTCGTTGGTTTCAATAAGGTTGAAATCATCGAAATTGTTGTCGACTTCCCTGCACCATTGGGTCCTAAAAATCCTAATATTTCTCCTTCTCTTAACTCAAAACTAATTTCTTTCACAGCACAAAAATCATTAAACGTTTTTGTTAACTTTTCGACTCGTAACTTTGCCATTATGCCATCCCCTCAGCTTAAAAATTTAGTTCGGAAAAAGCTTAAATTTTTCTCCATTAAGAAAATCATCTTTCGTCATGAAATTATCATCAGTCAACTCAGGTAAATCGATTGTTACATCTTGCCATAAGTCAAAGCGCTGCAATTGAAAGTCAATGGCTATGGAAACATCTGGTGCAAATTTCAGGTCCGCAGTCAATTTCTCGGAGACGATGATACCATCGCGGTCAATATAGGCAAAATACGAGATTGGACCGATGTCATTTTTTTCGATTAATTCAACTATTTCTTCAAAATAAGCTTCACCATCTTCAATTGTATGATTAGCAATCTGGGCATCTGCGTATAATTTGACCGTTTTAATTAATGCAGGCTTTAATTGATCCGCTGAAAGAGTTATTTCAAACTCCTTCCCTTTTACATCACCATCTGGAGTTGTAACAACAACATTGCCTAATTTACTGACATTTTCATCGGTAATTAACGGAACCCATATTTTAGCTATTTTGGCTGCTAATTGTTCATCAAAATAAATACCAATCTCAGCATTATTTTGACTAAATTCAGGTAGCATATCATTTTCTAACAGTAAAATCTTCGGTAGCAATGGACTAGAAACCATCACCTTAGACCCAGCTTCATAAATCGTAAAATCAACACCAAAATTATTCAAATTAGCATAAACCGTTGATTTTGAAACTTCTTTTCGCTTGTCATACTCATGGGAAATTTCTAGTTTTTCTAAAAATAACGGTTCAATATCTTCCTTAACAGGACTACCTTCAAGATTGATTTGTAAGGAGACAGAACTTTTTCCGGTTTCAATATTTTCCGTTTTTTCAGCAGCTTCCATTAAAGCTTCTTGTGGTGATTGACAACCACTTAAGAACATTCCGAAAAAAATGAGTATTAAAACGGCAAACCAATTTTTCACTTTTTTCACTCCTCTCACTTATGGTTTAATTGTAGCCGATTTTGGAAAAATATAGATGTAGCGCTAGACATAAATGAACCTGAGCAAACTATGTCTCAGGTCATGGTTTTAGCATATGTTACTTTCAATTAGCTTAAATTAAATCATTTTTTAAAGCAAAAATCGCTAATTGCGTCCGATCGCGTAATTCTAATTTCATTAAAAGATTACTAATATGATTTTTGGTTGTTCCTCTCGTAATAAACAGCGAATTGGAGATTTCATCGTTGTTTCTCCCTTCACCAATTAGTGTTAAAATCTCGATTTCTCGTTTCGTTAGTAATTCGAGGCGCTCGTCTACCGGTTTTTTATTCGTATGGATTTTTTGAAATTTATCAATTACTTTTTTAGCAACTGTCGGTTGAATCATTGCTCCACCTCGGTGAGTTTCGCGGATCGCTTCTTCAATTTTATTCGCTCCTGCATCTTTTAATAAATATCCTGAAGCACCATATGAAAGAGCATCAAAAATAAATTCATCATCATTAAACGTCGTTAAAATAATAATTTTTATCGTTGGATACTTTTCTTTAATAAGTTTTGTGGCAGAAACACCGTTTAAAATTGGCATTTTGATGTCCATTAATACGACATCGGGTTGATACAACACACAAGCCTCAAACCCTTCTTGCCCGTTAGCAGCAACAGCAACAACTTTGATATTTTCCAGATGATCGACAATCATTTTTAAACCTTTGCGAACAATCGGCTGATCGTCAACGATCAGTACGTTAATCATGTTTTTCACCTCTTGTTAATGGTAGCTCGCCCTTTAAGATAAAGAGACAATCTTTGACAACAACCTTTAAAGTACCACCTAAGCGTTCAAGTCTGTCTTGCATATTCGCAATTCCAAACCCTACTTGCCAATCATCGGACACTATTCGATTGTCAATTTGAAAAATAAGACATTCCTTTTCCGATTGTTGAATTGAGATAGAAACTTGTTTCGTTGCTCCATGACGCATCACATTGGTAAGCGCCTCTTGAAATATTCGATAAAGATTAATATTTTGTTCTTCTGTTAATTGAAGTTCTTCTAGGTTTGGATCAAGTTTAACATTTACTTTTAATAAGTGATCATGCTTTAGCTTTTCAACTAAACTTTTGGTTGCTTCTAGAAAACTTTGATTATCATCTTTCATCGCATAAACCGCATTTCGAGTTGCTGCTAAACAACTCTTTGCCGTTTCTTTCGCCTTTTGTAAAAGAACTTCTATATCCTTCACCGTGTTTTTCTCCTTGATCTTAAGTAAGCTTATCTCCAGTAGCATAAGTAAAGCGGTTAGTTCATGTCCGACAGAATCATGCATTTCACGGCCAATACGATTGCGTTCTTCGATTAATGTCATTTTTTCAGCTTCTTTCATGTAACGTTTTAACTGACGATGTGTTGCAAGCAGTTCTTTGTACAGTAACTCATTCTTTGCTTGCTCTTCTTTTTGAAGCTGAAGATAATGAAACAAAGATAAGACAAACAGCAACGCAAAAAGATGAAAGAAAGTTTCAGATAGACTTCTAGCATTTAGTTGAAAATACAATAAATAAATGTACTTGCTAAGCGCCACAAAGATAATCGGAATGATCGTCAAATTTAAATAATTTCGTTTTAAAACTAAACCTGCTTCAATGATTAACAGAAAATAAAGCGAATGAATGAAATAATTAACGACAAAGCGCGATTGATAGTCTAATAGTAATAATAGCAAACCATCAATAAAAAATAACCAAAAGGAAGTACTCATTCGAGTTCGAATACCACCCCAACTTAAATAAATGGTAAAGAGAATGATTAACGTAGTTGACCTTTCCGGAGATGCTTGTTCGTATTGCAAACTCATATAGAATAACAATACCGAAATGACAAATTTTATGACGAGGAAATACTTTTTCATTTAAAGCTCGCTCCCTACACTTATTCAAACTCATTTTACCATGTAAAGGAAGTCTAAGAGGTTTTTTCAAGAATTTTTTATTTTAGCGGACAAGATGAAAAGACATTACATAAGATAAATATGTAATGTCTCGGCCATTTCTATCTACATTAAAGCTTATATACCGCTTTATATTTTTGTTCTAAATAATCAACTAAATAGGTTGGATTTAAGCCTTCGCCTGTAATATCTTGAATAATCTCTAACGGCTTTTTCATTTTTCCGTACTGATGAACATTTTGATTAAGCCATTCTTTAATCGGCGTGAAATTCCCTGCTTCCAATAGCTCATCATAGTTAGGAATTGCTTCGTCCATTTTATATTTCATTTGTGCTGCGTAAATATAGCCAAGTGCATAAGATGGGAAGTAGCCTAATGCTCCACCGGCCCAATGAACATCTTGAAGGACTCCTTCTCCATCATGGTTTGGGCGAATGCCTAAATATTCTTCCATTTTATCATTCCAAATTTGCGGAAGATCTTTGACTTCAATCTCTCCACTAATCAGTGCTTTTTCAATTTCATAACGTAAAATAATATGTAATGAATAAGTCATTTCATCTGCTTCAATTCGAATTAAGGACGGTCCAGCAACATTAATTGCTCGATAAAAATCATCTAAGGCTATATCATTAAATTGTCCTTCGGAATGTTCTTTTAGAAGGCTGTAGTTTTTCTGCCAAAAGGAGTAATTCCGACCAACAAAGTTTTCACAAAACAATGATTGTGATTCGTGAATTCCCATTGAAGTTCCATCGCAAAGCGGTGTACCAATTAATTCCTCTGAAATATTTTGTTCATAAAGAGCGTGACCGCATTCATGGATCGTGCCAAAGATAGCTGTGCGAAAATCCTTTTCATCGTATTTCGTAGTCACACGTACATCATTACGATTTATGGCAATAGCAAATGGATGAACAGTTGGATCAAGACGACCTGCCTCAAAATCGTAGTGTAACTGGTTTAAAATTTCTAGTGAAAAAGCTTTTTGTTTTTCTTTTGGAAAGTGTTGAAACAAAAAGTCTTTTTTCGGTTGATGTGGCGATTGGGTAACTGCCTTCACAAGTGAAACTAACTTGTCTCTTAGTTTGCTAAAAACTTGGTCTAATACTTCTACTGTCACACCTGGCTCATAATCATCTAATAAGGCATTATAACAGTGACCTTCATAACCAATTCGCTCCACATATTTTCGTAAATAAGCGATGATTTGCTCTAAATAAGGGGCAAAGCTGGCAAAATCAGCATGTTCTTTGGCTTCTTCCCAAACTGACTCAGCTTTAGAAGTTAAAATGACAAATTGTTTATATTCTTCAGCCGGTATTTTTTTGTTTTTGTCATATTCTGTTTTACACTCTTCAACTAGTTTCTTTGTAATTTCAGATAGCTCACCTTGAGCTTCTTGTGTTGATAAAATTTGTAAATATTCACCCATTTCAGCTGAAACGCTCATATTAAATACTTCTGTTGATAATGTACCAATTGTTTCTGAACGTTGTTCTACCCCTTTTTTCGGTGCTCCTGTCCGTAAATCCCAATACATAAGGGAAATTGCTTCATTATAGCTCGACATTTTTTTTACGAAACTTGTAAATGATTTTTCAACCTCTTTTATGTTTACTGGCATAATTGCACTCCTCTATTTTTTCTTTTAAAAAACTCGGGCTTTGCCAAGTTGTATTACAAAAGCCTTTGTATTTCTATCATCCGAAAAATTTATTTTCTGATAGTATAAAATCAATTATTCGCTAACTGTCATATTATTCCCTCTATTTCCGTTATATTTACATAAGACAACTTGCTTTCGCTGCCAGTAATTAATGTTTTTCAATCATTTCCCACAGTTTTTCGATCATTTCCCGTATTTTTTTAGTCATTTCTCGTGATTTTTCAATCATTTCCCAATTTAACCTGCAAAAAAACACAAGGAGCTATACCTTGTGCTTTTCTCATTACCCTCCAATATGGGACATTTCGATTTTGCGAATTTGCTGTTTATCAGTATTGTTTAAACGTTCTTCTGAATATCGATCATTACGACCGTTCCATACTTCAGCAATCCGCTTAATTAATGCTTCATCACTGGCACCTGAACGAAGTAAGTCTCTTAAATCGTGCCCTTTTGAAGCAAATAAACAAGTTACTAGCTTTCCATCTGCACTTAACCTTACTCGTGAGCAAGTCGAACAAAATGCATCAGTGACAGACGAAATAATTCCGATTTCGTTATTATTTTCCTTATATCGAAACCTTGAGGCAACTTCTCCTTCGTAATTTGGTTTAACTGGCTCGATTGGGAACACTTGATTAATCCGATCAAAAATTTCTTTTTTCGAGACAACTTGTTCCAGATTCCAACCATTCGAATTCCCAACGTCCATAAACTCAATAAAACGAAGAATAATTCCCGTATCCTTAAAATATTTAGCCATTGGGATTATATCTTGATCATTCATCCCACGTTGAACAACCATATTAATCTTAACTCCAAGACCTACTGCTTTAGCAGCTTCGATCCCTTCAAGCACTTGTGTAACACCGACATTACGACCGTTAATTTTTCGAAACCGCTCGTCATCTAAGCTATCCAAACTTATAGTCACTCGCTGTAAGCCGGCATTTTTTAAAGCTTTTGCATGCTTAGCGAGTAGCGAACCATTAGTAGTCATTGCGATATCTGTAATTCCTTCAATTTTAGATAACATTTGAATTAGCTCTGGAAGATCTTTACGCACTAGTGGTTCTCCACCCGTTATCCGTATTTTTTTGACTCCAGCATATTCAACAAATAAAGTAGCTAACTTTGTAATTTCCTCGAAAGATAAAACGTCATTTTTCGGCAGAAACATAAAATCTTTATCAAAAATTTCCGCAGGCATACAATAACTACAACGGAAGTTACATCGATCGGTAACGGATATTCTTAAATCACGAAGCGGGCGTCCTAGTAGATCATGTAAAAGCTGTTTTTTCATGTTTTACTCCCCCTTATCCTTCGTAGATTATTTATTTTTAAAGGGTTGTCCTAATATATCTCCTAGTTAAGAAATGCCACTACTCTATTTATAGAGTAGTAGCACAGAAATCTCTATTAGTAGTATAACACAGAAGGGAACATTTGTAACTATTTGATTGCTTTTTCTTCACAAACTATGAATGATTTCAACTTCAGTAGGTAAAATAGAAATTACATGTTGTAACCATTCTTTATTAATCAATAACTGCTCGTCAACGATGGCAATCATCCCTTGATCACTACTTGTTCTAATAAGTCTCCCAATCCCTTGGCGTAATCTAAGTAACATATATGGCAAATCCACTTCCGCAAACGGTTGCTGGACATTTTTCCGTTTGCTATTAAAAACTGGATCATTTGGTGGAAACGGTAACGACCAAATAATCACACTAGATAACGACGGCCCAGGAATATCTAAACCTTCCCATAAATGAATTGCACAAAGCGACGTTTTTTCTTCATTTTGAAAGGTATGAACAAGAGTACTAAGCTCTTGATCCCCTTCAAACAAAAACTGAAAGAGAGTAAATTGCTTGTCTGTTTGCACGACTTGTCGAAATTTTGCCAACTCTGCTTCGTTATTAAATAAAAGGAGAGATCGACCATTTGTCTTTTTCAGAATTTCAAGAACTGTTGTCAGCTTCGCTTGTTCACCTTCTTTTGGAAGTACCACTTTCATTTGATCTTTATAATTAAATGGTGAATTAACTGTAAATGATAAATAATCTTTAATTCCAAGACTATTCGCAATATAGGTAAAATCACTATTTGTGGACAATGTCGCTGATGAAAATACGATAGGTAACTTTTTCGAAAACATTTTTTCCTGCAATACATCTTGGACTAGATGAGGCATAATGACGAGAGTTGTTACTCCTTCAGCTTTTGTTACCCACGTAATCACATTTTCCTTTTCTACTAAAAGTGATAAGGAATATTGAAGCGTATCAAGATGTTCTTCGACAATCTTTAGTTGATATTCGTCAATAGTATAAAGTTCACTTTCAAAGACAAGAGCATCTTCTAAAGCTGCTAATAGCTGTTTAAAATGTTTAATTTCAGTAGTTAATTGTGGTGTAACTTGAAGTTCGTTCCGTTTTGAGCCGATGACAATTTTTGAACTTGCTTCAATCAGCTGAAACATTGATATACTATGGGAAATAATTTCATCAACTAATAAAGCTACTTCTTCGCGAACATCATTTGCTAATAACCTTTCTAAAATTTCTTCTAAAAGATCATGGCGTACGTAATAAGCTAATGCTTTTTGAGCGGCAAATTCTAAGAGATGACCTTCATCAAAAACGATACTACTAGCTTCAGGTAAAAATGGTAATTGGCCTTTCCGTTTCCGCGATTCTTCTGTCCAAATATGTTCCATAAAAAAGTCTTGCGAACAAATAATTAAATCACTAGCTTTTCGATAATGTTCTCTAGTTAACGTCATCCCGCAACGATGACGTTTTTCACAAACTCCACAATCTTGAAATGTATCCCAATTCAATTTTCCCCATGTTTCATTATTAAGCTTTGAATATGTTTTCCGATCTCCATAAAAATGAAATTGTTGCAACGGAGTATTGTCATATACAAATGCCGGTATCGTTTGTGATACATACTCATATACCGAAGCATAATCATCATTATCGCGTAATTTTTCTAACTTTTCGATACATACGTACTGACTTTGTGCTTTTGCCAGGCGCACATCAATATTTAAGTTTAAAATAGCAGATAGTTTGGCAATATCTCCTTCTGGTTTTACCAGTTGTTCAATTAAGGCTTCGTCAGCACAAGCAATGATTGCCGGCTTGCCAATATATCTTGCGTAACAAATTACATAAAGTAAATAAGCGATCGTTTTTCCCGTACCAACTCCAGCTTCTGCAAAGATCACTTTCTTTTCAGCAAAGGAACGTTCAAGCTGATAAGCCATAAAAATTTGCTCATCCCTAATTTCAAAGCCAGCATCAGGTAAAATATCGTAAAAAACATCACCAACCCAATCACCAAGCTGGTCAATAAAAGATTTCTCTCGATTATATGTAAACGGTAATTTCTTAAAGGATTGCATAAATTCCTCCTGCTAAAATGTAGATAATGTCATCTTCGAAGCTGGACCAGTCAATAAATTTATTAACATTAAATATTATGGATAGTTTTTCTTATTTGTCAATATAAAATTATCTAATGACTAAAAGTATATAAGGTAAAATCAAAGAAGGTGTGCCTTCTTTTCAGACACACCATAAGTATTTCTTTCATCACGCTTGAGGTAGCTATTTGCACTAAAAACAACAATTATTAGTCTGCTATATCCAGTTACTAATTATCTTTTGCTTCTGTTAATTGATGGTCAAGTCGTTCAATTAACTCATTTGAAAACTCAAAAAACTCATCACTTACTCCGGACACATGTTTAATGGCATTTGCATATTGTCGTTTTGCTTGATTTAAAGCATCAGTCGCAGCCTTCAGCTGATTTTGGTCCATACTCATTGTTGCTTGGCCAACCATTCTTTGTGCAGCTTTGATTGCCATTTCCACTTGTCGAATTTGATTAAACGGTCTAGACATTGTGCCACCTACCTTTACATTATTCAAAAATAGGTTATACAATTCTTTACGCTTTTATTCGCAAAAAATTTTTCTATTCTTTTCGTGGTGGTCTCGGTCCAAAGAACTGATAAAAATCAGTCTTAATATTTCCGTTATAAAGCTTTCGTTTTTTTGATGCTTTTTTTCCATATAATTCTTCAAAGTTTTCATTTGAGGTTAGCATATACACCGACCATGTATCAAGCTTAGCAAAAGCTTGTCCCATCTCACGATACATTTGTTCCACTTCTTTTATTTCTCCTAGACGTTCACCATAAGGAGGATTGCCTACAATACAGCCAAGCTCTAATTTTGTCGAAATATCTTTTACTTGCATTTGCTTAAATGTAAGTAAATCTCCAAATCCAGCTTCGCTTGCATTATTGATCGACAAATCGACCATTTTATGGTCAATATCCGTACCAATTATTTGTAATGGTTGATCATATTTAGCTAAATCTTCCACTTCTTCCATCGCTAGTTTCCAGTTATTTTGCCCAATCCAAGCCCATTTTTGCGAAACAAAGTCCCGATTAAAACCTGGGGCAATATTTTGTCCGATCATCGCTGCCTCAATCGGTAACGTACCTGAACCACAAAATGGATCCCAAAAAGGACGATCTGGTTGCCAATTTGTCAACATAATCATTGCTGCGGCCATCGTTTCCTTTAAAGGTGCTTCACTATGTAAATAGCGATAGCCACGTTTATGTAAGCCACTTCCACTTGTATCAATCGTTATTGTAGCAATATCTTTAAGTAAGGCAACTTCAATCCGAAATAATGGTCCATCTTCATCAAACCAAGCCCGTTTATATGTTTTCTTTAAACTTTCAACTACAGCTTTTTTGACAATGGCTTGGCAATCTGAAACACTAAATAATGTAGATTTAACCGATTTACCAATCACCGGGAACTCACCGTTTTCCGGAATAAACTGTCCCCATGGTAGGGCTTTTGTTTTTTCAAAAAGCTCATCAAATGTTGTTGCTTTAAATTCTCCTACAACTAGCTTTACTCTATCCGCGGTTCTTAACCATAAATTTGTTCGACAAATCGCCTGTTCGTCTGCCTCAATAATAATTTTCCCGTTTTCAACTTGCACATTTTCATATCCTAAATCTTTCACTTCACGAGCTACTAAAGCTTCAATGCCCATCGCAGCAGTTGCTATTAACTTCACTTTTCCCATAAAATTTCCTCTCTGACTAAAATTTGCTCTTTAGAAAAACTTGGCTTTCGCCTATGCAAAAGCCTTAGTTTTTCTTATACTTTGTGCAAAAAATTTATGCTTCCATAACGTATTAAAGTATATCATGTGATAAGAATTGAGGAAAGAATCCTTTAAATTTAACTTCTTTTAAAATGGATTGATTTAGCTATTAACCATATATTAGCCTTCAAGCTCTTTAGGCTGTGTATTTTTTTGGGCCGTAAGCTTTGGAAAGAATATAACAGCTAAGCAAAGGATCAGAATAAAGGCAACTGAAATAAGTCCGAAATAATAATAATCTCTTAAGAAATTATACAATTCCACCAAATCGTTAAATGAGCGAAGTGAAGCATAGAAAAGTACCCCTCCTAATAACCAATTAATTATTCGATAGTCTTTTAAATTAAGCCATTGAGCTATTGCCACGCTATTCCCATAGTGTAGCAACGCCAGTCGTAAAAAAGCAGAGACTGACATAATTCCTAAGCCATATATATCAAGTCGCTCGATAAAACCTACACTAATTAAACGGACTGTACTCTCAACTGGGAAAAAAAGCTGTTTTGCTTGTTCCTCCCCGAAAATAGCGACTGGTCCAGCAGCGGTTGATGGAAAGATGATTAAATTAATGATAAAAATAATGAGATACACTTTCATATGAGAAATAGCTTCCGTACTTTCTCTGCGAACATTTACCATTAATAAGACGAACATTTCACCAAACACAGCTATTGTAAAAAGGATAACTGGAATAATAGGATGTATTCCGTTTTCTAATATTGGTAATAATTGTGAATAATTTTTTCGATTGTGTAAGAGAATGGAAACCGTTGTACCTGAAAGGATGTTAAGTACAATAATCCATTCTGCTACTCTGGCAATGATTTCAATACCTTTATGGACCATATAAAAAACAGCTAGTGAAAATATAAGTGAAATTAGCCAAAAAGGATGATCGCGCAGGAAAATTGAATTAATAAAAATAGTAAATCCATACAGGGTGATTAATGATAAAGTGAAAAAATAGATAAAGATCGGAATTGTGATAAGACGACCAAACCAAGGTCCGCACCAACCAAGAAACCTTTCGATAATCGTTGCTCCATAAAGTTTTTCATTTAATTTCGCCATCGCCAGAAATACCACAATCCCAAGTAGAAATCCACAAACCATTCCAAGCCAGGCATCTCTACCTGCCCAGCCTAAATATAATTTGATTAAAAAAAAATGTCCAATAATAACAAGTAACGGGGTTGTAATAAAAAACAGTTGTCGTGTTGCTATCGGAGTATTTAAAGGATTTGTTGTATTTTTCATATGCACGATCTCCTCTTTTTAAAATACATCTTCTCATTTGAACGTGTTAAATAACCCCATTTTCTTTACATTAACATCTACATTTATTTCTATAGGGAGATTAGAAAAAATATCCTGCCAATTCTCCCTGTTGCTTCTCCAATATTTTGGATACTTTTTGTGAACACTTCTATCAATTCCATAAATATCTGTTTTCCATTTTTTCGTCCTTGCAAAAGAGGCCTCAATTTCTTTCGTAATTTCTTTTTCAGCTAACTTATTTATTTTTTCAATCATTTCTTCATTATCTAATTCTACTACCGTCATCAATTCACCTAATGAAGCCTTTGCTGCAATATCAATTCTAATTGACAATTGGTTATCCTTTAAAATCGGTGTAATTCCTGCCTTCGTCTTTTCAACAATTTCAAGAGCAATTTTCCCTTGTTCGTAAGGTACAACTGTAATCCCACTTTTAACAGCCCCTTGGACCCATAACGAGCCCCTTGTTTCCATTCGATTTAAGGAACCGATCCATTTACCGTCTTTAATGACCGCAGTTCCTTCAACTTTATGAACATTTTGCGGTTTTTCCCTTTTGATAATCGAGGCATACCCCACTTCGTCTAGTGAATACATCATTTCTGAAATTTGGTAAAGTGTTACTTCTGGTGTATAAGAAACTAATAATTGATGTTCGATTTGTTGTTCGACGATCACAGCTGGAATATTGGCTAAATCAACTTGCATATTAACGATATCCCGAGCAGGTTCAGGTGAGAAAAGAATATAAGGATTTGGTTGGATTTCATTATTCCGATTAAAAAAATCCAATAGGGGCTCAATATCGTTTTCTTGGAAAGAAGGACCAAATATGACTGCTTTTATGTAAGGCCACATTGGTTGTTTACCAATTTCCATAATTGCAATTCTAATTGCGTCAAATATGGTTTCGCCTTGAAACGAATAAACATGAAGGCTTCTCGCCTCTTGAATTTCAATTAAACGTGTGTCAATCAAACCCATCGTTACTTCCACTTTTCCATTCTCCAGTAAATCTAATCCGACTAATGATACGATTACTCGATCATTTAATTCAGTTATCCCGTAACAACCATTAAGCAAAGGAATTGTAAAAAGAAGTAAGAAAATAAGTATTTTCCGGCAGTTTTTACTACTCCTTTCCACGTTTTCCTTCACCGGAAGCACCTCCTAGCGTCTGATTTATTTGATTTTGTGGTTTAAATGTTTGTGGCCGACGTATTAATAGAGATAAAGGAAAACGGATAATCGAGTCCTTTAAATCACCAACTTTAATCGGGAAAAGAGGCGCGCTATATGGAACTCCAAAAGAACGCAATGTTGCTAAATGGCTGACAACAACCATACCGAGAATTAAAATACCGAATAATCCCAAAGACGCTCCGGCAAACACAAACAATATGCGTAAAATGCTAATTGCTTCGCTTAACGAACTAACTGGAAAAGAGGCAATCCCTACCATCGCCGTTGTTACCACAACAGGAATACCAACTAAGCCTGCTTCTACAGCAGCCTCTCCGAGAATAAGTGCCCCAACAATACTAACTGCTTGTCCAATCGGTTTAGGCATTCTTAGACCTGATTCTTTGATAATTTCAAAAACAAGCAGCATCCCAACCGATTCGACCAAAAGTTGAAATGGTACTTCCGCTCTTGCTTTAGCAAGAGTTACTAATAAATCAAACGGTATAAGAATTGAATGATAATAAGAAAAAGCAACGAATAAACCTGGAAGCAAGACTGAAATAAAAAAACTTAATATTCTTAGTAAGCGAACAAAATTGGTGTAAATCGGCCTAGAGTAATAATCATCAGCTGCTTGAAAATGATTAATTAATAAATGAGGCACAGTTAATACAAATGGGGTACCATCTACAAAAATAGCCACTCTTCCTTCTAATAACGCAGCTGATACTGTATCTGGCTTTTCGGCATTGCCGATCGTTGGGAAGAGCGATAACGGAGCATCTTCGATTAATTGTTCGATAATCCCAGACTCCAATACAGAATCAATTTGAATATTATTAATCCTTTTTTTTACTTCTTGTAAAATATCCGTGTTTACAATCCCTTCAATGTATGTGATCATAATTTTCGTATGTGTTTGCTTTCCGACAACCATCGGATCACATTTAAGCTTTGGATCACGTATTCTTCTCCTTACTAACGAGATATTTGTGCCAATATCCTCATTAAATGAATCTCGGGGACCCCTTAAAACCGCTTCATTTACAGCTTGCTCAATCCCTCTCATTTCCATTGATTGCGCACTAATGAGCAACGCTTTTTCTTCTGCGTCCACAAATAAAACGACTTTTCCTGTAAAAAGCTTCTGCGGAATTAAAAGAAGATTTTCTTCAAATTCTACTTCCGAAATCGATAACACAGATTCTTTTAAATATGTTAAAAAGGAAATAGTTTCTGTAGAATTGCTTGGCAATTCAAGATTCATTAGCTTGTCTAAAATACTTTCGTTAATTACTTTCGTATCCACCATTCCTGATACAGCAAATATTTGTGCCGTTCGTATATTTTGTTTTCCAATATTAAATGTGCGGTTAAAAACTCCTTCATTTTCACCAAGAATTTTCTTGATCTCTTCCGCATTTTTATAGACATTGCTTGAAACTTTTTTCGTTTCATTTTCACTTTTAGTAGCAGCAGAATCATTTTCAGTTTGTTTGGCTTGTGTATTGGAGTATTTTTTATAATACATTAATTTTGATTTTTTTCCTAACCAGCGAAACATCGTAAACACTCCTATTTCATAGTTGAAGTTATTTTGCTAAATTTTTCTACCGTTTATACATTAATTACCTCAACGTAGTTATTACGACTTATAACCCCTTGATTAATAAAGAAAACTCTACACAATATGATTGTGTAGAGTTTTACATTTCTAAACTATATTTGAGCTATAAGCGTTCGATAAGCCATGTTCTGTTCCATTGTACTGCAAGCGGCTGTTCACCTCGTACTCCGGCGGTAATCATCTATCTACAGAAACAGTTGTTTCTGTCCTTCTCTCGGTTCAGTTCCTTCAAGAAGATTCCCCTACCAAATTTGGGTTTCTCGCTCGTGGGGTTTACCGCGTTCCACTCTACTCGTTTCCAAGCAGACTCCGTCACTGTGGCACTTTCAAGGTATTAGCACCATATCATTTAGACTTAGGTGCGTTCCCTGCCGTTAGCTCAGTCGAAACCAAGCTACCCTAGCTTATGACTTCGCTAGGCACGAACACTACGGTCATCGCAGACCGTGCGAGCATGGACTTTCCTCAACATCAAACGATGCAGCAATTACCTGAACGCCTATTGGCTTGTCATTGCAATGACAAATATTATTATATCATGATTATTAAACAATTCAACTTGTAATTACTTCCTGTTTAAGAAAATGGCTTTTTTGGCAAGTTGGTCAGCTGTACGATTGTTTTGACTTGGTATCCATTTAATAAAAAATAACTCAAAAGTATCTATGTATGCTAATGCTTCATTTAACAGGCTTTTGAATGGTTCACGTTTTGCATGGCGATTATCTATCGTATCTGCAACAATTTTTGAATCAGTTCGAAATGAGACAATCGAATACTTCCGTTCAGAACAAATCTCCAAAGCTTTTATAAGCGCCCCAAATTCAGCTTCATGGCTAGTCATTTCCCCTAACGAAAAAGAAAAATGATCAACTTTCCCATCAGCTTTAATAAAAATCCCAGCACCAGCTTGACCAGGATTACCAGTACTAGCTCCATCAATATAAACTTCGATCAATGTAGTTACTCCTTAATCAAAAAGTTTGTTTCCAAATACATGCTTTTCTAAATTTGATAGTCTTTTTAAAATATCATAGTTAGTATTGCCAGTAGTCGTACTTTGCGGAATTTTTTGTTCGCCAGTCTTTTGAACTTCCTTTTTTAACTTTTCATTTTCACTTTCAAGCAATTGAATGCGTTTTTGTAATAATTCATAGTCTTTAATCACGATATCCAAAAATTTATCAACATCATCTTGGTTATAACCTTTTAAGCTTGTTTTAAATTCCTTTTCCAATATTTCTTTTGGAGATAGTTGTGAAACTTGTTTTTCAACCATGTTCAAATCACCTCAATAATAGTTAAATAATTATTATCATTATACTGCAATTTTAGTAAATCATAAAATTAATAATACATCTTTATATTTCTATATTTTTTCAAAACATTATTAAGTTGTCAATTACTGAAATTACCAATCGTCAAGATCGTCTTGATAAGCTAATTCAATTTCCTCTGGATATATGTAAAATATTTGATAATTACAAGCTTCACTACGAACCTTAGCATATGTTAAATAATAGCTTGGTGAACCAAGTTTATCATCGTCATAAATAACTAATAGTCCATCACTTTTCTCAATAATGAATTGATTTTTTAATCTTAATTGACTTGGGTTTTCATACTCTCTCTTTGTTATACTATCAACAAAATCAGCTTGTTGTAAAATTGTTTGATACTGTTCTTTTTTCTTTTCGTTCCAATTTTTTTCTTGTTGATAAAATGGTGTTAAGATTGCCAACTTTAATTGTGGATATTCGAATTTTAATTCAAGAACAACTTCGCCACACCATAACTCGACACCTAGTTGACCACTAATTATCACCCATTCCAATCCGTCTTCAATAAATGAAATTAGCCGTTTGCGTAACACTTTTTTTATATACGTAATGCCGATATGTTTTTCATCAAAAATCCCTAATTCATGTGGCTTATAACCTGTCACAGCTAAGACTTTTACCAATTGTAACACCTTCAAACTGAAATTTAATTAAACGTTTGATTACTTTTTCCTTGATCCGTTATTACTCTACAAGACATCTAGTTCAAAATATTTTCTTTTGAAAAAGGGTAAGACCTTAATTAGTCGTACCCTTTCATTGTACTATCAAAAAGTAAAAAGGTTTACGAATGATAGTATAAGAAAAACTAGCAAAACCTAATTAAAAGAAACGACGACGTGGTCCTACTGGCGGAACTGGCATTACTGGCCCTTGTGGACAGATAAAATGTTGGTTGTAAACTTGGTCGACATTCGAAATTGTTTGCGGAAAATTGTGATAATGCTTATATAAGTGTTCATTCACAACTGTTGTATGAGTAGGATGCACCTCTGGAACAATATACTCACAGCAATTATGCACTACACATTGTTTTGTCGGATGAATCCGAGGTGGCAAAACTTGGGTATTAATGGGTGGTCTTTGGCCATAGAACATTATTATTACCTCCTTATTTTCTTGGTACAATAACAACCTATGAAAAATCACCCGCAGATGTACTAGTATTTTTACCTATTTTATAGTTGAAAATCATGAAATTCCATTCATCACAACATAAGTAACTCCAATCAACACAAAAAACATAATTAAAATATATAAAGGCATGCTCATCTCTCCAATATCATTCAATAAATAGTTTGATAGATCAGACATTTCTAAGGCTTTGATACAATTTTTGAGGGAAATAATTGAAAAATATTTTTGATCAACCTATATTTTAGTTTGAAAATAAAACAAGAGCAACCGGAAATTTTTGCAGTTTGTCTGGCAACAATTGCGGTTTTTCTAAAAATTTCTACAAATCAAAAACTGACAGGCTACTAAAAAAAGCCAAAAAAACCCGAAAAAGCGCTGTTTTTGCGCTTACCCAGGAAATATAATTAGAAAAGCGCAGAGCGCTCGGAGCTAGACATCATTCAAAGTTTAAAAACGTTCTTTCTTTTTAAGAAACGAACCACGTTAAAAGGCTGACTATCGAAATAGCCAGCCTCATAATCAACATTTACATTAAACAGCCAATCAGGTTACATATTTACGTAATGCTTGATACTCTTCTTGTAAGGAATTTTGTTCGCTTTGATCAAACAAGGCCTCAAACCGCTGTAATTCATTCTGAATAGCCTGTTTAAGTCTTTCCTTTAAGTTCTTTTCGATCTCCATTAAATGATGTTCTAAAGCTTGACGATAACGAAGCGAACTTTCGTGAATAACGTTACTTGCTTTCTCAACTCCATCAGCGACTAAGATTTCTTTTAAATTCTTTACCATTCCATTCTCAAAGAAATCGCGTTTCGATTTAATGAAAGAAAGGTAATTATTTGTATCGATTGTCATGTGTAAATCTTGTAGTTGAACGTTTAATGGCTCAATTTGAACTTCTTCGTTAACAAAAAGAAAAGGCAGTTGTTTTTGGAGCATTTGCCCTTCATCACGTAACCATTTTTTTGCTCGTTCTTTCATTGCTTCTTCCATGCGAATAATTGTTGCTTCAAATTCCTGCTTTAAGAAATATTCTCCTAAGCTTCGCCATTCTTTAATTTGGGTAGCTAATTGTTTTTGCAGCTCCTTTTTACTGTTTCCAGTAAGAACGGAGACATTAATCGCACTACCGAAGTAGTCGTTTAAGACAAAACGCATACGATCGCGTAAATAAAGCACTAATTGATCAAATTCCAAATCGACGTCCCTAAGCGCATAGGCAAACGACGCTGCTTCAACATGCTTGGCTTGAACATTAACGATTTCTTTTAACTCTTCATGTTTTTGCAGTTTTGTAGCTAATTCTTCGTTCATAAAAGCAATACTATCATTAGCTTTTTCAAGATATTGTCTTAATTCGGTTGTAATCATGTTAACAGCTAGTTGCTTTAATTCTAAAATCGTATAATCATAAAAGGCACGTTCGAATTGAGAAAAACTTGTCTCTGCATCTATGCCTTGTTGTTTATTAAGCAACCCTTCTTTACTTGAAAGATGGTAAAGTCGTGGTTCACTAATCCCATTTCTCAGTAGTTGATCATAAACGTGTTTGCGAACGCCATTTAACTCTCCTTGACTTCCGGCTAAATCAGCAGCATTAATGACAAAATACAGCTTATCGTGTTGGAAGCTTTCATTTACTTTCCCCATTTGTTGCAAGAAGTATTGATCGGCTTTGGAGAAAGCATGATTATAATACGTTAAATAAAAAATAGCATCAGAAGTCCGCATTTGGGTAAATGCAACATTTGTATGACGTCCATGAATCGAATTAACACCTGGCGTATCAACTAAAACGATCCCTTTTTTCGTAATTGGTGCATCGTAATAAATATTTACTTTTTCTATTAAACAAGCTTTACTTTCATCAGCGACAAATGTTTGCAGTTCAGCTATTGATACCGTAAGATCACTTCCAAACCTCCACTCAGTTGCTCCTATACTAGATTTTAACGTTAACAAGTATTCAGCATAAGTTTTTTGCCAACTAGAATGATAGTCTTGCATATTCGGCTGCCATGAAGGAATTGTATCTAATGAAAGATTTACGTCTAATTGTTCTGCTACCGCTTGAATTTCATCACTCAAATTTTGTTTAGATTTAATCGTAACAACAACAGATCCATGTGGATAAACAGCTGTCGATTTTTGCACAGTACTTACTGTAGCTGTAGTCGGATTAGGAGAAACCGGTAGTACATGATCACCAAGTAATGCATTGGCAAAACTCGATTTTCCGGCACTAAATGCCCCAAATAGAGAAATGATAAACGTTTGGTTTTCATAGCGCTGTATTCGTTCAAGCAAATGATTACGTTCCTGTGCTAAAAGTGTCGTATTTTGTTGCTTTTGGAAAACATTCTTTATGTTTTCTAACCAACGAGTCGTATCTTCTTCGGAAAACGAAAGTTCTTTTACTTGATGGGTGATCAACTCTTCTGTATCAATCACACTTTCATTCTCCAAAATTACGTTTGAAAAGGCATTTTCTTGTTGGTCAGGATAAGACCCTTGCATTGCTTGCTGAATTTGTTGAAGAAAATCGTTGTCTTTCGGAAATTGCTTTAGCTTTTCTTGAACTTTTTCTAACAGTACAAGAGAACCACTTTCAACCTGTTCCATTTTACGACGATAATCTTTAATTTCTTCGAATAGCGCTAGTTTTTCTTCAAGCTTTGTAACTTCTTCTTGAACAAATGGTTTCATTCCTTCTACTTGGAGTTGTACTAGTACTCTAGCTTTTTCTTTCAATTCTCTAACAATGATACTTGTTACTTCTCCCGTATACGTATAAACATACTCTCGATTTGCATGATTCGTTTGAAGACGAGATTTTAACAATTCTTTTGTAACGAGAAAAGATAAATCATTGTAAGCCTGTTCAAACTGTTCGACGTTAGTTAGCTTTGTACGATCTACTTTTTGGAAATAACTTTGCATATGAAACAACAACTGTGATTTCACTTTATCTTGCAGCTCAGTAATTAAAAGTTCTAGACGTCTTTCTTGTTCTTCAAGCGTTTTCTTTTTTGCAAACAATATCCCAACTTTAAATCCAGGCTGCATGCTTTCAATCCAATCACGTGCTTTATCCGTTGTGGTTGCTGGAAATAAGGTCACGTTTTTAAACAATTTTCCAAGTTCATGATCGAAATTTCCCCACAGCTCTTCTTCGTTATTTTTTAATGATTGAAGCTGGTTCGAAAGCTGTTGTTCTTCCGCTAATTGCTCAGTGTGATAACCTTTTTCTTTCATCTCAACAATTAAATCAGCAAGTGCTTCTTGTTTTTCTTCATAGAGACGATTTTCAACTGCATAAAAAAAGCCGTGTTCTAAGCGCAACTGTGAGGCATCAATGACTTGTTTGCTTTGAAATAATAAGCCTTTGAGCTCCTTATTAAGCAGTGGAAATTGATTGAGCTGATGTGTTTGCTTTTTCATTGAAGTAAAATACATTGCCGTATAATGAATGTCCCAGCTTTTAAATACATCCTCAACTGATTTTTTAAAAATCGAAAACGGAATTTCTACTTCGTTATGTTTATCAATTTGGTTAATTACGATATAAATCAGCTTTTTTTCTAAAGATAATTGCTTTAAGAAATAAAGATTTGTTTCTGATTGAACATGATTATAATCCATCACATAAACGATTGCGTCGGTTGAATATAACTGTTCGACTGTAATTGCTTCATGAGATTCATCCGTTGAATCTACACCTGGTGTATCTAAAATACAGCTATGCTCTCCAAGAAATGGCAAAGGAGCAGTGATCGTCATTTTTGAGATCGCCTGACCATTCATCCCCCAATCCCGGACTTTATTCCAAGGAATTTCTCCACGCCAAACTTTTGGCTCTGCATCTTTTGTGTAGACGGTTAAACCTAATTCCCCATTTTTGATTTCAATAACATTGGCACTTGTCGGAATTGGACTTGTAGGAAGAACTTCTGCCCCAAGTAATGTATTTAAAATCGTTGATTTTCCTGCAGAAAAATGTCCACAAAAAGCAACTTCGAATAATTGTTGATTTTTTTTCTCGCGAAGCTTTTCTAAACGGTGTTGTTCTGCATTTGTAAAGGGAAACGTCCCTTCAAGCGTTATTAGTTCTTTTTCTTTAATCATTATTGACACCATCCTTACCTCTACTACTATAACGAATTTTCGAAAAATTGAGAAGAAAAAGAAGCAGGAAAATTATCATGAATTTTCTTTATGGATAAAAAAACTTGATATAGCAGCTTTTATTCGTACACTATATTTTTTGACAACCACAAAATTGATTACTATACTTATGAGGACATACATGGAGGCAAAGAAATTCTTAATAACGATAACGACTTCGTTGATGACAATGAACCACTTGGTTAATAAAAAAATGGATCATGAAAATGAAATAAATAATGTCCCTATTCTGGAGGTAACATGTTAACATTTGAAGAAAAATTAAAGATTATTGAATCATTTCCTGCGTTGGAGAGAAGAGATGTCTCATTAGGAAGAATAAATTTCCACTACGCAAACAGTTCGTATGATCAAAAAAATGTTGTTTATCATCTTCACCCTAATGGAAACGGTTTTGTTTATGCAGGTAAAATGACAGGATATCAAACGAATGAAAAAGGAATGGTAAACATCCGTGATTTTACAGAAAAGGCTCTCCGCTCGACTATTAGAAAATCAATTCTTTCTTTAACACCTAAAGAAACTACTGGAAGTAATGAACCCGAAGAAGAGGTTTGGATTAATGCCAACACTGTTACACTTACCTTACTAAAAGAAGGTACAATGTGGAATGTGTACGCGGAAGATTTTTTAGATGGTACATTTACGACGTATAAAGAAGCAGCTCACTATTTAGATGAAGAAGGCTTTTCACGTATTTAACTTAGAAAAGCGCTCAGAGCTAGACATCATTGAAAGTTTAAAAATGTATTCTTATTTTGCAAAAAAAAATAACGACGACTATGTTCACCCTGGTAGTCGTCATTATTTTTTTTCATTACTTATGAGCCTTACTCACTTTTAGCTTCTTACCTTTGACGGTTGTATTTTCCATTGCTTCTAAGACTAATGAGCCTTTTCCATTTAAGATATCAACATAGGTTAAAGTTTCTTGAATCGTAATAATTCCAATATCTTCTGCTGTTACACCAGGTATTTTCGCAATTGTTCCAACAAAATCGACGGCTCGAAGTTTCTTCTTCTTTCCTCCACTAAAATGGAGTTTGATAATATCTTTGTTGATCCTTGCTGTTTTATTATTTTTAACAATTCGGCGACCACTGAGTTTTTCCTCAAATGCAATTTTTCCACTTGTAACCTCTTGAGAGTTTGGAGCTTCCATTGTAGGTATCTCAAAGCCAATGTATCGCTCAATTGCTTTTACATATTTACCTTCATACGATGTGGCAAACGTAATCGCTTTGCCTTTATTACCAGCTCGCCCAGTTCGCCCTGTACGATGAACATAGCTCTCTTTTTCCATTGGAACGTCATAGTTTATCACAATGGTTACATTATCAATATCGATGCCTCTCGCTGCAACATCTGTTGCTATTAAATAACGGAAATTTCCATTTTTGAAACCATTCATCACCGCAAACCTATCTTCTTGTTCTAAACCTCCATGGAGTCTTTCACATGAATAATTTGCTTTTTCTAATTCGGTAAATACGGTATCGACGTGTTCTTTTGTATTACAAAAAATGATACAGCTATCAGGGTTTTCTACTACTGTAACATCTTTTAGAAATGAAATCTTTTCGTCTTCATTCACTTCGATTAAACCATGTTCAATCGTATCTACCGAAATTCCAGTAGAAGCAATTTCAATATGGATCGGATCTGTCATATACTTATGACAAAGCCTTTCCACATCTTTAGGCAAGGTTGCAGAAAATACCATCGTCACTCTATTTGCAGGAAGCTCTTTTAGGATCGCTTCTACAGTGTCAATAAAGCCTCTATTCAACATTTCATCTGCTTCATCGATAATTAGATACTTGATTTTTTCTAAACTAAGTGTTCCTCTATCTATATGGTCTTTGACACGGCCTGGGGTTCCAACAACAACATGCGTTTTTTGTTTTAATTCCTCTTTTTGTTTTGAAAACGATTCTTTACCATAAATCGCCACAGCTTTAATTCGTTTTAATCTACCAATATTAGTTATATCCTCTCGAACTTGAACAGCAAGTTCACGAGTTGGTGTTAGAATTAATGCTTGTGGTTTTTTTTCTTCCCATTCAATCATTTCACATGTAGGAATACCGAAGGAAGCAGTCTTTCCACTGCCTGTATGCGATTTTACTACAAGGTCATGATTTTCTAACGCTTTTGGTATTACTTCACTTTGTACCTCCGTAGGTGTGTTATATTTTAATACTACAAGCGCTCTTTTTATTTCAGCACTCAAATGAAAATCAGCAAATTTTCTCTCGTTCATTTTTTAACCTCGTTTATTTAGTATAATTTCATTTCTAATAAGATTCACTCAAAGCAATATCCTATGCATTTGTAAACCATTGGCTGTCTTTCCTTAGACCTTATTTTTATCTTCTTAATTTAAACTTGTATACCGTGAAAAAAAGGACTCTATTGAAGAGTCCTTTAATCATCATTATGCTTTGTTTACGTTAACGGCTTGAAGCCCACGTTGACCTTGCTCTGTTTCAAAAGTTACTTTTTGACCTTCTTCTAAAGATTTAAAGCCTTCGCCTTGGATAGCTGAAAAATGTACGAATACATCATCTCCACCTTCTACTTCGATAAAACCAAAACCTTTTTCCGCGTTAAACCATTTTACTGTACCTTGTTGCATGTTTGTTTCCTCCTATGTGGATATAATCCACTTTTTTTACTATTAATGCTCATCAGATATAAAATAACTATCAAAGGCGAAAAGTTAAAATACGTATTCTTTACTTAGCACCGAACAATAATAATTCTTTTTTCATAATAACAGATACTTTTTAAATTGCAAATTTTTATGTGCTCTCAGAAGAAAAAGAAGCAGGAGAATTATCATGATTTTTCTTTAATGTATTTAGAAAACTTGGCAAAGCCAAGCCTCTAGGCGCCGGCTGGGCCTTAGTTGCCCTTATACTTAGAACTTAAAATTTTTCACTACGTCGAATTAACATCTATGCGAAAAATTTATACTTTCTTAACGTATAAAAAACTTGATAAAACTTCATTTATTGCTTTTTTTGTAAACGATCTAATCTTCTCTTTAACTCAGCAAGTTCTGTTGTTTCTTTTCCAAGCCTGGCAATCTGCTTTTGCCGCTGGTAGGCAAGTTTAGTAAAATAAAGAGCTTTTTCAACGTCTTTACATTTATGTTCATTTAGGATCGCTAATTCAATGCACGCTTGCACAAAACAATTTGCTTCTTTTTCTATTAACAATTGAAAACAATCCATCGCTTCTATTATTCGGTTTTGCTTTTTTAAAAGACACCCTAACTGAAAAATAGCCTTATTTTGATACCTTGATGGACAGTTAGCGACCTTGGTGTAAAGCTCGATTGCTTGCTCAATTTCCTTAACTTTTTCATACCAACGGGCAATTTCATACGTTTCTTGTGTTGTATTACTAGTTTTACTTAGCAGTTTTTTCGAAATTTGAATATACAAAACAATCAATGATAATACGTCAATTTCATTATGCTTTAAGACACCTTCAATGATTTGCGGATCTTTCTCTTTTAAATAATCAAAATATAGTAGTGGCGCAAGATTTCCGGGTGTATCGCCACTTCTATTAATGTGTAAAAGCTCTTGTTCGACAATCGAAAGTCGGCAAGACGGCAGTATATCTTTCCAGAGTCTCCGTGCAGCATGAAGCAAATCAAAGTGGCCAAATTTCGGTAGTTTCGGTACTTGATCCCGCACAAGGGTATGTTGTGTCCGTACTTGTGGCCAATCAAATGCCTTGCCGTTATAGCTATGTAGTAGTTTTAGAGATTCTCCTACATCAGCTAAAAAAGCCTGATAAAATGCAACTTCCGCACCTGGATTAGGTAAAAAATGTTGAGTAACAACAACTCTATCATGATAGACTCTAGCATATCCAATGATAAAGATTGTATTTCCAACGCCGCCACCCAATCCAGTAGTTTCAGTATCAAAGAAAATCATCTCAGATAGAGCGTTATCCTTACAGGACAATGGATGCTGAATCTTACTCTTGTTCCACCACTCTGCGACATTAAATAATTCAGAAAATTTACAGATCCCATGTTGGTATTCAATTGGATATACTTTTTCGCGAATGATTGAATAATGACCGTCAAAGAAAAATGGCTTTGCATCGTACTCTTTCCATTTTTCAAGAAAAAAAACTGAACGATCATCATTTATTTGCTCGTAATCACTCTTTTTTTTATTATCATAAATAGTTTCGTTTAAAGTTAAATGGTTTTTCATTCTTGAAAGCTTATGTTTCATTGACATTGATTATTTCATCCTTATTCTTGGACAGATTTTTTATTCTGGCATATTGTGAAACTATTCATTTGCTTCCTCACTACAAAGCCTTCCTAATAATGAGATTACAAGATGTTTCGTATTCTTATTGGAACTGACACTAACACAAGATGGACAGCCTTCCTCACACGAACAGGCTTGAACATAGCGTCTTGTTCGCTCTAAAATTTCATGGATATGTTTAAACGCATCCTCACTTAAACCAACACCACCTGGATAACGATCATATAAAAAGATCGTTGGTTTACTGGAGTGTACAGCTTTCATTTGTGGTAAAACATGAAGATCATTGCGGTCACACATGACATAGATGCTAGCAACAGCTTGTAATACATAAGAAAGGCCAATCAACGCATTTTCTAAAGCTTCCTTGCCAATTTCAGTTTGGATACTTTCTGAAAATTGAATCCACATGGCATTAGTGTGCAGTTCTTGTTCAGGAAGATGAATCGGGCCCGAGCCAATCGTTTCAAATGTCGACAGTTTGATTTTATTAAAGATTGTTACCATTGCATTGACGGTTACATCACCGAATTCAACAATACAACTGGAAAGTGGTTTTTGTTTATCAACCTCTAAAACTTTTAGTTGAACAGCTAAATTGGCATCAGTAAAATAATCAGCATCCACTTCTCGTACAAACGCTTTTTTCTCGTTCCAATCTAATTTCTCGACTTGATATTGTGTTCCTTCATGTAAATAGATCGCTTCATCATGTAATAGGGTCAACGCACTAAATGTATCCATTTCACCGATCACTAGCACGTTATTTATATCGGTTTGGTTGATAATAATCACATTTTCTTGGGCAGCTGACCGTAAGCTAATATTGTGGGCAGGAAATGATTCATTCATCCAAAACCATTTATGCTGTTGGTAATGAAATACTTGTTCTTCAGTTAAATATTCGAGGACATCTTCCACTTCCACACCATCGAAAAGCTCCCCTTGTTTAAACGGCAATTCATAAACAGCACATTTCAAATGATCGACCAAAATAATTAAATTGTTCGGATTTATTCTCGCATGTTCTGGTGTTGCTTCAAAAAAATGTTCTGGTTGCTGAATAAGAAATTGATCAAGCGGTGTAGAATTGGCAACCATAATAATTAGCGCTTCGTCGTGACGACGCCCCGCTCGTCCGGCCTGTTGCCAAACACTAGCAATTGAACCCGGATAACCTGTCATTACACATGCTTGAAGCTGACCAATATCAACACCTAATTCTAGAGCATTTGTGCTAACTACACCTTTAATCTCGCCATTACGTAAGCCTTGTTCAATCTCACGGCGTTGCTTAGGTAAATACCCACCACGATAGCCACGAATCGACTTTTTCCCTAATTGTCTCGTAACAAGTTCTTGAAGATGCGATAAGATAATCTCGACTCGAACTCGACTTCGCGCAAATACGATCGTTTTAATATGATTTGCTAAAAGTTGCGCAGCAATCTTTTTCACCTCAACTGTCGTACTTTTTCTAATTTGCAAAGGCTTATTAATAATCGGTGGATTATAGAAAACGAAATGCTTTTTCCCTCGTGGTGCGCCATTATTACTAATTACAGTCATCTTTTTTCCAGTTAACGTTTCACTTAACTCTTGCGGATTGGCGATCGTTGCTGATGTACAAATAAAGATCGGCTCACTACCATAATAATTACAAATTCGTTTTAGGCGTCGAATCACGTTCGCAACATGACTGCCAAAAACACCGCGATATGTGTGGAGTTCGTCAATCACCACATATTTTAAATTTTCAAATAAGGAGACCCATTTCGTATGGTGGGGCAAAATCGCCGCGTGAAGCATATCAGGGTTTGTAATGACGATATGGCCAGCCTTTCTGACAACTTGGCGTATATTCGGTGCGGTATCACCGTCATAGGTAAAGCCTTTAATATCGGCACCGATTGCTTCAATCATTTCATTTAATTCACTACGCTGATCTTGAGCAAGTGCTTTTGTTGGAAAAATATATAGTGCCCTACTTGTCTGATCTTCACAAATTTGCTGTAACACAGGCAGATTATAACAAAGTGTCTTTCCTGAAGCAGTTGGTGTAATCGCTGTAAAGCTTTTTCCTTCCCGAGCTAACTCATAGGCAGTACCTTGATGTGTATATAATTGATGAATTCCCCTCATTTTCAGAGCATTAACAATTCGTTTGTCTAGACTGGTAGCAAAAGAAACAGTTTTTGTCTCTTGTCCTTCAATTTCATGACAATGAACAACATTTTCATCTTTTTTTAAATCTTCTATAAATTGTTGGAGCGATAATTTTTTAAACAAAATAATTCACCTCTCTATAGAAAAATTATAGAGAATATACGTTTGCTTTGTAAAGGAGAAAATCTAAGGCTCAGCCGGTGCCTACAGAATTGGCAAAGCCCGAGTTTTTTTACACGATAGGAAAACATAAATTTTTAGCAGAGATGATGATTCGACGAGGTGAAAAATTTTAGGAACCTAGTATAAGAAATACTATCAACAAACAATTTATTTATTAGGATTTATTGTGTAAGATTATTAAATAGTATTAAGTAATTATTAAAGAAAGGGTGAAAAAGATGGCAGAGCATTTGTTACAACAAATTTTAAATGAATTAAAAGAGATTAAGTCTGAACAGCGATCGATGAAACACGATTTGGACCTTGTTAAATCCCAACTTACTGAAAATACTAATTTAACTCGGGCAATATTTGACCGTCAGGAAGAAACTGATGCCAAACTAGAGGCTCTTACCATGGATGTCCATAATCTTCATGTAGAAGTTACGGACATAAAAACACGTCTAGCTTTTAATACTTACAAAATAACTGAAAATGAACTAGAAATATTTAAACTGAAAAGACAATAAGACGTAAAACTACTTTATCAATAACGATTAAATTATTGAGTCGTTTTTATTTTGTCTTTCAATATTTAGATCGATCATTTATATAACAAATCAGAATGTATGTTTTCTCAAATACAAAAACCCTTGCTAGTTTACATAACATTATTATAGTAAATAAGAGAGGTGTAATATTTTTCAAAAAATATCGGTATCTATATGTCGGCGAGGCGCACCTATAATTTTTAGCTTCTAATATTAATCGTCTCAAATTCATTTTTGTATTTATCATACAGCTCGTTTATTACAGCTTTAAAGCACGGCTTACCGTGTTTCCGCTCTTTCGGAAAATACGTCCCTACATAAAAAGGAACTTGATCAGGTGTTAAAAACACACTTAATGGCCAGCCGCTTTGTCTAGATACTGCTTGATACATTTGTCTATACATACCGTCAATGTCTGGCTGCTCTTCTCGATCTACTTTAATGGAAATAAACTTCTCATTTAAAAGCTGTGCTACCTCTTGATCTTCAAAAGATTCATGAGCCATTTTCTTACACCAGTCGCAAGTGCTATCGCCAATACTTAAAAACACCGGTTTATTTTCTCGTTTTGCTTTCTTAAACACTTCATGTGACCATTCAAACCAGTTAACTGGGTTTGTTTCGTGCTGTTTTAAGTAAGGTGATTTCGCGAGAACAAGCCAGTTGTAATTTGCAGAATGACGATCTTCTTCTAGGTATGATTGCATGTAAGTACGCTCCTTGATATAAATTTCTACATAATTATACAGAGCTTAAAAATGTAATTTGGTTAGAGTTTTTAATGATAGTGTACTCTGAAGTTTCCTGAAAAAAACAAATAAACACTACATAAATGTAGTGTTACTACAAAAAGATCTCCGACTCGGAGTCTATATATATCATAAGCCAAACCTTGTAGCGGCTTAACATTAGGTACTAAAAATGGGTTTTGCTGTAATACTTGCAAGACTTTAGCTAATTGCATTTGTTTTCTTCGATCTAGTTTTGCAAAGTATTTATATGCATCCTTAGAAAACTGAATACTAAAGTCTGAACTCACGTTTCATGTCCTCCCAGTTAACAACATCGCCTGTATCAACTTGACGATTAATTTCTTTCAACTTTTCATACTCTTCCTCTGTAAGACTTTCTGTATCTTCTTCTAAAATAAATTCATTTGCCTCCGTAAGGCTTTAAATTTACTACGTTTTCCCAACTCGCTATCGCTATTTGAGTTATTGTTTCTTTTTCTTCTCTTTATAAACTAAAATTCTCTAAACTCTTATCAACGATATCTTGGTTAATCCCTATGTAACGCAACGTAATGTCTTGTGAAGAGTGATTAAAAATATCCTGTAACACGGCAACGTTCTTGTTAATGGTATAGTGCCAAAAGCCAAAGGTTTTCCGCATGCTGTGAGTTCCGAAGTCTTTTAGTCCTACTTTTTGAGCTGCACCATTAAGTATTTTATATGCTTGCACTCGTTGTAATGGGAGGTCTGTCTTATTTGATGGAAATAAATAGTCTTCATCTTCTTTATCATGGATGTAATCGGCAATGATATTTCTTAAATCTGTATTAAGTAGAAACCTCTTACTTTTTGTTGTTTTCGTTTCCTTTAATGTTATATGGATTTTTCCTCTAACATCAAGCACTCTTAAAGGCAAGAGATCACTTATTCGTAATCCTGTATTAATCCCCATGACAAACAAAAAATAATTGCGATATGATTGCTGCCTTAATTGTTCTTTCATAGCCTCAATTAAATATTTATCCCTTATTGGTTGTACCGTTTGCATACCAATACTAATAAGTGCATGAAAGTCAGATTTAATACTTTCAATTCTTTCTGGCTTTTTTACTTTCGATTTATTTAAGGCTTCAATTTTCCTTTTAAGTTCGTAATCTCCATATTTCGCTAAAAGATATTTATATTCTCCATCTGTCAAAAATACATGAGGTGCATAAGCTTTTTTTTTCAAAACTAACATCCTTTTCTTTTTAAAAATACGAAATTTTCATCAATGCTTGAGAAACGCCTTCAGACGAAATTAGAATCAATTTTACGACCAACTACCTTACTAATTGTCTTAAAATGCGAATCTCAGACATCCTGTATTTTTGTAATTATTGATATATAGATTAGTGCTAAATGAGGTCTAATACTCTTCTTTTTTGCCATAAATTTCATGAACGCTTGCACTCAATATGTATTATACCATTTACTAGTATATGCGCAAATACTAGTTTAAGTGCCTCAGCATCAAGCTTTCATTGATTTTCATAATGAAACATAATATAGATTTTGTTTCATTACATATATTGGTTAGTAAATTTGGCAAAAAAAAATACAGACTAAGATAACTAGACTGTATTGTTGAAAATGAACTATTTTAGAATTTTAATGGTAATATATTCACAAATGCTACAAAACCAAATGTAAATCTTCGCCGTTACAGCTCCCTTTTTCATTTGGTTTTGCTTTTAAAAATTGTTATCTGGTTCTCTCTTTTTATTTTCCAGTCATACCACCTGAAATAACAAACTTCATTGCTTGTTCAGGAGAAATATCAATTATTTCTATATTTCTTTTTGGAACTAAGAAAGTAAATCCTGCAACTTGAAGAGTTTGAGGAATATATACCGCCACATAATCTACAAGAGGTTTATGCAATTGTTCTAAATTATCTACCGTTAAAAATCCAATACTTTTCATTTCAGAATTCGCATGTGTGATGAGTACCACTGTAGAAAACGACTTTTTTTCACCTACAAAGGATTGAATTAAGTCTTTGGATACTGAATAAACAGTCTTGATTAATGGAATGTTCTCTAACCACTTATCGAGTTTGTTGTAAACTGCTCCTGTAATGACCTTTGTAGACAACCACCCAAACAGAGTAATTAAAAAAACGGTTAAAATTATCCCAATTCCTGGAACGTACATTTCTTTCAAATACAACCTTAACACATTGCCTAAAAGGCCATCTAAAAACATAAATGTGTTATAACAAACATAGCCAACAATTAATATTGGGACAATTGTTAATATACCTTTCATAAAATTCTTCATAAAATTCTTCAATCTCTTTCCTCCTTTAATGTTAAATGGATTTAATCCATCAAAATGCTGGAATTTTATATCAATACTTGCCCTGGTCAAAAATAATTCAAGAAGCATGTAAGAAAAAATAAAAAAGCACTTTATGCAGTGCTATTAATGATAACATCTTTTTTTCGATGCTCAATGATCGCTGTTTAACTCATTTGAACTGCATATGGCATGGCCACAACAGGTACTTTGGCTTGATTATACTTACTTAAATACATATTCTACATCTATTTCCAAACCAGCTAAAATTTTTGATGTTACCTTTCCTTTTTCTGTTTTTATATCAAACTGTTCATACATTCCTTCTGAATTTAAGATATAGACAGTAATTGAATTTAGCATTGGATTGACAATCCAATATTCCTTAACTGCATATTTCATGTATAGATTGAGTTTCGTAACTAGATCATGTGATTGATTGGATGGGCTTAAAATTTCGACAATCAAAGTAGGAACACCTACATATTTCGTTTCTGTAAAACCACTTTTTTCACAAATAATGCTTATATCAGGTATTACGATTTTCTTTCCTTCAATATCATTCTTTTTTAATTCTACATCATATGGGGCAGAAAACACTTCACAAGGTTGACCTTCAAGAAAATTGCCGAATTTTAATTGAAGGCGGCTTGAAACGCGCTGATGCTTCGTAGATGGAGAAGGTGTCATGTAAACAATACCGTCGATATATTCTAATAAATGATCGTTTTGTTCTCTCAACTCATAAAATTTATTTATCGGTATAAATGAACCTTGGTTTAATGACATCCCAAATACCTCCTAATTGCATTTATTCGAAAAAATTTTAAACTAAAGCCGTACTATCTCCTCTTTTTCCACCTTTTTCAATCCTTTAAATACTAAATCATAAGAAGCATCGATCATTTTTAAAATTTCATCGTCTAATATGGTTCCGTTCATTTCTATCGTATTCCAATGTTTTTTATTCATATAATACCCAGGTTGAACAGCTTCGTATTGCTCACGGAGCATTTCTGCAATGACTGGATCACATTTCAAGGTAATTTTTGTCGGGCTTTCTTCAAGGTTAATTAAAGCAAACATTTTATTGGCAATTTTATAAACAGCAGCTTGATTCCCAAATGGAAAAGTTTCACTAGCTCCTTTTTTTGATAAGCAATATTTCTTTAATGAATCACGTTCCATTTAAACTCCTCCTCAACATCTATCATTATCCATTTTAAGTAATTATATCATTTATTATTTTATAAATACGAGAAATTCCAAATGACTCTTAAAGAATTGTCTTTCAAAAGTCCAACCTACATGAAAATTCTATATGATAATATTAATTAATATTTAGATACCATTTGATATGTAAGGGAGAAATGTAAAGTGAAAATTGCTTTAGTGACAGGATCGAATAGTGGAATTGGTCTTTTGACTTCACTTGAATTAATGAAAGCCGGGTATACAGTGATTGCGACAATGAGAAACATCTCTAACAAACATGAATTAGTTGAAAAAACTGAGCAATTAGAACTTACATTACTATTGGATATTCAACAAATGGATGTTACAAATCAAACAGAAATTGCTGCTGTTCAGAATTATATAGAAGAAACATACGGAGAATTACATGTGTTGGTCAATAATGCGGGATATTGTCAAGGTGGATTTCTCAATGAGCTAACGACTGCAGAATGGGAAGCTCAACAGAAAACAAATGTGATTGGGGTTTTTTTAGTAACTAAATCGTTTCTTCCTTTATTAGAAAAACCACAACAGTCTCATATCATCAACGTTAGCAGTGTGAGTGGTATTTTCGGTTTTCCTGGAATGACTCCATACTGCTCTTCAAAGTTTGCATTGGAGGGTTTCAGTGAAAGTTTGCGCTTAGAATTGTTAGCTAAAAAAGTCTTTGTCTCTTTAGTTCAACCTGCTTCTTATCAAACTAAGATTTGGAATAAAGGTTTGGCAAAAATAGCAAATTCATCACTTGATAAAGACCTTATGAAACTTACAATTGTTAACTATGCTAAACAAGCAGCAAAAAATGCAGCTGATCCGTCTGAAGTGGCCCGTTTAATCGTGAAAATTTGCCAAGATCAAAAACCTAACTTCAGATATCCAATTGGGAAAGGAGCAAAAACTCTTTCATTAGCAAAACGTATCCTTCCTTGGTCATGGATTGAAAAAATCGTTCTATATAAATTAGGAAAGCTGAAACGATGAAAAAATAGTTCAAATTTAATCAGCTTATAAATTTCATTAACAACTATTTTCGCTTAGTGCGGCTAGTATATTATTCTTTTGTGAAAAAACGAGCGTAACCCACGCTCGTTTTTTCATTATTATTAACGAATGATCCATCCCTCGTAATACTTAAGAATACTAGTTCTAATTTTTCTCTAATAATCTTCTAATCGCTCGTAATTCTTGATAGATTAATTCGGAATAAGTTTTTTCTGATCGTTCTTCACTAGTTTCATTTTCTACATTTGCTACGAGCGTTACGTCTTCCATTTGGCTATTTTCATTGACATCGTCTACTTCTTCAATCTCTAAATTTTCATGATTAATGTTTCCAGTTAGTCGATCTTCCCTATTGTCATTTCCTATTTCCTCGTTTTCAATACTTCCTAGTTGTGGTAATTGAGTCGAGTGAAATTCAGTTTGGTCATAATAATATTTTCCAAATTGTTGATTCTCCGTGTTATAGATTTGATAATAACGTGGATCATAATATTGTTGAAAAGTCGGATGATAATACATTTTTTCCCTCCTGTAATTTTCAAAAGTCAAATGTAGCTTATGTGTGTTTATCATATCTGAAACGGCATTTGCCTATTTTCTGTTTCCGGGCAGTTTTTACTGCCCTCAAAAATAAAAAATCACCCATTTTCATTTTTACGAAAATAGGTGATTTTAATCGTTTTTATATGCTAGTATCACTATCACGTCTAATTCCAATTCATCAACCTCCGATTTGTTGCAACATTTGTTCCATTTGTTCAGCTGTTATAAAGTCTACAAATTGACGAAACGTAATTTTACACTCAATTCCATGATTTTGGCAATTTGATAAATAATAATCCCAAGCCTGTCGATACTTACCGAGTAAACTTTGTGAATAGTCAAATTTTCTCATTATTCTCAGCTCCTGAATGTATTATAACAGTTTTATTTATTTGTTATTATTATATAACAGTAAAATGTTGTCGTCAACGCAATTTATAGTCATTTTTACATTTGGGCTCAAAATACTACCCTTGATGGAAATAATTTAATATTGTTTCCTTTCGCGGACCGGTTTATAATTGTCCATTGAAGAGAAAGGAGGGATATGCATGGCTGAAGTGAAACAATATGTCTTTTTTGATTTTGAAATGTTGTGTTCCAACAGAGGAATGCCGTTTGCAAATATGGAAGGTATTAGGCTCGGGGCTGTTAAATACAATCTTGAAACAAAAGAAATTGCCTATTTTGATCGGTTTATTAAACCAAAACAAAGCAAACCTTTAAGTCAATTTTGTAAAAGTTTAACGCAAATAAATGACGAAGATTTAGCAACTGCTAATCAATTCCCGGTTGTGTTTCAAGATTTTGTTTCTTGGGTTGATGACATCAATCAAAGTCGATTTTTCTCTTGGTCGGTAAATGATCTCTTGCGTTTAGAGCTTGATGCTTCAAGCTATGATTTCCCTCAAGCGATCATCACTAACATAAAAGAACGTTATATCGATTTTCAAGCAATCTTTACAAAAAGAGTTTCAAAAACGAATCTTTCTGTAGAAAATGCTTTAGCCCTTTATCAGCTAAGGTTTGAAGGGGAAAAACACAATCCAATGTTTGATGCATATAATACGCTAAGAATTTTTCTAGCATTTAATGAACAACTCGTTAGTACCGATTTAATTATGTTGCAACAATTTATCTTTACCGATAAAAATATAACATTTAATAGTAACATTAATTTACAATTAAAAAACTATATTAAACACGATCTCCAAAATTTATTTAAGGAAATAACGGTTATTTCAAATATTCGCACTGGCAAAAAATTAGTAAAACGGACTGGTAAGTTAGTGAAAAAATATGAAAATATTCTTATTAATCGTGCTCAACTTTTTAATGAAGAAATTTTATTGTACATTCGTGTACTAAGCGAATTTTATCGAGAATTGCGATTGACTTATCGGCAACATGATTTATATGGTTGTAAAACAATGATTATCGATGAACATTTGACGACATCGATCCAACGTTTAGCTGCTTAAAGAAGAAGCGATAAATTTTATCTGAAATCCGTCTGCATCCTTAGGACTATTGACCTCGAACAGCTAACTCTCGGAACTGGACAAACTTTTCAAGTTCAAAAACATATGTCAAACGTTAAAAAACGAAGATGCCT
>JAKFDP010000029.1:0-1752 GCA_036676095.1 Anaerobacillus sp. | reverse complement strand
AAATATAAACGGAATAGCAGAAATGTTGGAGCAAACCTATTGGTTGATACTTAAAGGCTTAAGATTGGTTATTATAAATTTAAGAGAATTTTAACACTAAAAAAAGTCATTATTGATTTTCCCCTTATATCTCCCAGCCGCAGCCATTAGGTTCCTGTCATTTCAGGTCAAATAATTACCACCGGATAATTCAACTGATTACTGTTTTGTTTGCGTATCATAAAATTGTAAGGAATTCTTAGGTTTACTCTAATGACTATTCTTTGTGTTATATTTGGTATATGGACAGCCGATTTCATATCTGGAGTGATAAAACCGCAACGCGCCTTAAAGTAGCAGCAGCGGACTTTCTTGGCGTCCTGGCACGTAAATCTAAACTTGGAGATGCTTTCCTCAAAAGCAGCAAGGACTTTATAAACTGATTCCCTTCCTTAAATCAGGACGGGAAATACTCTAACTTAAAAGGAATAATTGCCTAAGGCTGCAGTTAGGAATCATAATTCGATGAGGATTCTTGATTGTGCCAATCTATGTCCTTTCAATTCAACAATTTTTCAATTAGAATATATATCATGAATACTGAAGTTAGAACTTCTGTGACTCCTATAATTTTGACCACCGGAATGTATGATCTTTTAAAGGAAGAGCTTCGTAAGCGGAGGCTGAGTAAATATAACGAAGAAAAGTTAAAGCTAGAACTCAAAAATGCCCGGCAGGTACTTGGAAAAGATATTCCTGAAAACATAGTAACAGTGAATAAGTCTGTAACAGTTAAAAATATTCATACATCAGAGGAATTTACATATAATCTGGTAGCGCCAGCAGTGGCGAAAAGAAAAAACCTCACACATTCCATCCTAACACAAATAGGTGTTGCGGTAATTGGTTATTCCGAAGGATCAGAGGTAGTTTGGGAAATGCCAGATGGAATTAAAACTTTCGCTATCACGGAAGTGAAACCTTTAAAATAACTTCCCGGAGTTTACTATTAATCATAACAAATTTCATGAGATATAGCTGTTAAGGTTAATCACCAATATTCCTAATTGAATTGTAGTAAAATTTTTCACAGGATAGATAGTACTACAATTAAGCACATCAAAACAAAAATTAATTAATATGAAAAACGCACAATTAATACTTTCAAGAAGCGAACAGGAACTCTTAGTAAATCACTTGAAATTGAGTACAAATTTGTCGGAATTTAATCGAAAAAAGCTTGCTATTGAACTAAAATCTGCACGCGTTATACCAATAACCGAATTGCCCCCAGATGTAGTCTCAATCAACTCTCACGTTGAGATCCAGGATATAGAAAGTGGGCGACTATTCTTTTTTCATTTGGTAGAGCCGAAGAAGTCTAACATAAGTACTAACCATTTATCGGTTTTATCTCCCATTGGGATCGCGCTTCTTGGGTATAGGCCCGGTGTTGAAGTAGACTGGGAAATGCCAAACGGTTTAAAAACATTTCGTATTGTAAAGGTTGAGCGGTTTCCTGAGACGACTTTTGGGAATTAAAGATCAAGCTACAATAGTAAAGAACTTCAACAGCGTTGGTATTTTAAAATTTTCCAGCAATAATTAAAATTAAAAAGACAAGGATTATCAAAGAGGCGATCGAATTAGCGATTGCATGAAAGCAAAAAACCCCCAGAACTTTACGTTTGGGGGCTTTATTGCGGACCGGACGGGACTCGAACCCGCGACCTCCGCCGTGACAGGGCGGCATTCTAACCAGCTGAACTACCG
>JAKFDP010000028.1:0-17007 GCA_036676095.1 Anaerobacillus sp. | reverse complement strand
ATTTTTTATCAAATTTATTATATTATCACTAAACAATTATTTCTGTCAATATTTTTCTCTTTTTTTTCATTTATTTTTTTTACATAATGGACTTCCCATTTTACATAAGGTAGGAATGCGGGGGTGCATACTTTGAGAAAGCAAATCTTTCTATTATTTGCATTGTGTGTTGTGATTCTATCCGGCTGTTTTGATGACCCGATTCAGGATGAATTACTTCTGTATCTTAATAGCGACTTAACAACAGCTCATAAACTCGAAAAGGAGGCCGTATCAGCCTATGAAGGGGTCACAGGTGCAAACTTCAGCAATGATCAAGAATTATATGATACTTTAATAAATGAAGTGATCCCAAATTATGAAAAATTTCTAGATGAGCTTAACTCAGTCAAAATAGAGAATGAAGCATTAAAGGAAATTCATGATATTTATATTGAAGGGGCCCAAATTCAATATGAAGCATTTACCATCATTATTAAAGCATTGGAAACACAGGATCAAAACGCTAAAACGATGTTTCAATCAATGGCACAATCACAGCAAACTATTGTTGACTCTTTGAATGCGCGGCTTCAATATATCCAAAGTCAGGAACCCCAGTACAAACAATAATTAGCACGAACAATGGACACCGGGTTTTTCTCGGTGTCTATTGTAAGTTCACCTAGCTTTTCACCATTCGTTACATCGATGATTTCTAGGATTTTTTCATCAAGATTTGGTAAGTATACTTTTCCATTTGCAAAAGCTAGACTATTATTATTAGAACCGTATTTTTTCCCAAATGATTCCATTAGTTTCAAGATTATATAAACCAATAGCTTGGGTTAATCCTAATGGACCTAAAATACTCTTATTCAATTCTACCTCATTTTGCTCTTTCTTAATTTGAGTAACTTCATTATTGATCTAAATTTGTTTCCTCCTCTTTAACAGTTTCTTCTTGTTCACTAATTTCTTCTATTGACCTTTCACCTTCTACTTGTTCATTTGAACAACCGACAAAAATAAAAATAAGCATTGTCATAATCACGATCGTAAATTTTTTCTTCAATTTTAGATGTTAAAACATATGCAGCAATATCACCTGGAATATGCCCATCATGAGTTAAGGCGTCATCCGACATGTGAAAAGTAGATACATAATGATATAAATGCAATCACGAGACTAGGAATTAATATTTTCTTCACAAATACCCCCCATTTCTAAATTTAAGATATCTTGATGTAAATCATCTCTCAAATCTAGAAATTGTAACAATACACAAAACTTATGAAGATTTAGCCAAGAAATTTTGAATAAAATGTTTAAAAAAAAAACGATCTTAATTAAAAGATCGTTAACTCCCAATAGGTAAATGTATCTAGTATGCCGATAAGAATAATAATAATCCCTGCTGTCCGCTGAACTATCGAACCGATTTTTTTCCCTTTTTTCAAAAAGGTACCACTAAGACCGAAATACCAAATAAGAAAAACGGAAAAGATAATTGGGATTGATGTACCGATCGCAAAAACACTTGGAATGATGGCTCCATAGGATACAGATAACGCTATTGGCATTAACACAATAAAGAATAAGATGAACATTGTTGGACAAAATCCTAATGAAAAACTAAAACCTAATAAAAACGAACCTATTTTTCCTTTTTTTTTCGTTTTGTTTTTCCATAATGAGAGTGTCCAACGCATCGTAAAGAAACCTGCTAAGTATAAACCGATGACGATTAATAATGGACCTAAAAACTTCCTAATCCAAGGAAAGTAAGCAATTAAGGATTGTTGAAATTCTGTACCTAATATCCATACAATTAGACCTAAACCAGAAAAAGCAACAATCTTTCCGAATATAAAGGCAATTGTTTCATCCCAAGCTGCTCTTTGTTGTAATGATTGATTTCCAAATAAAGTAATTACACTTAAATTTCCGGTAAATTGACAAGGTGCCAATGCCCCCACTATTCCTAAGAGTAAAGCTGATAGGATTGGAATATGCTCAGTTCCATAGGCTGCACTCATGAAAGGTTCACTGAAAAAACTACTAACTTGTTGAAGAAATTTGTACATCGTTTCCTCACCTATTTCTTATACTTATTGAAAATTCCCTTCTTTAAGTATCTCATTCCATGTTTTACCATGGTCTAAACTTTCCATTATATTATTTTGGAAGGTAGATACGACAAGTTTTGAAGGATCTTTATAATCTTGTAATGATATATAACTAACTGCGTCATTTCCTAAATAAAGATCATACGTAGAATACTCCTCACCTTTTATACGTATTAATCCTTGTTGATTAGCTTCATAAAAAATAACTTCATCTTCTCCTAATACGTATAAAGCTGTAATATAACCATCTAATTTTTTATTCCAATCTACTCCACCATTGTTTGAATAAAAGAGTCCTTGATTTGTCGCTGCATAGGCAATATTACCATTATCTGGTGAAACAGCCAGATCAATAAAGTCATCGTGACTTAATGGGAGACCGTTTGTTTTTAATACATTCCATGTATATCCTTGGTCTTTAGATTCAATAATTACATTTTGATTAGAATCTGAACCGTAACCTAATAATTTTGACTGATCAGTTGTTGATGTTAATGCATGAAAATCAATCATTCCATGTAAACCACGAGCTACCCATGTTTGTCCGAAGTCCTCACTCCAAAGAAACCCTAATGGATTTGGCAAACTACTGCCTTCTCCCGGATGACCACTCGTTATTAATATGTTTGAGCCTGGAATTAATGAATAACCCATTAAATCAAACTTTTCACTTCCGACGAAATGTGCTATTTTCTTTTCTTTATCATATTCCATTAAACCTTCATGACTAGCTAACATAATTTTATTACTATCAGTTGGATGGTGGGACATTCCATGAATATGGGAAAACGTAAAAGCTTGCTCGCGTTTTTCAACTTCTTCAACTTCAGTCTGTTTAACTGCTTCTTTTTCTGTTTCATTAATTATTTGTTCTTCTGCTTTAGGCTCACCAATAACAACAGGTTCCTCTTTCACATCAGTTTTTGAACCACAAGCTGAAACAATTGTAATCATACTAGCTAAACCAACCGTTATCATGATTTTCTTTTTGTTCATTAGAATCACCCCTAGTTTTATTTATTTAGAAAGTTTAACAATAAATCGTGGAGAAATTATTAAGAAACTATTATTATATTGTGACAAAATGGTCACAGAGTCAATAATATTTCATGATTAATAGTAGAATCTATCTTAGATTTATTTCCGCTTATTTTTAAATGCAAGCATTACTAAATAGAGTCCCACCGCAAGTAATATGATTTTGCCTTGCCAAGTCCATTGTGTTACTTGAAATACCGAGTACGCTTCAATCATTAAAGCTGGGATTTTTCCTAATGAGCTAGCAAAAGCGAAAGTTAAAAACGACACTTTGCCGATTGAACTAATAAAAGTAACTAATCCTGAAGGAACAAACGGTAACAGTCTTAGAGACAATATTAAATAAAATGCTTCTTTTCCTTCTTTCCAAAGTAACGTTTTCGCCTTTGGGTATTTCTCTACTGTTAAAGTTGATAATTTTTTTAAACCCTTTCGATATAAAAGGAAAGCGACGATTGCTCCAAGAGCTTCACCTAAAAATGAAATAAGAGTCCCTTTCCAAAAACCAAAAAATACAATATTTGCCCCCGTAACAAAGAAACTAGGAATGATCCCAGAGATTGCAATTACGATATTGACCATGAGACTTAATAATAAAGCATAATTTGAATATTGTTCAAAAAAAGAAACTAAATTTTCTTCCATATATACTCCTAATTAATTTTACATATTAGTTTGATTATATCTCAAAAACTTTCTTTTAAAAAAAAAAACAAAACACCGTTCAACTATTGAACGGTGTTTTGTTAAAAGATTAATCTAAATGCACGTAAATTGTTTCGCCTTCAACTTCTACGGAATATGTTTTCACACTACCGTGATCAGGAGCTTGAACTTGACCGTCTGTTAAGCTAATTTTCCAATCACGCATTGGGCAAAAAACAAATTCACCACTGACAATTCCTTCAGATAGAGGCCCTTTTTTAAACGGACTGCAATTTTCAATTGCCCTTACGCTACCATCATTTAACTTAAATAGAGCAATTTCTTCTCCAGCTACATTTAATCTGTAACCAATTCCAACCGTCAGATCAGATAACGTTGCTACTTCAACTTTTTTCGCAAATTCAATTTTAGCCATTGTTAATCACCTCTAATTATACTAATACTTCTATTTTTTTCTTTTGGAATTCTTTTTGTTTTTCTTCATCTTCAATAATTTCTTGCCATGGATCTCTGCCAGTTGAAAGAGCAACTTCCATTCGATTCATTAATGCGTAACGAGTTTCTTCATCATTAAGAATGACTTCCTTCATATGTTCTAGTCCTACTCGTTCTACAAAGTGTGAAGTACGTTCTAAATAACGAGCATTTTCGCGGTAATATTGCATAAAGGCACTGATAATATCAATGATTTCTTCCTTTGTCTTCACCTTGCAAAACAAGTCTCCTCCACGCAGGTCAACTCCACCATTACCGCCAACGTAAAGTTCCCAACCGCCATCTACACCGACAACACCAAAGTCTTTAATTCCAGATTCAGCACAATTTCGTGGACAAGCTGAAACAGCCATTTTCACTTTGTGAGGTGTATTGATATACTCAAATTTCTTTTCTAGTTCAATCCCTAGACCTAGCGAATCTTGCGTGCCGAAACGACAGAATTGAGCTCCAACACAAGTTTTAACTGTACGCAATGCTTTCGCATACGCAGAACCAGACCTCATTCCAAGTTCACTCCAGACGTTTGGCAAGTTTTCTTTCTCAACACCAACTAAATCAATTCGTTGTCCGCCTGTTACTTTTAAAAGTGGAACATTGTATTTATCAGCTACATCAGCAATTTTACGTAATTGCTCAGAGTCCGTCACACCACCATACATTCTTGGAACAACTGTGAAGGTTCCATCATGGTTGATATTGGCATGAGCACGCTCGTTAATAAAGCGTGATGTTGGATCATCTAGATTTTTAATTGGATCAACCATTTTTAAGTAATAGTTAATCGCTGGACGACATTTTGAACAACCTTCATCAGTTTCCCAACCTAATACATTCATAACTTCACGTGGATAAGTAAGCTCAAGTTCACGAATTTGGGCAACAACTTCTTCATGGGTAAGTTTCGAGCAGCCACAAATTGGCTCAGGAGCATTACTAACATCTTCTCCAGTTGTTAACTTAATAAGATCGGCGATTAACGGCTTACATCCTCCACAAGAACGTCCTGCTGATGTACATTGTTTCACTTCTTCTACCGTTGTAAGACCTTGCTCCTTTATAGCAGAAATAATCGTCCCTTTGGAAATTCCATTACAGTCACAAACGTTGTCATCATCAGCTAAAGCTACTACTGGACTAACTTGTGGCTCACCGCTTTCAGATGGGAAAATCGCCACTTTACTCATCTCAGCAACATCTTCACCATTTCGCATCATGCTTAGCAATCTAGTTGAATCTGAAGTATCTCCAAACAACACAGCACCAATTATTTTGTTATCTTGGATAACGACTTTTTTGTAAATTCCTGCAAACTCGTCATGGACACGAATCGCTTTTGTTTGTTCACCATCTTGGAATTGACCTGCTGAAAATACATTGACACCAGATACTTTTAATTGAGTATAAACAAGTGATCCTTGATAACCATGTTCTAACATTTGATCTCCCGAACAAATATGTGCTGCTAATACTTTCCCTTGCTCATATAATGGTGCAACAAGACCGTAGGCAATTCCTCTATGCTGAGCACACTCACCAACTGCATAAATGTTCGGGATGTTCGTTTGCATAAAGTCATCAACAACAATTGCTCTTTCAGTAGTTAATCCTGTTTCTTGAGCAAGAGCAATATTAGGTTTAATTCCGACTGCCATTACAACAAGGTCAGTTTGTAAGTTTGTGCCATCTGTGAATTGCATTCCTTGAACTCGCTTTTTCCCGACAATTTTCTTCGTGTTTTTCTTTAAGTGGAAGGTCATGCCTTGAGACTCAAGTTGTTCTCTCAACATTTTTCCAGCTGGCTCATCTAATTGCCGTTCCATTAAATAATCAGCAATGTGAATAACATCTACATGCATATTAAGGTTTAGTAATCCGCGGGCTGCTTCTAAACCAAGTAATCCCCCACCGATTACGACAGCTCTTTTATAGTTCTTTGCTGTTTCAATCATTGTTTCACAATCTTGAATGTTACGAAAAGCAATTACACCTTCCAACTCAGCTCCAGGTAAAGGAAGCATAAATGGATTTGAACCAGTTGCAAAAATTAATTTATCGTATGAACGTGTGACACCTTTTTGACTATAGACAACTTTCTTTTCATGATCTACTTTAATAACTGGATCTCCAACAAGCAATTCAATCTTATTTTCTTCATACCATTTGAAATCATTTAGGACGATATCATCAACAGTCGTATCTCCTTGTAAAACTTTAGATAACAAAATTCGATTATAGTTTGGATGAGGCTCCTCTCCAAATACAGTAATTTCAAAACGATCGGCATCTTTCTTCAATACTTCTTCAATCGCACGAACTCCTGCCATTCCATTTCCAATAAGTACTAGTTTCTCTTTCATTATGAAATCCTCCCTATATGTCAATTAACTTTAAAGTCTATTGAGTAAAAACAAATGAACGATATATTACGTTTTTTTACTTTTTTGACTTTTATTAATAGATAGTTTGTTTATAGTTATTATCCTATCTTGTTTAGGTAAACACATGTTGAATGTTGTTAACTAATCTGACACATTTTTAAACGGTTACCATTTAAAAAAGCAAAATTTTCAATGCGCAAACAAAATTAGGTTCCTTTCGTCAATGATAAAGAGCAAAATCGCAAGCTATAAGGGTAACTAGGGCTTTTCGATTGGACTTAGCGACAACCGAGGGCTTCCAATTAACTAGAAAATAAAAAAAACAACTGCAATGTCAGAAATTCTAACAATGTAGTTGCCTTCCCTTATTAAATAAAATTCATATTCAACCATTTACTTTTGTCTCATTTCTATTTTTTTAGAGCAAATGTTGTCCGTTTCGCTAAAAAATGAGAATTAGACCCAACAATAACTCCAGTTAAGATAAAGAGGCCACCAATCATTTGTGGTAGTGCTAATGTTTCACCACCAATAATTATCGCTAAAATGGTTGTAAAAACAACAATTAAATGCAAATAAATGGCTGCTTTCCCTGGTCCAACTTGCATAACTCCTTCATTCCAACAAATAAAAGAGATAATACTTGGAAAAATACCTAAATAAATTACACCGATGATAACTTCAAACGGCAAGTCGGTTAATATTACAGGATGATAAGTTCTTTCAAACAATGCAAACGGAATTAACGCAAGAATTCCAAGATAGATTGTAATAATAAATGTTGATTTCTTCGGTAAATGAACGCCAAACTTTTTCATTAAGACTGAATATATTGACCAACAAATAACCGCAACTAGAACGAGTAAGTCACCAGGATTAAGAGTTAAGTTCCATAATGTTTCAAGGTTCCCTCTCGTTATGACAATCAATACTCCAAAAATTGAAACAATAACACCTATGTATTGAAAAGTTAACAGCTTTTCTTTTAAAAAGATAACCGAAAGCAAGACAATGAACAAAGGTGAAACCGAGTTAACTAATGAGGCATTAATAGAGGTCGTATATTGGATCGAAATGTACAATACGGTGTTAAAACCAGAAATACCTGTTAAAGCCAAAAATAACAGCGCTTTCCAGTTAGTTCTTAAAATCGTTTTGTTTTGTTTTAATTCATTGAAAACAAATGGCAAAAAAACAATGCTTGCAATTACCCAGCGTAAAACCGATAGTTGAAATGGCGGAACCTCTGTTACAATCATTCTACTAAATGCAAAATTTGTTCCCCAGAAAAAGGTTGCAAAAACTAACAATAAATAGGGGTGTCTTTGAACTTTTGTAATAATCTCTTTCACTTTTTCGCCTTCTTTTTTAAAGTCTATTTTCAAACCAGTATTGTTCATTATTATACAACATTTACGAGACTAGTATCAAAATTCTTTTGCCTATGTCCATTTATAAATGGCAAGTTTTCTTGAAATACGTTTGATTTTCTCTTCTGACTTAAAATCGATACGTGAAAAAAGAGACAGAACTCAGTTCTGCCTCTTTTTATAATGATTAATCATGGAAATTTGTTCCATCCGTTACTTCTTTAATAATGCCAGCACGGATGACAAAGTCACCGAAGTGCTCACCTTCATGTCGTTCTTTCGCATATCGAGAAAGCAAGACACGTAATTCATTTAAGATTTCTTGTTCGCCAATGTTTTCACGGTACATTTTGCTTAGGCGGCTACCGTCAAAGGCTGCTCCAAGATACATGTTGTATTTTCCTGCAGCTTTTCCAATAAACCCAATTTCAGAAAGGGAATGGCGAGCACAGCCGTTCGGACAGCCAGTCATTCGAATCGTAATTTCTTGATTTCGGAGACCAACTTCATCCATAATCGTATCTATTTTATCGATAAGGACTGGTAAATAGCGTTCAGCCTCAGCCATTGCTAAGCCACATGTAGACAGAGCAACACATGCGAGCGAGTTACGGCGAAGTGCTGAATATTGCTTACCATCTGTAAGTCCGAACTGTTCAATTAGTTCTTCAATTATTTTCTTATGCTGAGTTGTAACATTAGCAATTACAAGATTTTGGTTGGCAGTAAGGCGGAAGTCACCCGTATGAATTTTGGCAATTTCACGTAAGCCAGTCATTAGTTTATAATCTTCAAGGTCGGTAACGCGACCGCCTTCAATAAACAATGTAAAATGCCATTTGCCATTCACACCTTCCACCCAGCCATAACGGTCTCCGTTATGATCAAAGTGATATGGTTTTGCATCGTCAAGCTTATATCCGAGGCGACTTTCTAATTCTGCTTTAACAGTGTCTAAACCAAGACGATCAACTGTGTATTTAAAGCGCGCATTTTTTCGCTCAGAACGGTTTCCGTAGTCGCGTTGGATTGTGATCAATTTTTCAGCTACTTCATACATTTGTTCAGGTTTACAGAATCCAATTACTTTTGCAAGCTGCGGGTATGTTTCTTTGTCACCGTGTGACATTCCCATTCCACCGCCGATGGCAACATTGAACCCAATAAGCTTACCATCTTCAACGATCGCGATATAACCAAGATCTTGTGAAAAAACATCGATATCATTCGATGGCGGAACCGCAATACCAATTTTAAATTTTCTTGGCAAATAAAGCGGTCCATACATTGGTTCGACTTCATCCACTTCTGGTGTACCAGCAACTTTTTCTTCATCGAGCCAAAGTTCATGATATGCTCTTGTACGAGGCAATAAATCATCACTTAATAGTTTTGACCAATTAAATACTTCAGCATGGATTTCTGACTGATCAGGATTTGGGTTACACATTACGTTACGATTCACATCACCACAAGCGGCAATTGTATCTAAAAGTGATCCATGGATTTCTTGAATCGTTTTTTTCATATTCCATTTTAAAATTCCATGCATTTGAAAGGCTTGACGTGTAGTTAGTTTTAAAGTACCGTTTCCATATTTCTGAGCTAACTCGTCCATAACAAGCCATTGATTAGGTGTTGCTACCCCACCTGGTGTTCGCACACGAAGCATGAACTGATAAGCAGGTTCAAGTTTTTGTTTTTGACGTTCATTACGTAAATCACGGTCATCTTGTAAATAACTGCCGTGAAACTTCATAAGTCGGTTATCATCGTCAGAAATACCGGCACTAATCCGATCGACCATTGATTCTGCAAGCGTGCCGCGCAAATAGTTACTTTCGTCTTTTATGCGTTCAACATCGCTTGGGGGGCCGCCTGGCGCTGTCAAAATTTTATTTCCCATTTATGAAAAACTCCCTTCTAGCGAATTAATATATATCGCGTTGGTAACGTTTTTGTTTTTGCATAGTCGCAAGATATTCTTCTGCTTTTTCACGGCTCATATTGCCTTCTTTTTCAATAATCGCAAGCAAAGTATTATGAACGTCACGAGCCATATTGTCCTTGTCGCCACAAACGTAGAAGACCGCTCCTTCTTCAAGCCACTGGAAAAGCTCTTTACTATTTTCAAGCATACGGTGTTGTACATAAACTTTCTTATCTGTATCACGAGAAAAGGCAACATCCATTTTTGTAAGTACGCCGTTTTGTAACCATTTTTGCCATTCAGTCTGGTAAAGGAAATCCGTCACGAAATGCTGATCGCCAAAGAATAACCACGATTTTCCTTCTGCACCGATTTCTTCACGTTCCTGCATGAAAGAGCGGTACGGGGCAATGCCTGTTCCAGGTCCCACCATAATAATTGGCGTGTTTGTGTCGTTAGGTAACTTAAAGTTTGGATTTTTGTGAATGAAAACTGGTAAGGTATCCCCTGATTGAACGCGCTCTGCACAGAAAACCGAACAAACACCTTTTCGTTCACGTCCATGTGCTTCGTACCGAACAGCACCAATAGTCAGATGAACTTCATCTGCATTAGCAGCGTTACTGCTTGCGATTGAATAAAGTCGTGCTGGCATTTTGCGAAGCACTGACACAAATTCTTGGGCTGTTACATTCCACGGACTAAAATCACGAGCCACATCGAGTAAATCTCGGCCTTTAAGATAAGACTTTGCTGTTTCTTCGTTCCCCGGTAATAAAAGTTCAGCTAATTTCTCATTTGCTGAAAATGCCGTTAATTTCTCAAGCAGTGATTTTGTTAAAACAGTAATTTCAAAAGTAGAGAGAAATGCTTCTTTCAGAGAAGAAACCTCATCATTAATCGTAACGGTTTCATTTGGATTAAATTTCAATTCCTCAAGAAGTAAGTCTACTAGAGCTGGATCGTTACTTGGGAAGATACCAAGACCGTCACCTGGTTCATATGTTAGACCAGAACCTTCTAGAGAAATTTCAAGATGGCGAGTTTCTTTTTTGGAACCACGGCCGTTCAAATTAATATTTTCAAGCACTTCTGCTTTATATGGATTTTTCCTTGAGTAAGCTACTTCACCAGCATCAATCTTAGCTGCAGCTGCCTGCGGAGTAGCACTTACATTGGTATTCTTTGATCCACTTAAGCTACTGATTACTCCTTTAAGCCATTCAGCTGCAGAATCTTCAAAATCAACATCGCAATCTACACGAGGATGAAGTCGTTTGCCGCCAAGTTCTTCAAGTCGCTGATCAAAATCTATTCCCGTTTTACAAAATAACTCATAAGATTGGTCTCCAAGTGCCAAAACTGAGAAGTTAAGCTCATTAAGTTTTGGTGCTCGACGGCCATGAAGAAATTCGTGGAACGACAGTGCATTATCTGGTGGTTCACCTTCTCCATATGTACTAACGACAACTAGTAAGTTTTGGACTTTCTTTAGATTATTTGGCTTAAAATCACTCATCGAAGAAACTGTGACTTGAAAGCCAAGTTCATTTAACGAATTGCCTACATTTTTTGCAAGCTTTTGAGCGTTCCCTGTTTGTGATCCATAAAGAATTGTGATCTCTTTTGAAATTGGTTGTTCAATAGTTTGAACAAGAGATTCCGTTGGCTGTACTGCTTGAGTACTTGATGCTGTTACCGTCTCGAGTGCAGCAAGATAGCCACTCAACCAAACTTTTTGAGAGTCAGTCAAGGTCGGCAGAAGGCGATTAAGGAGCTCTGCCTGCTCCTGATTAAAAGGACTGTTCATTACCTGAAGTTGCAACGCTATCCACCTCACATTGAAATAAATTCATTTGTTAATTTTCTATCATTATAATCGAACTTCTTAAGATAAGATTCCTTACCAATAAGAAATATTTCAAGTCAGGTGAAGAAATTTCTCCGCCTGACTGTCCTAGTATACCGTATAACCGAAACGATTTCACTTATAATGATTAATTTCGAAAATTTTACAATTCACATTATTGTGAAAATAATATAATTTTATAATAGATTTACTATTCCTATAAGTCAAGTTGGTTTATTTCTATACTCCTATTAAAATATTTTATACTTTCTGATAGTACAAAAAAAAACCTTGATAATCAATGACTATCAAAGGTTATTACAAATCGTTATTACCTATAAAGTTTTCGATAATATTCCTCAAGCATTCGTTTCATATCAAATTGATCTTTCGTACTTAAAATACTTTGTTTCATCATCTTGACCCATTTCGGACGATTTTTGTAGTATGTTGGCAATACTTCTTTTTGTAACACTTTATAAAGAGCTTTTAAATCGCGGCTGTCTTGTTTTGCTTCTTTTTTAGATTGGAAGCCATCGCCAAACTGCCAACCGTTTTTCCCATGCTCACAAACTTCTGGCCACCAGCCATCAAGGATACTAAGATTCAATACTCCATTCATTGCTGCTTTCATTCCTGACGTTCCGCTTGCTTCTTTTGGTCTTCTAGGATTATTTAACCATACATCCACCCCTCTAGTTAACATTTTTCCAATCTCCATATCATAGTTTTCTAGAAATACAACCGATTCTGGATATTTTTTTGTCATGGCAATAAGCTTCGCAACAATTTCTTTGCCTGTATCATCTAAGGGGTGGGCCTTTCCGGAAAAGACGATCTGAATTTTCCCAGATAGTAGTAATGGTCCAATCACACTTTCATCTGTAAAAATAAAACTACTTCGTTTATATGGTGCGGCTCGTCGTGAAAATCCGATCAGCAAATGATCCTCGCAAAGTGTCACACTTGTCCGCTCTTTAATAAATTCGATTAAATTTCTTTTGTTTTCTAAATGAATGTCCCATAAATCACCGTCATTTTCGGCTGCATCAAGCATTCTTACATCGACCCATGTTGGTGTATGAATGCAATTAGTGATCCCAATAATTTCCGAGCGGTCTTTAATGCTATCCCACATTTTATTAGCCGTTTTACAATGAAGTTGTGCAACAGCATTCGCTTTTCGGGCGAGTCTTAAAGCAGCAACGGTCATATTAAAAGGCGACCCACCTATCATAATTAATTGTTCTACTGTTAAGCCATGATTTGCTCCCATATATATCAGACGATCGAAATAGTGAGATTCATTTCCTTCAATAATCGGTGTATGGGTGGTAAACACAATTTCTTCTCTTGACTTTTGCACTGCCTCGTCAAATTTCATTCCTCGATCTATTTTTTCTCTAATTAATTCAAACCCGGCAAACAATGCGTGTCCTTCATTAAAGTGGTAAACATCTATTTCGATCCCCAATGCTCTAAGGGCCCTAATTCCACCGATTCCTAGGACCATTTCTTGAGCGATTCTTTCTTCCCCGAACCAACCGTATAATTGTCCTGTAATCCAACGCTCTTCATTTTCCGGTACATCAGTGTCTAATAAATATAAAGGCGCATTATCAAATTGATCAACTTTCCATACTTTGCAAATAATCTCTCTTTGTCTAATTTTAACCGTTACTGAAACACCTGTATCTTCTAAGAAATCATAATTATGATTAACATATGCATCGTACGGTTGACCATTTTCGGCTATCTTTTGTTCTCCATACCCCTGCTTCCATTTTACTCCTATACCGACAATTGGATAATTGTAATCTTTTGCTCCTTTTAAATAGTCTCCTGCTAGGATACCAAGCCCACCAGCATATGTTTTCAGCGATACATCTAAGCCATACTCCATACAAAAATAGGCAACTTTCGGATATGTTTTCATTTCCATAAGCTCCTCCCTTCAGTATTAAATGAGTATGGCGGTAAATGCTTTTTATTCATGAAAAGGTTTATTTGACATTAACTATATATATCTACAAATATTTTTCCCACTTGTAGTTCAGGCAATTGTCGTTTATCATTATAATAATTTTAAAGAATGGAAACGAATGAGGAGAGACAATAGGAGGATCTTTAACATGTTAGAAATTTTTAATGAAAATACATTCCCATGTATCTGCACGCCATTAACTGGAAAGGACAAAAGTGAAATTGTTGCTGAATTAACAATGATTGTCGCTAAGAAACCTGATTTGCTAGAGTGGCGTGTTGATTTTTTTGCAGAGATTGACAACCTTGAGCAAGTGTTAGCGACCTTAGAAGAAATACATAAGCACAGTAATGGCATCCCACTGCTGTTTACGATTCGATCCGAAAAAGAAGGCGGAGAAAAGATTCCTTTAGATGAAGACAAACGAGTTGAACTTTTATGTAACGTATGCGAAAGTGAATTCGTAGATATGGTTGACTTGGAAGTAATGAGTAATCCAGAGCATATTAATCGGCTTAGAGCTGTATCAAAACAACAGCAAAAAAAGCTGATTTTATCTTTTCATAATTTTAAATTTACTCCTGAAAAAATGGAACTGTTTAAACTATTAACATTAATGGAGTTTTATGGCGCAGACGTTGCCAAAGCAGCCGTTATGCCTCAGACTAAGCAAGATGTGTTTTCTTTATTAGAAGTAACAAAAGAGGCAAATGAAGCGTTAACGATTCCTGTTGTAACGATGTCGATGGGAGAACTGGGTGCAATTAGCAGGATGATTGGTTGGTATTACGGTTCAGCGATTACCTTTGCAGTTGGTGGAAAAAGTTCTGCTCCTGGTCAAATTCCGATTGAAACACTTCAACAATTAATTAGTATGATGAAAGATTCTAGCTTAAATAAGGAAGAGTGTTTGTAAATGAATAATCAGAAAATGTCATTAACAGAAAAAAGCATCGTATTTATTGGTTTTATGGGAGTTGGTAAGACAACAATTGGGGAGCTTGTCGCCAAAAAATTATCTCGGCCATTTATTGATATTGATCAAGAAATTGAAAAGGAATACGGAATGCCTACTTCGCAAATATTTAAAGCAATTGGTGAAACGGCTTTTCGAGAAAAAGAAAAGGAAGTAACTTGCCACTATTGTACACAAAAATTAAAAATCATTTCGCTTGGTGGCGGTGCTTTTCTGCAAAATGAAATCCGCAACATTTGTATGGATAACTGTATTGTCATCTATCTTGATGTTTCATGGGATACCTGGAAGGAAAGGCTCAATCTTTTAATTGACAGTCGCCCCGTTTTACAAGGGCGTTCGCTTGAAGAAATTGAAGCTCTTTTTTATACAAGGCAGGAAATATATTCGCACCATCACTTAAAAATTAATACTGATAGTCAAAATTACGTAGAAATTGCTGGTCATATTATTGAAAGATTGACTGAGAATAATTAGAAAAACTAAGGCTTTCGCCAAGTCTATAATGCGAAAGCCTTAGTTTTTTAAAAAAATTTTTCACCATGTCGAATAAACATCGCTGCTAAAAATCCCCTTCTCGGGCATCATTCCGCCTCTTTGATGACCGTTTCGACCTTTTCGCTCCCTTCACGGGCATCATAGGCATTTGTTTTCTTATTCTATCAACTGAAAAAGTTTATGCTATAAAATGAAGATGGTTGCAAAAAATAGCTATTCGCTCTTTTTGCAACCATCTTTTTTGTTTAGATCGCTAAGTAATTACTCCTCTTTATTCGAAACTCCTGCTGAAGCAAACGTCGCCATTTCTTTGAGCATTAACGTTGCTGATTGTAAAATTGGAAAAGCGACCGCTGCCCCACTGCCTTCACCTAGCCGTAAACCTAAATTAAGCAGTGGTTTTTTTCCTAATAGATTAATTGCTGTTATGTGACCTGCTTCGACAGACTGGTGTCCGACAAACATATAATCACTTGCATAATTATTAAATTGCTTCGCAACTAACGCAGCAACTGTACAAATAAAACCATCAACTAAAATAGGTATTCGATTTGCTGCGGCTGCAAGCATCGCCCCTGCCATCGCTGCGATTTCTAATCCACCAACTTTAGCTAAAATATCAATTGGATCTGATTGAATCGGTTGGCGGGATTTGATTGCCCGTTCAATAACATTTTGTTTGTGGATATAAGTTTCTTCTGAAATCCCTGTTCCATATCCAACTAGCTCACTTACGTTCTTTTCACTTAAGACAGCTAAGATCGTACTACTTGTTGTCGTATTACCGATCCCCATTTCGCCAACGATTAAACACTTAATTCCTTGTTCGATCATTTTTTCAGCTTGTTCGTAACCAACGGTAACCGCTTGAATTGCTTCTTCTCTCGTCATTGCATCTTGTTCACAAAAGTTTGCTGTACCATATCGAACTTTCCGATTAACAACCCCATCTTCATTTATGTCTGAAGCTACTCCAACATCGACGATTTCAAAACGAGCACCAATTTGTCTACTAAATACATTTATCGCTGCACCTCCATGTAGAAAGTTAAGCACCATTTGGGTAGTAACTTCTTGTGGAAACGCAGAAACCCCTTCCTCTACAATGCCATGGTCAGCCGCAAAGACAATTACCCCAGGAGGAGTGACAACCGGAAATTCTTCAGTAGTAATTTCTGCAAGCGTAATTGCTATTTCCTCAAGTCTTCCTAGACTTCCTAGTGGCTTTGTTAGCGTATTGATATACGCACTTACATTTTCCCCTATTTCCTTATTTAATGGTTTAATTTCCTTTATTCTCTCAATCAAAACTATTCCTCCCACTTAATTTCTAATGTTCACCATATAACGATAGACAAACATTCACTTATAATGAAGATTATACCAAAACTCATTTGAAAAGCTAAATAAATAATTTAATAGATATGTAATTTTTGCTATCTTTCCTTAATGACAGTACCTAGAAATGTAACATTAATATACTTGCGCGGCAATTTCAAGTCGTTTGATCACTTTTTCTTGACTAATAAATAGCTGGTGTGCTTTTTCAATAGTAGTTGCTTCAAAACGAATTTTTGTTCTAGGTGGTTGTTGTACTAAGCGTGGCAAATCTACGGTAATCACCGAACCAATTCTAGGATATCCCCCAGATGTTTGACGCTCTGCAAGGAGTATGATCGGTTGGCCACTTGCTGGTACTTGAATCGTTCCA
>JAKFDP010000027.1:0-13284 GCA_036676095.1 Anaerobacillus sp. | reverse complement strand
TTATAGGGACTTACTACATAAATCCGGCCACTTATTACATATTTCCCGAAACTTACGACATTTTTCTGGATATTAAATAGAAATTTTATCATACTCCAGAAACTTATTACATATTTATAGGGACTTACTACATAAATCCGGCCACTTTTTACATATTTTTTGAAACTTACGACATTTACTGGATATTAAATGGGAATTCTATCATACTCCAGAAACTTATTACATATTTATAGGGACTTACTACATAATATCGGCCACTTATTACATATTTATCGAAACTTACGACATTCGCTGGATATAAAATGGAAATCTAAATAAACTCCTCCGTATGCTACTATTTTCACGGTAAAAAAGTTGCATTCAATAGACAATTAGCTGCTTCTCTAGTAAAATTTTAATGGAAAATATATCTAAATATAGGAGGACATATGAATTGAAGAATGTTTTGTTAAAAATCTCTATAGCTCTTACATTACTATTTAGCATCGTTACACCTGCTATATCAAAACCGGCCCAAGCAGCAACAATTAGTTATTTAATGAATCCAACTAGTACCTTTGAATATACGGATGCTAATGGAAATTATAACTATGCTTTTAGTGATAAATTTAATGAGTACGATTGGTGGAAAAGTCCAAGAGGGTACTTGTTTGTAAAAGAAACTAATGAAGGTCTATATGAAACTAATATCCCATCTCACGTACCTGTTCAAGCAATCGCGTATCCAATTGTACAGGGTAAAAAGTGGGAAATCTTTGAAAACAATAAGATCGTGGATGGTAAGTTGGTTCCAATCTATTATTCTCGTCAAATTGAATCCACCAATAGCACTGTAATCACTCCTGCTGGAACGTTTACAAATGTGGTGGTTGTAAGACAGGATAGGGATGTGGAAAATGATCTTAGTGAGCAGACCCCTCCTGTTCATGTTGTTACTTATCATTACTACGCCCCATACGCAGGGGAAATTCTAAGAAAAGACGCTGCTGGTAAGATTGTGTTCCAATTAACGAAGGGAACTAATTTAAAGGTACTAGATCTTACACCTCCAGCTGTACCAACCATAGGTACTGTTGCTGACTATTCTGGATCCATTGGTGGAACAGCAGAGTCGAAATCAAAGGTGTATGCATGGGCAGGAAGTAAAAAGTTAGGTGAAGCAACCGCAAGTAATGGAAAGTACTCGATCAGAATTAGCAGGCAAAAGGCTGGTACAGTAATTAGTGTTTATTCAGTAGATGCAGCCGGAAATAAAAGTGGTACTAGAACTACTAAAGTAATTGATAGGACTGCTCCGACTGTACCATCCATCACTTCAGTAACAGATAAATCTGTTATTATTACTGGAAAAGCAGAGTCGAAATCAAAGGTTTATGCGTGGGTTGGAAGTAAAAAGTTAGGTTCAGCTACAGCTAACAATGGAAAATACTCGATTAAAATCAGCAAGCAAAAAGCAGGTACAGCAATTAGTGTTTATTCATTAGATTTAGCAGGAAACAAGAGTAGTAAGAGAATTGTTAAAGTACTAGATAGAACAGCTCCGAAAACACCAACCGTTAACAAAGTAACAAGTAAGACCGTGTATATAAAAGGGAAAGCGGAAAAGAAAGCCACGGTTTATGTCTACAATAAAAGCAAAAAAATTGGTACAGCGAAAGTGGATAGCAAAGGAAATTTTAAAGTAAAAATCAAAAAACAAAAGAAAAAATCCAAATTAACGGTTTATGTTAAAGATTCAGCGGGCAACAAGAGTAAGGTTAAAAGTGTAATAGTTTATTAAACATTAAAGGATAGTAGTGTTCAGAGTAAGCGTTTGGCAGTAGGATAACAGGATTTCACAAAGAACAAGAACGAAATGTTCACCCTGATGAAGAATTCTGGGAACTACCTCTGTCGGTGGCGGCCCATCGGAGTCAAATCGCCGGTTAAAGGTGTAGATTTTCTAGGTTTTTGATTCGAGCGTTTATTAATGAGAAGTATAAAATTCATAAGGGGTTTGATTTATGCGTAAAAAGATACTTTCTTCCGTTTTAGCTTTTGTTTTTGTCTTCAGTGTTCCTTTCGTGACTGGACCAGGACATGATGTTGAAGCAGCAACACAAACTGTGACAACACAAAATTTCATTTATTTAAGCAGTTCCGTTTATAATTCATTAAAAAAAGGAAATGTGTACTCAGATGGTAAGATTAAATGGCAGATTATCGATGTTAAGAACGATAGTAAGACTGGATTTTATGGCGCTGCTTTTAAAAAACCAAAAACAAATGAAATTGTTATCGCATTTAGGGGAACAGAATCTAGTTCTAAATTAGATATAAAGGCAGATAAGGACCTAGCCAGAGGGATATTACCCAAGCAGGTATCTTCTGCAAGGAGCTTAGTAAAAAGAGTAGTAACCAACAATCCTAAAAACCCGATTTTTATTACAGGACATTCCTTAGGCGGGTGGTTAACACAAAAAATTGTACTAGATACTAAATCGGGAGTATTAAATGTGAAAAACTTTAAAAAGGCTGTTACATTTAATGCACCAGGTTTTTGGCATGTTTCCCTGCTTATGCCTGATGTAATGACCAAAACGCAATGGAACAACAATGTTGCAGGGAAATATAATGCCTATATTACGAACTACATTATTAATATTGATTTAGTCGGTGCTGGTATTTTTAGTGAACATCTTGGAAAAAGATATATCCTTCCTTACTTGGGCAAAAAAGATGGTATCCTTCAAGAACATGGAATTAAAAAATTTAAATTATTTAAATTTAAAAATGGAGAAATTGTCCCTAGTTCTACCAATGACAATTTATTAGGAGCAGGCGAGACATTACATGGTGGCAGAGACTCGTTTGACGGAGGAGCAGGGAATGATAGTCTTTCGGGATATGCAGGAAATGATAATTATATTTTCAAAGATGGGTATGGAACAGATACTATCAAAGAGTATTCAGGAAAAGATACACTTTATCTCTACCTTAACGAGAAGAATTTAAAGGTTTACAAAGATGGAAAAAACTTAGTGATCGCAGAAATAGATAGTAAGAAAAAACTAACGAGCGATAGGGTAATTATTAAGGAGTATTTCAATAAATTCAAAAACATATTTTACGATTATAAGGTCGAAACCATAGTAACAAAAGAAAAATCTTGGAACATGAGCGAATTTCTAAAAAGCAAATGTTCTACTTGTAAATAGCTCCCTATTTGCTAAAGGAAATTTTCTCAAAGTTTTGTACTGAAAGGCAGTCGACAGTGTCGGCTGCCTTTTAACATGTACGCCCATCATACGTGCAGTCTATAGGGAAACAATGGAAAATACCCAAAACCAGAGTAAGAAAACTTAAAGGTTTTGGTGTACCACCAAACAAGGCCTACGAATGGGGAAACTCTAGAAAGAAATACTGGAGAATAGCCAGTAGTCCGATTCTACATAAAACCCGCGATAACTCTTATTGGAGTAGTCTGAGGGCTGAATAGTCTATATCGCAGATATTATTTCTACGTCAAACTTAATTGAACCGCCGTATACCGAACGGTACGAACTGTGGTGTGAGATGTCGGGGGGAATCACCCCCTCCTACTCGATCATATATTGCCTGTCACAACTCGATTACCGCTAGTCTTTTAGACTCATTAATTCCTTCACTTTTTCTCTAGCCCCGCTCCGCCACCCTTTCACCGCGGATAGTGAGACCTTTTCAAGTTCAGCAATTTCTCTAATAGTGAGGCCCTGACCGATGGTATATACTACCCATTTCCTTTGGTTCGGTGTCAGCGTTTGGCAGTAGGATAACAGGATTTCCTCTTCTAATGGACCGCCGCCGGAAGGGGAAGCCGCTGCGAGATCCCAGAATTCCTCTTCAGGGTGAACATTTCGTTCTTGGTCTTTGTGTAATTGTTTTAGTTCCATGAGAAGGTACCCTTTGATATAAGAGTAGGCGTAGTTGGTGAAGTTTCCTTTTTCCGAGTCAAACCGCCTGCTGGCTTCCCAAAGGGCAATGAGACTGTGCTGATAGAATTCATCATGGTCTTTGTAAATGTGGAGCGAGTTTATGATTTTATGGATCATCGGTTGGTACTGGTCGATTAATTGTTCAAAGCTTTCCAAGGGGAAATCCTTTCAGAAAGCGCGCTTTTTCATGTATTCCCGGGTACCTCTACCATAAAGGGAATGCCCCACATTATCGAACGAACAATATTCACTTTTGGAACGGTTTTTGGCCTGTAAGGGGCTATTTTTGATAGCAAATTTCATCTTTGAAGGCGTTTTTGAAGTTTTCATTCAATTTTGGGGTGAATTTGATCAAGCGTGAAGAAAATTCCTCCAGCATGTGGTCTTTAAACGCCTTTATTGTTAGATTTTTTCAATATCAATATTTTCAGAATTATAGTAGTATTGAGAATAAGATTTTTGATCCGAATTAATTAAAATTAAATTTATAGGAAATACAGAGGGTTCTATGAAGTCTCTTTTTCGTTATATTTGTCTATCTATTTTAGGGTTTTAAAAACAAGAGTAGCGAGAGGGGATATACCGGATATTTTTATTACTTATCCGATTGAGCAAGATTATCTCATCAGGGCTAATAAAGGATATTTACTAGATTTGATAGAGGAAGATTTTATCGAGAATATCGAACCTAACATTCAAAATCGTTATCAAGTAAATGGAAAGATGTATGGAGTGGCTTTAACCCAGAATGCGGTGGGCGTACTTTATAATATCAAGCATTTTCAAGAACTGAATCTTTCCATTCCACAAACCTGGGATGAATTTATTGAGGTGATGAAAGCTTTAAAAGCTGCGGGAAAAACACCGTTGTTAATGCCAAATAAGGATGCAAACAAATCAAGTATTTTTAATTTAAATTTCGTGGCCAATGACTTGAACAATCATTATTGGGAGCAAAAAACATTTCAGATAGCGAATAACACCGTGTGGAGAGACATTTCAGATAAGACGATCACTGCTCTTTCTTCTGTGCAAAAAAATTCCTTTCAGGATAATTTTTTCGAAGTGAATCGTAAATTCGCGGCGGGGGAAGGGGCTATGTATGTTATGGGGACATGGGCTTTATCTGAAATTGAAAAAAATAATCCCAATGTACATTATGGAATCTTTCCATTTCAAGACGATTACCCCAATTTTAACAACGTTAAGACAGTTTTAGTGGTCTTAGAGAATCTACCGAAACCATTTTTTCAGAATTAAAACGGTACTCTCCTAGTAAATTGATATGCTCCCACCCTAAAGGAGACATATGATGTAACAAGTCTTCATTAAAATTACCTAAATCTTTTTGGTATTCAACTGCTTTTGTTAGATGCAGAGTATTCCAGATACTGATGGCATTAATTATTATGTTTAAGGCACTTGCCCTTTGCAATTGATGCTGTATGGTTCGTTCCCTATTACTTAATGATTTTAGAAGAAGGCAACTAACCCAATAATAGGGAGTTGCCTTTTAAAAATGCTTTTGATATTTAATGAAATCTTAATATACATTATGGCTCCCTTTTTTACAGCCAAAGTGATATTGTTATCTTTTAAAATTAGAGCTTTTTCTTTCAATTAATGTGGGGGCTAATTGTATATTAATCTTTTCTGATGAGACTTCGTTTTCAATTCGATTGAGAAGAATCTCAATGGTGGTTTTGACCATTTCTTCGATGGGTTGATGGATACTGGAAATCCCCATGATTTTAGCAAGATACGTATCATCGAAGCCAATCAAACTGATATCTTCAGGGATACGGATTCCCCTTTTTTGAGCAGCTTTCAAGAATTCAAGCGCCATGATATCGTTTGCAGCGAAGACACATGTGAAATCGAGGCGGTCAGCCTGATTAAAATATGCTTCTATGTCTTGTTGTATCAAAAAATTATTTGTCGAGGTCTGTTTAATATTGATTAAACTGTTTAACTCAAAACCGTTTTCAAACAAGACACTTTTGTAGCCCAAATACTTCTCATCAGGAACCGTCCCGATAAACCCAAATTTTTTATGACCTGCATAGATAAAATTCTCGCCAGCAATCTTTCCAGCTTGCATGTGATCAAGACCAATACTATCTAGAGATTCTCGATTTTTCGTTATGATTACAGTTGGGATAGCAAGTTTGTTCAATCGTTGGATATTGTACTCACCATTTGGGACAAGGATAATTCCGTCTACTTGTCGGGCGATGAAATTTTGGATGCTTTCCCATTCGGTAATCGGATTGTGTTTTGAGTTGTGCAATAGAATATTGTATCCACGTTTACGCGCTTCAAGTTCTAGTGTATCAATCAATTCAACAAAATATGGGTTAAAGGTCTCGGTCACACAGACACCGATAATGTTTGAGTGGCTTCTTTTTAATGTTTGGGCAGCATTATTTGGGATAAACCCTACTTCTTCAATGACTTTGAGCACCCGTTTTGCAGCCTCTTCATTGACGCTTTTATTACCATTGATCACTCGTGATACAGTGGCTTGTGAAACATTTGCAAGTTTCGCAATTTCTTTCATCGTAAGTTTACTCATACATGGCTCCTTTCAAGCGCTGAGAAAACGTATTCTTTATATATGAATACCTCTAATTAAAGGAATTACTTTTTTTAGTATAATATATATTTCGGATTAATGAAAGCGTTTGTAAAAATTGTTGACACACATTTTTTGATGTTGTAACATGAAATCAGAAAGCGTGAATACGTTTTCACGAAATATTCTAATCTAGGGGGTTAAAAGGCAGTATGAAAAAGTTTATTTTGTTAGTTTCAGCATTAGTCTTAGCCATCTCATTAGTAGGATGTAATTCAAAACAGGCTAGCGACAAAGAAAAAATCACTGTTTGGACACAAGCCGCAGCAGATCATCCAGAAGGAAAGATGTTTGCTGACCGAGTAAAGAGCTACAATGAGGCTCATCCAGAAGGACCAAAAGTCGAAATACAAAACATCACACGTGCAGGAGCTGGTTCAGGCTACATAGATAAGCTGAATGCAGCAATTACAGCAAATGAAATGCCTGATATTTTCACATTAGACGGACCTGATATTGGGGCTTACGTTGAATCAGGATTACTTGGTGAACTAGATGAATACATGAGCGAAGGATTCAAAGATGGATTCACGCAAGCGATCATCGACCAAGGAACAGTGGACGGGAAATTCTACGGAATGGGTTATTCAGACTCAGGCGTAGCCATCATGTATAACGAAGACATGATCAATGCATTACCTGAAGAAGTAAAAGCATTAGTTCCTTCACTTGATCAAGACTGGACATGGGATCAATTTATTGAGTTATCAAGAAAAGTGGACGAGTTTGCAAAAACGTCGGATGATCCAGCGTTTGCAAATTATGAAGTGCCTGTAAGTTTATTACTAACAGACATTACTGCAGGTGCCTATGAATTAGGAACATACTACTTCACACCACTTCTTTGGGGAAATGATGCAAACATCGTCGCTGAAGATGGTGTAACAGTTGATGGCGTATTAAACAGTGACAAAAGTGTAGAAGCATTAACAAAGTATGCGCAATTATTTGCTGAACCAGCACTTGCTAGTGCGACAGAATCCGAAAAAACATTCCATACAGGAAAATCAGCACTATCTGTTAGCGGATTCTGGTATGTAAATGAACTTATCAATAATTATCCTGATTTAAAATTCAAAACCGTTCGTTATCCAAAAATGAGTGAAGACTTCGATGGGTTATACACACCATCAGGTTCTTGGGCATTTGTTCGTAACGGACAAGAAGAAGACGAAGGACGCATCAAGCAAATCGTTGAAGTCATGGAATGGTTAAATAACGACGAAGCAACAAAAGAATATTTCGCTAAAAACGGTTCCATTCCAACAAGAATCAATTCCGTTGACGCGATTGATACAAATACAGACAACCCATATCACAACGATGCATGGACAGTATTAAAGTATCAAGTGGAAAACACAAACAAATCTCGTCCTGTATCACCTGGATATCCTTATCTTTCTGAAACCTTTGCAAAAGACGTCATTCTAAAAATCGCTCAAAACAAAGCGACAGATGAAGCAACGATCAAGCAATATTTAGACGATGCAGCGAAGAAAATTGAATTAGAATTTGCAAAGTACAAAAAATAATCGTTTGTAAAAGTAAGAGGTGAGGCGATGACCTCACCTCTTATTCTTTTTTAAAAAGGGGTGTGAACCATGAAGAAATTTATCAAACGTTTTGTAAAAGTGAGAAATACAACCGAACACTTCAGACAAAGCGGACATTATAAAAAAAGAGATATCGTGTCCGCTTACGGATTTTTAACACCTGCTTTAATTCTTGCGATTCTCTTCATTGTCTTACCAATTATTCTAGCGTTTACGTACGGGTTTACGGATTACTATTTATTAAAACCAAACGACAAAGAATTTATTGGGCTTGAAAACTTTAAGCGAATGATGACAGATGAAGTGTTAATCCAAAGTTTCATGAACACGATTAAGTTTGTGGTGTTTGTTGTTCCTCTGCAACTATCGATGGCACTTGGACTTGCGCTCATTGTCAACAAAAAAATCAGAGGCGTAGGGTTCTTCCGTACCGCCTATTTTTCACCAGCTGTTTTATCTCTTGTTGTCATCTCAATCCTATGGACGGTCATGTTAAACCCAACATCTGGATTAATTAATGAACTCCTTGCAAATGTTGGGATTTCAAAGCAGCCTTTCCTCTCAAGTACGTCTCAAGCAATGTATACGATCATTGCGATCTCTGCATGGTCAGGGTGTGGGTATCAAATGATGATCTTATTAGCAGGACTTAAAAATATTGATGGAAGCCTTTATGAAGCAGCGGACATTGACGGAGCCAATGCGTTCCAAAAGTTTTTATTTATTACCATTCCGTCATTAAAACCCATTCTGATGTTTTTAGTGATCACCACCACGATTCAGGCGTTTAAACTCATTGTTCAACCGATGGTTATGACAGGTGGAGGTCCGGATTACTCAACGATTACCATTTTGCAATACATTTATGAATATGGATTCCGTCACCGAAACATTGGATATGCAAGTGCCATTACATTAGTATTCACGATTTTCTTAGTCGTTATCTCAATCATTATTAAAAAGCTATTTAGAGAGGAGAAAGCAGCATGAAAATTGTAAAGAAAACCTTGTTTTATATCTTGGCGTCTCTTGTGGCATTACAATTTTTACTTCCTCTTATTTGGATGATTCTTTCTTCATTTAAAATCGATGAAGTGATTTACAAAGATATTGATACAATCTTTGCCTTTGTTCCAAGATTTTCTGATCTTTCGTTTGATTCCTATGTGGAGTTATTAGGTTTTTATAACATCTTTAAGAACGTTGGAAATAGTTTGATTTATGCATCCGTTACAGTGGTTGTAGGATTAACCATCAATTCATTGGCAGGATATGCTCTAGCAAGATTTAAATTTCCATTTAAAGATTGGATTTTAATTTTTATTATCGCTCTTATGATTGTGCCAATTGAAGCGACCATTCTTCCCTTGTTTTTAGTGGTAAATGAAATGGGATTAATCAACACGATTCCAGGTTATTTGCTGCCATTTATCATCAATGTGATGAACATTTTCTTATTCAGACAACATTTCTTATCCTTCCCTGGTGAATTGATTGAATCAGGAAAAATCGATGGACTAAGTGAAGTCGGATGTTTCTTCCGAATCGTCATGCCGTCAAGCTTAAATATGTATATTACAGTTGGAATTTTAACGTTCTTAGCATCATGGAACGATTTTCTATGGCCGGTTATGGCGTTATCAAACGCAGATTTGATGCCTATTCAAGTTGCCCTTAATGCGGTTTTTGCAGACAAGTATAACATTTTCACAAGTCACATGATGGCTGCACTAACAATCGTAATGATTCCAATCGTTATTCTTTATATCATTTTCCAAAAATACATTGTGGAAGGTTCCATGCAAAGTGGAATTAAATAAAAGAGGTGCCCTATGAATCGACTACAAAAAGCAAACGACTATATCAAAGAAAACAAACATAAAACAAATAACCGACCCCTTTTTCACTTTTCACCAGAAATCGGATGGATCAATGACCCAAATGGTTTTTCATTCTACAAAGGGAAATACCAGCTCTTTTATCAGTATTACCCGTATGACATTGTATGGAATGACATGCATTGGGGTCATGCAACAACAAATGATTTTGTCAATTGGGAGTACCTTCCCGTAGCGATGGCCAATGACAAAGCGTATGATGCAAACGGATGTTTTTCTGGAAGTGCGATTGAAAAGGATGGGAAGCTCTATCTCATTTATACAGGTCATATTGATCCTAACTTAGGGTTTGATAAAGATGAATCACAAATTGCTGAACGTCAGTGTGTTGCAGTGTCAGAGGATGGTATCCATTTCGAGAAATCCAAATTAAATCCCGTGATTGGCGAAAAAGAATTGCCAGAAGGGTATCTCATTTGTGATTTCAGAGACCCTAAAGTGTTAGAGCGTGACGGGGTATACTACTGTGTATTAGCGGTAAGAAACGCGAAACGTCGTGGTGAAATCATCATGTTCCAATCAAAAGATTTACTTCAGTGGAGCTTTCATTCTTCTATTTTTCAAATGCCATTTGAAGAAAATACGTTACTAGAATGTCCAGATCTCTTCCACTTAGACGGAAAAGATATGCTAATTTTCTCAGAAATGCCATGCGACCCTGAATTTGACGGAGAAGTAGAGAAAAAGACGTCTTATGTGATTGGACACATGGATTTTGAAAACGGAGCATTCACTCCTGAGGCAAAGGGCTTGCTAGATTATGCAACGTTTTACGCACCACAAACAACGGACGGTCAAAACGGAGAGAGACTTTTAATTGGATGGATGCATCGTTGGACAAAAGCAACACCACCAAAAGAATACGGCTATAACGGCATGATGAGTTTACCAAGAAAGTTACACATCAAAAACAACACATTGATTCAACAAGCTTATATTAGCCATGACGATTATTTCACACCTGTTGCTGTTCATGAACATGTTTCATTAAATGAGGACTTGCACATTGAAAGCGGAAGAACAGGATATTTATCCCTATCACTATTATCTAAGAGTGAATCGTTTGTTGTTGAATTAAACAAGGAAGAAACAACAGCAACACGCGTGAGTGTGGATCCATCATCCAATTCTGTTGTGATTACTTCTGATTATGGAGATAGTGAACCAATTACCGTACGTGACTGTTTTAACAATAAAGAAAACACACTAGAATTTTATGTGGATCTTCATTCAGTTGAAATCTTTGTGAATAAGGGGGAAAAAGTCGCAACATTTACGGCATATGAAAAAGAAAAAGGAACAAGCATTGTCCTTTCAGGAAAAGGAGCCCAATTAAAAGAAGTTCGTTATGAGGCGTTTAGTTCTTAATAAACGAAATAAAACAGCACTGTTTAACAACAGGGCTGTTTTATTTAAACATATATGGGGTTGTATGGAAGTAAATAAGCCCTCTATTGCAGTTGCAGAGAATATTGGATTTAGAATTGTATTAAACTATGTTTTTTATAATTTTTCATTTGAATAACTTACTTGGTTCTTCAACTATAGGGCGCAATTCCAAAATAAGAATTGTGTTTTTTGTATTTGTTTAAGGGTGATATTTGTTATACAACACCTTGAGAAAAACACTAAAAAATAGTACTGGAGGGATAAAAAGTGAATTATAAAATTATTGAAGAATTATCTTTGAACAATTGGCAGCCCTTATCTACGTTGCTTTATGATGGGTGGGTACTACGATTTTCAAATGGTTATACAAAACGTGCTAATTCGATAAATCCTATCTATTATTCAACTTACGATTTAAACCAAAAAATTGAAGAATGCGAAAAAATCTACTCGAATAATAATTTACGTACCACATTTAAAATTACTCCATTTGTTAAACCAGAAAATTTAGATGATATTTTAGAGGAGAAGGCTTATTCTTTGATTGATGGTACAAGTGTCCAAACCATGGATCTTGCAGGAATCATAGAACCAACTCTCCATTCCATAAAATTAGACGCAAATATTAACGACGAGTGGATTAATAATTTTTGTAGACTGAATAATGTTGAAGAAAAAAACAAGGATACTATGGTACAAATGTTGTCTAATATTGCAACCCAAAAGTGCTTTATATCTCTATATTATCAGGGGAATGTGAGAGCTTGTGGGCTTGGAGTCATAGAAAGGGAGTACGTAGGACTTTATGATATTGTAACTGATATTAATTTTAGGAATCGAGGCTTCGGAGAACAGTTGATATTGAATTTATTAAAATGGGGGAAAGAAAATGGAGCTAAATACAGTTATCTATCTGTTCTTTTGAATAACGGCCCTGCATTAAGACTATATTCAAAAATTGGATATTCCGAAACTTATAAATATTGGTATAGAGTTAAAGAAAACATTTAAATATTCCATTATAGGGCGCGATTGTGAAAAAAAAATCGATGAACAAAATTTTAAAAACAGTAGCTCTATCCCTCAATCAAATATTACGAAATCCCTCCTGAACCTTTTACATCTGAGGGGGATTTTTCATAATAAACCTTTTCGGGGGGATATGCAAAAATACCCATTCACAATTCCAAGGAACGCAGTAATGATGATAACAATCCTAATAAATATATTTTCGTTTGTTACCAAGGTTCCCGTACGGGACTTGTGTTCTATAGTGAAAGGAAAGAACATTTGAGTTAAAAAGCGGATTAATGAACTGTTGATTGAAAATAGAGTTGTTCCGTTAAAGGGCCATTTAATTGAATAAAATTCTCAAAAACACTGGATATATATATTATAAAAGGAATTTTATATAAATTCAGAGAATATAACTATTTCTTTTGGAAAATGGGAGATGGAACAGTGAATTATTTTATTTTAACGGGTGCTTCAAAAGGTATAGGAGAATCTCAGAAAAGCTGCAGGAAAAGCACGAATTCGTAAGGCTTTACTTCCAGCTATATCAAGGAAAAAGGAGTTTATGAACAAACACACTAAATTGATAGGAGAATTTATTTATGGCTAGTAAAAATTATTACGACGTAACAGAGTGGCCTGTCGGTAATCCGTATGAGGATATTGGTGAGGTAATCAATAGCATTATAGCAGATATTAAAAGTAGGCAAACGGACACTGATGTGAATAAAGGCGGAAAGCCGGGTGCGGTTATCTATATTCCACCGGGAGATTATCATCTTGGCAGTCAAGTAGTTATAGACATCAGTTATCTTAAAATTATGGGTTCTGGACACGGGTTT
>JAKFDP010000026.1:0-73305 GCA_036676095.1 Anaerobacillus sp. | reverse complement strand
GGGTTGAAAAGTTTATATCAACGATATGAATATCTACGTCATACTTAATTGAACCGCCGTATACCGAACGGTACGTACGGTGGTGTGAGAGGTCGGGGGTTAATCACCCCCTCCTACTCGATTGCGTGTTATGATAATTCAAATCTAGTTGGAGGTAAATAAGAGCTAGAGTTAGGTTTCTAGAAAGGTAGGTTAGTTTATGTTACATAAAGATAGTGTAAAAGCGTAGATGTCCAAACAGGTTCGGTAAGCTACGTTCTTTCTTCAGAAAAACAAAAAATGTTTTACAAGCGTACATTATTCGTTGTAAGTATTTCACAAATTTTTGGTGGTGCAGGTTTAGCAGCTGGAGTTACTGTGGGGGCACTTCTTGCACAGCAAATGCTCGGTACTGATGCGTTTGCTGGACTTCCTTCAGCTTTACTTACTTTAGGGTCAGCGGGAGCAGCTTTATTTGTTGGGAGACTTTCTCAACGTTATGGACGTCGTACAGGTCTGACAGCGGGTTTTATGATCGGTGGGCTTGGAGCAATAGGAGTCATAATTGCAGCAATAATTAATAGTGTTTTTCTTTTATTCACTTCCCTACTTGTTTATGGTGCAGGGACAGCAACAAATTTACAAGCTCGTTATGCTGGTACGGACTTGGCGAATAGTAAACAGCGAGCGACTGCTATTAGTATTACGATGGTTTTTACAACATTTGGTGCAGTTGCAGGTCCAAATTTAGTGAATGTGATGGGGAATTTCGCTCTTTCTATTGGTGTTCCACCACTTGTAGGTCCTTTCATTTTAGGAGCTGCAGCATATATCTTAGCTGGTGTGGTCCTTTTCATAATGCTTCGTCCAGATCCATTAGTTATAGCAAGAACGCTAGAAGCGACCAACCAAGAACCTAGTGACAAAGGACATTTGGTATTAACTGAACATACAGAAAACAAAAGGGGCATAATCGTTGGTGCAACGATTATGGTTCTTACACAAATTGTAATGGTAGCTATTATGACAATGACACCAGTTCATATGAGACATCATGGACATAGCTTGAGTGCAGTAGGTCTTGTTATCGGTTTTCATATAGGTGCCATGTATCTCCCTTCACTAGTTACAGGTGTCCTCGTTGATAAGTTAGGTCGTACTGCGATGGCTATTGCTTCTGGAACTACGTTGCTACTGGCAGGTTTAATAGCGGCATTTGCACCAGGAGATTCTATGCTTCTTCTAATAATTGCTCTTTCTTTACTTGGATTAGGATGGAATTTTGGTTTGATAAGTGGGACTGCACTTATTGTTGATTCAACTAACATTTCCACACGTGCTAAAACTCAAGGTACAGTGGATGTTTTGATTGCATTTTCAGGAGCTGCTGGAGGAGCATTGTCTGGAATGATTGTGGCAGGTTCAAGTTATCTAACATTATCATTTACAGGAGGAATTTTATCCTTATTACTAATTCCGGTGGTAATATGGTCTCGTGGAGGTGAAAAATAAGCCGGATTGGGGGAAATATTTGTGGAAATGGGTGCGTTAATCTAAGAAGGATTAACGCTTTAATTTATTATAAATGCTAAACAATTGATTTATTAAATCAGTTGACAAACAAAAATAAAAAGTTATATAATTATCTCGAAATCGAGATATTTAAGGATGATAGATATGGATATTCAGGAAAATAAACAATATGAAGAAGATTTGTCGCTAAAGCTATTTATTGTATTATCAAGAGCTTTTCAATCAATAAAAAAGCGTGTGGAAGAAGATATAAAGTGTTTAGGATTAAATCCAACAGAGTTTGCAGTTCTGGAATTGATTTATAATAAAGGACATCAACCAATACAAAAGATCGGCGAAAAAGTACTGATTGCTAGCAGCAGTATAACTTATGTAGTCGATAAATTAGAAAAGAAAAATTTATTGGAGAGAAAAGCTTGTCCAAAAGATCGCCGTATCACATATGCAGTAATTACATCAGAAGGAACTGAATTAATGCATGAGGTTTTTCCTAAACATAAAGCTGCAATTAATGAAATATTTGGCGGATTAGATTTCAATGAAAAAAAGATGGTAATTGAGCAATTAAAAAAGTTAGGATATTATGCTCAGGGAAGTTAATTTTTTTAAGTATATATCTCGAATTCGTAATATATTAATTTGTAATAATTTAATTAGAAAGGAAGGTAGTTGTTAGGTAAAAGAAAGACGAGTAGAAAGTAATATGGTCGATATTATGAAAGATAACTCAATAACAGATTAAGTTAAGGAGGGGAAATAAATACTTAAAAATATTGATAGTAAAAATATAGGTTCTAGTAATCTTGGGTCATTGTATATGTATTTCTTATTTTAAAATATCTCGAATTAGAGAATATTTAATTCGAGAAATGTAAAGAGAATATCAGATTTTGTGTTAATAATAATTTAATTGGAGGAGAAAAGGTTATGTCAAACAAAAATGAAATTGGAGCATTATTATTAAGAGTAGTGTTAGGGGTTGTATTTTTAGCACATGGTGCTGCTAAATTTCAAGGTGGTATTGAAAACATAGTTAGTTGGTTCGATAGTATAGGATTACCAGGACCAATTGCTTATATTGTTGAAATCATTGAATTAGTTGGAGGCATTGCTCTAATTCTAGGATTTGGAACACGAATTGTCTCTGCATTGTTAGGGTTTATTATGGTTGGAGCAATTTTAAAAGTGAAATTTGCAGCAGGGTTTTTAGATGGTTATGCGTATGATCTCGTATTACTTATCATATGTGTTCATCTGGTGTTAAATGGAAGTAAGTTGTATTCTCTTGATCAACTTTTCTTTAAAGGTCAAGAAGACAAACATTCTTTAGCTTAATAAGCGTAGTTATCTCGAATTAGAAAAGACATTTGGAAAAATAAAGGAGGAAAATCATATGTCAAACGTAAAATTAGCTGTGATTTATTACAGTATGGGTGGAACAAACTATCAATTATCAAAATGGGCTGAAGAAGGTGCTAAAGAAGTTGGGGCAGAAGTTAAAGTTTTAAAAATACCTGAACTTACTCCTCAGTCAGTCATTGATGGAAATGAAGGTTGGAAAGCTCATGTTGATGCAACAAAAGACGTTCCAGAAGTAACTTTAAATGATCTTGAATGGGCAGATGCGATTATTTTCAGTGTACCAACACGTTTTGGTAATATACCAGCTCAATTCAAACAATTTCTAGATACAACTGGTGGTTTATGGTTTAATGGGAAGCTAGTAAATAAGGTTGTAAGTGCTATGACTTCAGCGCAAAATTCTCACGGTGGCCAAGAAGCAACAATTTTATCACTATATACAACAATGTACCATTGGGGAGCAATCGTTGCTGCTCCTGGTTATACTGATCCAGTAATCTTTGGAGCAGGTGGAAACCCTTATGGAACAAGTGTTACAGTGGGGCAAGATGGAAAAATGATTGAAGATGTTCAAGCAGCTGTGAAACACCAAGCAAAGCGTACAGTTACAATTGCAGAATGGGTGAAAAAAGCAAATTAATTAGAAAAACTAATCGGAAAAAGCCTTCCGGTTAGTTTTTTTTTAGGTATAAATGTTATTGTTTGGTTGTTCAAATAATGCACAGAGTAGGTTTAAAAAGACAATAGAAATTGCTCCGAAAATGCAATAGAATACATGTTAGAGGTGAATTAAGGTGTCTAAAACTATAGTTGAAAAATTAAACTTGCTCGGATGGTAGGATTAGATGATGTTTTTACAGTCGTTGGACTTAAAGCAGAAGCTCGAACTAAAAATCGTACATCTGCAAAAGCAAGTCAATGCGTTGATGATTATATTGCGATGATACCTAACGTTGAAAAAGATTTGCAGAATACCCCTGATTTGCTTGCATTTTATCAAGCACTTACGCCTGGATATTGTAAAGATTGGGCTCGGTATGTATATAGTGCAAAACAAGAATCGACAAAAGCAAAACGGCGAGAAGAAATGAAATTAATTTTCGGTGCAGGTTATAAGAGCTTAGATCTTTATCGAAAAGCGATAAAATAAAAGGAAGTGACGGTAATGACGGTTATAAACAAGTTAGCGACACGACTTAATCGAAATGACGAAGAACCAAATATTGAGCTAGCAAATGAATTAGTGATTGAAAATAATCTTGTAGGTATAGATGAAATAATTGAAAACTTAGCCAATAAAGATAAAAAAATTCAGAACGATTGCATAAAAGTAGCGTATGAAATTGGAGCAATGAAACCAGAACTGATTAGTAAATACACTTTGACTTTCATAGATTTACTATATAGTCGTAACAATCGTTTAGTGTGGGGTGCAATGACAGCATTATCAACCATTGCTAAAGAGTCAGCTGAAACTATGATTGAACATCTTAAAAAAATCTTCGCTACTATAAAAAATGGCTCAGTTATCACTGTTGATAAAGGGATTTTAACTCTAGCAAAATTAGCAGCCGTAAACAAGGAATATAATGAACAAATTTTTCCTTTTTTACTTACTCATCTTGAGACTTGTCGCCCAAAAGAAATTCCGCAGCATGCTGAAAGTACTCTTCTTGCCGTAACAGAAAACAATAAAGAACCATTTATAAATGTGTTGAAAAATAGAGAACAAGAACTCACTGTTGCTCAATTAAAACGAGTTAAAAAAATTTACAAACTCCTTGAGATTTAATCTATTCAAAGTTTATGGGTGGTAAAGTAGAAAAAATAAAAAGTAATCGTCATGCTCAGAGTTGACGATTACTTTTTTCTGAACATGCACAATGGAGACAAAGGCACAATCGTCCAACTATCTTATCAAGGTTTGTTAGGGGCCTAGTTAAGAAGATAAAAAAAAAGGAAAAAATCTCGAAGTGTTTGATACATAAGAATAAGTAACTCAGGGAGCTAAACGATACTATTATTCTTGTTTTATCATTCAAAGGATCGTTAAGTAGTGGTCTAAACTATAAATATGATGTGGTGAGTATTGACTCTAATCAGGAGGTAATTTTGATTTTTGAGGATATTATGTGCTTAACTTAATTTTCTTTTTATATTCTCTATCTCTCTTTCGTTTCGTACAGACTTCTCTCAAATAAAGTCTTGATCGTTTTCAAATTCCTTTAAGCGTTCGATAACCTCTTTATGACGCTTTTCGCTAGTATCATCTAAATTTAGTAATTTTTGATCAACTGTTTCAACTTTCTGTTCAAGCGTTTGTAATCTCTGATCAACTGTTTCAACTTTCTGTTCAAGCGTTTGTAATCTCTGATCAATTGTTTCAACTTTCTGTTCAATGTTTGCCATATTTTGTTTCATTTCCTGTTGCTCTGAATGGATTGATCCTACCATTTTGATTAATTGAGATAGCATGTTTTCAATTTTTCCAGTTTCCATTTTTGTCACCTCCTTTCGTGTATTATATAACAGTTTATTCTATAAGTCATTAACGAGGCTTCAAATATAATTAATTCGCTATTACTTACCGAAACAAGATCATAAAGTGATTTCAACAAGAATGTTTACTAGGCTGAAAAACTAATTGAATTAAGCAATAATTGAGAGGAAGAAATAGTGTTTGTGATGGTAATATGTAAATAATGTATAATATAGTTGTATCTCGAATTTTTTTTTACCATCAGAAAGCAAATTTATGATTTTGATATCGTTTTTAACAACCTATTATTGTAAGTTAATCGAAGGAACTCCAAAATTAACAGACCATATCGCTATTAAATTGTTATTGCTAGATGAATTATCAAGTTTAGATCAGGCTCCAGCTACCATACCAGCGATTGAAAAAATATTAAATCAACTTTCATGATAAGGAGATTTTATTTATGATCATTCATTGTACGAAAAAGCTACTAGATGAATTAAATATGAAACAAGTTTCTGAAATAGACGAAGATCCATTATTTTCTTGGCATGCGAATCTTATCACGATTAATCGCAAAAAAACGGTTGTTTTTGTGAATAATAAAAATCGGTACATAATCGTGTTATATGGTCTTACAAAAAAAGATTTTCCTAAGTTAAATGAATTGTTTTTTCAGGCAGTGAAGGAAACGTTTAAAGAAGAGTGTATGAAAGATGAAATAATTGAAGAATATCTCCAAGCTGCTAAACAAATTATCTATGAGAAAACAAAAAATAAATCGATGGTGGCCCGAATGAATAAATCTTGTGATGAAGTTCATTTTCACGCCTCTGAACTTACTCTTACTACGAAAATTCAAAGCGCAGTTAGTAAATTGTCGAGCAGTTTTTTAGTGGGTGACGGCAAGGGCGAATATTTTTATCCAAATGAACAGATGTACAGCGACTTAGGAGTTTTAACCAAAAAGCCTATTTTTGGCTGTCACGCAGTTGAGTTAAAAGTAACACTATCTCTTGAAAACTATCATGTTTTGCGTAACATAATTGTACCTAGTCATATTACATTTAGAAATCTACACCGAATATTACAAATAACTTTTGGATGGCGAGACTATCATCTCCATGATTTTTATATTTTTGATGGGGAAAAAGCAATAGTTAATTTAGTAAATGACGAGGAAGCATTTGAATATGCTGACGACGATATCCTAGTGTTCCTTGATACAGAAAAGAAATTGACAGATTACTTGCCAGCTTTTAAAAAAATAAAGTATACGTATGATTTTGGTGATTATTGGGTACATAATATTGAGGTTGTTAAGCTAATTGATGATTATCCAAATAATTATCCTGAGTGTTTGAGCGGAGAAGGGAATACGCCTCCAGAAGATGTTGGCGGGGAAGGTGGATATGAAGAATTTATGGAAATCACCGCCAACCCTGATCATCCTGAGTATGAGGAAATGATAGAATGGGCAAAGTCGCAACAATATAAAGAATTTGATATAGATGAAGTAAATAAAAAGTTGAAATTGCGCTTACATAAACTTTGATTTGGTTTACGTTAAGAAAGAATAAAAATCTACAAAAAGGAGTTTGATGAAAATGTCAAAAGTAACGCCATTTTTAATGTTTGAAGGAAATGCAGAAGAAGCAATGAATTATTACATATCTTTAATTGAAGATTCGGAAATTACCAGCATTGTGCGCTATGGAGCAAATGAAGCAGGAAAGGAGGGAAGTGTCATGCAAGCTACGTTTTCATTGAAGGGACAAGAATTTATGTGCATTGATAGTTTTGTTAAGCATGAGTTTACGTTCACTCCATCTTTTTCAATGTTTTATACATGTGATTCGGAAAAGGAAATAGACCGACTTTATGAGAACTTAATGAATGGCGGACAAGCTCTTATGCCACTTGGTGATTATTCTTTTAGTAAAAAATTCGGCTGGATTGTTGATAAGTTTGGCGTGTCATGGCAATTAAATCTTCCTTTCTAATTCAGTTAGAGATATTTAGGGAGAAAAGAAGGGAAGAATTCCCTCTTTTTAAACGTTAGGAAATTATTGGCGAAATATTTATTCGAATGTAATATGAAAACCCCACTTCAAGCGTAGTTAAGTGGCGGGAGGTTTACTGTCTAAATCCGAGATTAACCGATTCTAGAGGATGATCCTTTTGATCGGACATTGTCATTAATAATCCAGAATAAACAATTCTAGGGCCATACTTATCTAGTAAGGAACCAATAATGATTCGTGCTGGAATGGTTAGTACAACGTTACAGATCCCTAATGCAGCCATATGTTGAGGTGTTAACCAATCCATATCTGCCATCATCGTTGTAGCTAGTGGAGCCATACTAAACCATGCAAAGAATGAAACGAAAAAAGCAAACCACGTAAAATGTAAAATTTTAATTTGTTCATTTTTGAACTTAAATAAATCAGCTACTGTCATTTAAAAACTCCTCCTCAAAAATTAAAATCGTAACTACTGTATAAATAGTGCAAAATATCTTAATTTTTGTCTGAGGAGTTGATAGATTTGTTTCCATTGATTTTGAAAAATGTGGCGATTTTGTAACAGATGAGTCGAATCATTTTAACCCAATTGCGATTGGTTGGATGTGAATATTTGGAACGGAGAATTGAAGAGTAACAAGATGTATTTTGTAAATCTATGATTAGTATAGAGGAGTGTGTTTACTAAAATTATGATCAAATAGAGGCGGCGCTTAGACAATCAAGTGAAGTGCCATCCTCTATTTTATCGATATTAGGATGAATTTATTGAGGGTTATTTCTCTTGGAGTGTTTTTATTTTTTGTTCGTGTTGTAATGTTTTTGTAGCTACCCAATGTAAGGTTTCTTGTGTTTCGGAGAGTTCTACACTTAGACCATCGAATTTTTTTTCAAGTTTATCAAAACGTTTGTTCATAGTAGTTTCTAGTGTATCAATACGATTATTCATTTTCGTTTCAAGATTATCGATACGATTATTCATTTTCGTTTCAAGATTGTCGATACGATTATTCATTTTCGTTTCAAGATTGTCAATACGATTATTCATTTTCGTTTCAAGATTGTCGATACGGTCATTCATTTTCATTTCAAGATTATCGATTCTATTGTTGATTTCCAGCGAGTGTTCATTAAGTGCTTGAAGAATTGTTTTTAATGTTACTTCCACCTTTTTCACCTCCTTACTGATATTATAAAATTATCGCTCGACAAAGTAAATGACGTGAACGTAAGGTTCTATCATCAAGGTAAAGAAATAGCAAGATGGAAAATGAAAACTACTGAATGGTTCAAGACATATTTAGAAATTGAAGAGGACTGTCCTATCTATGACTCAGAATTTTTCATTTTTCTTTTTCAATGTATTTTTTATATTGGAGACTAAATAATTATTGATTTAAAACCGAATAATTATAGACAAGAGTTGCCCATATGAAATGGGCAACTTTTAAAATCCTATAAAGGTACAGCAATTTTCTGCTTTTGTTTAAAATAAACCCATTCTTTAAAACCTATTTCTTTAAGATGCTGCTCAACTAACTCAAAATCGTCACCGACTCGATCTGGACTATGAGCGTCAGATCCAAACGTAACATTTACTTTGTAGTGGCGTGCAAGTTCTAAGATGTTATCAGAAGGATACCAGCCCCCAACATCTTTCGTTTTGCCAGAAGTGTTAACTTCAATGGCAACACCTGCTTCCCCAATCACCTTTAAAGTTATTTCGACCGCTTCCGTTTGGATATCAGAAAAAGCGGGATAAAATCCCTTCATCGCATCAATATGTCCAAGAATTTGGAACATACCGCTGCGAGCGGAGCGTTCGATTAAGTTATAGTACGTTTCTTTTGTCCGTATTTTTTCTTGTTCAGAAAGATTATCCCAACGTCCTTTTTTAAAAATATTGATTTCATCAACATAGTGAACAGACCCAATAATATAATCAAACGGATAAGGATCAAAAAAAGAACGATATCTATTGATATATTCTGGGAAAAAATCCGATTCAATTCCTAGCAGAACGTCAATTTTATCACGATATAATTGTTTAAGTTGCAGGACCTCGTTAACGTATTCAGGAAAATCACTTTTTGCCATCGCGATTCCTGGAAAAAGTTGATCTTCTTCACTTGAAAAATAAGGAGTATGATCAGAGATTCCAATAACAGTTAGTCCTTTGTCAATTGCAGCTTCAATATAATCACGAATTTTACCTTGAGCATGGCCACAACGATCATGATGTGTATGTACATCAAACTTTATTTTTGAATTCATTTATTAACACCTCTCAAAAGTAAATCTATTTTAGTTATTTTTTCCATAATATCATAACCAATTAAGATAAATATAAAATGTTCTTTATTAAGTTTTAAGCATTAATGTAACTAAAGCTCAAACAACACCAAAAAGCTTGACATTACCAAGTTTTTCTAATGATAATATTGTTAAGGAACTTGTCTTAAAATATTAGGAGAAGATTATGGAGGGGTAAAAATGGCTTCAATCAAATTTAAAATGGAAAAACAAATTGGTGTTTTATCAGAAAGTTCAAAAGGATGGAAGAGAGAATTAAATTTGGTTAGTTGGAATGACAGAGAGGCAAAATATGATATTCGTGACTGGGACCCAAGTTATGAAAAAATGGGAAAAGGAATTACCTTTTCAATTGAAGAATTAAAAGTACTTCGCGATATTTTAAATCAAATAGACTTATAGTAGCAAAGGAAACAATTCGAGGTTGAATGATGCCCGAGAAAGAGAAAAAAGAGTAAAAGAGGTTACCAAAGAGTCCGAATAGTGCCCAAGAAAGGGAAAAAGAAGTGAAAGAGGTCACCAAAGAGTCCAAATAGTGCCCGAGAAAGAGAAAAAGAAGTGAAAATGGTCATCAAACCAAGTGAATGGTGCGCGAAAAAACTAAAAGTGAATGAAACGGGGCTTACCGAATTTAGAGTAGATATAATAAAGAAGGAAGTAAATCTTGACATACAACCAAAAGGTTACGTAGGATAAATACGAAACCTTTTGGTTGTATATTAGTTTTTGGAGGTATTAAAATGCAAACACCAGAAATTCGTAAAAATGTTGTTCTTAATGCAAATATTCAAAAAGTTTGGGACGCTGTTTCCACATCAGAGGGAATTAGCACTTGGTTTATGCCAAACGATTTCAAACAAGAATTAGGGTCAGAATTCACAATCCAATCACCATTTGGTCCGATGCTCTGTAAAGTTTTAGAACTTGATCCACCTAAAAAGTTATCATTCTTTTGGGGACAAACTGGTTGGGAAGTTTCTTTTGAATTAAAAGATTTAGAAGATAAAACAGAATTTACGCTTATACATAAAGGGTGGGGTGAACCTGATGAGAAGATCCCAGGACCGGGACTAACAAATGCGGAAATTAGAGAGCGAATGAACATTGGGTGGGAATCAATTGTTAATAACAACTTACGTAAAGTTGTTGAGGAATAATGTCTTCAGCGCAAAAGTATGATGTTTTTCAAGCAATTTCCGATCCAACTTGACGAAAAATGATCAGACTTTTGGCAGATCAAGAGTTGGCTGTAACAATTATCAGCAAGCACTTTCCAATCAGCCATACGGCAGTTTCTAAGCATTTAGAGTAAAAAAATTGATTGCTACAGCGAAAATAATGTTTTAAACAAAAAACGCCAAATAATGGCGTTTATCTAATTATTTCGCTTGCTTCTGTTGTTGTTATTAACGTTGTCTGTTAAATTGTTAATAGCTTTTGTAGTTGCATCAACAGCATTCATAGCGACATTCTCAGTGGCTTCTAATCCTCTATGAATAGAATGAAATGCAGCTCCTGCCGTTTCTTTTATATTTTCTGAAGCACTTTGCTTATTATTATCTGTTTGATTAGCCATTTGGTTTCACCTCCTGAACAAGTTTTATGTTATGTAAAAAACAATAAATTATTCTGGTAAATTTGTTATGGTTATAAGCCCAAATACTTGCGTATGAGTTGAATATCCTTTAACAGCTTCAATCATGAAGAGCTTTTCCTTTATTCAAGTAAAGGGCAGATTAGTTGAACAATCTATAATTTGAATAGTTTTAAGTTATAGCATTTCTTTGTAATGAGGAATGCTTTTTTACCTTTGCCCAATAAAAATGTTATTAAAAACAAATAAAAATTTATTGAATAACGATAAAATGTGTGTTAAATTCAAATTGACAATAAATAAACGAGGTGCTTTTTATGAAACGAGGGTCAACGCTATTTTTAAAGATAGCTGTTTTTCTAATTGGAACTCCAGTTCTTGCTTTAAGTTTATTTGGCTTACCCTGGTTAGCTAATAATCCAGTAAATCCAGATTATGCCCACATAATATATCCCATTTTAATCATTATGTATTTATCAGTGATACCGTTTTTCGTTGCGTTGTATCAGGTGTTCCGACTTCTAAGCTATATTGACAAGAACAGAGCGTTCTCAAATATTGCTGTAAGAGCTTTAAAGAAAATAAAATATTGTGCAATCACAATCAGTTGCTTGTATGTGATAAGTTTGCCTCTCTTCTATTTCTTTGCGGAGTTAGACGATGCCCCAGGTCTTGTGATAATCGGAATGACTCCAATTTATGCTTCGATGGTTATAGCTGTCTTTGCTGCTGTTCTTCAAAGACTTTTACAAGAAGCGATTGATATAAAATCGGAAAATGACTTAATAGTCTGAGGTGAACACAATGGCAATTATAATCAATATTGATGTGATGCTAGCTAAAAGGAAAATGAGCGTAACAGAACTTTCGGAGAGGGTTGGGATAACAATGGCTAACCTTTCTATATTGAAAAATGGAAGGCAAAAGCAGTTCAACGTCGCTTCCTAGACTTACAGGAAAGCGACGTTTTTTGATGATTATCTAAATTTCGGAAATCCTTCATAGAGTACAATAGCGCTTAGTTGTTCAGCAATTAGTTATCGAAATAATTAATAACAGGGATGTTTAAAGGCATTATCCTGATTTATTTATAAAATTTTCACACTAATAGGATAGAGATAAGGTTCTTTTGGTTCACTGATTTTTTTCCACTCGGTTATTTTAATTAAAGGAATTTCCATCCCATTATAGCTCGTAATATCCATCACACCATTGGCCTCAATCCACGTATCCTGTTCAATACTAGAAGCAGCTGAGAACTCGGAGAGAAATCCGATGATACTGGCATCTGCGATACAATGCGTAATCAAAAACCTTGAAATAACTAACTGGTCTTGATTGAACCCTTCCTCTTTATAAACAAATCCCTTTAATTCAATCTTTCGTCCTTTATATTTATTGAGATCCTTACTAATTTCTTCATAGTAAGCATTATAAACAAAATCATTCATTTCGATAGTCGAGGACTGTTCCAGTTTTTGAATAAGCTGATTAAATTCTTCCTTTGAAATTTCTTTCTGGTTTTTAACTAAGCCAGGGTCCACTGGATTAGCATCAATAGGAATTTCTTCTTGACCAGTATTGTTATCAGTGGCTTTTGTGTCAGTAGTACTTGTATCTTCTGGAGAAGAATCTTTCTGATTCGCTAAAACTGTCATACCTCCTTTATTAGCTGCAATCGAGGCATCGAGAACTTTTGCAGGAAGAAAAAGCCCAGTTAGCAATGGTACAACAATAATTATATAGGAGATTAGTTTTTTAATATTAAACGTTGTATTTCCATGGTCATGTCCACATGCATGATCTTCATGATGACAATGATTATGGCTATGTGCTTTAATATGCCAAATTCTTGTATTTTGAATAAAAAACAAGATTAAAAAAATAACCGAAGCGGCCTGACTTAAACCAACATATTTAGGATTAATAAACTTAATAATGTCTCCGGTAAAATGGAGCTTGAAAAGCATCGCTGAAAAAGCTAGCAAAATTAGAGATCTAACAGCCTGCTGATAAGAGAATTTCACGTTTTCTCCTCCTTAAATAAAGTTTTGCAGCAGCATGATTGTGATAAATACTGTTGAAATGACCAATGCTAGCATTCCAATAACAAACTTAAATCGGAACACACTTAGCATCATTAACGTATTTTTAAAATCAATCATCGGTCCGAAGATTAAGAAGCCCAAAATCGATGAAGTAGGAAAAATGCTACTGAAGGAAGCTCCGATAAAAGCGTCTGCTTCAGAACATAAAGATAAAACGTAAGCCAAGCCCATCATAACGAGTAAAGAAGTCACCGGCCCATCACCTGTCTCCAATAGTGTCTTGGCAGGCATATAAGTTTGTACAAATGCTGCTAAAAAAGCACCCATGAAAAGAAACTTAGCCATATCAAAAAACTCATCAATGGAATGAGTTAACATTGACCAAAATTGGTTAAAAAAAGACTTTTTTCCAGTATGATTGTAAGTATGTGAAGTACTAATGTTTACTTTTGCATTTAATTGATTCCCCTTATAAAGAAAGCTTACTGTCAAAGAAATTATAATTGAGATAAAGAAGCCTAACCCCATTCGGAGTCCAGCCATTTTAAAATTGTTCCCAAACGCCATGTAGGTAGAGGTAATGACAATCGGGTTGATTAGAGGGCCCGTTAACATAAATCCCATGGCAGCGTGAATAGGCACTCCTTTAGAGATGAGCCTGCGTACGATCGGAACTATTCCACATTCACATGCAGGAAATAAAGCTCCTATTATACAACTCATAATAACTGCCAGCACTTTATTTTTGGGAATCCATCGTTGAATATGTTCTTCCGTCACAAAGATTTGAATCATTCCTGCTATTAATACACCAATTAACACAAATGGAAGAGCTTCTATTAATATACTTAGAAAAATAGTATTCAAATTTAATAATGATGGAGGAAAAGTTACGGATCCATTTAAGCTAGTACTCAATGAAAAAAGCAACAGAACTAAAGCGATTATGGCAAAACTAGTAATATCAATAATATGCTCTCGAAAAATTTTGTTCATATAAACCTCCTAAAAAATAACTGGACAAAAGGATCCATCTATCAAATATATAAAACTAATTTAATATCGAAAAATAAATCGTAATAGTTTCGTTTTAAATTCTTAAACAAGTATATTTGATTGTAGACTTATTTGCAATAATATTTTTCCAACGAAAGCAGCTCATAAAAAACGAATCTAAATTTAGAGGCTGGATTGCTACAGCATCAAGATATCTTATAAATTTCCTAGAAAGAACCTTAGTAAAGCTTCATCCATTTAGAGTACATGATTTTTACAGTGATCCTTGCTGGTTAGGGCAGAAGTATTTGCTATTATTCACAAAACTAAAAACTGCTAAATATGATACAAAAGGGTGAAACTCAAGGATCTTTAGGGGTAGTGTAGGGAATCGCAGATACAACATTTAAGGAATTCTCTCCGTTTAAAGGGTACATTTTAGTACGTGAAGAACGAAGATATGTTATTTGAAGAAGAAATACCTAAATTGTGGTAAATTATCTTCACATAAAGATTCAGAAAATAGTTTACAATTCAACCTCTATAATCTATAATTCATATCAGATTACTTGGATTTATGATAAGGGGATAAAGCTATGAGTATTGGTATCGCGCTTATGGGATTGTTTGTAGGTTTTTTGGTTGGTTTAACAGGTGTAGGGGGAGCCGCACTCCTAACACCAGTTCTTATAATGATAGGGATTAATCCTTCTATAGCTGTTGGAACGGATCTTTTTTATAACTCTATCACTAAACTATTTGGGGTAATTCAACATTGGAAACAAAAAACGATTAATTTCAAATTAATGAAATACCTTGCAATCGGAAGCATCCCAAGTGCTGTCACGGCATTTGTGATCTTACAAGTTTTTGAAGCAACATTTCATAACCAAGAACAAATTATTCGACAAACACTTGGTTACGTATTAGTTCTAGTTGCAGTATCAATTTTGATCAAAACCTTTTTTGATAAAAAAATAAGACCGAATCGTTGGCAACTAAAACCTATTGAAGAAAAACGTGGTTTAACAATTTTCATTGGTGTTGTCTTTGGATTTATTGTAGGCCTTACATCAATTGGATCAGGTTCTTTATTTGCTCTTGCTATGTTATATCTTTATCGTTTAAGTGCACCTGAACTAGTTGGAACAGACATTGCCCATGCTTTTTTATTAGTTACAGTTGCAGGATTGCTTCACGCGAATGCAGGAAGTGTAAACTTTGTCCTAGTAGGAAATCTATTAATTGGATCAATTCCAGGTGTCCTTATGGGAAGTACATTATCAGCTAAAGTTCCAACAAAGCCTCTTCGGGCAATGGTTGCAGTAATAGTTATTATTAGTGGAATAAAACTAATTGGTTGATGATATAGTGAAACATACAATGAGACAATTTAGGTGATCGAACAATATAAATTGTTATTTTGAATCAAAATTATGTTGGTATGCAGAAATCAAATACAGTATGTGGTAGTGCCAAACAAAAGCGTTTGTGGCGGTCAGATATTGTGAAGGTGCTTAAGCTAAAAGCTGCTTTACTTCAAAAAGAAGTAGAGCTTTTTATCTTATAATAAAAAAAAAGATGGGAAACAATGTTAATATTAGGATGACTTATTGAAGTATTGGACAGTAGTGAAAAAAATGAAACTTTTATAATAAATACTCGTCAAACTTCATAAGGAGGTTAAATATGAGCGGTGAGTTCAAGAAAGTCTGCCACATTACCATATTGATATCTCGAGATTTTTCTATACAATTAAGCAAATATACTATGAAAGAGTGAAAAACTTGAAACACAATCGACATTTATTCTTGGCATTAGTTAGTAGCATATTGGTTATTTTACTTGGATTTTTTCAATGGAATTTGGTTGATATTATTACTGAATTTTTAATGTTGCCCATTTGGTTACTAGTGTTTGGATTTTTTATTGTCATTACGGTTAAGTCTATTATTATTTTATTTAAAAACAAGGAATGGAAGCCGTTCATCATCCAATTAGTTACCGTCTTATTATGGCTGTTCTTTCCTTTTACTCAGGTTATGTTAAATTTGGATTTCAAAATGAATAAAATAGAAAGAGAAGCAGTGGTGCAAATGGTGGAAAATGGTACACTTAAACCGAATGTCTCATATAATTCATCACTCATAAAATTACCTCAAAAGTATCACCAATTATCTAAAGGTGGTGGAGAAATTGTGATTGAAAAGAACGGTAACTTAGTTTTATTCTTCACATATCGTGGAATTTTAGATAATTTCTCTGGGTTCGTATATTCTCCTAATGATAAAAAGCCAGATGAACTTGATTTTGATGGCGATTTTAAACAAATAGAAAAACTAGATGAAAATTGGTACTTTGTCGGATCTTATTAAGCGAAAGGGTGCTTATGTTGAATAAGGAAGATTGCTGTAGCACAGTGGTTTTACCGTGGGGATATTTTCTTTTGTTGCTATCTCAGTATCGGTGATAAATAGCGTAATATGCGGTTACTTAGCAGATAAAGAAGTAGAGCTTTTTTTCTAGTAAAATAAGGTAAATAATGTTAATATTAGGATAACTTTAATATAGCTTATTGAAGTATTGTTTTGGATAATTTTTAAAAAAAGTAGTTATTTTGGGGTAAATGAACAGAAAGAGGAGTGGTTTTTTGGCAATTTGGAAGTTGTATACTATTACTTTTGCTGAAATAATAGTTTTCTTATTTTTGGGATTCATATTAACGGAAAAAGTATTAAGTAGTATTTATGAAAGTGTAGGGATTGCTTATTTAGGAAATGTTGGTGTAGTTTGGTTTGGCATGTCCTTTTTGCTTTTTTGTCTATTTACATTGTTTCGAACTTATATATTATCTAAAAAAAGTCCACTGCTAACAGAACGTGTTACATCTATTACATTTTGGATAGTTTTCATTTTGTCTGCTTATGCTGTTTTCTCTCCTTTTGTAAGAGGTGAAATTTAAGGTATTTTTGGAGAATTGTGTTTGACCTTATGAACGTGATTGTCTATACAATAGGAGGTATTGTAGCTTTAATTCTTGATCAAAGAATTAAAAAAACTGTCGGAAAGAGTGTGATCCAAAATGGATGTTATTGAAGATGTTTTTGAAATAGTAACGATCTTATCTGTTGTTATCACAGCATTGATTTTGCTAGTTTTACCATTAATACTAACAATATTGAATCTTGTAAATCTATTCCACAAGAGACAGGTCAAACCTAATTTGGTCGATAGATTAATCATGACTCTAGGACCCATTTTTACTGTTTTTTTATTTGGACTTTGGTCGGGTAAAGACTACAATCAACCACTAGAACTACCATTTATGGATACAATAGAGTGGCATACACCATTGGCTTCATGGCACTCACCCACGATTGTTTTTTATGCAATTCTAGCTTTGATCGGGTATGGGGTAATAAGAAAATATAGGACAAGACTTTCTCCAATAATGATTACAATAAGCATTTCTTGCATGATTATTGGTAGTATAATTGGAATAGTATGGATGTTGCAGCTTTCATCACATTTTTTCGAAATAGGTGCATTTATACCAGGTGAAGCCATATATTTATGTATTTTCCCTTTTAATTATATTATTTGCTTTTTTGCTATTACAAAAAGTATCATCCAAGAATATACAGAAGAAAATCAGGAAGTAATCTATAAAAATACAATTCTTAATAAGTGTAATTTATTATTGCACGATAGTAAAAACTGGCCTGTAATTGCTATTACCTTGATGATACCGATACTTGCTATTGCAACAATAATATTGATACTTTTTGGACAACAGCCGAGTGCTATTATCAAAGCTTTTACGGAAACCAGTGATTGGCTGCTATCTCAAAAAAATTCCCCACCACCTATTGAGGTAGATGGTCATTATCTTTGTACAGTTTCATTACGAGGGCATCCCTGGGTAGTGAAACCATTACGATACGGCATTCGTAAAAATAATAAAATTATTGTAAATAGACAACTTTGTGTTGCCAATGCATTTGAGCAATTAATTCAAGAGCGAATGCCAAGAATACACCATTTTATTCGGAGTATTTATGATAAGTATGGATATCCACTATCAAAACATATTATTAACCCGGTAAGTGCTGACATTGTATATATGTTTATGAAGCCTCTTGAATGGCTCTTTTTAGTAATATTATATCTTTTAGATCGTAAGCCTGAAGATAGGATAGCAATGCAATATATACCAGCAGGCATGGTTAAAGTAAATTTGTAGCTTGCAATCCCTGATTTTAAATACAAGTTTTTGAAACTAAAGGAGAATGATTATGTGCTTTAGTTTCCTTTATGCTAAGCGATATATTAAAAACCTTTCGTACGTGTTTCTTTCAAATAAATCTGGAAGAATGACTTCTTCTATTAATTCAAATGAAGAGTGATTATCTAAAAAATATATATAATCATCTGAAGCATAATATAAAATCAATTCAATTTCTCTATTAGTTTTTTCAACCGATAGCAATATATTGTTTATGACTTTCATAAAAACTTGTACAGAAAAAGGATTGAAAAAATAAAATTTGTTGTCAAATGGTTGAATTTCATACTGTTCAGCTAAGCAACAGTGGAATTGAATATTCTCTTTATTCTTTTTCGTTTTCTTTAAATAACTATCTTGGTTTTTAATTGCCTCTTTATAGAAATTCTTGTTCATTTCTATTCCTATAACAGATGCATGAAATGTGTAATTAAGATAGAAATTCAATCGTCCTTTTCCGCAGCCGAAATCAACAATATGATCACTCGCTTTTACATGATAATATTTAAATAATTCTTCTAATGCACAATATGGAGTAGGCTCATAGGGATGATAATGTATAGAATTGTTCATTTCACTTTTATTTCCACAAGTATTAATATTTAGTAATTTATCATAAAACTGTTCTTTCACTATTACATTTCTCCATTTCATGTGTTTATTCATTTTATTATACATAAAGTTGAAAACCTAAGGATAATCTCTTTTTATGATTTATATTAAAGCTGCATTGACTGTACTGATTCCTAATGAATTTTTAATAATTCAACCAATATACTTTAATAAAAATATTAAAGTATATTGGTTGAATAATTCAAAAGAAAAATACAATTTATAATAGAAAATAGTTGAAATGGGTGATTTTTTTGATAAACAAAGTAGGTCAAATAATGCTATATGTAAATAACCAAGATGAGGCAATGAAATTTTGGACTGAAAAAGTAGGGTTTAGTGTCATAAATGAAGAAGATAATGGTCAAATAAGATGGATTGAACTCGCTCCTACCAAGGAAGCTGAAACAAGTATTATCCTCCACAATAAGGAATTAATTGCTAAAATGCAGCCTGAACTAAACCTTGGTACGCCTTCTTTATTGTTTTTCTCGGAAAATCTCGATAAATTACATAATGACTTATCCAATAAAAATATCACAGTAGGAGAAATTGTAAATATGCCTACTGGAAGAGTGTTTAACTTTGCAGATAACGAAGAAAATTATTTTGCCGTGTTGGAAAAAAGTAAATAAAAACCAAAAACGCACAGATATCAGAAATCTGTGCGTTTTTGTATCCTAATTGCAATGATGAGTTACCTTGGAGTTCTTTTTAGTAAACAAAGCAAATAGTCGCCAAAGTTAGGTTGAATAAATATTAATTCGCTTTATTTCTATCCATTCGATCTCTAATTCGTTTCATTCGGTGGTGATATTCAAGTATTTCGATCCGTGCTTTTTCAGCTTCAGGTGCTAGTGGCCTTAGTTTTTCAATTTCCCAATAATCGATAATCACATCTAATACTTGGTCAAAATATTCTAATGGTCCATAATTCGCTTCTTTCGCAATTATCGTCATTCGATCTTCAAAATCAGGCATGACAGTACCTGGCATTTGAAAATTCATGATTACTTTACCTAAATAATAACAATAATTTGGTTCTAACTCTAAATGATATTTAATTAGATCGCGGTAGAAGGCAAAGTGTAACGTTTCATCTTTAGCAAGTCTTTTTAAAAGTGTATCTAAATCTTTATCGTATAATTTCGCTTTCTTAGCGACGTTATTATAAAAAACCATTGTCGCTAATTCTTGTAATGACGTATAGACAATCGTTTCAAATGCTGACTCATAATCTGGATTCCACCCTTTTTCTACCGTTTGTTTATGAAGCAAATGTAAGCGTTTCGGATCAACATTTCGTGTAATTAATAAATATGTTTCAAGAAGCGTTGTGTGTTGATCTTCTTCAGCTGTCCAAGTATGGACAAAATCACGAATAACAGATAATGAGCCTTTAAAGGTCTGGTCTAAATGTGAGGTAAACCAAGGTAAATTTACTTCGGTTAATAATGCAGTTTCAATTGCGACAATGATTCCTTGCGGTAAGGTTACTTGGCTTTCATCCCACGGTACTCTGCGAAAGTCTTGCGCTCGATCCCACGGTAAATAATCGTGGTAACCCCAATCTATTTTTTCTGATCTTTCTTTATGAAGCTTATATAATTCAATTATTTTTGGTTCTAGTCTGAAATCAAAATGATTAGTTAACATGTAAAGCTCCTTTTCATCGTAGTAGAAAGTATAGCTATACTATAAACTTGTTTCAGAAAAGAAAGCAAATAAATACTCTTGATACAGTGGAAAAGGTATTAATATAACTTCATCAATTGTAAATAGAAATATCAACTATCTCATAGCAGGCAAGGTTCAAAAGAATTTACGAAGAATTCGAAACTTGTCATAAATGCATATTTTGCTAATACACTTTTATTGAATTCACAGCGGAGGGGATGCATCAATGACTAAGGCGAAGAAAATTTTTGTTGGTAACTATAAAGGTGGGGTAGGGAAAACAACGAGCATTTATCAAATTGCCCTACATATCGTAGATATGAGAAAAAAAGTACTTTTGATTGATTTGGATCCACAATGTTCATTAAGTGAGATTTGTTTAGCTAGAAAGGAAATTAGATTAGATCAATTGCAACCAAACGAGAGTTTAAATTATGTGTATGATATGTGGCAACAATTTAAGCAATTTTCATGTTTGTATTTTTCGATCGATAAAACTCCATTAATTAAAGCAACACCAGAAAATATTCATTTCATTCCGTCAAATACATTTTACCCCAATGGTGGATTAGATGAATTAGCCTTGAAATTAAAAGATGATTTTGCCGATCTACTTCCATTACAACAATTCTTTAAAACTAGCAATATTGAAGAGGATTATGATTATATTTTATTTGATTGTCCACCAAGTAATAACATTATTACCCAAGGTGCATTTTTATTATCGGATTACTACATTATTCCTTCAATTATTCAAACATTAAGTGTAAGAGGAGTTGTTCATTATATATCAACAGTTGAACGAATCTACCAAAGAAAATGTGTTGATCATCAGTATGCATTATTAGCACAAGCGTTATTTGGTGAGAAGCCTCAACTATTAGGAATATTTGAAACTTTGAAAAAAGGCACGGTTAAAAATGATGTGATTTTAAATGACTTAATTGGTGATTTGAAAATGGCAAATGTAACAACCCTTTTATTTAATTCAACTGATGAAAAATATATTTTTAATACGATCATTAATAATTATGAAGATATAGCAAGAGCTACAGCTGCTGGGTACAAAAGTAGTGAATACGCAGCATTAACAAATGAAATTATTAATTGTATTGAAAATAAAATAGGAGAATGCTGCCATGAATATTGAGATTATTGAATATTTAACGCGGTTAAAATCGATTTATTTAGTAATTGATGAGAATATGTTTAGGAAAGATGTGGCTAAATTAGAAAAAATTATCGATTCTTTTAAAGAAACGAGTGAAAAAATAGAATTTAAACCAAAATCCCCAAAAGCATCGTTTAATGAAATTTATCAGCTTTTATTGGAGCGAAACTTTAAAGCGCTAAGTGGAACAAAGCTAAACTATGAAGAATTAACTACAAGGGATCATATTGAAAGTTATTGTGAAAAAAATTCAAAATCAAAAATTTTAAAAGAAACAACGGCACTAGATTTAAAGCTCCTTTATAGTTTATTAGCTGAAGACCCGAATGAAATTAAAGGAAACAAAAATGAAGTGCTTGATGCTATTAAACGGAATGTTAGAGCTCGAAAAAGAGGAGAAGCTTTTAAGCAGACAATATAAAATTTATCACATACGTTTTGGCCAAGAGTGACATTTACAATGCACTTTTGGCCTTTTTTTCTTTAGTTTATGTCACTGATTAACGAGTTTGTCAAAAAAGTTCACATAATTGTCAATGTATTTTATAGTATTTCACCATTAATACTATTACAATGTTGTTAAAGTATATAAGTCATTAGTTAGGTAAACAATATGCTAAAAATAGTATTCAGCTAAAACAGCTTAGGCTTCTTCAAACAAGTACTGTTATTCAACATTTTGCAAGCTACTTGTGAAAACTATGAAAAAATGAATTTAGAATAAGGGGGAAAAGAAATGTTGGAAATGTTTGACGTTCTATTATTATCAAGAATTCAATTTATGTTTACGATTATTGTTCACTATTTTTTCGTTCCATTAACGATCGGCTTAGCTTTCCTTATTGCCTGTATGGAATTTAGATATTGGAAAACGCGAAATCCGCTTTATGATCAGATGGCTCGCTTTTGGACGAAGCTTTTTCTCGTTAATTTTGGCGTAGGACTAGCTACCGGTATTACGATGGAGTTTCAATTTGGAATGAACTGGGCTGGGTATTCTCGTTTTGTCGGTGATATATTTGGAGCGCCACTAGCAGCTGAAGGGGTATTTGCCTTTTTCTTAGAATCGACGTTTATTGGCTTGCTCGTTTTTGGTCGCGATAAGATTTCTAGAGGAATGCGCTTATTTGCGGCGGTGATGGTTTCACTTGGAACGACGCTGTCTTCATTTTGGATCATTGCTGCTAACTCATGGCAGCAAACACCAGCAGGTTTTATTATTAATGAAAAATTAAATCGTGCTGAGATGGTCAGTTTCGTTGAAGCAGTCTTTAACCCTTCGACAATTGTGAGATTTCTTCACGTTATTTTCGGAGCATACATTTTAGCAGGTTTCTTTGTCATTGCCATTAGTGCTTATTATTTATTGAAAAAGAAAAACATTCCACTAGCAAACAAGTCGATGAAATACGGCGTGATCTTTAGCTTAGTCTTTTCAATTATGCAAGCATATGTAGGGCATTCCCATTCAGCTTTAGTTGCCGAAACACAGCCAGCGAAACTGGCGGCTTTTGAGGCCCACTGGGAAACGCAAGGGGAAGCACCATTATTGCTGTTTGCAATCCCTGACGCTGAAAATGAAACGAATAAGTTTGAAATTGGTATTCCAGGTCTATTGAGTTATTTAACATTCGGAGATCGTAGGGAACCGGTATTAGGGTTAAAGGAGTTTCCAGAAGATGAGCGACCACAAGTATTAGGCAACTTTATCGCCTTTCGTGTGATGATTGGTTTTGGTCTAGTTATTATTTTCTGGACAATCTATTTAGCTTTCCAAATTAGAAGAGGGACACTTGCTGATAATCAGTTTGCCTTAAAAACTTCCTTGTTACTTTTACCAACTCCTTATATCGCTAATACCGCTGGCTGGATTGTTACAGAATGGGGCAGACAACCTTGGATTGTGTACGGAGTACTGAAAACAGCAGATGGGGTTTCACAATTAACAACATTAGAATTAGTAGTTTCATTAGTGTTTTTCATTGGAGTTTATTCATTCTTACTGTATTTAATGATTTATTTAATGGTAAAAGAAGTAAAGAAATTCGATATGGATACATTCATTCCTAAAGACAACACTTTAGAAACGATAAAGGAGGTTACCACATAATGGATTTGCATAGTATTTGGTTTATTCTTTTAGGCGTATTAATTATCGGCTATGCGATATTAGATGGTTTTGATTTAGGGATTGGAACGTTATTTTATTCATTGGCAAAAACAAATACAGAAAAGAAAACATTAATAAATGCAATTGGCCCTGTCTGGGATGGGAATGAAGTCTGGTTACTTACAGCTGGCGGTGCTTTATTTGCCGCATTTCCATTCGTCTATGCAACGGTATTTAGTGGTTTTTATTTAGCAATGATGCTCGTTTTATTCGGTTTAATTTTTCGAGCCATCGCCGTTGAATATTATTTTAAAACAGAAGATGATCCAAAGATGCAACAGTTAATGGGTAGATTATTTTTCATCGGTAGTCTTCTTCCTAGTCTGCTTTTTGGAGTCGCGATTGGGAACGTGGTAGTTGGGATTCCACTCGACGATTTGCAAAATTATTCAGGCAGCTTTTTTGATTTACTAAACCCGTATTCCTTACTTTTGGGAATTGTTGGGTTGGCTGGCTTTTTATTACACGGTGCGACGTATACGATATTAAAAACAGAAGGCCAGATGCAACAACGAGCAATCCAGCTAACGAAGCTATTTAGCATATTATTGGTTGTTTCATGGGTATTAGGGACATTCGCTACAAGAATTTATGCACCACATATGTATACGAACTATTTTAATCATCCGGTTTTGTTTATTATTCCAGTAACAACAGTAGCTTGTTTAATTGCGATACCAATCCTTTTAAAACTTGGTCACTTCGGGAAGTTAATTATCGCTAGCACGTTAGTTATCGCGACAAAAATTGGCACGTTAGCAGCAGGAATGTTTCCAAATCTCGTCTTTTCTACTAATGGAGCGGAAAATTTAACGATTTACAATGGATCATCGTCAGAGTTAACGCTAAGAGTAATGTTTGTGATTGCGCTAATCGGAATGCCACTTGTGATTGCTTACACCACTTACGTCTATTATGTATTTCGTGGCAAGGCTTCGCCAGAGCGCCACGGGTATTAAACTATGATGAATAAACGCTTAAATCAGGAGGCAAAAGTCAAGGGAAAGATTTTTGCCTTTCTCCTTACTTTTGCAACGATTGGTGGAGTATTAGCAATTTCACAAGCATTTTTGATAGCGACGATTGTTGATCAAGTGTTTCTTAAAGGAATGGGTATTTCTGATGTTTGGCTTTTATTCGTTATGTTACTATTTGTTTTTATAAGTCGCAGTTTGCTTTCGTTTATGACAACAAGATTTGGTGTAAAGGTTGCTAGCTTCGTTAAGACAATGTTGCGAAGCAGACTAGTCTCAAAATTGGCAAAAGCGCAACCTAGCAATTTATATAAAGAAAAAACTGGAAAGCGGGTAAGTGTTCTAACTGATGCGATCGACCAATTAGATCCGTACTATACAAGTTTTTTACCGCAAGTAATGCAAGCTGGTCTGATCCCGATCATGATTTTAGTGGTCGTATTTACCCAAAATATTTATTCAGGTTTAATTATGCTCGTTACCGCACCATTAATCCCGGTGTTTATGATCATCATCGGTAGCATGACGGAAAAGAAATCAAGAGAACAAATGGACAGTATGCTTAAGTTTTCCGGACATTTTCTAGACATTTTGCAAGGGTTGCCAATTTTAAAGGCGTTTGGCCAAAGCCGACGTCAACGAAACGAAATAGAGGCAAAAAGCAATCAATTTCGTGATACAACGATGGCCGTCTTAAAAATCGCCTTTCTCTCAGCATTAATGCTCGAAGTATTAGCAACGATTGCCACTGCGATGATCGCTGTTGAGGTTGGTTTACGACTCGTCTATGCTCAGTTAACGTTTCATACAGCCTTTTTTGTTTTACTTTTAGCGCCAGAACTTTACATGCCGCTTAAAAATTTAGGAGCTAGCTTTCATTCGGGGAGAAATAGTATCGCTGCAGCTGAAACAATTTGGGAAGTGTTGGATGAAGAAGAACATAATCCAAGTTGGGGTGGAAAAAAACTATCAGATTTACATCGACTAACGTTGAAAATTGAAAATGTTTCGTTTCAATATAACGAGGAAAAGTCTATTTTGAAAAATATTAATTTATCGATTGAACATGGGGAACGTGTTGCTTTTGTTGGCCGAAGTGGGTCGGGAAAAACAACGTTATTGAAAGTAATTTTAGGCATACTACCACCGACAGAAGGGTGCGTCATGGTCAACGGAATTCCATTAACAGAGTTGCAGGAAGATGAGTGGCTAAACCAAATTGCTTATGTCTCCCAGGAGCCGTATTTATTTTCCGGAACGATTTTCGAAAATATCCGGATCGGTAATCCAAACGCAAGTAGGGAAGAAGTAGATAAAGCTGCTAAAGAAGCCGGAATCGACCGATTTGTTGCTGAACTACCAAATGGTCTCGATACTCATATAGGTGAAGCTGGTCATGGTCTTTCTGGTGGTGAAAAACAACGAGTCGCTTTAGCACGAGCATTTTTAAAAGACGCGTCGCTAATTTTACTAGATGAACCAACAGCTGGCTTAGATCTTGAAACAGAAGCTTATTTACAACAAGCAATCGAAAAGTTATCTAAGAAAGCGACAATCATTACTGTTGCCCATCGTTTGCAAACAATTGTTGCAGCGGATAAAATTGTGCTTTTTTCCGCAGGTGAAATTGTCACAACTGGAACTCACGAACAACTTTTTTCACAAAATGAACTTTATCAACAACTTGTTTCTAATTATCGAGGTGAACATACATGAAGGATCTTGTTCCATTAATGAAAGTAATGCTCGTTGAAAAAAAAGCTATATTGCTAGCAATCCTCCTAGGTTTTCTCGCAGCGATTTCTTCGGTCGGCTTATTAGGAACTGGGGGATATTTAATTTCACAAGCAGCGCTTCATCCACCTCTTTATACATTAACGTTAACGATTCTCTTTGTCCGTTTTTTTGGACTTTCAAGAGCAGCAAGCCGGTATGCAGAACGCTATTTTTCTCATAAAGCTACTTTTACTATTTTAGGGAAGTTACGGGTCTATTTTTACGATAAAATTGAGCCGTTAGCCCCTGCCTTATTTGCTTCCTATCGAAGCGGCGATTTGCTTTCAAGAGTGGTAGCTGATGTGGAACGCCTTCAATATTTCTTTTTACGAGTGTTTTATCCTCCGTTAGTCATGGTGGTAGTCTTTATTACAACTAGTATCGTTATTTATACTTTTTCTTTTGTCATGGCACTCGTTTTACTCGTCGGTCTATTGATTGTTGGGTTTGTAATTCCGTTTTTCTTTACGTATTTAACAGGAAATAGCGGTGACCATTTACGACAGAAACGCTCATTATTGTCTGTAGAAATTACGGAGTTTTTATTTGGTTTTACTGATTTACGAACAAATCAACGTTTAAAAGCGAAACAAGCGAAAATTGAAAATTTCTCAGCAGATTTAATAGCGGAACAAGAAAAGGATCTAATGCTAGCCGCTAAAGGAGAAAGCGTTAGCTTAGCGGCTGCTTTTCTGACAGCATGGGTCATGCTATTAGTAGGAATTTGCTATGTTAATGCTGGTCAACTTAATGGTGTTTTTTTAGCGATGCTTGTCTTAATGACCTTAACTGTTTTTGAAACGGCAACACCAATGGCTACTATACCTGGTCATGCTGTAGAAAGTAAAGCTGCTTCAAAGCGCCTATTTCAATTGACCGAAAAGCAAAATAAAGTTGACGAAGAATATAAGAAAATAGCTGTTCCGACAACTCCAGTAAAACTTGCTTTTTCTGCTGTTTCCTTTTCGTACCCTAATATGCAACGCCAAGTATTGAAAGAGATTTCCTTTGAAGTTGGGCAGAACAAGAAAATAGCAATTGTCGGGGCAAGCGGCTCTGGAAAAAGTAGTATCCTAAATTTACTGTTAAAGTTTTACAAACAATTTGCTGGAGAGATAATGGTAGGGGATGTTCCATTAAAAAACATTTCTGAGGAAGATGCACGGAAGTTTTTCGGCGTCGTTGCCCAAGAAAACCACTTTTTCAATGATACAATACGGGCAAATTTACTAATAGCAAAGCCAAATGCCACTGATCAAGAATTACAATCTGTTTTAAAAGATGTGTCATTAGCTCATTTTCAATTAGATACGGTGTTAAGTGAGAAAGGGTTATCTCTCTCAGGCGGAGAACGGCAACGGTTAGCCATTGCTAGAATGGTCCTCAAAGATGCGCCGATTTTATTACTAGATGAACCGACAACGGGCTTAGATTCCTTAACTGAACAAGAGGTTCTTTCTGTTTTGTGGCCAAAAATGAAAGGGAAGTCGGTCATTTATATTACCCATCGGCTCGTAGGCCTTGAAAAAATGGATGAAATCATCGTCATCGATAAAGGCAAACTTGTCGAACAAGGAAGCGACAAACAGTTAATGGAAGAAAAAGGGCATTTCTATCAACTAAAACAATTAGAAAAAGAGAAGTTTGATGATGGAGTACGTAATGTATTTTGAGGTCGATTCCCTTATCTTTTCATTCATTTAAAAAACATTTTTCTATATGTAATAAGAATACCTCTTCCCATAGTAGTGATTTGAAGTAGATAGGAAGAGGTATTTTTTCTGTTTTGAGTAATATTATTATTAAATAATGTATCACAATCTTGTTCTTTTATTTCGATGCAAAAGTTGAGTACTTAGTAAAAATGATATTAAGCAGCAATTTGTTGTTTTCTTTTTTTCGATTTTGCTCGTTTAATAGCTGGATATGCCCAAATATAAAAACCTGATAAAGTTAATAAAATTAAAGCAACACCCGATCCCGTCACAACAATGTATTTAACCCAGGTGCCAAAATATGATCCGTCATGTAAGTTTTCTAAAAGCTTATCTCCACGGTAACCTACATTAAGGACTTTTCCTGTACTTAGTTCAATTTGGATTTCACGCCCTTCATTAGTCCAAAGCTTTCCAACATTTTTACTAGGACGTAAGTCAATTCGGTCGATATCGTCAAAGGTTTTTAAATCTTCAAAGCCTTGTGCTAAACCAGTTGTAATGACTTTTTCAATCGACACAAATTCTGACATTTCTGCCTTTTCTCCTTTATGTGTTTCAGGTTGGAATCCTAATTCTTCTTTAAATAATAGTAAAATTCCAGTCACAGATACATGTAAAATAACTATTGATAAAATTAAACCAGACCACTTATGTACATCACGATTAAGTTTCATAAATTTAACAGCGTTAAAAGACATACGATTACCTCCAAGATTTTTTAAATTTTGTTTACCTTAAGAAAACATAAATTTTTAGCAAAGTTTCGTTTGATGATATAGAAAATATAAAGTCTAAAGTTAAGTGCGGTTTTGAGCTTGACTTTGCTTATTTTTCTTTATTTTCTTAACAATGATCATTAGTACGAATGTAAGTTATAAGGAATTATTATATAGACTTAACAGTTGTACCTCCTATTCTATTACCATTTTCTTCATTAACAGCAATGATTATTATTATCATTAATAATGATTATCACAATCGTTAATTATACTTAAATAATTACCTTTGTCAAGTGTCATTTCTTTGTTAATAAAATAAAGACTGACTCAAACCGTCGCTAATTGCGACCTTTTGAGTCAGCCTCTTAAAGGAAGTAAGTGTTAATTAATGGTTTGTAGCAACATTTGAATAAGATATTCAAATTCTTCGTTAGTTATGTTCGTTTGCCAATGTCCTGTAAGTTTGGCAACTAAGACAACAATGAAGAATAAAGCAAAGAAGCCTAGTGGTAAAAGCCACCTATTACTTTTTTTCGTGGCGATCGTCATGTTTAATGTATCATTTACTGGACAAGCTTCAATACATTGCATACATGCTGTACATTCAGGAGTTAAAACTGCTTTTTGGGTTGAGACAGATATTTTATTTGGACATGCTCGATTACAAGCCTGACAGTCAATGCAACTAGTTTCATCGCGAGTAATTTTTGTTAATCGAAATAAAGATCCAAGTCCAATAAGCGCGCCGTATGGGCATAAGAAGCGGCACCAAAAATGTTTAATAAAAAGAGATAGGATGATTAAAGCTGCGATTACAATAAAACCAATTTTGCCTATGTCAATGAAAAATAACATCATCTTTACATCAGCAATTTTATTATAAGGTGTATTTAAGAATGAAAAGGCATCGTCAGCTGCCCAATCTATAAAAATAACCTTAAAAAAGAAAACTAAAATTAGGTACTTTAGTGAGTATAAAAACCATCTAAGCCATTTTGGAGGATTGTAATTTCGTTTAAACAGTTTTTTTCCAAGATTACCGACCCATTCACTGACTGTACCAACTGGACAGAACCAACTGCAAAAGGTTCTCCGAAAAATGAATCCTGATGCGACAAAGAACGTAAATAAGACGAGCCCTGCTGGATGGATTGGATCAAAAAATCCTGTGGTGATCCAAAGTTTAAATGCAAGTAGGGCACTAATCGGTAAAAATCCTTCAACAGCAGCTGGCCTTTCGACAAACGCTGTTTCTCCTGCGGTGGCAAAGTGTAAATAAAATTGATAAAATTGTATTCCAATATAGACCAAAAAGACAGCTATTCCTAACTGTGTTATATTTCTAGCTAATTGAACAGGATTTTTCAACATACGTCGTCTTAATTGTTTTCTTACATTTAATTCAATCTTCATTCGGAATTCATCTCCTAAAAGTCGAACTTTTGTCTTCATTATAAAAAGATAAAATCTTCTTCCGTGTGAGTAAAATCACAATAGCCATTGGAATTAATGTCATAAATGTGAAGATTGATTGGGAAGTGTCACTTTGTTTTTTCTCTATTAATCAATGTGTATTCTCTATAACAAAATGCTATAATAATAGCAATATATCTTTTGCAAGATTCACTAAATGCTAATTTTGATTTAAACTTTAATCAGACTTGAATGATCATATATCGAACTGTCAGGCACGGTTTTGGGCTGCTGTAAAGGATGAGGGAGATGGAAGATAAAGTTTTAATTGTAGAGGGTACGAGTGATCGAAAGCGTGTGAAGCAATTGCTTGATGAGGCTGTCGATGTGATCTGCACGTATGGAACATTAAGTGAAGAAAAGCTTGAATCGCTAATTTTGCCAATCGAAGATAAAGACGTTTATATCCTAGTCGATGCTGATGATGCTGGTGAGAAGCTAAGAAAACAGTTGATGCGTGAGCTTCCAAATGCGACACATTTATACACTCAAAGAGTTTATCGACAAGTGGAGACGACACCCTTAGATTATCTTGCACATGTATTAAGAGGTCACTTTAATGTTAAAGAAATTTGGGCTAATAAACAGTAAAGAAAGCTTGCAGGTTTATTTCAAAAAATAAAAAAGAATAACGTTATTAAACTTTGAATGATGTCTAACTCCGAGCGCCAGCGGCTCGAGGTCAAATGTTATTGAAAATGCTCTTAAAACTATTGTATAGTTATGTTTATACTTTAGAAAGTATCTCATTTTGAATATGGTAAGATGTCTAGCTCCGAGCGCCAATGGCTCGAGTTTTCTTAGGGAATGGAGAACGATATGGCAAATCAGAAATTCTATGTTGTTTGGTCAGGGAAAAAAACCGGGATTTTTTATTCTTGGGATGAGTGTAAAAAACAGGTGAGTGGATATAAAGGAGCAAGATATAAATCATTTCCAACAGAAGCAGAAGCAAAGCTCGCATTTCAATCTGGTCCTTCTAATGCCTCATATATGAAAAAGAATGATAAACAAGAAGATCATCGTTCTTTACATGAAGCTGTTACCTATATCGAAGAAAGTCTAAGTGTGGATGCTGCCTGTAGTGGAAACCCGGGTGATTTAGAATATCAGGGTGTTTATACGAAAACGGGTGAGCAAATCTTTCATTTTGGACCAATAGCTAACGGTACAAATAATATTGGTGAGTTTCTTGCTATCGTTCATGCTTTGGCATTGCTAAAAAAGAAGAATAGTGATATTCCAATCTATTCTGACTCACTAACCGCGATAAGTTGGGTTCGTAAAAAACAAGTAAATACAAACATACCTAGAAATAAGTCGACTGAAAAATTGTGGGATATCATCGACCGTTCAATAAAATGGTTAGAAAGCAATTCTTATCGTAATAAAATCATAAAGTGGGAAACAAAGATTTTGGGAGAAATTAAGGCCGACTTTGGACGAAAGTAAGGCTGGAAAACTTTTTTCTAAAAATAATAAACAAAGGTAAAGAGGGAAATTGTTATGGTACCAATAGAATTAGGATATAAAATGCCACCAGAATGGACAACTCATGAACGCACATTAATTTCTTGGCCAGTTCAAGAATCGATGTGCTTTCCTGATGATTACGAAACTGTGTGTAATGGCTATGCAGAACTGATTAGAGCTTTGGCAGAATTTGAACAAGTTACAGTTTTAATTAATGAATCTCAATTAGCTTTTGCGAAAAACAAAGTAAGTGGCGAAAAGATTGAATTTCTCATAATCGAGCATAATGATGCTTGGTTACGTGATAACGGTCCAACATTTATTATCAATGAACGAGGGGAACGAGCAGCTGTCAATTGGCAATTTAATGCTTGGGGCGGCAAATATTCTCCGTGGGATTTAGATAATGAAGTAGCTCCAAAGATTCTTGAACATTTCGGAGTCACACGCTTTGATGCACCTTTTGTCATGGAAGGTGGATCTTTTCATGTTGATGGAGAAGGCACTTTACTTACAACCGAAGAATGTTTATTAAATGAAAACCGCAATCCTGAATTAACGAGAGAGCAAATTGAAGCAGGTTTACGGGAATTTTTAAATGTTGAAAAAATAATTTGGCTTAAACGTGGGTTAAGTGGAGATGAGACAGATGGACATGTCGATAACATTGCCTGTTTTGCTGCTCCAGGAAAAGTAATAATTCAAGTATGTAATGACCCAGACGATGAAAATTATGAAATAACGAATGAAAATTTAGAAATTTTACGTAATGTAGTCGATGCTCGTGGTCGCCAGTTAGAAATTATTAAAATTGAGCAACCACCAAAACGTTTCTTTGAAAATCAACGCTTAACGTTAAGTTATTTAAATTTTTATTTCGTCAATGATGGAATTGTTTTACCTATTTTTGGTGGAGATGCGAAAGAAACGGATAGTTTGGCAGAAGAAGTACTTGCCCAAGCGTTTCCAAATCGTCGAATTCGAACGATTGATGGAATGGCGATCATTAAAGAAGGTGGAAATGTCCATTGTACAACTCAACAAATGATTGCAAACGGAAGATGAGGTGAAAGAAATGAGAAAAGTGAAAGTAGCTGCTACGCAAATGAGCTGTACTAATAACATAGAAGAAAATATTCAAAAAGCAGAACAGTTAGTCAGAGAGGCTGCGGCAAAAGGGGCACAAATCATTTTATTGCAAGAATTGTTTGAAACACCCTATTTTTGTCAAAAAGAGAAAGCGGATTACTATGTTTATGCCACAGAGTTAGAGGAAAATAAAGCGATTAACCATTTCAAAGAAATTGCCAAGGAACTTCAAGTTGTCTTGCCGATAAGTTTTTACGAAAAGAAAAATTATGCTCGATATAACTCATTAGCGGTCATTGATGCAAACGGCGAAGTGCTTGGAAGATATCGCAAAAGCCATATTCCAGATGGTCCTGGGTATGAAGAAAAATTTTACTTTAATCCTGGGGATACAGGCTTTAAAGTTTGGAAGACGCGTTATGCAAAAATTGGAATCGGTGTTTGTTGGGATCAATGGTACCCTGAAGCGGCAAGATGTATGACGTTAATGGGAGCAGAGTTATTATTTTACCCGACAGCGATTGGTTCTGAACCTCAAGATGCGGGAATCGATTCTAAAGATCATTGGCAAATGTGTATGTTAGGTCACGCTGCTGCGAACTTAGTTCCGGTGATTGCTTCTAATCGAGTAGGGGTTGAAGAAGATGAAGATTCGAAAATCACTTTTTACGGGTCTTCCTTTATTGCGGGACCGCAAGGAAATAAAATCGTTGAAGCGAATCGTACTGAGGAAACGGTCCTTGTTACTGAATTTGATTTAAATCAATTAGAAATTCAACGAATTGAGTGGGGAATTTTCCGTGATCGCCGTCCAGATTTATATAAGGTTATTACAACCTATGATGGCGAATTAGAAATTTAACATTTTCTAAAACAACAACGAGCTTAAGATTATTTCTTAAGCTCGTTAATTTTATCAGACAGTATAAATTTTTTGGTTGATATCAGAAAACCAAGGTTTTCGTCATTAGACTTGGCGACAAGCCTTCTTTTTCTTTATCATTTATCAAAACTATGCTTGGTTCACTGCATAACGCTGATCTTCTTTTTTATCATCATTAGTGCTTGATGCAAAAAGTGTTCTTCTATCCTTTAGTAAAATAAAGCCCGCAAGGAAAAATGCCAATCCATCCGCTAGTGCAAATGCTATCCAAACACCAGTTACATTGAAAAAGTGAGGAAGGGTGAAGACAAGTGGGATCAAAAATAACATTGATCTAGACATCGATAAAATAAACGCTTTTTTTGTTTTGCCAAGTGCTTGGTACAATCCACTAGATACGACGGGAAGACCAATTAGTGGAGCAACAAGAAAAATTAATCTTAATGCTATAGTACCATTTGTAATCACATTAGGCTCAGTCGAAAAGATATTGATTAAGTAACTGGGAACAGTCATAATCATGATCCATGCTAAACAACAGATTGTCGTTGCGATATAAACTCCAAATTTAAAGGTTTGTGTTACTCTTTTGCTTAAACCTGCTCCATAATTAAAGCCGATGATTGGCTGCATTCCTTGGACAATTCCAAATATCGGCATAATTGTAAACGTGATTAGGCGATTAATGATCCCAAAGATTGCAATTTGAGTTTCTCCGCCAAATATAACAAGGACCCAGTTTACACTAAGCATCATTAAACTAGTAGAAGACATCATCACAAAACTAGGAAGTCCAGTCAAGATAATTTCCTTTACAACATGCAAATCAGGCTTCAAACCAATCCAGTTGAACCGTAGGGAACTTTTCCCACTTAAAAAATATCTTAATAACCAGATGGCTGACGTACTTTGACTTAAAATTGTCGCTAAAGCTGAGCCCTGTATCCCCATATCTAAACCAAAAATAAAAATAGGGTTAAGAATCACGTTCATAATTGAACCAATGATCATCGTGTACATTGCGATTTTCGCGCTACCTTCTGAGCGGACGATATTATTCGTCCCCATGGCAAATGAGAATATAATCGAACCTAATAGAATAATTCGCAAATAATCCGAGGCATAAGGTAAAATAAGATCGGTTGCCCCAAAAGCTTTTAATAAAGGTTCAAGGAATATGAAAGCAGAGAGGGTAATAAGCATACTGAAAAAAATAATTAACCAGACGACGTGTCCAAATACTTTATTCGCTTCTTCAACATTCTTTGCTCCTAGTCGTCTTGAGATAATCGATGCACCACCGACTCCAAAGGTAGCTGCCCCAACGACTACCATTAGTTGAATTGGAAAAGTAATCGATAAAGCAGCAACTCCAATTGTCCCAACACCTCGAGCTATGAAGATCGCATCGATAACATTATACATCGCATTTACAAACATACCAATAAATGCCGGTAAAGATAATTTCAACAATAATTTAGGAATTTGTTCGGTTCCAAGCAGACTACTTTGCTGTTTCACATGGATCATCCTTTTCTAGTTTACTAATATGATTTGACTTATAAATCATACTATAACGGTGAATAGTGGAAATCCATTTTCCAATTGATTCATTATGATTGGACACATTGATCACCAACTTCCTAAAAAAGTTGTATTTGCAACTAATTTACAGTTTAAGCCAAAAAAGTTGCAGATGCAACTGTAAAGTTTACCTGAAAAATGGTAATTGAAGGAGGACTAAATAATTAAAATTGCTATTTTTTCTTTTAACTAGTAAATTATGCGTAATTGTATGGGATATGGTAAAATAAAAGAGGATAAAAATGAGATGGAAGGGTTGTCGTATGGCTCAACAGATTATTTCAATCAATATTGGGAAACCACGTGTGATGCTTCATAATAATAAAGAAATACAAACTGGAATTTGTAAAACACAAGTTAGGGAACAAGTTTATTTAGGGAAACACAATTTTCGCGGTGACGGTCAAGCAGACTTAATTCATCACGGCGGGGAAGATAAAGCGGTTTGTGTTTATCCTTTTGAGCACTATTCTCACTGGGAAAAAGTTTTGGACAGAAAACTAGAATTTGGTGCCTTTGGTGAAAACTTAACGATTAATGGGATGCCAGAATCCGAGGTATGTATCGGTGATATCTATCAATTAGGAGAAGCGGTTGTTCAAGTAAGTCAACCAAGACAACCTTGCTTTAAACTTGCAGCAAAATACGATACAAAGGATTTGCCAGTTTTATTTCAAAATACAGGCTTTACCGGATATTATTTTCGCGTATTACAAGAAGGCATGGTTCTTCCTTCAGCTATCGTTACACTAATTGAAAAACATCCGCGGCAAATTTCTATTGAATTTGCTAATCAAGTAATGCATCATGAAAAGGACAACATGGAAGGAATAAAGGAGCTGCTGGAAGTTGAAGCACTCTCCCATAGTTGGCGCGAAACGTTAACAAAGCGTTTAGCAGGGATTGAAAACGATCCAAAAGCTAGATTAAAAGGAACTGAATGACCAAGAAGTATTAAAAGCGCTAGAATAGGCAATTCTAGCGTTATTTTTTTATTTGAGATAACAAATAACAATCTTTCCTCCGCCTTGCTTACAAGTTAATGATAATTATGTATAATAACTGTTAGAAGAAGGTGAAACAAAAGAACATGTTATTTCGTTTGAACAAATTTTTAGAAAAATTAATGCCAATCATTACACCAACAAGTGTTGTTATTGGTGTCCTCCTTAGCGCGTGGCTGGAGCCTTTTACATTCTTGGTACCATGGGTTTTTGCTTGGATGACATTTTCAGGAAGTTTAAATTCTAATTTCTTAGATTTAAAGCGAGTACTTATTCATCCAAAACCAATTCTCCTTTGTTTTACAATTCTCCATCTTGTTATGCCGCTAATCGCTTTTGCGAGTGGGAATTTATTTTTTTTAGGAGATCCATATACGCTTACGGGGATTGTCTTAGCATTTGTTATTCCAACGGGAATTTCAAGTCTTGTTTGGGTGTCGATTTATCAAGGTAATGTTCCTTTAACATTGTCGATTATTTTATTAAATACTATCTTATCACCGATCATTATTACCTCTAGTTTGCAACTATTAGTCGGCACAAATGTTGAAATCGATCAATGGGGAATGATGGAAGGCTTGTTTTGGATGATTGTCATCCCTTCCTTGTTAGGAATGTTGCTAAATCAGCTAACAAAAGGCAAGGTGAAATCTTCATTGAGTCCGAAATTAGCTCCATTTACAAAGATAGGTTTAGGAATTGTTGTCGCTATTAACAGTGCGGCTGTTGCCCCAATTTTAAGTGATGTAAGTTGGAAATTGGTTGGGATCATTGGCTTAGTACTAACACTTGCATTTTGTAGTTATTTCATCGGTTGGATCGTCGCTAGACATTTTTTTGCTTGGGATTACGAAGATGTAGTAGCGATTACATTTAATAGTGGGATGAGAAATATTAGTGCTGGAGCTGTTATTGCAATCACATTTTTTCCTGCTCCTGTAACAATACCGGTGATTTTATGTATGCTCATTCAACAGTTATTAGCTTCATTTAATGGGCAGATGCTCAAACGTTTCGGACGTCAAAACACCACAAAAAGTTCGTGTCAGGCATCAATGAAGATTAGCTAACAAGATTACAAGAGGTTAATAAATTTATCGTCAAGGAAAGTGATGATTAATTGAAAGAACGTTACAAAGTTTTTGTATATGGAACATTACGACAAGGTGAGACTAACCATTATTTGCTTACGGAATCCGTCTGTTTAGTAAGCCAATGTTACACAAATGGAAAGCTGTATGACACAGGTTGTGGTTACCCGGCAATGGTTAGTGATGAAACGAACCAAGTTTTAGGTGAATTATATGAAGTAACTGCCAAACAATTAAAACAACTTGATTGGTTAGAAGATTACCACGGGCACGGTGAAAAAAATGAATATGAACGAATTACGCAACCAATTTTTTCAGTTGAAGGTGAAGTCGAAGCATTTGTGTATGTATATCATGTTTCTAAAGTTACAGGGCTGTTAGAAATTGCATCTGGTGATTGGAAGTCCCATCAAAAAAGGAAGATTAGCAGTGAAAAAGATAAAAAACTAGATTGACATATTTACAACCACCTATTAAAATAAAAGAAATAAAAAGTTATCCTTAAAGGGGAGTAGCTTGTACAGTAAATTCGTCATCACGAGGTTATCCTCCGGGTTTATTGGCAACAATTGTTGTTAGCGAGACCTTTACCAAGACGGTATAGGTCTGTCCATTAATATTATTATGGATGTTTATTAATGACCTTATCGTTTCGGTATAGGTCATTTTTTATTTAATAATTTTATCAAGAAAAGGAGATTTTTTGTAGTGGATGTATCAATTTTATTTGAGTATGCTTGGGTTTTAGTACTTCTGGTCGTTTTAGAAGGGGTTTTGGCAGCTGATAATGCGTTAGTTTTAGCGATCTTAGTCAAAGATTTGCCGGAACAAGAGCGGAAAAAGGCGTTGTTTTACGGATTAGCTGGTGCCTTTGTATTTCGCTTCACATCATTATTTGCAATCTCATACATGGTTAACGTTTGGCAAGTACAGGCAATTGGTGCTGTTTACTTAATTTTTATTGCAATAAATTATTTAATTAAAAAATATCTAAGATCAAAGAGTGAAGACAATCATGAACAGGAATTAAAAACAAAAAAAGGTTCTGGATTTTGGTTGACAGTTTTAAAAGTAGAACTTGCTGATATTGCGTTTGCTGTAGATTCCATTTTGGCAGCTGTTGCCATTGCGGTTACATTACCTGACACAAATTTGCCAAAGATCGGAGATCTTGATGGTGGAAAGTTTTTAGTCATTTTTTTAGGTGGCTTTATTGGGTTAGTAATTATGCGTTTTGCAGCAACACATTTTGTGAAATTATTACAACGAAAACCTGGATTAGAAACGGCTGCGTTTTTAATCGTCGGCTGGGTTGGTGTTAAATTAGCAGTTTATACGTTAGCACATCCACAGGTGGCGTTAATACCAGAACACTTCGCTGAGTTAACGGCTTGGAAAATAACATTTTATGTTGTCCTTGTCCTAATTGCCACGTTAGGTTGGTTCTTATCTAAAGATGTTGAAACATTGAATGATAAACAACCTACACAAGAAGTTTATAATCACAAAAAGAAGGTTAAGAATGGTTAAAAATTGATCAAATATAAATAAATTTTATAAAACCCATAAACAACGATTACTGCACCAATCAATGATTTTATTTTTAAAGTTTTACTCATCATCAGTTCCTCCTTCGTTTGCAACAACATATCATTATTAATATATATGCAAGCTAGTAGGTGTCTGACACCATAAAAGCACAAAAAGAGTATAGATTCCTCCCTAGGTGGACATATACTCTTTTTGGCTTTAATCCAATTTTTTTCAATGCCATTTTTTTAAAAGTTTTAATATCACTTTATGTCAAGTTTTGTTATAATAGCGTGGTGAATTATTTTACAGCAAAAATTTTGAGCTCGTTTTGTCGAAATATGGTGATTTTTACGGAAGTTCAACATATGTATGGAAGGTGAGAAAAAAGGAGAAATGAAGATGAAACTAACGCCAGAACAGCGTATTCAATTACATGGTTTTAATAATTTAACAAAATCATTAAGTTTTAACATGTATGATATTTGTTATACGAAAACAAAAGCAGAGCGAGAAGCTTATATTCAGTATATTGATGAGCAGTATAATGCTGAGCGATTAACCAAGATTTTAACAGATGTCACAAGTATCATTGGTGCCCATATTTTAAATATTGCCAAACAAGACTATGAGCCACAAGGTGCGAGTGTAACGATTTTAGTTTCTGAAGGCCCGGTAAATAATGCTCCACAAGGATTTTTTAAAGAATCACCAGGACCCTTTCCAGAAACAGTACTTGCTCATTTAGATAAAAGCCATATTACCGTGCATACGTATCCTGAATATCATCCTGATGAAGGAATTAGTACGTTTCGCGCAGACATTGACGTCTCTACTTGTGGGGAGATTTCACCATTAAAAGCATTGAATTATCTCATTCATTCATTTGATACAGATATTATGACGATAGATTATCGAGTACGTGGGTTTACAAGAGACATTAATGGCCACAAATTATTTATTGACCATGAAATTAACTCAATCCAAAATTATATTCCTGCTGAAGTAAAAGAATTATTTGATATGATTGATGTGAATATTTATCAAGAAAATATTTTTCATACAAAATGTAAATTAAAGAAGTTTGACTTAAATAATTATTTATTTGGATATAACAAAGACAAATTAACTTTACAGGAGCAAGAAGAAATTACAGCTAGATTAAAGCTGGAAATGGATGAATTATATTACGGGAAAAACATTATCAGTCGTTAAGGTGTTTAAGCACATTGTCCATACTAATGGGAAATGTGCTTTTTTCAGCTATAGGTGTCCACCCACAGTGGAAAAATGCTAAAAAATGTCCACAAAGGGTGTCAGACCCCATCAATGTCATCAGAAGAATGAATGGTAATAATTAAAGATCCGCCATAAACGTTTGCTCTAATTAGGATTGGTTGATTATGGATGTTTTTGAATTTGAAATCTGCACCGTACCAGCTAACTTGGGCATCTCGTCCAGGGGGAACATATCGTACTTCTTTACTATGCGAATAGCGTTGTAAAATTTGAACTCCAGCGCGATCAACAGCATTAAACAATGTCGATGATACTTGGCAAACGCCACCCCCGTAATCTTTCGCCATTTTTCCTTTAATAATGACTGGCGCAGGCACATATCCCTTTTCATACGTTCGTTTTCCGACAACCTTATTAAATGAAAACACTTCACCAGGAAAAAGAACATAGTTATTAATTGCCTTGGTGGCGAGTGTTATATTTTGTACTCTGTCTTTCTTTTGAGAATTAAAATATGTAATATAATGACCAATTTGTTTCGTCCGAATATTGGCTAGTAGTTCACTATCAACTTTTGGATAAATTGAGATGGTTGGAATGTTGAGTGTACCAGGTCCTTTCCCAAAAAAATACGTATAAAATGCTTTGTTAAATTTTTGGCGATCTAATTTATAGCCAAGTTGTTCAGAAACAATACTTCCGGCTTCATTTAAAGATGCATTTAGTGGTTGTTTGTATATTAGTTGTTCTAATTTATCGATAAAATGGTGATATTTTTCAGCATCAATAACTGAGCTGTCAAATATTGATTCAAACTCAGATCGATCAACTGTAGTAACAGTTTTTCCTTGAAAATTTAGAAATAAATGATTTGAGTTAATCGGCTGTATTAAAAATAAGAATAAGGCAATCCATATCAATCTCATATTTGCTATTCCTCCCAATATTAATATGAGTAGGAAAAGGATGTTTCATGAAAAAGAAAATGATCATTCCCTTAACAATATTTACCAATATTACTTTTTGTATTAACTGAGGGAACGCTCGTCTTAAAATAATTCGCAAACTTTTTTCGTAAATAAGCTTATCCTCTAGACACTTAACCGCTTTATTTTTCATATGCTCTTAGAAGGGGTAATGAATGATGGGAGGTAAATGAAATGCAAATACATGTTGTTCAACGAGGAGATACACTTTGGCAAATTGCCCAAAGATATCAAACGACTATGGAAAGAATCATCCAAGCTAATCAAATTCCTGAACCGCCACAATTAGTAATAGGACAAACACTTGTCATTCCGATTGTTGGAAGATTTTACTGGGTGCAATCAGGGGATAGCTTATGGTCCATTGGACAAAAATTTGGGATTAACTACTTAACATTAGCACAAATAAATCAGATTGATCCAAATCTTCCGTTAAGTCAAGGGTACCGCCTTTATATTCCACCTTTGCCGAAAAGAAGGGCAGAAACAAATGCTTATATTGAACCACGAGGAACGACAGTTAGTCCAGCCTTGTTAGCTGACGCTAGGCAAGCTGGACCACACTTAACATATTTGGCCCCTTTTAGCTATGAAGTGAGAAGAGATGGAACTTTAAAGCCAATGCCGTTACAAGGTATTCCTGAAATCGCTTCGGAAACCGGAGCTTCGCTGATGATGGTTGTTACGAACCTTGAAGCTGGCCAATTTAGTGGTGAGCTTGGCAAAGATATTCTACAAAGTACTGCTGTACAAGAAGCACTTTTAGATAATATCATTGCTGAAACAAAACGAGTAGGCAGATTTACTGATGTTCACTTTGATTTTGAGTTTTTACCAGGTGATCAACGTGTTGCTTATAATAATTTTTTAAGAAAAGCAGCAAATCGGTTACGCGCAGAAGGATTATTAATTTCAAGTGCCTTAGCGCCAAAAACAAGAAGAGATCAACCAGGTCAATGGTATGAAGCACATGACTACCGAGCGCATGGTGAAATAGTTGACTTTGTAGTGCTGATGACCTATGAATGGGGCTATTCGGGTGGGCCTCCTATGCCCGTTTCACCAATTGGTCCAGTTGAACAAGTGCTCCAATATGCTTTAACAGAGATGCCAGCAGCGAAAATTATGATGGGTCAAAATTTGTATGGTTATGATTGGACGTTACCGTATGTTCCGGGTGGTCAGTATGCTCGTGCAGTTAGTCCACAACAAGCAATTGAGTTAGCAAAAAAATTTAACGTTCAAATTCAATACGACACTAAAGCTCAAGCACCTCACTTTGATTACGTCGATGAACAGGGAAAAAGTCATAAAGTGTGGTTTGAAGATGCTAGATCGATTCAAGCAAAGTTTGACCTTATTAAACGATTAGGATTACGGGGAATTAGTTATTGGAAATTAGGTTTGCCGTTTCCACAAAACTGGCTATTAATTACGGAAAACTTTAATGTTGTCAAGCGATAATATAACTCTTTGGTAAGGTCTAGCTTCGAGCGCTCTATACTTTTCTGTGTATATTTTATCCTTTCTTGGTAATCATAGATATAGATAATCTGAGAAGGAGTCTTTAACATGATAATTGAAATTGGAACGGTATATCAAATTTCAGATAATAGTAAAAGGAACTTTAATTCGGCAGATGCATTAACGATTATAAGGCAAAAAGGGAATATTGTTCAGTTTACACTAAATGGACAAAAAGGTCATGGTTCGATGCCGTTACAACACCTTCAATATTTATTAAAGAAAAAAGAGCTAATTGAGGTTATGAATAAGCGCTTACTGTTAAAAAATGAAACTGAAGAGGAACAAATTGTTTAAAAATCAAGCGAAGTTTGCTTGATTTTTTTAAATTTTTCTATTTTTACTTGTAATAATATTATTGACAGAAATAATTTTTAAAAAAGTATGAAATATAGTAAATATATAATGCTGATGGGCGAAGTTTATGTTACACTTTACGAAACATCACTTATCAAATTGTTCAATTCTGGAGGGGAAAACTAATGAGTAAAGCTGATCTTAAGCCATTTTTTGAAGAAAAAGTTACCAAGGCAAAAACCCAGTTTGAACGAACGATTGATTGCAAGCATACAGAATTTGATACTCTTTATCCATACATTAGTGAACAACCACAGTTTTTTTGGTATAAACGCTATGTAGCATGGCAAGAGTTACTTACAACTGTACAACTTTCTAGTGAACTGGGGATAAGTTGGGAGAAATTTTTCTCAGAGAAACAAGCGGTCTATGTACGTGAAAAAGTATTAGATGCCAAAGTACTTGATGATTGGTATGAAAATAATGAACGTATTGACCATGAAGAAAAATCATCACTTAATGAACATTAAGAAGCGTTCCTAGTTTTTCTTTTTTTATTTGGAAATTTTCCACCAAGTCAAAATTTAAACAACATGCAAAAAAGAGCATAAAGCCCATAAATACTGGACTTTATGCTCTTTTCTTCCCTATATCTAAATACTGAAAAACATCATCTAAACTTTTATATATTCTAAAATCACCATCATCACTTTCAATAACCCAAACTTGCCGCTCAGCGGGAGCTAAATGGCCTGCAGCATTTTTTCGAAACTTTTGATGGATCATATTCACATCACCGTTTTTTCTTACTGTGTAACCTAAATAGTAGCTATTTCCTTCACCTTCTTCTTCGAAAATACCAATGTCCTCTAGATCGTATTTAGATAACATATTCGGTAAAGATTGGTTCATTTCATTTAAAATTGTTTCTCGAGCATAAAATTCCATTTTACAAACCTCCAAAAAATAATTCTTGATAATGTTAATATGGATTAAATTACAGGTAATTATTAAGTTATCTAACGATCCAATAAATTTACTAATCGTGAGTCATAATAAAATAGTGGCTAAATCTCACGAAGGAGTTGTTTTTTAGCAATCAGCATAATTTATAAGGAGGCCAATAAATGGACGCTACTTTAGGCTACTTACGAGAGTCATTATCAAACTATACTGAGAAATATCCAAGTTGCCTCAAAATTTATCAAAAGCTAAAAGAAAATCAATATCAAAATGAATCCGACTTTGTTAATGATTTAAATGAGGCAGAAATTGCTGTATTAGATCTTGTTTTAAAAAATGAAATTAATTATGCTAAAAAAGAACAGGATGCAAAACGAGCTCATGAATTAAGTGAAGTATATGAACTATTATTTTAAATTACCATTTTAAAGACAGTGTGTCTGTGCACACTGTCTTTAAAATGGTTTCACCAAAATTTAAGAAGTTAAATACATTTATTGAAGATGAACTATTACGGTTTACTTTTTTGCAATCAAGTAAGAAGAATGAACAATTAGACCAAGTTTTTCTAATCTGCATTGATGGACGTATGGCAGAAAAAAATTTATTAGGAGTGGCAAAACAAAGTGGTCAAATGGATAATTTTTGATTTTGATGGTACATTAGTTGATTCTAAAGAACTTTCGATCCAAATTATGAATGAACTAGCAGAAAAATATCAATATTCGCAACTAAATAGGGAACAAATTGAAAAGTTAAGGAAGTATTCTATTCCTGAGCGGTGTAGGATCATAAACTTTCCACTATACAAAATTCCATTTGCGTTTATTGATTTTTTATTTCTTTATCAAGCGGGTAGAGATCAAATAGCCTTGTTCCCAGAAATGAAAGAGTTATTAGAAAAATTAGCTAATACTAATTTTAAATTAGCCATTATTTCATCAAATAACGAAGAAAATATTAAAAATTCCCTGCAAAAAAATCAGATTGACACGATTCATGATATTTTAGTTGCCTCTATTTTTGGAAAAGATAAAACGATTAAAAAATTTTTACAAAAGCATAAACTAAAACCGTCAGAAGTCTTATACGTTGGTGATGAACTTCGTGATATTTTGGCTTGTAAACGAGCCAATATCAAAATTGCTTGGGTTAGTTGGGGGTTTGACTCGATTGAAATTACTCACGTAGAAAAACCAGATTTTTACGCTCATCAACCAAACGATATTTTTTCAATTGTAAAAAATATAAATGTGGGGTTACCAAAGTTTGAGAGGGGCATTTAGCTTTGCATTATCAACCATTAGATCTTTCATTTTATCAACAACCGACGCTTGATTTAGCTCAAGCACTTCTTGGCAAATTGCTTGTTAAAGAAACGATTGAAGGGATTGCCTCTGGGTGGATTGTTGAAACTGAAGCTTATATCGGCCCAGAGGATAGAGCCGCACATAGCTTTGGTAATCGTCGAACAGCAAGAACGGAAGTAATGTTTGGACCAGCCGGGTATACATATACTTATGTTATGCATACGCATTGCTTAGTAAATGTTGTAAGTGGCCAAATTGATTGTCCAGAAGCTGTCCTAATTAGAGCGGTAGAGCCTTTTGACGGAGTTGAACTAATGTATAAACGACGTCAAAAAGTGAAAAGACAGCAGGATTTAACAAATGGACCAGGAAAGTTGACAAAAGCATTAGGAATAATTAAAAATGATTATGGTCATCCACTAACTATGTCACCTTTATATATTGCTGAAGGGAAACAACGTTTTCATATTTCCAAAGGGCCTCGGATTGGGATTGAAAATAGTGGAGAAGCGAAGGAATATCCATGGCGATTCTGGAATACTGGAAATAAATATGTATCAAGATAAAAAGCTGTCTTCAGGAAACGAAAGACAGCTTTGATTATTTTCGAAACTCGATTATTGTTGTGTATAATTTTGAGTATAATTACTTTGTTGTTGTTGTAAAGGCATATGTTGCTGTTGCCACTGCATTTGGTTTGTTGGTTGATGCATTGGTTGCGTAAAGTTGATCATTGTATTACTTTGCATTCGAATTTCATTTTCTAACTGATTGCACGTTTGGATTATTTGTTGACATTGACGAAGAGCCTGATCATGACCATGAAGAGCTTGTTGAATATATTGAACTGCTTGTCTTTCGCGTTGAGCAATTTGTTCTAACATTTGTACATTTTGTTGTTCTTGTTGTAGCATTTGCTTATATTGCTGACTTCCTTGTTGTGTTTGTTGTAATAAATTTTGTGCATATTGACGGCATTCGTTAATGTGTTGCATACCGTGTGAAAACATGTTGTTCATCTACTTTACCTCCGAATTGTTAATATTTGTTTTTTTCAAACAAGCATATTATGTGCTTTGAAAATTGAAATATACATGATAAATTGTAAAAGACTAGAAACTTTCTAATACGTTAAGAAAGATAAATTTTTTGCAAAGATGTTTATTCGACGTAGTGAAAAATTTAAAGTCCGAAGTATAAGAAAAACTACGGCTTTCTTTGCGAAAGCCAAGTTTTTCTAATAAAGATTTTCGTAAATGAATTGGAGGTGTAGAAAATGAAAAAGTCAAAAACAGATAAGTTATTAAAAGGAATTTTCGGAACGAGTTTGGCTCTTTCGACTTTATCAGGTTGCGGAGATGAGCTTACGTCAATTCAGGAAAATGAAACATCACTATTACCACCGGCTGAAGAAGCAGATTGTGATACTTGGGAATGGGATGAAGAAGAGGAAGTATATCAATGTATTGAACAAGACTCTCCAAGATATGGACACTATTACTCTGGAGGAAGCTGGTTTCCCACTAAGTCAAAATATAGCACTTGGAAGGCAAAGGTTGGGAGCAGTATCAAAAGTGGAGTAACAAATGCTCGTTCTGGAATGGGTAGCGGTGGTTATACTGGTGGATAAACAACTACTTAATCGAAATGAATTTTATCAGCAAATTCCTAATTTCTGGGATCGTTTATATGGTGGAGAGTATGCGTTATTTGATTGTTATGAAATAACACAAACGGAGATCGACTTAATCAAGTGCGCTACTCGTGAAGCGTATTACATCTTCAAAAAAGTCAACTATTTATTAAGAAGTGCACCTGATGAAACGTTGCTTGAACTTGGATTTCCAGAAAACAGTTTAAATTTTTTACGGTTATCAACCTTTCCCTACGAAACCGTCATTGGTCGGTTTGATTTTGTTATGACGATTGACGGTCCAAAAATACTAGAATTTAATTCAGATACTCCGACATTTATTCGTGAATTATTCGAAGTGAACGGGATTGTTTGCCCGCAGTTTCATTTGCACAATCCTAATCATGGCTTAGAAGATGAATTAGGCAAAGCGATTCGCAATAGCATCTTTCATTGCGCCAACTTACTTGGCGTAAAAAGGCATCCATATGTTATTTTTACCGCCCATGAAGAAGACTTTGAAGATCGGGAAACGATGAAATACTTAATGAAAATCGCTAAAATTAAAGATGCGGTATTTTTACCTTTGCGCGATATTCAAGTTGTTTCAGAAGGGCAAGATCGTGGAGTTTATGACCTCGAAGGGAAAAAAGTCGATATTGTTTATCGTCATACGTATCCATTAGAAATGTTATTAGAAGATGTAACTGCTGATCATTATCCAATTGGAATGGAGTTCATGAAACTTGTAAAACAAAAAAAAGTAGCAATGTTAAATCCTGTGTCAGCTTTTTTAATGCAATCGAAAGCAGTAATTGCGTTAATATGGGGGATGTATGAACAACGTCATCCTTTTTTCAGTGAAAAAGAACTTGATGTTATTCAAAACTACTTTTTGCCAACTTATTTAGATGAAGAACTCTTTTTTCAAACAGCTGAAAAATATGTTTCAAAGCCAGTCTTTGGACGTGAAGGCAATACAATTGAAGTGAAGCAAAACGGAAAAACTTTATTTTCACAACAGGAAAAAGCGTATGATCAATACGTTAAGATTTATCAAAAATATGTAGACTTACCAGTATCCATGATAAATACAGAGCAAGGAAAAAAAGAAGCGCATCTATTAATCGGCAGTTTTATCGTCAATGAAAAACCGAGTGCGATTGGAATTCGGGCAGGTGCGAAAATTACCGATAACTTATCATATTTCTTACCATGTGGTGTGAAGGGAGCAATTTGATGAATGTCATGTACTATTTGCAAACATTTGATCATTTTTTAATTTATTTAGGGACATCTTTACTATTATTTTTAATAGGCACGTATATTTTTAAAATAATAACGCCATATTCAGAAAGAGCTTTAATTAAGGATGGTAATATGGCCGTTACTCTAAAACTGCTAGGGAAAATGGCGGGTCTTGTAGTTGTCTTACAATCAGCAATCCGTAGTTCTATTAATTTAGTAGACTTAGCTTTATGGGCTTTTATTGCAATTATCGTGCAAATTATCTTGCATCTAGTGATTGAATATGTGTTTACGCGGAACACAAATTTAACGAAAGAAGTTGAGCAAGGGAATGTTGCTGTTGGTCTTTTCTTAGGTGGTATTTCGCTATTAGTTGGCTTAATCGTAGCGGCAACAATTAGCTATTAAGAAAAGTGCTCGGAAATAGACAGCATTCAAAGTACAAAAACTTTATAATTTCTTGTGTATGAAATAATAGTTCATTAAACTAGGGCTTACGCTAGAATAAGCATTAGCCCTGTAATCATTAGTTAGGAGGGTTTCCATGCATCCATTCAAATCATTAACAGCACCGTTTCACCCGGAAATTTATTTAAAAAACTGGGAAGCAGTTGAAAAAAAGGTGGCAAAAAAAGGCTTTACATGGACGACTCTTTATGAAAATGAGGAAGATAACCAATACATGAGTGATTCGCTGCTTCAAGTACCATATTCAATGACTTACGAAATTGAAAATGCTACACGGGCTGTCCATGATATTTATATAAAAACATACGAACAAATAATTAGACATCCAGCCGTGTTACACGAATTAGGGCTACCAATAATGTTATGGGACTTATTTTTAAAACAAACGAAAACGAAATTTTCGTATTTTACAAGTTATGATTTTATAGCCTCTGCTACTGGTTTAAAACTGATTGAAGCAAACGTTGATACACCATTAGGAATTGTAGAAGCAGCGGTTGGCCAAGAAGTTTTGTGTGCAGAACATAACAGTCCTAATCCAAATTCACAAATGGGAAAAAGGATTAGAGATGCTTGGTATCGAGTGATTAAAGACTATAATATTCGAAGTACAGATACGTTATTTTTCACTTGTGCAGATTGGGATACCGAAGATAAACAAACCGTTCTTTACTTAATGAGTTTATATCCACAACAAGCAAAATATATTCCATTAGAACAAATGATTGTTGAAAAAGATGCAGTGAGAACTCCTGATGGTGAAAAAATTGAATTTTTATACCGTCTTTACCCACTTGAGTATTTTTTAGAAGAGAGAAGCAGAACCGGAGAGCCAATCGGAGAACAGTTTCTCGTTCACATAATGACTGAAAAAGTGAAAGTTATAAATCCACCTTCAGCTTTATTAATGCAATCGAAAGCCATTCTTGCTTTAATCACGGAAAAAAAGAAAGATTGGTATACTCAATTCGAACAAAATGTAATTGAAAAATATTTTTTACCTACCTATTTTTCGCCACAGCAAATGCAATCCTATGTGAAAAAACCAGTTCTAGGAAGAGAAGGTGGTGGGATTCAAATTGTGGTAAACGGGAAAGTAGTAGAGGAAGATGTTGATTATTATCAACATCAACAAACTGTTTATCAAACTTATTTTCCAATGCCTGATCAAACAATTGATACTTGGGATGGTCCTTACACCGGAAAGCTTCTTATTGGTTCTCACGTTTTCGCTAGTACACCAAGTGGGCTTTTCTTTAGGTTGGGCAGTTTCATCACCGGGAATTTGTCGATGTTTGTGCCTTATACAACGATTTAGCACTCATCATTTGAATAGTAAGATTTTAAGCGCATGCTCCATGGAGCTTGCGCTTAAAATCTTACTGTGCCCCTTCGCTTTTCTTATGTGTTAAGAAAGATAAAGTTTTTGAACTTTGAATGATGTCTAGCTCCGAGCGCCAGCGGCTCGAGGTCAAATAACCTGTCAGATAAAAAGTGAAAAAGCGCACTTTTTACTGCCAGAACATTTGCTTGTCGCCGCTAGACGGGCGCTCTTCGCTTTTCTTATGTATAATTCTTCTGTTTTTAATAAAAAATGAACTTGAATGTAAATAATTAAGCTAGAGGTGGCGGCATTAAATGGAACAACAACCGAAAACATATTTTGAAAAACTGGAACGATTGTATGTATTAACTGAAACAAGAAAATTGTTGAAAAATCAATTAGCAGAACTGCAAAATAATAACGAACATTATCAGCAAGTTGAAGATGACATAACTAAAATCGAACAGGAATTGATGTATTACGCAAATGGGACGAATATAGATGAACTAGATTTTTCTACCTCTTCCTTGTTGAACCCTGTGTATTATACTGGTGTTGTTGACGACGATGACTTAATGATTTAGGAAAAGAAAGCTTGGATATTTTCACAATATCCAAGCTTTCTTTATGTAAAGTATTAAACAACGTAACTTCTTAGTTGAAAATTATGCTAATATCGCTCATAATTGTTAAAAGCTTAACAGAATCTTGGATGAGGAGTAAAAACTTATGGCAGAGGAAAATATTACGAGGATAGATTTAAATGGGAAAGAAATTATCCTAATCGGAACTGCCCACGTTTCGAAACAAAGCGCTGAACAAGTAAAAGAAGTTATTGAAAGAGAACAACCAGATACCGTTTGTGTTGAATTGGATGAGCAAAGATATCAAGCAATTATGGAAGAAAATAAATGGAAAGAAATGGATATTTTTAAGATCATTAAGGAACGGAAAACTACGTTACTATTAATGAATCTATTAATATCGTCATTTCAAAAACGAATTGCAAAACAGTTTGGAATAAAACCTGGTCAAGAAATGATTCAAGGAATTGAATCAGCAAAAGAAATAGGTGCAGATTTGGTTCTTGCTGATCGCAATATCCAAATTACTTTTTCGCGAATTTGGCATGGGATTGGTCTAAGTGGTAAGTCCAAATTATTGTTACAAATTTTCTATAGTATCTTTAGTAATGAAACGATTTCAGAAGAAGAACTTGAGAAATTAAAGTCTGAAGATATGCTAAATTCAATGCTTCATGATTTTACAGTTGCCTTTCCTAAGTTGAAAGTGCCATTAATTGATGAACGGGATCAGTATTTAGCCCAAAAAATTAAAGATGCCCCAGGTGAGAAAATTGTGGCTGTTTTAGGAGCTGCTCATGTTCCAGGGATTAAAGAAGAAATTAAAAAGGAACATGATCTTGAATTGATTAGTCAAGTTCCACCGAAATCCAAAGTTCCGACGATCATCGCTTGGCTGATACCCGCGTTGCTTGTTGGTTTGATTGGTTATACGTTATATGCAAATCCTTCTGCTGGACTACAACAAACGATTAGTTGGATTTTATGGAGTGGTTCTTTTGCTGCATTAGGAGCAGCCGTTGCATTTGGACATCCATTGGCCATTCTTACAGCTTTTCTGGTTGCTCCGATTAGTTCTTTACATCCACTAATTGCAGCTGGATGGTTTTCCGGATTTGTTCAAGCTTATTATCGGAGACCAAATGTAGGTGACTTTGAAAATTTGTCAGAGGATGTTTATAGTTTAAAAGGATTTTGGAATAATAAAGTAACAAGAATTCTCTTAATTGTCGCCTTAACCAATATAGGTTGTTCAATTGGAACAATCATTGGCGGCGCTGAAGTCATTCGATTATTTATTAATAATCTGTAAAAGTGTAAAAAAGTAATATAAAAAACCTACGATAGTCTTATTTTAAATAAGACTATCGTAGGTTTTTTTACTTATTAAGTATAGAAAGTAAATTGGTCATGCTATAAGACAAATGTACTATTTTTGCCAAATTTAGCATGATAATTTACCTAATTTTATAGTAAATTAAAGGTATAAAGGTAACTAAAAAGGTGGGTAGCATATGAAAAGTTTAAATGGTAACGTTTTCATGACATGTTTATTCATTTTTATTGGTTTAGCTTTTGTTAGTTACTTTGAACTTGATAACATTAGTAACATTTCAATTTTTGAAAATAGGGGATTGAACCTTTTCTTATTTGGGGCTATTTTGATCATCTATGCTCAAAATAACACAATTAAAAAATCAAGGGAAAATGAAAATAAGTTTCGCTTGCTATTCGAATCAGCTAGTGATGCTATTTACTTATTTGAACTAACAAAGGATGGAATGCCGGGCAATTTTATTGAAGTTAATCAAATTGCCTGTGAGCGATTTGGATACAGTAGAGAACAAATGCTCAAAATGTCGCCTGTAGATATTACCTCCAATCATAGAAAATCAAAAGTAGCTGATATCCAAAGCAACTTGTTGAAATATGGCAAACATACTTTTGAAGGGGAGTACGTTAATAAATACGGAAAGAAAATTCCGAGTGAAATTCATGTGAGTATTATTGAATATAAAAATAAAAAACATGCCTTAGCGATCTCCCGAGATATAACTGAACGGAAAAAAACAGCAGACCTCGTTTATAAAATGGCTTACTATGATCAATTAACTGGTCTTCCTAACCGTAGATTATTTGAAGAACAACTTACCAAGGCGATAAAGAAAACTCCACAAGAATCTCATAATCATGCCGTTATGTTCATCGATCTTGATGGATTTAAACAAATAAATGATACGTTTGGTCACGCTATTGGTGATTGTTTATTACAAAATGTTGCTCATCGGCTCAAAAATATTGTAAGAGGAAATGATTTCGTTTCAAGATTAGCCGGAGATGAATTTACAATTTTGCTTCCTAATATTTCTAAAGTAGATGCTTTAAAAGTTAGTGAGAGAATAATAAGCTCATTTGAATCTCCTTTTTATATCGGGAAGCAAAGGTTAGATGTTTCTTGTAGTATAGGTATTACTTTTAGTTCAAGTACTATAAATAGTATTGAAACGATTATGCGCCAAGCAGATTTAGCTATGTATGAAGCAAAGAATAAAGGGAAAAATACGTATTATTTCTATCCAGATTTAAGTAATATTTCATAAATTCCTTTCATTTCAATCAGTTATCACTTCAACTTCTCTCACTAATAAGGTAATATTCATTTTACACGAGGACAACATTAGAGGAGAAAGTTAGATGAAAACATTTAAAAAGATTTATGTTGAAATTACGAGTGTTTGTAACCTTGCTTGTAGTTTTTGCCCGCCTACTAAGCGGGCAAAGCAATTTATCGAAGTTGAACAGTTTATCAATGTCTTAGAGCAAATAAAGCCGTATACGAACTATCTTTATTTTCATGTCAAAGGAGAGCCACTTCTTCATCCTAAGTTAGACCAGCTGTTAGATATTAGTTACGAGAAGGGCTTTAACGTAAACATTACGACAAACGGAACGTTATTGAAAAAAGCGAAACAGACACTATTAATGAAGCCTGCGATCCGCCAAATGAATTTTTCGTTGCATAGTTTTGATGGGCATCGTGAGTCAAGCAATCGTTATGATTATATTACCTCAATTCTTAGCTTTGCTAAAGAAGCTGTTACCAACACGAACATGATTATTTCCTTACGCCTATGGAATTTACAGCAAGACAACGCTACTAATTTGGAGAAAAAGCGAAATCGAGAAACACTTACCATTATCGAAAAAGGGTTTCAGCTAAATTATCAAATTGAGGAAAAAGTTTTGCCAGGTAAAGGCATAAAAATTGCTGATCGAATTTATATTAACCAAGATCATGAGTTTACATGGCCTTCTCTCGATCAAGAAGAGGATAATAATAATGGCTTTTGCCAGGCTTTAAGAAGCCATGTTGCTATTTTAACAAATGGAACAGTCGTTCCTTGTTGTCTAGATGGAGAAGGTATTATCAACCTAGGGAACATTTATGAACGCAATTTTTCTGAAATCATTGAAGATGAGCGGGCCAATAAGCTTTATTACGGCTTTTCAAAGCGGGAAGCAGTAGAAGAATTGTGTAGAAAATGTGGGTATCGAAAACGATTTGGATAAAGAAAAGCGCTCGGAGTTAGACATCTTTCTATGTTCAAAATTAATATAAAAACTCGGGCTTTGCCAAGCCGATAGGTGCCGGTTGAGCCTAAGTTTTACTTATACTTGGGATTAACCTCTTCTTGAGGTGTTTTTTTTTCGTTTACTTTTTTAATTTTTTAAAATATCTAGTGAAACCTAAACTTTTGTTAATTCATTCTTCGTATTAATAGTGAATAATCTTTTATTTTACATTCTTTAGCGTTATAATAGGTGGTAGATGTTAATACCTAGTCATAAATGAAAGTAGGGTGAAGTTATGAAATATGTAGGTATAGTAGGTGTTGGTTCATACGTACCAACAAATGTAGTTACTAATCGAGATTTAGAAAAAGCTTTGGATACAAATGACGAATGGATTCGCTCACGAACAGGAATAGAAGAACGAAGAATTGCTACTGATGAAATCGATACATCTGATATGGCAATCATTGCTGCAAAAAACGCTTTAGCAAACGCATCCTTAGATGCAAGTGAGATTGATTTAATCATTGTCGCAACAGCTACTCCTGATTATCCGTTCCCTTCGGTTGCTTGTCTCGTCCAAGAAGCTTTAGGAATTTCCGATATACCAGCAATGGATGTTAGTGCAGCATGTTCCGGATTTATTTATGCTGTTGTTACTGGGAAGCAATTCATTGACTCTAATACATATAAAAATGTGTTGGTAATTGGCAGTGAGAAATTCTCGAAAATTGTCGATTGGAATGATCGAAATACTTCTGTTTTATTCGGTGATGGAGCTGGAGCTGTTATTTTAAGTGAAGTTTCTGAAGGAAACGGCATTTTGGCTTTCGAAATTGGGGCAGACGGGACTGGTAACAAACATTTATTAGTCGACAAGGAAACTAATTTTGTTACAATGAATGGTAGAGAAGTATTTAAATTTGCAGTTAGGCAAATGCCTGAATCAAGCTTATCAGTTGTAACTAAAGCCGGACTTAAGCCTGAAGATGTTGATTTTCTCGTTCCACATCAAGCAAACATCAGAATTATTGATGCTGCTAGGGAAAGGCTCGGTTTAGATCGTGACAAAGTATCGATAACAGTTAATAAGCATGGGAATACTTCCGCTGCTTCAATTCCATTAGCTTTATTTTCAGAAATTGAAAGTGGCAAGATCAAAGCAGGCGATATTATCGTTATGGTAGGTTTTGGTGCAGGGTTAACGTGGGGCTCGATTTGCTTGAAATGGGGTAAGTAACGGGCGCTCTACGCTTTTCTTAAAAGATAAGTAAGTTTAAGGTTTTTGAACTTTGAATGTTGTCTAGCTCCGAGCGCCAGCCCCTCGAGGTCAAATGTTCTGTCAGATAAAAAGCGAAAAACCGCACTTTTTTTCTGACAGAACATTTGCTTGTCGGGGCTAAACGGGCGCTCTACGCTTTTCTATGAGAGGAGAGATTTGAACGAATGAAAAAAAGAGTCGTAGTTACAGGAGTTGGAGCAATCACTCCACTAGGAAATGATGTTACTACTACATGGGATAATATTAAAAAGAGTGTCTCGGGAATTTCACCACTTACTCGAGTGAATCCAGATAAATTTACGGTGAAAGTCGCTGGTGAGGTAAAAGACTTTACACCTGAAGCGTTTATGGATGGGAAAGAAGCACGAAGAATGGGGCGTTTCACACAACTTGCGATTGCCGCTAGCAAGATGGCGATTCAAGATGCAGGCGTCACAATTGGCCAAGATGTTGATCCAAATCGGATCGGCGTTTGGATCGGCTCCGGAATTGGCGGTTTAGATGCTTTTGAAGAACAACACAATAAGTTTTTAGAAAAAGGACCAAAACGAGTTAGTCCATTTATTATTCCAATGTTAATTCCTGATATGGCTTCAGGGCGTGTTTCTATCGAATTGGGCGCAAAAGGGATTAATAACTGTTCAGTGACGGCATGTGCCTCAGGAGCTAATTCAATTGGTGATGCCTTCCGTACGATTCAAAATGGGGAAATGGATATGATGGTTACAGGCGGAGCGGAATCTGCGATTACAGAAATGACAATAGCCGGATTTGCGAATATGACAGCCCTTTCGACAAATCCAGATCCAAACACGGCTAGCCGTCCTTTTGATAAACATCGTGATGGCTTTGTTATTGCTGAAGGCTCAGGCATTTTGATTTTAGAAGAACTAGAACATGCCCTAGCACGAGGAGCTAAAATCTATGGAGAAATTTTAGGTTACGGGGCAACTGGTGATGCTCATCATATTACAACACCAGCACCAGATGGTGAAGGTGGGCAACGAGCAATGAAATTAGCACTACAAGATGCAAAATTATCACCTGAAGAAGTTGATTATATTAATGCTCATGGAACGAGTACATTTTATAATGACTTATATGAAACAAAAGCGATTAAAGAAGTATTTGGCGAACATGCTTATAAACTTTCTGTTAGTTCGACAAAATCAATGACTGGTCATTTACTAGGTGCCGCAGGGGCAATTGAAGCGATTTTTTCACTTTTAGCGATTAAAGACCAAATTATCCCGGCAACGATTAACTATGAAACAGCAGAAGAAGAGCTTGATTTAGATTATGTTCCAAATAAAGCAAAACAAGCCGATGTCAAGGTTGTGCTCTCCAATTCTTTAGGTTTTGGCGGGCATAATGTCACCTTAGCATTTAGAAATTATAACTAAATAATTAGACTAAAAGGCTAATTCGGAAAAGCGGATTAGCCTTTTAGCATTTCAAAAAAAAGGTTGTGAAGTTTTTATAGTTATGCATATTTTAATTGTCAATTTGATGAAAATTTACAATCACAACAAATTACGACAAATTTTTTATTGCGTTCATGGTAAATTTTACATAGGACTAAATACTTTTAAATTTGATATAAAGTAGGTATCGATCATGGTTAAAACACTTCGTTCAAAATTACTATTTATCTTTTTATCGATCATCTTTTTATCACTTTCTTTCATTGGCTATATTTCCTATCAGTCGCAAAAAGAGGTATTAATGAAACAGCTAGAAAATTCGTTTTTTTTGTTTTCTGATAGCCTTGCAGCTAATATTGATCAATTTATTACGGAAACAGTTATTGATTTGAGTTATTTAGCTGAAAATCCGATTATTAAAGATCCAAATTCAAATTTAAAAGCAATAAAAAGTCAGTTTCTCCGTTTTACCAAGCTCTACGCCCCCTTTGATAATGTCACTTTTGTTGATATGGATGGTATCGTTAAAGTAGATCTGCTAGATCATAGTTTAATTGGACAAGACCTTAGCGATCGTCGATGGTTTATGAAAGCAAAAGCATATGACCGTTATTTTTCAGATGTTTTTTATTCGAAATTTTCTAATAAACCAATCTTAGTTATTGCAGCTATTGTAAAAGATAATAATGATCAGCCGATTGGTGTTCTTCGATCAGTTTTTGATTTGGAAGTTTTAGGTAATTACATATATAATTCAACCTTACAACCAAAAACTGATAAAAGCTACAATACTTTCCTTTTCAATGACGATGGGGTTATTATTTCTCGTCCTGATCGGAAAATAGACACTCAAGTAAATTATTTTAATAAAAACAATGTTGATATCGGTTATATTAAAGAAATGGTAAAAAATAAGCAGATATACGTTAATAAGAATACTGAAGAAGTTAGTGCTTTTTCAAAAATTCAAACAGGGACAGTATTTAAAAATAATTGGTATTTGGCAGTTTCGGTATCGAAAAGTGAGTTTTTTGCCCCACTTGATACGTTATTATTTCAATATATTTTCTACATGATCTTATCCTTTTTAGTGACAACATTGGCCATTGTTAAATTCTCAAATTATTTGATCGACCCAATTACTAAATTAGTAGTTGCAACATCTGATTTGGCAGTTGGAAGAAAGCAAAATCCGATTACATTAAACTCCTACAGTGAAATTAATCAACTTAGTGAAAAATATAATTACATGATTGAACAGGTGGAAAAACGGGAAGAAGAACATAAGAAAACTTCCTTAATTTTAGAATCAACGAGCAATGGAATTATGGCGTTTGATAAAGAAAAAATGGTGATTACTACCTTTAATAAAACGTGCGAAACCATATTTCATATTCCAAAAGATAAAGTTTTAGAAAAAACTGTTTCACAAGTAGTGAACAATTATCCGGCATTTAAAGTTTTTATCGAACAAGCGAATATAATGGAGAGGATTTCCAAAAACTCTAATCCACAATTTTGGGAATTTCAACTTTCATTAAATGGTAAAACTAGTTATTTTCATTTAGTGCTCAAGGAACTGCCGAAGCACAATCAGAATAAGGAAGCGGAGATATTAGTGATTATTAGAGATTTGTCAGAGCAAAAAATAATGGAAAATGAAATATTACGTACGGAAAAGTTGAAAGTAATTGGCGAGTTAGCGGCAAGTTTTGCCCATGAAATTCGTAATCCATTAACAACCATTAGGGGATTTATTCAATTATTAGATATTAGTAATGACAATCATACTAAAGAACAAAAATATTATAAAATTATTTTACAAGAAATCGACCGAATTAATGGGATTGTAACAGACTTAATGTGTATGGCAAAACCTAATGGGGATCAACAATTTATTTTAACAAATTTAAATCAAATTATTGAGGATATTACTTTATTATACGATGGACAAGGATCGTTAAATAAAGTGTTAATCGAAAAAGAACTTGATCATTCTGTTCCACTTTTCTTTACATACGGAAGCAAACTTAAACAAGTGTTTATTAATTTAATTAAAAATGCGTTTGAGGCAATGCCTAACGGTGGAACCTTAACCATTAAAACGATTTATATAAAAGAGGAAAGTTCAGTTGAAATTAGCATTGCAGATACAGGGATTGGTATGGATCAACAAACGATCGCAAATCTGCGCAAACTATTTTTTACCACAAAGTCATCTGGAACAGGGCTTGGGTTGCCAATGTGTTATATGATTATTGAAGATATGGATGGTTCATTAACTGTATCTAGTAAAGTTGGAAAAGGAACTACTTTTACAATTAAACTTTACATTAATTCGGCACCTTACCATTCTCAAGATATATAGAAACTCACATAATTTAATACTCACACCCCTGTATGAAAGTAGCATATTCAATTTTACTTTCATACAAAAAAAGTTCAGAAAAGCTGAGCTTTTTTTGTTCTTTAGGTTAGAAAATTCATATAATTAAATGATACCATTTTTTAATCCTAGCCAAAGTAGCTAAAGGCAGGAGGGATAAAATGCAATGGTCAAACCATTACGAATGGATTTTAACAATGCTTAATGTTGGTGTTCACGTCGTTGATCAAAAGGGAATGACCGTTTTTTACAACGAAACGATGGCAGACATTGATGGGTTAAAACGAGAAAAGGTGTTAGGAAAGTCGATATTTGCACTTTATCCTTCGTTAACAATGGAAACAAGCACATTAAACTTAGCTTTAACAAAGGGTATTAGTACAATTGAAACGATGCAAACATATGTAAATAATCAAGGAAAACAAATTACAACCATAAATAGTACGTACCCGTTATATGAACGAGATGAGATTATTGGTGCGGTTGAAACGGCGAAAGATATAACAAGAATTGTCCGGACTTACGATCAAATTCTTGAGTATCGTAAAGAGCTTGTTGAATCCCAGAAAAAAGGACGTACTGCAAAAGGAACTGCTAACTATCAATTCAGTGACTTAATAGGTGAGAGCCCTAATTTTCTAAAGGCAATGATGATTGCGAAGAAAGCTGCGCGAACTTTATCACCGGTGTTGATTTACGGTGCTACTGGAACAGGAAAAGAGTTAATTGCGCAAAGCATTCATAATGCAAGTTTAAGGTACGAAAAACCATTTATCGCAATTAATTGTGCAGCTTTACCTAAAGAATTAATGGAAGGGTTGTTATTTGGTACAACGAAAGGTGCATTTACCGGAGCAATTGATCGACCAGGAATTATTGAACAAGCAAATGGTGGCACTTTGTTTTTAGACGAACTAAACAGTCTTGACCTTTTATTGCAAGCGAAATTGCTTCGTGTGTTACAAGATCAGAAAATTAGACGACTTGGTGGGCAAGCAGAAAAAGAAATGGATGTCCGCATCATTACAGCCATAAATATACAGCCAGAAAAAGCTTTAGCTGATAAACTTTTACGTCTAGACTTATATTATCGCTTAAATGTTGTTTATATTGAATTGCCGCCACTTCAACAGCGGAAGTCAGATATTCCTTTACTTGTTAAGCACTTTATTAAACAATTTAATCAAGCTTTTGGTGATCAGCTTCGTGAAATAGAAATTGAAGCTCTGCAACTGTTACAAAACTATCGTTGGCCTGGAAACATCCGCGAACTACGTCATGCGATTGAAGCAGCCTATAATATGCTTGAATATGGTGAGCAAATTCTCAAAAAAGAGCATTTACCTTCTTATCTTTACAATTTGACACCACTTCCTGAATTGAGAAATACTGTATCAGTAAAAACCGATCATACTCTTCCCATGATGCTCGAAAAATTTGAACGAGAAACAATTTTACAAGTTTTTAAAGAGCAAGGAGGAAATGTTAGTAAAACCGCAGAAATCTTAGGGTTAAAACGGCAAGCCCTCCAATATAAGTTAACGAAGTATGGGATTAAACGAGGGCAAGAGCCTTGATTAGTTAATAAGTATCGAATCATTACTGGCGCTAAGTAGAGCGCCTGTTTTTATTCTTTTCATTCAATTAACCGCAACATTATTCATAAAAGTTTCGTTTTTGAAAATTGTTATGAACGCCAACTATGTAATAACACAATTACCAGAGGTGAGAAGAAAAAAAGCTCAGGAATTACCAATGGGATTCAAATACTTATATACAAGGTTGATAATGAGTAAAAAGAAGGTAATAAATGGTAACGAAAAGTTACTCTTTAGAAAATCATGAATAAAATTGCTTATAATTTTATTAAAAACGTTTCAGACAAATAAGGTGCAAAAAAAATGGCAGTCATGTAAAAACATTTGCTGCCATTTTTTTTGCATTTTTTTCAATTTAGAAATTGCTGTAAACTAGCTATTATGCTTTATGCGTAACTATTCAAATTTATAGCTCTCATTAAAATTGGCACGATTTTTGCATTATTTTTAGTAAGAAGAGTATTTTTACAATAACTAGCACACTTCTCTAAAAAATTACTTTTACAAAAGGAGGAATTGCTAATGAATATAGATCGTAACAAGCTACGGCGTCATTATACGGAGATTGATTTATGGAAAGATGTTCCTGAAGACAAATGGAACGATTGGATGTGGCAATTAACGAACACAATTCGAACATTAGATGAATTAAAAAAAGTGGTTAACTTAACTTCTGATGAAGAAGAGGGAGTCCGAATTTCAACACGCACCATTCCTTTAAATATTACTCCATACTACGCATCATTAATGAATCCTGATGATCCTCGGTGTCCAATTCGTATGCAATCCGTACCAATCTCCGCAGAAATCTATAAAACAAAATACGATCTTGAAGACCCACTAGAAGAAGATGAAGATTCCCCGGTACCAGGTTTAACTCACCGCTATCCAGACAGAGTCTTATTTTTAATTACCAACCAATGCTCGATGTATTGTCGATATTGTACACGACGCCGTTTTTCCGGGCAAGTCGGGATGGGTGTCCCCAAAAAACAGTTAGATGGGGCCATCAATTACATTCGAAACACGCCAGAAGTTCGTGACGTCTTACTTTCTGGTGGCGATGGACTACTGGTTAACGACGTTATTTTAGAGTATATTTTAAAAAATTTACGCGAAATTCCTCATGTAGAGATTATTCGGATTGGCACAAGAGCTCCAGTTGTTTTTCCGCAACGAATTACTGAAAACCTCTGTGACATCCTAAAAAAATACCATCCAATTTGGATCAATACTCATTTTAATCACCCACTTGAAATTACTGCTGAAGCAAAAAAAGCCTGTGACATGTTATCAATGGCAGGGGTACCGCTAGGAAATCAAGCTGTCATTTTAGCTGGAATTAATGATAGTCTGCAAATTATGAAAAAATTAATGCACGAGTTAGTTAAAACACGCGTCCGACCTTATTACATTTATCAATGTGATTTATCAGAAGGAATTGGCCATTTCCGTGCCCCTGTCTCCAAAGGTTTAGAGATCATTGAAGGGCTCCGAGGCCATACTTCTGGTTATGCTGTACCAACCTTTGTCGTCGATAGTCCTGGGGGCGGTGGGAAAATTACTTTGCAACCAAACTATGTCCTTTCGCAAAGTCCTGAGAAAATCATCTTACGTAACTTTGAAGGTGTAATTACGTCTTATCCAGAACCGAAAAATTACGTTCCTGGTAGGGCAGATGCCTACTTTAATGAAATATACGGCAGCAATAAAGTAAACAACGTTGGAATTACCGCTTTATTAAATGATGAAACATTCAATCTTGTTCCAGAAGGATTACGTCGAAAAGAAAAACGCGAAGCTTATCAATCCTCAGAAAATCACTCCACCTTAAAGGAAAAAAGAGAAAAACGAGATCAATTGAAAGAAAAATTATTTAAGTCGCAAGCGGAAAAGAGTTCAGAAAATCTTGAGAGTTCGTAAAATGAATGAAAAGGGACGATCCAGTTTTAATCAGGGCTGGATCGTCATTTATTTAAAAGATAAGTAAGATCAGCACAGAGAAAAAGCCCTTTTAATTTTATCAATAAATTAACAAAAATATTGAAAAAGGTATTTTGACGGATATGAAGTACATAGAAACAAAAATAATTAAGAAGTTGCCGAAAAACGGGATCTTATGGAATTTGAAAGAAGGTGCAATGACAAAACATAAATTTCGACTGCAAAAATGGAAGAAGTTAGGTATAGAAATAAAGGGATTTTAGCGCCATATATAGAAGTTGTTGCATTGAATAGTAAAATACTGGAGGATATGCATGAGAAAAATATTTATTACAATTATAACAATTGTATTATCATCATCGTTAATAGCTTGTGGGCACGAAGAAACAAGTGAAAAAATGTATATTGCAGAACATGTTATAATCTTTGTAAGAGATTTAGCAAGAAAATCAGAGGATTATGTTAATGCAAAACTAGGAGCCCCTAGCTTGAGTGAAGAAGGTAACTGGACAGTGTTGTTGACTCAAGAAAAATTACCATATAAACTGAATTATTACAAAGAAAATAAAGTTGAAATCATGTTTATTGATGGTGTCGCCAATCGTTTACGAGTTAACTTAACATCCGAGGAATTTTTCAAAGATAATAGAGATATGAATCTTTTATATATAGGTTTAGCTCAAACTGAATTGTTTGCATCCAAAAACGATAAACAAACTTTTTTTATTAATGACTATGCAGGATTTTATTTAGTTGAAACAGCGCAACGGCAGGGAACAAAAGAAGGAACAGTTTTAGTTGTAACTGAAGAAAAATATAAATAAATTTTAGGTCCGTTCTTTTTTTATTTGATAGTACATAAATTTGAACCTCATAAAGTGCTAAATGTGCAAGCAAGTGTTGTTCCCCTTATTTTACATTCAAATAAGTCCCACGGGTACTTACCGTTCTACCCTGGCTACTGCTAAAATATGACCATAAAAATAAAGGTCAACCAGAAATATTTAGCATTCAGGTTAACCTTATAATACGAACGGGCAGTATTGTTCAATAAAATAAGGAGGAGCTACATGAAGAGAATCTTATTTCTAACTTTTTTATCTATTAGTATATTTTTAGTAGGATGTAATACACTCAGTAGTCAAGTAGCCAATATTGAACCCGCTCAAAGAGAAAAAATTGAAACAAACCTTCAAGACGATGAAGTTGTAATAGAAGATAAGATTACTAATTTAAGCTCAGATGTTGAAATAAGTGAGGTAAAATCTGAAGCGCAAAATAACCAAGGAACAAAAATGACCTATGATGAGGGACACCAGAAAATAGAAAAAGTAATAAATAAATTAAATGAATTTGCCAATGATTTAGACAGAGGAGACTATATTGGCTATATCTACTCAACAGGAAATCTGTATAAATACTTGTTAGCAATTTATTATAAAGGTGAAGATTTATCGGATTTCAACTAAAGAAATCGTTGGTGGAACAACGTTGACGCTACTTTTGCTTATTAAAGTAAGGGAGGCTTTACTTAAACACCAATGGTTTGAAGTAATCCAAAATGATATAATTAAATAAAATATTCATGGAAGAGGTGATGAACATCATGAATACTGCTAAGGAACGATTGTTAAAAATTATTGATGAAATTCCAGAGCAAGAAGTCGATAAAATTTTAGACTTCGCTGAATATTTAAAGGCAAAAAAAGAAAAAAATTTATCAGAAGATTTTATAAAAGCGAGCGAAAGTAGCATAGATTTTTGGGATAATGATATAGATGATGAGGTTTGGAATGATGCATAAACAAGGTGATATTGTTTTAATTCCAGTACCATTCAGTGATTTATCAAATAGAAAACAACGTCCTGTTCTCATTATTTCAAACAATGATTATAATCAGATGAGTGATGATATTCTTGTTGTTGCTATTACATCACAATTAAAAGACCTTGATTATTCTATAGTCATTGAACAAAAAGACTTAGACGAAGGTGCTCTCAAAGTTACATCAGCAGTGAGAGCAGACAAAGTTTATACACTTTCAAAAGGAATTATCAGAAAAAGATTTGGCAAAGTGAACACAGAAGTATTAAATATTGTACGAACTAAAATAGAACACTTAATAAAATAGTAATTTATACTTGTATTGATGGGCTACGATAATCAGTCCTTTTTGGTTATCAAAATATTCATTTGGCTTTTTGGAGGGTAAATTTCCCCCCTCCCATTCAAGGGGCTACGGTTATTTCCAATTTTTCATTTATAATCATTCCGTCTGACGAGAAACTTAGTAACATTGTCATCCATTGTGTTTGTCGAGCAAAACCGTTTTTTGCTTCCTTGATGTAATTTCCATTCCGCAGCGGTGGTTGTAGAATCGCCAAATATCCTCTCCTTTCCATAGTAGATTGGTGACAATCCATTCATATTCCCAATCGATCTCGGGAAAAAGCGACATTTGTTCTTCTTCTACAACTTTTAATTTAAAATTTAGTTTATTTCTACATTTAAAAAAGGAGAGGCAAATATGAAGTATGAATGGAGAAAACAAGAAAAGGATTTGTATTTACCGAAACAAAAACCTGAATTAGTAACAGTTCCAGAGCAAAAATTTATTACGGTTAAAGGAAAAGGAAATCCAAATAGTGAAGAATTTTCAAAAAGGGTAGAAGTTCTTTATTCATTAGCTTATGCCATCAGAATGATGCCGAAGCAAGGATATACTCCAGAAGGATATTTTGAATATACAGTATATCCACTAGAAGGCCTCTGGGATTTAACGGAAGAGGGAAGAAAGTTAGATACACTTGATAAAGATGAATTATTATATACTATTATGATTAGACAACCAGATTTTGTAACAAAAGAAATAGTAGATAGAGCATTTGAAAGCGTAAGAAAAAAGAAACCCAACCCACTACTTGATAAAGTATCATTTGATACGATTAAAGATGGTTTATCCGTTCAAATACTTCATATCGGCTCTTACGATGATGAACCACAAAGTTTTAAAAAATTGAAGGAATACATAAAAGAGAATCATCTTGAAATAGCAACTCTAAGACATAGAGAAATTTATCTTTCAGATGCGAGAAAAGTTGAACCAGCAAATTTAAAAACAGTTCTTAGATATAAAGTTAAATCAATAAAATAGTCTTAATATTTTATTGAAAGTTCTTCAACTCCCATGTAAGAATGAATTTGACTTACATCATCTGTGGTGAGTTGTGTTTTTTTCTTCAGGGATGGCTAACGGGTGCAGTGTAATAAATAAAATGACTTATTATTTTGCATTCACCTAATATAATGCCTCAACATGTATATTGATTTTAAAAATTTGCAACGTCTTAAGCGAGAAAATAAAAGAGTCAATATTGGCTAACCCTTTGTTAAGAAAATATCAGTAACTTTAGTTCCTTAAAGATCCCAACCACCTTTTATGGTAAGCGTCAAAAAATACCCACGATTGGGCACCTTTCGGTGTATTTGGGAAAATCCAATTATTTCTGTCAGTGAGGCTGGTGCAAAAGCAAACGCAATCTGTTTAAGTATCGCAGAAACTGCCAAAAGTAACGATGTGGATTTCTACCAATATATTAAGAAAACTTATGACGGGTCTACCGAATATCGGTCCATCAAAATCCTGATATTTTAAATCAATACATGCCCCCTGGTCAAAAATGATCCAAGTAGCATGTAGTAGAAAATAAAATAAGCCGAATATTCGATTAAAAAAATCGCGATATACGGCTGTTTGTCATGCGTACCGTGAAGGCGCATTTATTTTTTATTATTCGGGCTTACGGTTTAACCAGGAGTGGGGGATCTGAAAATAATCTAATTAGAATATAACCTTAGCTAGCTCTTCTATTAGTATAAGTGTCGGCTAACTTTTAGTGTTACACTAGAGTAACACAGAAGAATTTTATAGATGAGGTTGATGAATAGGTAAAAGCTTTCTACCATTTTAGTAGAAAAGATAAAAATTTTTTATTTTAATTCAAATAATAAATTTTCATTACGGAATTATTTGTGCGGATTGAGGTGTTTCTAATAAAAGCTGGAAAAATTAAAAATCAAGATTTAATAAAAATTCAAAATTTAGTAGGGGATATTTCCGATGAAGATTTAAGACATGTAGATTGCTATGTTTCAGACCATTTGGGTATTTTTATTCCGAGTGTTGGATTTTGCGAAAATGCAATAACACCTTCTCATACTCATCCGTCTTACTTGTTTGTTGTATATTTCACAAAAGAACAAAGTTTTATTAACGACAATATTGAGTTGCCTGATAAGCATTATCTTGTTTCAGTTATTGAACCTGAGATTCCTCATGAAGAAAAACCTTTAGAAACTTTCAAAAGGTACATAGCAATTTTTATTTCAAAAGAAACATTTGAAGGTATTTATAAAGAATACTCTAAAGAACAACTCTCTCAACAGCTAGTATGGGAGCAGTTTGTTGTTGGACATGAAATAATGATTTATATAAAGAAATTTATGTTTGAGTTTGAAAATAAGATTTTAGGATATAAAACCATTTTAGATGCACTTGCAAAAATAATCGGTCATTGTTTAGTACGAAATTTCCTTAATATTGATAATAAAACCGATTTTGTTACTGAAAAGTTTGAATTTGATAGTATTATCGATTTTATGCATCAACATTTTGGACAAAAGATAACCATTGCAGAATTGGCTAAAAAGATAAATATGTCAGAATCACATTTTATTAGAGTATTCAAAAAAGAAACTGGAGTATCTCCAATGGACTATTTAATTAGAATTCGAATTGAAAAAGCTAAGAAGCTTCTAAGAATTGGAACAAAAAATATTACAGAAGTGTCACTTTTTTGCGGTTTTGGCAGTACATCACATTTTTCTTCTAGTTTTACAAAACATACAGGCTTCAGCCCTTCTGAATATCAGAACGTTTATTCTGTAAATTAAAGTAGCAATATTTTAAAAACAGTTGCAATAATCTTGAAAGAGAAATTTAAGTCATCTCATATATAGTATATTTATAGTTTTGAAGGGAGATGAGGTAAATGCATAAATCTGAAATATTTCACTTGATGAACCAAAATCCAGCATTTTTTTTGGCTACATTAGATGATAATCAGCCAAGAGTAAGGGGAATGTTATTATACAAAGCTGATGAATCAGGTATTCTATTTCATACTGGAGCAATGAAAGATATTTTTAAACAAATAATGAAAAACCCAAAGGTTGAATTATGCTTTGTTGATTTTAAAAGTAATACACAAGTTCGGGTGAGCGGTGAACTTGAGGTTGAGGATGATATTAAACTTAAAGAAGAAATATCAGAGCATCCTTCGCGCCAATTTTTGAAGCCGTGGAAAGAAAGAAGTAGTTTAGAGGATTTTTACAACTCTTTTATTGTTTTCAGACTTAAGCATGGGTTAGCAAATATATGGTCAATAGAAACGAATTTTTCCTCAAAAAAAGAAATAAAACTTTAATAGGATTAGGAGTTTACAAAGGGATTGCTTAGCTTAGTCAGTAATAATAAAGTTTGTTTCTATAATGTAATAGGAATTAAGCGGTGGTTTGGGATAACTTCCGCTTCTTTTATTGTAATTTTTCTTACTTGGTAAGCTATACGATTGAAACGAAAAATAGGAACCCTGATCTTCAACAAACACGCCAGATTGTTAAAGAGTTATTAAAATTATTTATGTGTTATTTTGAAAGAATTTCCATAAAAAATAGGTATATATGTTAAAGTTATAAAAGAGAAATATATGAAGTTGTGAATATTTCCACTTAAACTAACGGATTAGTTATGTAGAACAACGAGGATTTTTTAATGATGCAATTTAAGTTATTCTTAGGCGTTAAAAGGCGGTGGAAAAATGAAAAATTGGTTATATACTCTATACTTCTTTGTACTTGGTGTAATCTCTTTTATTACACGAGAAGTAGTTACCTTTGTTATGCTAGGTGTTATTTTAATTTCTCTTACTAACATTCATTCAACATTAAAAGAAATACTAGAAGTTAAAAAAGAAAGAAACTAACTAACGGGTGCTTGTGTTGAATAAGGAAGATTGCTGCAACGATCCATTTTTCTTCTTGAGCTAAACCAGTTTAGTAGAAGAATGGAAATGACTCCTTTATGTTTGTGCCAAGCAAGAATAACCCCCTCCGAACAGATTGAAGGGGGTTTTGATCTTAAAGCCATACGTTATTCCACGCCCTTATTCTGACCAAGCAACTAACTTGGGGACAGTTTGGGCGTACCCATTGAGGATACTGTTTTATAAGTTTGAAATAGCTTCCTGTGTCGTCCAAGTAGCACTGGCAAATGCTTTATAATTGGTAACGGCTGCTTGAAAATCTCTTTCACTTATTGTTGCAGTGGCATCGTATACAATAGCTGTTTCAAACCCATTTTCGATTAAATGCCTCATATGGGACTCTACACAAATGTTGGAAAGCACTCCTGCAATAATCGCCTTTTCTTTTTTATGTTGTCGTAACTGGTATACCAAGTCATTTGTTTGTGGGCTAGCAACCTTGTGTGGAGTAGAAACGATGGTTCTCCTATCAAAAATATAAGGTTTGAAAGAATGAACAAAATCAGCTCCTACAGACGGTGGTGTATACGCATTTGCTTTATGGTACATTTGGAGGCCTAACAACATATTTTGTTCATTTCCTGTAAATTGCCAGCCATAATCATGAGGGTATAAATAATGGGGTGATATGAAAAGCTGATATCCTTTATTCAGTGCAGTTCTCATTAATAGCTCAAGGTTTTGTATAGTGTTGTTTTTCTCAATATTACCTTTTGTTAGATGATAACCTCTGCCTCCGGGACTCATAAAATCATTTTGTGGGTCTGTGATTACAATGGCAGTATTACTGGGATGTGGTTTAAACAGCAAAATAATTACCTCCTTCGCAGCACAAGCTTGCGGAAATGTTTGCAACCTGTTCGGGTAAGATAGAGAATTTGTTTTGTGAAAAAGTTCAGCATCGACATGACAGTCTCACCGGACAAACTACATAGTCATTAAAAACTTTATAGGCATTTATATGTATTTGCAGTTTGATTGGTGACTTTGTTAAAAGAAAATTAATGTGTAGCTTTGACGAATTGTTTGCAGAAGGTAATTGTTAAGCTAACGGAAACTTGAGTTGAATAATATATAAGAATAAAAGACCTTTAATATACACAAATTTATACATCGGTTGTATGTTGAATGTCGTTTTATATGCAAAAAATATATTGCCATTTAATACATAAATTAAATGCTAAATACAATAAGTGACTAACATAACAAAAGAAAAAGAAAGAAGAGAAAAACGAGATTAAATGAAAGAAAAATTATTTAATTCCCAAGCGGAAAAGAGTTCAGAAAATCTTGAGAGTTCACAAAATGAATAAAAATGAATGATCCAGTTTTAATCAGGGCTGGATCGTCATTTATTTAAAAGATAACAAAAGCTTAGTTTAATGAAGGATTTACTAAGAATATTTTTATACCATGAAAGGCTAGAAAGGGCAAAAATAATCATTAAAATGAAAAGGAAGTTGTTTCCAGTAATAAGTGGAGAAGTGGGAATTTTAAAACCCAATCTAATTATCTGTATGAAGATGTTCTAAATTAGTTATTAAATTGAAAAAATATTCACAAACCATTGAAGAATTAAATCACGAATTAGTACAAAGTATCACACGTATATATTGAAAGGGATGGTTAAATAAGGAGGGATAATATGGCAAATCCGATAGTTGCGCGGTCATTAGACGAAATCCGATTTTGGTCTAGGATTATGAAAGAACATGCCTTATTTTTAAGCTTGGGTTTTACTTATGAACAGTCACAACTTATTGATGAAGCTCGGCAGTTTATTTCATTGTTCGAAAGAATTGAAGAAAAGTTAGCTAGATTTACGGTAAATTCAGATTTACGTCAAGTTCAAGCCTTTAATAGTGAGGTTTACCAAGCTGCAGCTTCAATATGGGGTTACAAACGTAAGGTTTTAGGCTTAACTTTAAATTGCCAAATCCGTCATAACAATTTCCCTTTGTTAGTGGATCATATAAGTAGAGAAGCAGCATATTTTGCTAATCATTTAAAAGAACTGAATGAAGGGAAGCTTGTCCCAGAACCAAATACTGTAATTCAAGAAAATGTATTCTTCTTAAAAATTATGGCAGACCATGCAAAGTTTATCGGTCATCTTTTAGATCCTTCAGAAAGAAAGCTGGTAGAACAAGCAAGGGAATTTAGTCATGATTTCGACCAATTGATGTTTCAAGCGGTTGATTTAGACTCCATGCGTCCACAATCAGAAACTAAACCACTTTTAAGTCAATTTTTAAGTCAAAATAAAGTATCGGTTGCTTCCTTAAGGGATTTCAAGAAAACAGCAAGAGATTTAATTGAAGCATGTCGTATTAAGAGCAATATACATCCACTTTTAGCTGACCATACATTTAGAGAAGCAGAAAGGTTTCTAGAAATCATCGATTTATTTGAATCTAGCCTGAATAGAAACTAAAAATAAATTTAGAATTTTTTATTCCAAGTGATTTGGTGTAGATATGAATGAGGAGATGAGGAAATAAGCTGGGGAAAAATGATTTTGTAGACGGTTTTGTCCCACATCACAATCATGGTTCGGTTGATTATACCTCAGTTGAATAAATACCATGGATAATAAAATTACAAACATTTTTAGCCAACCTATTGAATAAGTTGGTTATTTTTTTTGGATTTATATAACTAAAGTTTATCTAAATAGGGAGTAATGACGTTTATTTACATGTTGAGTTCCTTTCCAGAACTTACTCAAAAATTAGCTTGTATTTAATTTTGATATTGAACCTTGGACATTAGATACGTTTTGATGTTAACAAAGTATCAATGACACCGTACACTTTCCTAAACAAGTCAGAATTAACTGATAGAAATATTAATACTGAGAATGAAATAGAAATAATTAACAGTCATATCTTGTTTATTAACGAAACACTTAGTAAAGTGGAGGCGGAACTAGATGAAGACCAGATGATATGGAATCGAGAAATCTCTAATGACAATTCAAAAACTTCAAAGTATGTTGAGGAGCAACTTGAAGCAGTTATCATGTATTAAAATAATTCTTTAAGTAACGAAGAGCAATAGCAAAACAATGCTGTCGCTTCTTCAACGATATGGCAGTTTACTTCAATAAGCATATAATTCATATTCCAAATTTATTCTATTCCGAATATCGTTAGATTAATAAATTCTTATTAATCTCGAAGTTAAAATATTGAACACTTTTTTCATTCACATAAATTTTAAAATGGTTGTTAAAGCTAAAAAAAAGATAGAAAGAGAGGTCTATCTACAATGAACGCCAAATATTCAATGGGATTTTTGATTGGTTCTTTAACGCAGGCAGCAATTGTTATGATTGCTGAGAATACTGGAATATCACAAATGGGTGCAAAATTAACAATAGTTCAGTTGGTTCTTCATATTCTTGCAGGTCAAATTGCAGGATACCTTTTACTTTTTATTGTAAAAAAAGTGGAATACATTCAAAATTGGGGTACCTTGTTTGTGGGTACGATATGGGGAGTTATTGTTTGGTCTATTGTAATCCCCCTTAACGAAGCACAAGGAAAAGTAAAGTTACCATGGGAGGCAGGTATAGGAACTGTAATATCAAGTCTTCTAGCGTTTGCCGTTTTCGGTAATATTGCAACATTCACCATTAAACGTTACGGCTTTAAAAATGTACAAGAACCCCAATAACGGATTAAGGATTTCGAAATTATTTCAGAGATTTTTTTCTAAAGAAACACCCAATGATGAAATCAGATCGTTTCAAAAACATCCATCTAGTAGTAATGCTTACGATGAATTGAAACATTTAATAGAGGAACAAAGTGAATTGATGAAGAAACAACAAGGAAAAATTGAAGAATTGGAAA
>JAKFDP010000025.1:0-58553 GCA_036676095.1 Anaerobacillus sp. | reverse complement strand
CAAAATATTTTAGACCCTGTTTTTCCACTTTTTCTGCAATGGATTCCCTTATTCTCATTTGATCAATAAACACTCTATTACCTTCATCGTCATGCTCAAATTGCCTCATAGATTTCTCTAAAGTACCTTGATTAGATTGTTTAGCAGACACTAATAGATGCTTGATATATCTTCGATCATATGCTGATATTTTTCCTTTCAGGTTATTTAGAGAATTGACTACTATGTCATAATCTTTATTGAGCGATCTTTCCCTCATTCCATAGTTATACATTACCTCCCCATACCGGGTAAAAGTCAACCTTACTTTTTCCAGCAATTCCTGATCGAAATACCCTTTTACCTTCATTATTTCTTGCTGGTAATCTGCCATTGTATAATATATGTCATTTAATACTTTAGGATTTTCAAGCGTGATATTGGTTTCATTAATGATTCGATCAACCGAGGCCACCGTGTCTGCTGAGGAAAGATTATAGAACACTTCCCTATGTTTAGTTAATAGCTGTACTTTTTCCCGAAAGGGAGACATATTTTTTTTCATTTGAGGCAGGATTTCAGAGATACCCTGAGACATCATGGTATTATAAATAACTAAATATTTAAAAATGTCCTTTGCTCGATGAAAGGGGATAACTTCTCCTTTACGATCTAGGATAAGATATCCGCTTATCCTTTTAATTATTGAGAAATATTGATTTAAAAAATAGTACTCTGAACCATCATAGTAAGCAAAATCCCACATGTCCCATTTCTCAAGAAACTTTTTATAGCTTTCTATGCTTTCAATATGTTTCGGCGTTGCTTTTGTATTAATCATGGTTAGTTAGCACCTCATCTACCAAAGATTGATTTGAAGAATCCAGTCACTTTTTCTTTGACTTTTTTGAATTTCTTCTTAACATCCTTCACAAATTTTTTACGATTTCTATAAAGCTTAAGCCCCAAACTAGCTAAACTTAATCCTCCTCCCACAACGAGCATACCGGCAGCAATTAGCTGTGCACCTGGTATTGGTATTAAAGCCACACCGGCAGCTGCCCCTGAAATAATGCCGCCAGCATTCCCCACCAGGTCTATACCTGCTGCAAATTTTTCATCCGAGTTTTTGGCTGCATTAAATTTACCAACATTTTCAATTGTGTCCATAATGGTAAAGGGCATAGCAATAGTATCTACCACTGCATTTGCCGGAGTAAAGGTTTTGCCTGCCTTCAGCAGTTCGTCATATTTTTGTGCCGCTGCAATGAGGTCTCCTGATTTTTTTAATCTTTGTATTATTTTATATTCTTTATAGTTCTTATATCTATCATATACTTTTTTAGCACCCTCTGCTGTCTCTACCGAATCATAAAGGTAATCAACTGTTGTATCACCTTTAGTCAAGCTTTTAAAGCCAGAAAGAAAAATGCTCTTCTTATTATTCTGCAGATCCTTTAATGTTAGTTCTTTATTTTCAGTAACTACCTGAACTGCTAGATCTACGGTTCCCCCTATTACATCCTTAACCGCAAACGATATGGCATCTTTTGTTTCCATATCTTTGAAATTGAAAAAAGAGTCATCCTCCGAAGTCGTTTTCGGGTCTTTTGTCGAAGGCTGTTTTATTGTTTGGTCAATCTGTTCAAATTTTTCAAGTCCTAGGTTCATATAGTCTGGGTTGTATGGAGGTCCGGGAAGTTTGCCACCAGGATTCGGGTTGTTCGTTCCATCAGGGGATGTTAAAGGATTGTTTGGATTGACATCTGATCCATTAGCATTCGGGTTTTGATTCCATTCAGGCTTTGTCTGCCATGGTGAATTGTTCCATTGTGGTTCGGAATTCCACTCAGGTGTTGTCCATGAAGGAGCTTCCCACTCAGACGGTGTTGTCCATGTGGGATCTTTCCACTCAGGTGGTGTTGTCCATGTAGGATCTTTCCACTCAGGTTGATCCCACGTTGGATTATTCCACTCGGGCTGACTCCACTGAGGCTTATTCCACTGGGGCTGCGATGTCCAACTATCCCAGGCATACACCTGAATAGCTAGAGATCCTGGATTCATCAGTATAAGCACAGCTATGGCAGCCAGAACGAGAAATATTCTTTTCAGCTTTTTCATCATTTCGGCCTTCCTCTCATGAAAAATCTGTTTCCGCTAACTGTTATCATTTATAAATTAATATTTAAACTCCAACTATGGGCTTCTGCAAATTCGAACGTTGGACCTTGTCCTTTTTGCTTTACAAGCCGCTGACTCTCAGTAAAATACTCATCAAACTTAAACGCTTTATATTTGGTTGCGGTTTCAACTTCAACCCGATTTTCATTATTCAATACCACTTTTGTTTGTGAGATTTCGCCATTATTTTGATTGATATTGTTAGATACCTGCGTTCGGATTTCTGAGTCAATATAACGCAGTTGAATATCAACAAAATCCCCTAAAAATGGATTCCCGCTGTTCAGTTCATCTTTTATAACTTTATTAATTGCCTTATGCTTTTTCTCTGAATCTGTTAATATATCAGAAAGCTGATTCTTTACCTCTTCTACTTTTTCTCCTAATGGTCTTAGGCCTACTACTTCCGGTGAAACCGGATCTTTTCCTAGCTCAAGAATCAACCAGCTGTCATATTCCCTTATTGCATCTTCAAGACTATCCAGGATAATTCCGGATACCACTATACTGGCTTGTTCGGCATTATTGGAAGCATGTTCCTTCTCAATAAAAACATTGGCAAAGCTCATGATTAGAAGGAACATTAACGTAAAAACGCTAAAAAGGCCAATAATAAAAAGAGTTGTACTTCCATTTTCATTTTTTAGCCTGCGCACTTTAATCCATCACCCTGCTGCTCACTGATTTTTTGAAAGATACCTTTGGAAGGCTCCCGACATATTTATCAGGAATAAAAATCAAATCCAAATTCACATGAAGTGTAAGTTCGAAATTATTCCCGTTTCGGTATGATTCTTCAACCTTTACAAAGTCAAGATTGCCTCCGGCTTTGTTTATGAACTCGTTTGCTGCTGTATTCGCCTCGTTGAGATCTCCTGAAGTTGTAGCATACGTTTTGGCAGCCTCATTTACAGCTGACTGCGAAATGATTACTGCATAGCCAGCGACCAGGAACTGCCAAAAGATCATCATAATGAACAAAATAAGGGGTACCATTCCAAGAAATTCAATAGTAGCTGATCCTTGTTCATTTGTTAGTTCTTTTCTTATTTTCATCAATGGTCCCCCCTGCCTGCCGTTAGTTTTGAGAAACATTTTCTTCATAAATTTTGTCAATCTTATCAAATGTCGCATTTAAATCTTCCTTGTTTGCATTTGTTAAATCCTTTTCAAGGTCTTTTAAAGAATTCAATTGTTCCTCATAAAAGGCTATTGTTATTTTAATAATCGTATCACTTTGCTCGTACGTGATTTTCTGCTTGCTTACTAGATCATATAAAGAACGTATAACCAGATCCTTTTCATTTGTGTTTTTAATGTACCAATTATGGGTAATTTTATGAATAGCCCTATATTGAAGATTAGATTCTCTATATGCATCCAGAGTTTTTCCATATCTCCATTTTTGCCACTTAATCATTTCCTTGTAGGTTTTATTCAATTCATTTAAAAGCTGTCCCTGGTTAGTCACATTCGCATAGGTGCCACCAGCAGCAATTGCAACCTGCTGCAATTGCTGCTGGTCCTTGCCTGCTACATCAAAACCAATAATAGTAACGACCGGCGCAATACCGGAATCTTTTAGACTTTTAGCTGCAACTACAGGATCTCCTCCGCAAGTTTCAATCCCATCGCTCACGACGTAGATAATATTTTTGTTCTTTTCGCCTTTATATTGGCTGAGATCCTTCTGGGCTTCGGTGATTGCCTGGGCAAGAGGCGTCCATCCCGCAGGTTGAAACTTGCTGAGTGCTTTGGCCAATCCTGCTTGATTATACGATTGCATCGGATAAACAAGCTCATTGGATGAGCAGGAGAGTTTCTTATCACTCTCTGAATTAGTCCCCTTATGCCCATAAACCCTTAAGCTGATATTTGCTTCTTTTGGAAGTGATGCGGCAAACTTTTTAATCGACTCTTTGGCGAGCTCCATTCTTGTTTTTGATCCCATCTTATTGGCCATACTTCCGCTCGAATCCAAAATCACTTCAACATTATATGTTTCTGCTTCAAGTTCTTCAGTTTCAGATGGATTAGAAGCTGTGATATTTCTAGCTGTTATGATTGCTCTTGGATCTTCATATTCCTTTTTAAAAAGTGAATAGAGATGGGCAAAAAGACTGGTTAACTCGGCTTCAGAAGCATCCTCAGGGAAATCAGGAATGGCATCCAATTCCTTTTGAACCTCCGCATCTTGAATGCTTACATCATCAGATTTAAACGAACCAGCCGGATAAGCTAGGATTTCGTCAAGATTACTTGGCAGTTCGGGACTGTCTAAATGAATCTCCTCATTTTCAATGGTATTAGCATTTGTAGTCTGCTCTTCATCTTTTTCGTTCTGCTGTTCTTCCTTGACCTCATCTTTTGGTATTGTTCCATCATCTGGATTAGAGGAACATCCGGTAATAACTAAAAAACTAAACAAAAGAAATGTGAGTCGTTTCATATCTAAACGCATAAACATCCTCCCAACTTAAGGCTTCAATAACTGCTGCCATTCCAACCTATTCAATGGTCCCCCCTGCCTGCTGTTAGTTTTGAGAAACATTTTTTTCATAAATTTGATCTATCTTGTCTAATGTCGCATTTTTATCTTCCTCGGTTGCATTTTGTAAAACTTCTTTAAGTTCTTCTACGGAATTTCTTTGTTCCTCATAAAAGGCGTTTACCATTTTAATAATCTTATCGTTTTGCTCGTACGTGATTTTCTGCTTGCTTTGCAGATCATATAAAGAAAATACAATCAGATTATTTTCATGAAAAGTTCTCATGTACCAGGTATTGGAAATACTAGTAATATCCAACCATTTAAGATTGAATTTATGCCTTTCATCCAGTTGTTTCCTATTTTTCCAATTTAGCCACTTGAGTGATTCCTCGATGGTTTTATTCAATTCATTTTGAAGCTGTCCCTGGTTAGTCACATTTGCATATGTGCCGCCCGATACTTTTGCAACCTCCTGCAGTTGCTGCTGGTCCTTGCCTGCTACATCAAAGCCAATAATAGTAACGACAGGTGCAATGCCAGAATCTTTTAGACTTTTTGCTGCAGCTACAGGGTCTCCTCCGCAAGTTTCAATCCCATCGCTCACGACATAGATAATATTTTTGTTCTTTTCGCCTTTATATTGGCTGAGATCCTTCTGTGCTTCGATGATTGCCTGGGCTAGAGGCGTCCATCCCGCAGGCTGAAACTTGCTGAGTGCTTGGGCCAATCCTGCTTGATTATAAGGCTGCAGCGGGTAAACAAGCTCATTGGCTGAGCAGGAGAATTTCTTATCACTCTCTGAATTAGTCCCCTTATGCCCATAAACCCTCAGACTAATATTAGCTTCTTTGGGAAGTGATACGGCAAACTTATTAATCGACTCTTTTGCGAGCTCCATTCTTGTTTTTGACCCCATCTTATTAGCCATACTTCCACTCGAATCCAAAATCACTTCAACATTAAATGTTTCTACTACTAGTTCTTCAGCTTCAGATGGATCAGGAGCTGTGACATTTCCAGCTTCCATGATTTGTTTCGGATCTTCATATTCCTTTTTAAAAAGTGAATAGAGATGGGCAAAAAGACTGGTTAACTCAGAATCAGAAGCATCCTCAGGGAAAGCAGGAATGGCATCCAATTCCTTTTGAACTTCCGCATCTTGAACTCTTACATCATCAGACATAAACGGGCCAGCCGGATAAGCAAGGATTTCGTCAAGATTACTTGGCAGCGCTGGACTATCTAAAATGAGCTCTTCATTTTCAGTGACATTAGCATTTGTAGTCTGTGCTTCATTTTTTTTGATCTCATGTATTTCCTTGACCTCATCTTTTGGTTTCGTTCCTTCATCTGGATTAGAAGAGGAACATCCGGTAATAACTAAAAAACTAAACAAGAGAAACGTGAGTCGTTTCATATCTAAAGGCATAAATATCCTCCCAACTTAAGGATAGACTAGGAAATTGAGTTACTACCAATGTTCTCAATCAGCTTTAATTAATTTTGTTAATCATTGCTGAGATCTTATTAATAATCGCTTCCGCAATACCTCCACCTTGCCCATTCATAGCAGTTGCTACCGCAATCATAAGAGATACAATAACTGCTGCCAGTCCAACCCATTCAATGGTGGAAGCTCCTTTTTCGTTTGCTACACTATTTTTTGTTCTCACCAATAATGCTGTAATTCCATAATTCACCTTATCCATTACGTTTTTCATTATATTTTTCATCTTCTTTTCCTCCTAAATTTTATATATTAATTTTACAAACTACCAGTAAGTAACCAGACTGCCTCCCTTCACCCCTTTCACGATTAGCTTGTGAAGAACCTGATAATGCTGTCTTCTCCATAAATCATGTTGAGAATAACTAATCCAATGATCAGCAACATGATTAGCGGAGCGATAATGACAGATGTGATAAGCGTTACCTTTGGTGAAGCTTTTGCAGCCTTTTCTTTTACTTGCTCCAAGCTGATTTTCCTTATATCCTCTGACTGGCTTTTAAATGTGGCAGCCATCGGAACACCCAGCCTTGTAGCCTGAATAAGAGCCTTAATAAAGCTTTGGAATTCCTCATTGTCATTTCTGGTCAGTAATTCCGAATAAGCTTTTTCCCTTGGTACACCCAATTCAATTTCTTGAATGAATTTGGAAAACTCCTCATTAATAGGACCAGTAAAATAATGAATGCTTTCTTTAATGGAGCTGTCTAAATTAGCCCCCGCCTGGAGGCTAATGCTGACTGTATCGAGAAAGTCCGGCAGGTCACTTCTCAATTGTTCCTGCCTTATTTTTGCTTTTGATCTGATCAGCATGATCGGGACAAAGAATCCCAGAAAAGGAAAAGTAACAAAGGAAATATTAGCCAAAGGAAAACCTATAATAACCATTAAAGCCCCAGTCAGAAAACCCAATAATACACAGACAATTTTAAATCCCTGAAAGCGGATTACAGACATATTAAAAGGGTTACCGGCTTTTCTCAGGAGCACTTCCACCTCAGCAGATTCACTAAAAAAATTTATTCTCTCCCCCAGCGAAGCAAAATCATCTGCATACCTTGAAAGGAAGGTAATCACTCTGTCTGTCAGGCTTTTCTTTTTTATATTTGTTAAGCTAGACGATGCAGCAATTTCGTTTACATGCAATTTCAGTACTTCCTTCTGCTTTGCATATGAATATAAATTTCCCATCCCAAGGGCGATAGTCAGCCAAAATAGTATAATTGATATGAGGATAAGAGAGTCCATAATCTACACCTTTATATTTGTAACTGCTCTTACGAGTAATAGAGCAATTGCCATTCCAATCATAAATATAATCATTAAGACTGCACCTGGAACTGTGAAGATTAAATCTAAAAAGCCATCCATGATGTTATTCAACATAAATAATAGAACAATCGGCATGGCCGGCAGGATGTATGAAACAAAGCGCTGTTCAGCAGTTGCTGTCTTAATGGTTTGCCTTAGAATCTTTCGTTCCTCAAGCGTATGTGCCATTTCATGCAAGACCTTCGTTAAATTTCCTCCGGCTCTTTTTTGAATTAAAAGAGCAGAAATAAATAGCTTGTATTCTCTTGTCGGAACACGCTTTTCCATTTCTTTGAGAGCTCTCTCAAAATCCACACCTAATCTGAAATTTTGAGTGAGTTTCTTAAATTCATCCCTGGCAGGAGAATCGACTTCGGCAGCCACTACTTCTAAACCTTGAATAATAGTCATTCCCGCCTTAGTGGCATTACCTAGTAATCTACAAACTTCTGAAAGCTGGTTGTTAAGCTTATCAATATACTTATTGCGTCTAACCAGAAAGATCATCCAGTAGGCAAACAAACAGATGACGGAAGAAATAATCATGCTATACAAAGCGGGAACACTAAAAAAGCCAAACAGTAAAAGCGTTAATGTAAAAGCAGTGAATAATAGAATGGCGTAGAATTCAGAAGGCAGAAGTGCGATATTCGCATACATCAGCTTTTTCTTAAATTCACTTGCATATTCTGTTTGATCAAAGTGATCTCCAATTTTTGCAATAAAGCTTTTACGCTCATTCTTTCTTTTAAAAAGCTGTTCGAACTTCCTCTTAATTTCCCGTTTTTCTTTTCGAAAGCCGAGATAGTTATAGATACCCCATATAAACAGCAAAAAGGAGGCTCCGAACAAAGAGGCAATTTCCATTAAAACACCTCCAAAGCGGTGAATAAATCAGGTGGAAGTTTAATGCCAAAAACTTTAATTCTTTCCAGACATTTTGGCACTATCCCAGTGGCTGTATAATATCCATCTACCTGGTCATTTTTCTTAAGTCCCAGCCGCTTAAAAGTAAAAATTTCTTTAATATCCACATCACCATTTTCATCTCTGTAAATTTCACAAATAGAAGTGATTTTTCTAGTTCCATCCGTTAACCGCGAACTTTGGACGATGATATCCAATGCCCCCACGATATACTCTCTGATTATATGGGAAGGGAGATCCATTCCCGCCATGGTAACCATGCCTTCCACACGGCGCAGCGCATCAAATGGCGTATTAGCATGGACGGTCGTAATGGAACCTTCATGACCAGTATTCATGGCCTGCAGCATATCAAATGCTTCTGTACCGCGGACCTCACCCACAATAATTCGGTCAGGCCTCATCCTCAGGGAGTTTTTTACAAGATGGCGGATCGTAATTTCCCCTTCTCCTTCAACGTTCTCAGGCCTTGCTTCCATTCCAACAACATTTGGTTTATCGAGCCTAAGCTCTGCTGAGTCCTCTATAGTAATGACCCTTTCCTTCGCTGGAATTGAATTACCCAATACATTTAGAAGAGTGGTTTTGCCGCTTCCTGTTCCACCGGAAATAAGGATATTCATTTTCGCTTTCACAATTGCATCTAAAAACAGTGACATATCCTCACTTAATGTCCCAAAGTTCAATAAATCGGCCATCTTAAATGGATCTTTTCTAAATTTTCTTATTGATACTAGCGGACCATTTAAACTGATGGGCGGAATGACGGCATTAACACGGCTTCCATCCGGCAGACGCGCATCTACCATTGGAGAGCTGTCATCAATCCTTCTCCCTAAAGGAGCAACAATTCGGTCAATAACGTGACGGACATGGCTATCATCTCTAAATCTTATTGGTGCCTGCTGCAGCTTCCCTAATTTCTCAATATAAATTTCTTTATGGCCGTTTATTAAAATTTCAGTAATGGTCGGGTCATTAAGAAGCGGCTCTAATGGACCATATCCAATGGATTCATCTATGATTCTTGTTAATAATATTTCTTTATCATGTCGAGGAAGAATGATTTTCTCTTCACTCATGAATTGGCTTATGAGCTGTTCGATCTTTAATCGCATTTCGCCCTGTGGCAGGCTCGTAAGCAGTTCAAGATTCGCTTCTTTTAGAATTCTAGATTTATAATGTTCAACCAACTCATTAATATACTGATTCTCTAAAGCAGAGCTGCTACCTAGTTGGGAATCGTTTAGCTTTTTTTCTATTTTTCTTATGAACAATGACATTGGCCATCAATCCTTTATGATTATTCTAGAATTTGGCTGACCCATTTTCTTATGCTTTTAGCAAACGGGATAATCTTCTTTTCACCCGCCTCTTTCCGAAATGGTTCACATCTGTTGACATGGGCTTGAACACCCTTAATATCGCGAGGTACTTTATAAGCTACTGGATATGTTAAGACTTCTTTAAGATCAGCAGGTTTAATTTCATTTTCCCGTCCGACCTCATTAAAGAGCAACTCCATCCTACCTTCTGTTTCAATGCCCAGCCTTAAGAATAATCCTTCGACTTGTTTAAGCATACTGATGGAAGGTGCATCCAGGTTTAAGCAATAGAAGATCTTATCTGATTCCTCTAAAGCAGCATATGTGCAGACATTCATCACGATCGGCAAATCGACAAGAACAAAATCATAGCTTCTTCTGCAGGTACGCAAAAGCTTGGAAACAAACTCTTCAGGAAGATTCTCTGCCACTTCAGCATCCCTCGGGCTTAAAAGCACTTCTAATTTGGAGTACTTTTCCTTCTCGGAAACATTTCTGATATGGCTTTCGTTTAACTCATCAATAACTGGCAGTAAGTCGGCAACTGAGCGATTCGACTCAATCGATAAATAAGTTTCCGTTCCACCGAATTGCAAGTTTAAATCTATTAAGATGACTTGTGCAGTCGATTCAAGCTTTAACGTCTGGGCAAATGCACTCGAGAGCAACGTTCTGCCACTCCCTCCTTTTCCGCTGTAAAAGGAAAATATTTTTCCTCTTCCCCTTTTAAAAGACTGGTTAGCAGATGCAGTTTCAGCCATTTGCTGCTTCCTTTGTGTCGCCATAAGAATAATACTGTCCATTCGTCCGTAGAGCATCGTGTTTTCGTCAGGAAGAACGAAATAATCTACAACCCCTGCCCTTGTAACATTTCGCAACATATCGAAATCCTGTGAGAAAGCGATATATACAATCGGCAAGTAAGGGCTGACCGTATGAATATAATCAATCGAATCAACAGAGGAATCATTTTCAGATTCTAATAAAAATACTAAATCTGGTGACAGACGGTCTAATTCAGATCTTAATTCTCTATGGTTTACAGACTCAATGTTTTTGAATTCGTTAAAAAAACCTGCTAAACTATTGAGTGATTGCTCCTTATCGCTTACAAGTAAAATTTTAATCTGTTCACTCATATCGTCCTCCATCATTATCGTTGAAACTCAATTTTCATGAGTTTTAATTTGTAGTCTTTGATTGTTCATCTGGTATTTGTTCTGCTTTTTTTTGCTTAGCTGGCTTAGGCTGATTCTGCTGTTCTTTTTTAGGTTCAGCAGCTTTCTTTTCGGACTTCTCTATTGAGTTTGCTTCAATCTGTTCACTTTTTGCCGTCGCCTCAGCCTGTTCCTTTTTACCGACATTCGCTTTAAGCACGCGAATGCTATCTGCATAGTTTTCCATATGGATAATCCTCGGGACATCCTTCGCTGATAATTCAACTACAATTCCAGTAAACTTTTTGCCTTCTTTCAACGGATAAGCAACCGGGACATCTTTCATGAATGTCTCTGTTACTGGCTGATCAGCAAATTTATGAGAGACGATAATATCTGCACGGTCCAAAGATTCTAGCTGCTGATCAAAATTCACCCTATCTGATAGCGGAATAGCTACTAACCTATTATTTTCATTAGCTATATTCGAAACAGGTTTAATCATTTGCTTTGTAATAATATCGTTTTCTCCCAACGGCACGACCAATACACTATTATAGAAATCTTTTACGTCCGTTACATGGGAATCCTCATTCACAAATCTATTTGGAATTTCCCTTGTCGTAACTTGATCAGGCTTTATTAGCGTTCTTGATGGAATATCAGAAGCGGCTACATATATTTTGGTCATTCCTCCCAGATCTGAGTTCAGATCACTCACTTTTCTTAGCACTAAATAACCAGCTACACTTGCCAGCAATAAAGATATCGTTATAAAAATGATGGCTCTTCTTTTTGACTCTAACATCCTAACTCTTCTCTCCTATAAAATGACTTGTTATTATGAAAAAGATAGTAATACTTTTTCCTGCTTTTTACCTTGTTTAAGTTTATGTAAAACAACTTTTTACAAAATACTTATATTTACACTATTTTTTTACACCTATGCATATATTTTCTATCATTTGTTCACACTTCTGTCAAACTTATATTGTAATTTGTAAAATTTTGTCTGAGATTTTATTCCTACTAATATCTCAAAATTAAGAATTTTTTAGACTAAAAGACTTAATCACATATAGTCAACGGGATGTGTATTCCTAAATTTTTTAAAATTTACACCGGATTTGATTACAATTATTACAATTTTTAGGTCTTTAGCTTTGTTTTTAAACCGCCCCGGACAGGGGGACAGGTACCTTGTCCCTTTTCTTTATTTTTAGGGAGCTTAATAGAAATGATATATAGTTCGATTGAAAAATGGGATTATTTGTAATTTAAGTGGTAATAGTTGTGCGGTAGTGAAAATAGATTTATTATTGGTTTTTGAAAGGTAGGAGAAAATCCGTTTAAATATTAGAATAAAGCGATTAGAAAAGTGGTGTGTATTTGAGGTAATAATTAATTTGACAAAAGTGAACATTTGAAAAGGAGGGACAAGGAACTTGTCCCTCCTTTCTTCAAACTAATAATAATAAAGCACATCCTTTTTCCACAAAGGATGTGCTTTATTTGGTGACAAACAAGTTATTAAAATCTAGGGTTTCGTAATTCCTTTATAATATTTCTACCCTCTGGTCGATGTACTTTCTCTTTTTCTACTTTAGATAGACATCATATATCGAAGTTTGCAACTTACACACCGTATTCTTACTATCAGCTATTAGTTGGTGGAAGTATTAATAACAAGAAGAACTATAATCCAAGTAAACACAAATATTCTTATTCCTTAGTAATTAAAAGAAAGGAAATCGTCTTTTCTATACTTAAATCAATATTCCCTTACCTAAAAGTTCCTTCAAAGATTAATCGCGCTAAATACATTTTAAAAAACTATGAAAAAGTTACTATTAGAAATGGAAAATATAGTTTAGAAGCACAATTAAGAAAGCAAAAATTTGAAGACGAATTTTTCAAACTATAAAACAACCGAGTAGCCTAACACGGCTACTCGGTTGATGTTTGATAATATTTGGTGGAGACGGTGGGACATGTTATTCCACGCTTTCGCTAATGGCACTGACTATATCTTGAACTTGAAATGTTTCAAGTCCCTTGGCGTATTATGCAGAATGTAGATTTACCTTAAAGGGCAGATCCTGCATCCTAGTACTACCGCTTAGGCAGCCTATAAGTCGATACACGGCTGTTGGATTGCTCCACATACCGCTCGGTGTTACCTTATCGCATTGCGACTTAGAGTTCACCGATAAAGCCAAGTTATCACTTGTGTGTCACCACACAAGGCGACCATTTTACTAATCGAACCCACGTCCAAAAATATTGGCACTTAAGCTTCTACGAGTGTAGTCACTGTATTCGTATTTCGCGATCACGTCTGCCCAGCGACAGGCGTCAGTGATGCTAGTCTGGTTATTCTCTTCCTTCGTCCTCAGACGGTGGACAACCGGCGTATCCCACTAAAGTGAGCCCCGACCCCTACCACATGGGCGATGGAGGGAGGAGCAGCTACTTAATATTAAGCAGCTAAAGCGTAATTTTGTTTGCCAGTTATAGGCGTTGGCGTTTTAACGAGGCCGACCCCCTCGACCCGCAACTTAAGCTCAAACTATCCCTGTCGAATCCAAAACGTCCCCGTTTTAAAAGAGAAGTAAGCTCTCTATAGTTACTGTATAGTTTAGAGTGATGAATGTTTATTTTGGATGTCTTAGTAGACATCGACCAAAAAACGATCACTAACTCTCAACCACAAACTTATTATAGCATAAAGATCATTCGACATAAATGGTAATTATTGTTTTTGTCGTTCTCTAAATGCTTTTTCGATTTGACGTTTTGCATCTTTTTCTTTTAATGCTTCACGCTTATCGTAGTTTTTCTTTCCTTTTCCTAAGCCGACTAACACTTTGGCAAAACCGTTTTTCAAATAAATTTTTAATGGTATGAGTGTATAGCCTTGCTCTTTCGTAATCCCGATTAGCTTAGAAATTTCCTTTTTCTTCATTAAAAGCTTGCGTGTTCGTAAAGGATCATGATTGTAACGGTTGCCTTGCTCATATGGGCTAATGTGAGCATTCCACAGAAATACTTCGTCGTTTTTAATCCGGGCAAAGGAGTCTTTAATATTGGCTTTCCCCGCACGAATGGACTTTATTTCTGTTCCTGTCAGCACAATACCTGCCTCGTACGTTTCTTCAATAAAGTAATCGTGGGTTGCTTTTTTGTTTTGCGCAACGACTTTTCCCTCAGCCTTAGTCATGTTAGAGCACCTCTTTTACAATCATCGTTTGTAAATAATAACATTTTTTATGATGCATTTCAAGATGCTCAGTCGTTTAGGGCGTAAAGTTTAATGTTTCCTTGTTATATCAGACTACTTTACACCCTAACTGATCGTTCTTACTTCCGTTTCTTCTTTCCTTTATTGCGTTTGTTTTTCGGAACATTTTCGTAAAACTTCTTCTTTTTCGCTTTGCCGTTACTACGGTTTGATTTATCGTCTTTGCCTTTAGCTTCTGAGTTACGTCCATCTTTTCCTTTAGTTTCTATGTTACGTCTATCTTTTCCTTTATTTTCAGCGGTACGTCCACCTTGGCCGCTGCGATCTTTACGCTTTCCGCCTCCAACGATGACTTTCGGTTTTTGGCGAGCTGCTCGGTCATTTCTTGCTTTCATCCCAACTACTTCGAAATCGATCGACACTTCATCTACGTTGACACCAATCACTTTTACTTCAATTTCATCACCAATTCGGAAGACGTTGCCCGTTCTTTCACCGATCATCGCATATTGTCTTTCGTCATAATGGTAATAATCATCAGTTAAGTAACTAACGTGAACAAGACCTTCGATTGTATTAGGCAGCTCAACAAAGATTCCAAAGTTCGTTACCCCAGAAATAATCCCTTCAAACTGTTCGCCAATTTTGTCTTGCATATATTGAACTTTCTTTAAGGAATCGGTGTCGCGTTCTGCATCAACAGCCCGGCGCTCCATTTCCGATGCGTGACTAGCGATCACTGGCAATTTTTCAGCCCAGAGACTAGTTGTATAGTCATCCGTTTTGCCTTCAATTATATACTTGCGAATGAGGCGATGGACAATTAAGTCCGGATAACGGCGAATTGGCGACGTAAAGTGTGTATAAAATTCAGTCGAAAGGCCGAAGTGCCCTAAGCTATGGGCATCATATTTTGCTTGTTTCATTGAGCGTAGCATAACCGTACTTATCACGGTTTCTTCTGGTTCTCCGCGGACTTCTTCAAGCAGCATTTGTAAGGCTCTTGGATGAAGGGTATTCGCTGTACCACGAACGACATAGCCAAAATTCGTAATAAATTCAAGGAAACGTGTTAATTTTTCAGCATCTGGGTCTTCATGAATTCGGTACATAAACGGTAGTTTCAACCAATGAAAATGCTCAGCAATCGTTTCGTTTGCTGCCAACATAAATTCTTCAATTAGTCGTTCAGCAACAGAACGTTCGCGCAGCACCACATCGGTTGGATTGCCTTCTTCATCGACAAGCACTTTCGATTCTTTAAAGTCAAAATCTATCGCTCCGCGTTCCATTCGTTTATTTCGTAGAATTTCGGCTAACTCGCCCATTTGTTTGAAAAATGGAATTAGCGGTTCATAGCGCTTCGTTACTTCTTCGTCTTCTTCATTTAAAATTTTTCGTACGTCTGAATAAGTCATTCGTTCGGTTGTTCGAATCACACTTTGGAAAATTTCATGCCCGACAACTTGTCCTGCAGGGTTAATTTCCATTTCACATGAAAGCGTCAAGCGATCAACTTTAGGATTTAAAGAACAGATCCCGTTGGATAAACGATGGGGGATCATCGGAATGACTCGGTCGACTAAATAAACACTCGTTCCTCTTTCCAACGCTTCTTTATCGATAGGTGAATCTTCTTTTACATAATAACTAACATCAGCAATATGAACCCCAAGTTTATAATTTCCGTTTTCCAAGCGTTCAACGTTTACGGCATCATCAAGGTCTTTTGCATCAGCACCGTCAATCGTCACAATTGTTTGTTCACGAAGATCACGGCGTCCTTTAATTTCCTCAGGATCGATTTCATCAGGCACAGCGTTGGCTTGTGCTAGTACTTCTTCTGGAAACTCTTGTGGTAAGCCATGTTTATGAATGATGGAAAGAATATCAACACCAGGATCATTTTTATGGCCTAAGATCGTGATAATTTCACCTTCAGCGCTCATCCGTCCTTCTGGATATTTCGTAATCCGGACAACAACTTTATGACCATCAACAGCGCCACTATTTTTATCTTTTGGGATAAAAATATCATTCGGAATTCGTTTATCATCAGCAATGACAAAGCCAAAATATTTGTTTTCAGAATATGTACCGACTACTTGCGTAAGTCCTCTTTCTAAAATGCGAATCACTTGTCCTTCTGGACGAGCACCAGAAGACTTCGGGTGCAACCGAACTAAAACGATATCCCCGTTCATCGCACTATTTAAATCTCCACTCGTCACATAAATATCCCGCTCCACCGTGTTGTCTTCAGGGATAATAAAGGCAAAACCTTTAGCATTTGCCTGCACTTTCCCACGAACAAGATTCATTTTTTCTGGGACACCGTAACGATTACTTCGAGTTCGGACAATTAATCCCTCGTGTTCCATTTCATTTAACGTTTTCACAAAGTCTTTAAATTCACTCGAATCCTTAATCCCAAACGCTGCTTCTAATTCTGTCACTGACAGTGGTTTATATGCTTCATCACGCATAAAAGCGAGAAGCTGCTCTTTTCTCATTTCATATTCCATATTTTGAGACCTCCTTTTATCAGTTTTTATGTTTATTTTGTGAAATTATCACAATGTATTTTTTGTCCAATTTATTTCCAATCCAATGTTTCAAGAAAATTATATACATCTTCATGAAGCTGATCTTGTTCTTTATCTTGGGTAATAACATGTGACGATTGTTCATACCATTTTATTTGCTTATGATCACTCTGAATTCCTTCATAAATAATGGTTGCACTTTCTGGATTAATCAATTGGTCAAGTCGAGCTTGGACAACAAATGTTGGTGCAGAAATCATTTGAAGATGATTATGGACATCTTCGCACAGAGTTTCAAGCTCTTTTAACATATTTATCGGTGCTTTCTTGAGCTCATCCATTTCAGCTTTTATTTGCTCTGCACTTTTTTCTTCACGTTTTTTGTAATCTCTCGCATAGGCAAGGACAACTTCGTACATTACTGCTGCACTTAAATGCATTGGCGCACACATTGAAATAATTCCTTTTATAGGTAAAGTGTAACCTAATTTTAAAGAAAATACCCCTCCAAGCGAAATCCCTGCCACTGCTATTTCTTCATGTCCCTTGTCTTTTAACAACTGATAACCTTTAAGGATATCTCGCCACCAATCTTCTGGTCCTGTTTGAATAAATTCTTCGGGTGATACGCCATTTCCTTTATACTGAGGCGCGTAGCAAGTATAGCCTTTTTCCTGCAAAAATCGCCCTAACTTGCGCAGATTTGCAGAGCTTCCGGTAAAGTAGTGAAGCAGTAAGACGGCACGCTTCCCTCCTTCAAATAGAAATGGTTTCGGTGCTACTAGCTTCATAATGATAAATACCTCCATATACTGTAAAATAATAACTTTGTTAAAATTTTCTTAATCTATATAAAAATGTTTGGATGATTAACCATATTTTAGTTTTTGACGTTGATTATAATCTTACTCTACATTGTCAATAGTGTCACTTAAATTGTTTTATTTTTTCTATGATTGTCATTTTTATTTACTTGTACAGCATCCATTGTTATGGTAAATTTAAAATAATGTGAACTTATGTTAGGAGTGTTGGAAGTGCATACTTTCTTTTCAGTATTATTAATAATCGTTTCAATATTATTAATTGCTGTCGTATTATTACAGTCTGGTCGCAGCGCGGGACTTTCTGGCGCAATCTCTGGAGGAGCGGAACAATTGCTAGGCAAACAAAAAGCTCGCGGAATTGATGCCGTTTTTCAAAAAGCCACGTTAATTTTAGCCGTGTTATTTTTTGTGTTAACAATTGTAGTTGCTTATTTTGCATAATTTTAAGGAAAAAGCCGTATTCCTCTTTTGGGGTTACGGCTTTGTTTTGTTAGAAAAGCCTTAGTTTGTACGTTATTAATAAAAAGCTGACTTAACAATTGTTAAGCCAGCTTTTTAGATAGTTCATTATCCGATTACTTAAAAAACCTCGATAATGTGGGATTTTTCTCTATATGTTCTTCCCACACGGACAAACTTCGCCGATTTGTCCATTTTGGGTGTCAGACACCTATTTTAATTTTAAATTATAAAATGCTTTTTTACCAGCATATTGTCCAATATAATCTAATCCATCTTCAATTCGTAATAATTGGTTATATTTAGCAACACGGTCTGTGCGTGAAGGTGCACCTGTTTTGATTTGGCCGGCGTTAGTTGCAACAGCAATGTCAGCGATCGTGCTGTCTTCTGTTTCACCAGAACGGTGTGAAATAACTGCTGTGTAACCTGCGCGTTTTGCCATTTCAATCGCGTCAAATGTTTCAGTTAATGTACCGATTTGGTTCACTTTAATAAGAATTGCGTTTCCAATTCCTTTTTCGATTCCTTCAGATAGCTTAGAAGTATTAGTTACAAATAAGTCGTCACCAACTAATTGTACTTTATCTCCTAATGCTTCCGTGAGCTTCTTCCAACCTTCCCAGTCGTTTTCATCAAGGCCGTCTTCGATTGAAACAATCGGATACTTTGCAATTAATTGGCTGTAGTATTCAATCATTTCTTCTGATGTTTTTACTACACCTTCACCTTTCAGGTTGTACTTACCGTCTTGGTACATTTCAGATGCAGCAACGTCCATTGCCAGCATAACTTCTTCTCCTGGCTTGTAACCTGCTTTTTCAATTGCTTCAATAATTGTTTGTAGAGCTTCTTCATTTGAAGAAAGGTTTGGTGCAAAACCACCTTCATCACCAACAGCTGTATTGTAGCCTTTAGACTTCAGAACTGCTTTTAAGTTATGGAAAATTTCTGTACCCATGCGAAGGGCATCAGCAAATTTTTCAGCTCCAACTGGCATAATCATAAATTCTTGAATATCGACGTTGTTATCAGCATGCTCACCACCATTAATGATATTCATCATTGGTGTTGGCAATATTTTTGCGTTAAAACCGCCAAGATAAACGTATAAAGGAACATCTAAAGCGTCAGCAGCTGCACGAGCAACAGCCATTGAAACACCAAGAATGGCATTCGCCCCTAATTTTCCTTTGTTTGGAGTTCCATCAAGATCAATTAATAATTGATCAATGCCAACTTGATCTAGGGCATCATAACCAACTAATTCAGGAGCGATGTCTTCGTTAACATGCTCAACTGCTTTTAATACACCTTTCCCCATATAACGGTCGCCACCATCACGTAGCTCGACAGCTTCATATTCACCAGTAGATGCACCACTTGGAACTAAAGCTCGTCCCATTGCTCCACCTTCTAAATATACTTCAACCTCCACTGTAGGATTCCCTCGAGAATCTAACACTTCACGTGCATAAACATCAGAAATAATTGTTGACATCATCAAACACTCCTTTTTTAATATGTAAAATTAAGAGTTGAGAGTGGAGATTTTTTTGAGCAAATTTAGCAAAAATTCACTGCAAACAACTCTTCACTCTTCTTAAACTCTATGATAATCATGTGAAATTTTCCTGCAAAAGTAAAGTATCACTTCTGACTAGTTTTCAGCAACTTTCTACTTTACACAACAAACTCTAAATAATTAACGATTTCCCTGTCATTTCTGTTGGTTGTTCCTTACCTAAAAGAGCAAGAATGGTAGGTGATAAATCTGCTAAAATTCCATCTTCACGCAAAGTCAGCCCTTTTTTCGTCAAAATCATTGGTACCGGATTTGTTGTATGTGCAGTCATCGGTTTACCGTCTAACGTAATAACTTCATCAGAATTTCCATGGTCAGCGGTAATAATCGCAAAACCACCTTTGCCGTTTATGGCGTCAATCACTTTTCCAAGACATTCGTCTACCACTTCAATTGCTTTGACAGTAGGTTCAAGCATACCCGAATGGCCAACCATATCTGGGTTTGCATAATTTAAAATAATGACATCATGTTTATCTGCCGCAATTTCCGCTAACAAGGCGTCTGTTACTTCATAGGCACTCATTTCCGGTTGTAAATCATAAGTTGCAACTTTTGGTGAATTGATTAAAATCCGCTCTTCACCCGGAAACTTCTCCTCGCGACCACCATTAAAGAAAAACGTCACGTGGGGATATTTTTCTGTTTCAGCAATTCGCAGCTGCTTAAGCCCCTGCTGACTGATAATTTCGCCTAACGTGTTATCAAGATTTGTCGGCTTAAAGGCCACAAAGCCACCAACCGTTTCACTAAAATGAGTTAAACAAACATAATGAACGTTTTGCGGATATTTTTCACCTCGATCAAACCCAAGGAACTCATCATTTGTGAAAACTTGCGATAATTGAATGGCACGGTCAGGACGGAAATTAAAGAATATAATCGCGTCATTATCTTCGATTGTTCCAACAGGTGTACCAGCTTCCGTGACGATAACAGAAGGTAAAACAAATTCATCATGAATCTCATTTTTATAAGAATCGTGGAGCGCTTCGACAGCACTCTTATAAGTTAACCCTTCTCCATAGACCATTGCTCGGTATGTTTTTTCCACTCGTTCCCAGCGTTGGTCGCGATCCATTGCATAGTAACGACCGGAAATAGAAGATAATTTACCTGTTCCTAACTGCTCCATTTTATTCTCAAGGGCCACAATATATTCTTCCGCACTTGTTGGTCCAACATCTCTGCCATCTAAAAAGCCATGAACATATACTCGTTCTACTTGTTTTTCCTTGGCAAGCTCTAGTAAAGCGAATAAATGATTAATATGGCTATGAATGCCACCATCCGACAAAAGTCCATAAATGTGCAAACTACTATCTTGTTCTTTCACATGCTTGATCGCTTCTAAAAATGTCTCATTGTCATAAAAATCACCTTCACGGATCGCTTTATTTACCCGAGTTAAATTTTGATAGACAATTCGACCTGCGCCAATATTTAAATGTCCAACCTCAGAATTCCCCATTTGTCCATCAGGTAAACCTACAGCTTCACCTGCAGCTCTTAGCTGAGTATGCGGATATTCCTTCCAAAATCGATCAAGATTCGGTGTATTTGCTTGAGCGACGGCATTCCCTTTCGTTTCATCACGTAAGCCGAATCCATCTAAAATAATTAATGCTACTGGTTTTTTACTCATTTCCTGCCTCCAAAAGCTGTAAAAATGCATGATGTTCAAGGCTAGCTCCGCCAACAAGCGCTCCGTCAATATCACTTTGACTGAGATATTCGCGAATATTTTCTGGTTTTACACTTCCACCATATTGAATGCGAACAGCATCAGCTGCTGTCGGTGAAAACATGTCTGCTAGAACAGTTCGAATAAAGGCGCATGTTTCATTTGCGTCTGTCGCTGAAGATGATTTTCCAGTGCCAATTGCCCAAATCGGTTCATAGGCAATAACAACTGTCTTTACTTGATCTTCTGTAAGGTTAGCTAAGCCTTTCTCAATCTGAACACGAACAATCTCATTTGTTTTACCTGCTTCGCGCTCAGCTAGCGTTTCACCACAACATACAATTGGTACTAACTGATGAGCAAATGCCGCATGTACTTTTTTATTGACAGTTTCATCTGTTTCGGCAAACATTTCGCGACGCTCAGAATGGCCAATAATGACGTAAGAAACACGCAAATCTTTTAAGGCAAGTGGACTTATTTCGCCTGTAAAAGCACCACTGTCTTCAAAATGCATATTTTGAGCACCAATTTTCAAATCAGTGCCTGTAGTATAATCGACTAAACAATCTAAAAATAAAGCTGGTGCACAAACGACAGAATCAACCTTTGAGCTATGAGGTATTAATCCTTTTACTTCTTGTACAAACGTTTTTGCTTCACCAATCGTTTTATTCATCTTCCAATTTCCGGCAATAATCGGTTTGCGCACGTTCAACATCCTTTCCTTCTTTAAGTATCAGAACCCGGCCGATCTCTGATCATGCAAACATTATTTATCGTTTAAGGCAACTACTCCTGGGAGTTGTTTTCCTTCCATAAATTCTAAGGAAGCTCCACCGCCAGTTGAGATATGACCCATTGCTTCACCTAATTCAAATTTTTCAACAGCAGCTGCTGAATCGCCCCCACCGATGACAGTGTATGTGTTTTTGGCATCCGCTAAAGCCACAGCCACAGCTTTCGTCCCATTTTCAAATGACGGCATTTCGAACACGCCCATTGGACCATTCCAAATAATAAGCTTTGATTCAAGAATTACTTTACGATACGTATCAATTGTTTTCGGCCCAATATCAAGTCCCATCCAATCACTAGGGATCGCATCAATATCTACTACTTGTGTTGTTGCATCGTTAGAAAATCCATCGGCAACAATCACATCTTCTGGCATATAGAAGTTTACACCCTTAACTTTTGCCTTTTCGATAAATGATTTTGCTAGCTCAATTTTATCTTCTTCTAGTAAAGACTGTCCAATATCATGACCTAAAGCTTTGACAAACGTATAAGCTAACCCGCCACCGATAATTAAGTTATCAACTTTTTCTAGTAAATTCTCAATCACACCGATTTTGTCTTTTACTTTAGCACCGCCAATAATGGCTGTAAATGGTCGTTCAGGATCAAGCAATGCCTTTCCTAACACTTCTATTTCTTTTTCCATTAAGAAGCCTGCGACTGCTGGAAGGTGGTGAGCAACACCTTCTGTTGAGGCATGAGCACGGTGAGCAGCACCAAATGCATCATTCACGTAAATATCAGCTAGACTTGCAAATGCTTTGGCTAATTCAGGATCATTTTTTTCTTCACCAGGATAAAAGCGAACATTTTCTAGTAACACTACGTCGCCTTCTTGAAGCGCTGCGATTGCTTGTTCAACTTCAGCACCAAATGCTTCGTCCGTTTTCGTAACTGGTTTTCCTAATAATTCACTTAAACGTTTTGCGACTGCATCTAAGCGCATAGCATCATTCACTTGACCTTTAGGTCGCCCTAAGTGACTAGCTAAAATCAATTTTGCACCTTGTTCGATTAAATACTCGATCGTTGGAAGAGCAGCACGAATTCGTGTATCATCAGTTACTTCGTTATTGCTCATCGGTACGTTGAAATCAACACGACAAAAGACACGTTTTCCTTTTACATCAATATCACGCACAGATTGTTTGTTCATTTGAAATCCTCCTTCTATGTAATTAAGATTAGTATGTGTTGTTTGCAGAATACATCAAAGCTATTTCCCCGTCAACTCAACACTTACCACTATGTTCACTCTCAAGCTAACATTGGAAAGAGGAGCGAGAAACTCGTTTCTCTTCTCCTCTCTGCCAACTTATTAATATTCAACAACTATGATAAATTTTCCTTTCAAAATCGTAAAAATTATAACCCTTTTTTCGCAATATAGTCAATAAGATCGACAACACGGTGAGAATAACCCGACTCGTTGTCATACCAAGAAACTACTTTTACCATGTTTCCTTCCATCACCATTGTCGAAAGGGCGTCGATGGTTGAAGATGCCGGACTACCATTGTAGTCACTAGATACTAACGGATCTTCACTATAAGCAAGAATTCCTTTTAATCGGCCTTCAGCAGCTTCCTTAAGCGCCTGATTGACTATATCAACTGTGACTTCTTTTTCTAATTCAACCACTAAATCAACTAATGATACGTTAGGAGTTGGTACTCGTATTGCTCCACCGTTTAGCTTCCCTTTTAATTCAGGAAGAACCAAGGCAACTGCTTTTGCCGCTCCTGTTGTTGTTGGAATAATATTTTCAGCTGCTGCCCGCGCACGACGATAATCTTTATGTGGCAAATCAAGAATTTGTTGATCATTCGTATAAGAGTGAATGGTCGTCATCATCCCGCGACGTAATCCGAATTTCTCGTTTAAAACTTTGGCAAATGGTGCTAAACAGTTTGTTGTACATGAAGCGTTAGAAATGACATGATGCTTTGTTGCCTCGTATTTATCTTCGTTCACGCCCATAACGATTGTAATATCTTCATCCGTTGCCGGAGCAGAAATAATGACTTTTTTTGCCCCTGCTTCTAAATGCTTCGCTGCATCCGCCCGCTTCGTAAACCGTCCCGTAGATTCAATCACAACTTCAACGCCTAAATCTCCCCAAGGCAACTGTGCAGGATCACGCTCAGCAACAACTTTAATTTCTTTTCCATTCACAATAAGGATATTACCATTTACCTCAACTGTTCCATTTAAAGTGCCATGAACTGAGTCGTATTTTAATAAATGGGCAAGCATTTTGGCATCTGTTAAATCATTTACAGCTACAATTTCCACATTTGGGTTATTTAATGCTGCCCGAAAAACTACGCGTCCGATCCGTCCAAACCCATTAATTCCAATTTTAGTTGCCATATATAATTCCTCCTTATTATTTAGCTGAATATAGAAAGGGAAGCCCCTGAAATAACTTATTAAATTTTGCGTTGTTTAGTGAAAAGAAAACCCAATTTCCTTACGTTTCTGCATAAACACCTTTTATTACACAATTTATTATTGATAAAAACCATTATTTTATGAATGCAGCTGCAACAAGACTTTAGCTGCTCCTTCATCAGTAACTAAGATATTGCTCTTCTTTTGTTTCATAAACGCTAAAATGGCTTGCGCTTTTGAAGCACCTCCAGCTACAGCAATAACTGATTTTGAATGATGTAAATCTTCTAATTGCAAGCCAATTGTTAAATTCCTAAAAATAATTTCACCTTCTTTACTGAAATAGTAACCAAAGGCTTCGGCAACCGCTTGTTTTTCACGCAAAATTTGTAAGACTTCTGCTGAAGAACTTCGACGTTCTGCCATGGTCATTGCTTCACCAATACCGTGGATCACTAAGTTTGCTGAACGAATGATCTCTAGAATTTCTCTAATTTTTGGCTCCTCGATTAAAGAAGAATAAGAATCTTGGCTTAATTGGTCTGGAACATGAAGCAAGCGATAATGCCCCATAGCTTTTTGGGCAATTGTTGCACAAATCGTGTTGGCTTGGTTTTCAACTTGCTCCCCTAAACCGCCTCGTGCTGGAACAAATAACGTTTCTTTCATTTCACTATCGGAAGTCATCATTTCCGCAACAGCAGCAACCGTCGTTCCCCCAGTTAATGCAACAATCTTTACTTGTTGATTAGCTAAATAACGCTTCATTAGTTGAACAGTTGCCCGCCCTAATTCTTTTTTCACCCATGGTGCTTGATCGCTATTACCAGGAACGACAATTACCTCGGATAAACGTAAAGCTTGCTTAAGCTGCTCTTCAACATTTTTTACATCAAAAATTTCATTTATGACTTCTTCAATTTGCAGCAGAACCTTTTTTCCCTCTTCAGTTAAAGTCATTCCTGTTGTCGCCATATCAAGTAAGCCTTGCTCTTTTAAAAATGTTACTTCACTACGGAGGATTCGTTCTGACATTTCTAAATTTGTTGCTAAACTTCGCCGACCAATTGGTTGCATTAAACGAATGAACCTTAAAATTCGAAAGCGAAATTCTAATACTTCTAATAAATCAGGGATTAACTTTTTTTGAATATCTAATAATAACCTCATAAAATACCCCTTATTGATTTTGTTTCACATTTCATCGGGACTTAAATAGTCCCTCGTAGACATAATATGTCCCACAGTATTAAAAAAATAAACTAATCTTTCCGTTTCATCAGAAAAGCGCAGAGCACACGGAGCTAGACCAGCATACAAAGTTCAAAAACGTGATACTTTTTTAACGTGAAAAATCCTTGTTACAACTTAAGTGTAACAAGGATTTTACTTCGTATCAAGTCTATTTTCCACTTTTTTCAAAATGTTCAAAAATTAAAAGCATTTTAGTAAATGGTGCTTAAAAATGAGCGAATTTTTGCTTCGGACAATATTCCACAATCTACTTCGATCCCATTAATTTCAACAACCGGAATCATGATTTGATATTTTTCCAAAAGTTCATCATCTTTGTAAATGTCAACCATTTCAATTTCTAAAGGAATATCTTTGTTGATATCTTTTAACACCATTAATCCTTTATCACATAACGAACAATTTTCTTTCGTATAATACGTAACTTTCATAAATCCTCCACATATTTTTAACGTAACAATTTAATTTAGAATATATAATATATAATCACTATGAGGACTTGCTTGAAAACTTTGTTTCAACTCTTTAGTTCCTAATATTAAAATCGTTTTCGCATGGTCGATGATGGGATATTCAACTCTTCACGATATTTTGTGACCGTTCGCCGCGATAGTTCAATCGAATGCTCTTTTTCGAGAATTGAGGCAATTTTTTGGTCCGATAATGGTTTTTGTTTATTTTCTTGGTCGACGACTTGTTTAATTAACTCTTTTACTGATAATGATGATGCACTAGCCCCTGTATCGCTTTTCAGGCTTGAACTAAAGAAATACTTTAATTCAAATAAACCTCGTGGTGTTTGAACGTATTTTTGCGTTGTTACTCGACTAACCGTTGATTCATGCATTTCAATATCAGCAGCAATTTCTTTTAGTGTTAGCGGTTTTAAATATTCATAGCCGTATTTAAAGAAGTTTTCTTGGTATTTGGCAATTGCTTCTGTCACTTTAAGTAATGTTTGTTGACGTTGCTCAATACTTTTTAGCAACCACAGAATTTGTTGATGTTTTTGTTGGACATATTTCAGTGAATTCTTGTCAGTTGCTTTTTGCAGGACATTACGATATTGACGACTTACGGAAACTTTCGGCAATAAATGATCGTTATTAAATATATAAAGCTGTCCGTCAATCAGCTCAATAAAAACATCAGGACTAATGTATGTCGGTTGCTCATTATCATAAATCGAACCTGGTTTTGGTTTTAATGTTTGAATCAGATCGGCAACAGTCTGAACTTCTTCAAGGGAAATCGACAAGTTCTTTGCAATTTCTTTCCATTTTTTATTTGCAAACATATCCAAGTAATTTTCAACAATTTCCTCGGCGTGTAGATTGCGAGTCTCTAGTTTTCGTAACTGCAGTAAAAGACACTCTTGGAGTGATCTCGCTCCAATTCCAACTGGATCTAATGACTGCAAGATTTGTAAGCCTAATACGGCATTTGCTTCTGTAATTTGAAATTTATCAGCTACATCCTTTATATCTCCTGAAAAATAACCATTTTCATCAAGAGAATTAATAAAATAATTAATTAACTTTTTTTCCTCAGTAGTAACTGGCATAAATCGGAGTTGGTTTAATAAATGTTCTTGAAGGCTAGAATCCGTTTTACTAATATAATCTAATGGTGATGTGTGTTCACCTTCATATGTTCTCCAATCATCATTTTTTTCATATTCATGATTAGAACTCAAATTTTCTATTTCATTTGCTTTTTCTTTCACTTCAAGAAAAGGATTTTCTAACTGTTGCTCTTCTAAGAATGACAATAATTCTGGCGTTGAATATTGCAGTATCGAAATTGCTTGACGCAATTCATTTGTCATCACAAGCTTCATTGACTGTTGTTGAAACAAACCAAAATCCATACTCATGTCTTACCTCCCCTAAAACCTATCATACTATTTTTATTATTTTCAGTGAAGTCCTTTATTTAGTATTTTTGTAAACGTTTACAACTTTATTTATATTCAAAATTGTCTTATCCTATTGCAATTTATTTCGTTCAATATTTTAACACAATATTTGAAAAAAATAAGCAGCTCCCGATAATTAAGGAGCTACTTTGCAGGTAAAACATTGGACGTGTTTTACATTTTTATTTTCTCATAGATATTCCTAATCGACCATAATATAATCATGGTACATTTGGTAACTTTTATGAAGTTAGAAAAGCGCAGAACGCTTGAAGCTAGACAGCTCAACAAGTTCAAAATTTATATATGTTTTAAATTGTATAGATTCGGTTAAGATGAATATGTATTTACAGATATAAGCATTTAGAGCAGGAATTTGTTTGCAAATTCGCGAACTATATATTAAGAAAAGCGTAGAGCGCCAAATTACACCTAAAAACCGCCCATGTCTTGTGGTCAACGGTGTAATGTCGCCATCCTGGCTCCCGGCGACAAGCAAATGTTCTGGCAGGAAAGCTACTGCTTGAAATAGCTTCTTTACAGCTTTGCGATGAGCAAGCGGAGTGGCACAGGAGCAAAGTGCGCTTTTTCACTTTTAAAAATTATCTACTTTAAATAATCATTGCAAATTGTTTGACCTTTATTGACCTTTAGATTATGATATACATACAATCAGTTAAATAATGAATTGCTAAATACTTTTGGATATTTAAGGAGGAATAATTATGAATTTAATCCCTACAGTTATTGAACAAACAAATCGTGGTGAACGTGCTTATGACATTTATTCCCGTCTATTAAAAGATCGAATTATTATGTTAGGGAGTGCAATTGATGACAACGTTGCAAATTCAATCGTTGCTCAGTTGTTATTTCTAGCAGCCGAAGACCCTGAAAAAGATATTTCTTTGTATATTAATAGTCCTGGTGGTTCGATTACGGCTGGTATGGCTATTTATGATACAATGCAATACATTCAACCGAAAGTTACAACTATTTGTATTGGAATGGCAGCTTCAATGGGAGCATTCTTATTAGCCGCTGGGGAAAAAGGCAAGCGCTTCGCATTACCAAATAGTGAGGTAATGATCCACCAACCGCTAGGTGGTACTCAAGGCCAAGCATCTGATATTGAAATTCATGCAAGACGAATTTTAGAAATGCGCCATAAGTTAAATGAAATCTTAGCTGAACGTACAGGTCAACCATTAGAAGTCATTCAACGCGATACAGACCGCGACAACTTTATGACTGCTGAAAAAGCAAAAGAATACGGTTTAATTGACGAAGTCTTAATCAAGAAAAAGTAATAGAAAAGCGGAGAGCGAAATTACACGTAAAAGCTGCCCACGTCCTGTGGGAGCTTTTTTATGATTTTTCGGGCACCATTCGGGCGTTTTGATTACCTTCATCGGGCTTTTTTGCCTCTTTCGGGCATCATTCGGCCTCTTTGATTACCTTCATTGCGCTTTTTTGACTCTTTCGGGCACCATTCGGCCTCTTTGATTACCTTCATTGCGCTTTTTTGACTCTTTCGGGCATCATTCGATCTCTTTGATTACCTTCATTGCGCTTTTTTGACTCTTTCGGGCACCATTCGGCCTCTTTGATTACCTTCATTGCGCTTTTTTGCCTCTTTCGGGCATCATTCGATCTCTTTGATTACCTTCATCGGGCTTTTTTGCCCTTTTCGGGCATCATTCGGCCTCTTTGATTACCTTCATTGCGCTTTTTTGACTCTTTCGGGCATCATTCGATCTCTTTGATTACCTTCGTCGAGCTTTTTTGCCCTTTTCGGGCATCATTCGGCCTCTTTGATTACCTTCATCAGGCTTTTTTGCCTTTTTTGGGCACCATTCGACCAAAAAAGCTAGGTCTGCTGCGACCTAGCTTTATTCTTCTTTAGTAACAAATTCAACTAATGCATTTAATGCTTCTGTTTCGTCTTTGCCATCGACGATGATTGTAATTTCTTTTCCAGAGCCAACTGCTAAGCTCATGATCCCCATGATACTTTTGGCGTTTACTTTTCGACCTTCTTTTTCAATATAAATATCAGAATTAAATTTGTTCGCTTCTTGAACAAATAAGGCTGCAGGTCTTGCCTGTAAACCTGCTTTTCGTTTTACAATAACTGTTTTTTCCACCATTATTATTCCCTCCTAATCCTGTTTGATAATTATCATTTTCCATATTAAGGATTTCCCCTCTTTATGTATACGATTAAAACGAAAAATCGGTTTCACCGTTTCGAAGCTTGTTTGCAAATTCATCAATTTTTCGCAAACGATGGTTAACCCCGGATTTACTTACTTTCCCAGTAGAAATCATTTCACCTAATTCTTTTAACGTTACATCTTGGTGCTTCACTCTTAATTCAGCAATTTCACGTAACTTTTCTGGTAAAATGTTAAGGCCGACCTCTTTTTCAATGAACCGGATATTTTCAACTTGCCGCATTGCCGCACCAACAGTTTTATTTAAATTAGCCGTTTCACAATTTACTAAGCGGTTAACCGAATTTCGCATGTCTTTCATTATTCTCACATCTTCAAAAAAAAGCAAAGCTTGATGTGCACCAATAATATTTAAAAATTCGCTTATTTTTTCGCCTTCTTTAATGTAGATAATAAACCCTTTTTTTCTTTCTAAAACTTTGGCATTTAAGTCATAAGAATTTACCAATTCACAAAGTGAAGTGTTATGTTCCTCATAAAGCGAGAAAATCTCCAAATGATAAGATGAAGTCTCCGGATGATTTACAGAGCCTCCCGCAAGAAAGGCTCCCCGTAAATATGCTCGTTTACAACAGCCATTATTTTGAATATCAGCTGAAATTTCTCTTATAAATTGAAAACCAGCTTTCATAATTCCTAAATTCACTAATAGTTTTTCTGCTTCTTTAGAAATTCTCACTAAATAAACATTATTTTTCTTAAGGCGCATTTTTTTTCGTACAAGCAGTTCAACATGAATTGGGTATACTTTTTTTATTAATGTATAAATTCTTCTAGCGATAGCTGCATTTTCTGTTGCTATATCTAACACAAATTGCTTATTACCAAATGATAATGAACCATTCATTCGAATTAGAGCTGCTAATTCTGCCTTCGCACAACAGCCATCTGTATCTAATTGTGTAATTTCTTTTTTTGTCATTGCAGCGAAAGAAGACAAAATCAGACCTCCTTTTTAGAAAAACTTGGCAAAGCCAAGCCTTTAGGCGCCAGCAGAGCCTTAGTTGCACTTATACTTAAAACTTAAAAATTTTTCACTACGTCGAATAAACATCTTTGCTAAAAATTTATACCTTCTTAACGTATTAGAAAAGTGCAGAGCGCCAAATTACACCCACAAAGCTGCCCACATCCTATGGGCAACGCGGTGTAATGTCGCCATCCTAGTGCTCAAAGCTAGCTAGTTTTCAAAGTAATGATAACAATAGCTGTGAAACTTTAATTGCATCGTGGCGAAGATAATTGTTACGATAGATTAATAATTGATCGGCAACAATTTGATATGGAAGCTTATTAAGCTCTTCTTTCGCAAAACAAACTTCTTTAGCGCCTTCTTTTTCGTATTGCGCTAAATATTTTTTATCAATTTCCTGATTATTAATAATGATTGTATCCATAATTTCAGCACCAACGTGAGTCACCAGCGCTTGGACATGGTCGTTTACAGTATAATTGTCGGTTTCTCCTGGTTGAGTCATCACATTACAAATGTAGACTTTTTTGGCTTGGGCTTTTTTGATTTCTGCAACAATTCCAGGTACGAGCAGATTAGGGAGGACACTAGTATATAAACTTCCAGGGCCGATTACAATTAAATCGGCCTTTTTAATGGCAGTTAACGTCTCCGGCAACGGTTTCACATTTTCTGGTGTCAGAAAGACCCGTTTGATTTTTTTACCCGCTTTCGGAATGGATGATTCCCCAACTACAATGCTTCCATCGTCCATTTCAGCTTTTAAAATAATGCTTTGATTGGCAGCTGGAAGTACTTTTCCACGAACATTTAATACCCGGCTTAGTTCATGGACACCTTTTGCAAAATCACCAGTAATCGCAGTCATTCCAGCTAATAATAAATTTCCCAATGAATGACCGGATAACCCATGTCCATTTTCAAACCGATGTTGAAACAATTCTTCAATCAGTGGCTCAACTTCAGACAAGGCAACAAGGACGTTTCGGACATCCCCAGGTGGAGGGATATCAAACTCTTGGCGAAGACGTCCTGAGCTACCACCATCATCAGCTACAGTAACGACGGCTGTAATATTTACTGGAAATGTTTTTAGTCCGCGTAAAATCGCTGATAGCCCTGTTCCTCCACCGATCACCACAATATTCGTTTTTTTCACCTAATTTTCCTTCCCTTTTTGAATGTCTCGATGTGTAATATATGTTTTAAAGTCTGTTGAATATTTTTTTCCAAAATATTCAGCAAGGGTAACAGAACGGTGCTTTCCACCTGTACAACCAATTCCAATAACAACTTGACTTTTTCCTTCACGTTTATACTGCGGCAAAATAAACGACAATAAACTATCTAATTTTTCAATAAATTGTTGCGTTTCTCCCCACTTCAAAACATATGAGGAAACTTCTTCTTCTAAACCTGTTTTTGGTCGCATATGATCGATATAGTGCGGATTAGGTAAAAAACGCACATCAAAAACAAGATCTGCATCAATTGGAATCCCATATTTAAAACCGAATGACATCATATTAACCGAAAATCCATGTTGCTCAGCAGCAGCAAAACGTTCAATCAGTTTTTTACGTAATTGAATTGGTTTTAAGTCGGTCGTATCAATAATTTGTTGTGCTTGCCCTTTTAATTCCTCTAGCATTTCCCGTTCAAGTTGAATTCCTTCAAGTGGAAGCCCCTTTAGTGCTAAAGGATGAGAGCGACGTGTTTCTTTATAGCGTTGGACAAGCTTACTGTCTTTTGCATCTAAAAAAATAATTTGAACTTTCAAATCGGCAACTGTTCCTAAATAATCAATTGCTTGGAAAAGGTGTTCAAAAAACTCGCGTCCTCTTAAATCAATGACTAAGGCTACTTTATTCATTTTATCGCCAGAACTTTCGATTAGTTCAACAAACTTTGGAATTAAGGCTGGCGGAAGATTATCGACACAGAAAAAACCTAAATCTTCAAAACTTTGGACAGCAACTGTTTTCCCTGCACCTGACATACCTGTAATAATCACAATTTCCATATCTCTTTTTGCTGACATATTCGCTCCCCCCTCTTTTTCAGTTGGTTTGTTGGTTTGTTGGTTTGTTGGTTTGTTGTTAGGTAGGTCTTTTCCCAACCAACTAGAAGCTAACCAACTAACCAACTATCTAATATCTGGATCTAGTTGGTAATCCAGCAACTCAAAATCTTTTGTATAATAAAAAGTTCCGTATATTGTTTTATTTGAATGAAGGATGTGTTGAAAAATAAATTTATCCCCAGGTGCCATTGGCAAGTGTAGGATTTCGTTTTCTAAGTGCCACTTCAGGTCGCCCTCGGGTGATTGGGTTAACAATTCACCGTCAATTTCCGTTGCTAAAAAAGTAAACAACATCCATTCATTAACAACTGCTTCTGCTTCTTTAATAACAATTGTAAAAACCCCTTTAATTTCAGGATTTTGAATGATTAAGCCTGTTTCTTCTCGATACTCTCTTACAACAGCTTCCTTAATCGATTCGCCAGTTTCCATTTTCCCTCCCGGCGCAACCCACCAATTTCTTGATGGCTTTTGCAGCAATAATACTTGTTCATTTTTCTTAACAATACAATTTGTTACCCTTTGCAAAGTCCCCACCTCTGTATTAGTTTAGAAAGCGCAAAAATTTAATTTCTACGAATCGATAACTTACGAACGCTCTAGCAATATTTACAACATACTTCGTTCATTATAGTATACTATATTTTTTCCATTGTTACATTCATTACGAACATACCAATTTTGTAGAACGGCAAATTCCACTTTTCATAACTAAACTTAGATAAAGAAAACTCGGGCTTTCTCCAAGTCTTTAATGCGAAAGCCTTAGTTTTTCTTATACTTAGGACTTAAAATTTTTCACTACGTCAAATTAACATCTACGCTAAAAATTTATACTTTCTTAACGTAAAAAAAAGAGCACGAATAGGATATATTCGTGCGATCAAAAAGTATATAAAAAAGGGGGTCAATTACTTACCTTTATAATACCCTTATTATATTTCAAAAATGTTACAACAGAATTAAAACGGGGTAACGTTTTATTAAAATATTGTCCGAATATGACTAAATTGTTTTATAGAAAAGCGCAGAGCGCCTGTCTAGCGGCTCAGAACTAGACAAAATCTATTGATTCAACTCTTCGAGTAACTCCTCAATATAATGTTGTGCAGCTTGTGCAGCAATACTACCATCACCTGTTGCCGTGACAATTTGGCGTAATGTTTTTTCACGAATGTCTCCAGCTGCAAAAATCCCTCGTACTCGCGTTTCCATTTGATCATTCGTTTCAATGTAGCCATCAGCATTTGTAATCCCCAAATTCTTAACAGCTTCACTTAATGGTTCCATACCGATGTAAATAAATACGCCATTCGTTTTAAACTCCTGTTCGGTACCATCTAACACGTTTTTAACAGTGACACTGCCAACTTTTTTGTTTTCTTCTTCATTGATTTGTGTCACAACATGGTTCCACATAAAGTCAATTTTTTCATTGGCAAATGCGCGTTTTTGCAGAATTTTTTGGGCACGTAGCTCATCACGACGATGAACAACCGTCACTTTTGAGGCGAATTTTGTTAAGTAATTCGCTTCTTCAACTGCCGAATCACCGCCGCCAATTACAACTAATTCTTTCCCCTTAAAAAAAGCACCGTCACAAACTGCGCAATACGAAACTCCACGTCCACCTAATGCACTTTCGCCTGGGACACCTAGCTTTTTGTATTTTGCGCCAGTGGTAACAATTACGGCTCTCGCTTTAAATTCCTTGCTACCAGTAACAACTGTTTTAAATTCTTTGCCGTCTTTAATTTCTTTAATATCACCATAAGCATATTCCGCACCGAATTTTTTCGCGTGTTCAAACATTTTCATTGATAAATCTGGACCTAAAATACTTTCATACCCAGGGTAATTTTCGACATCTTCGGTATTCGCCATTTGTCCACCTGGCGCTCCACGTTCAATCATTAATGTCGATAAATTTCCACGAGACGTATAGACTGCCGCCGTCATTCCAGCAGGTCCGGCTCCGGCAATAATAACATCGTAAATTTTTTCTTCACTCATTCTATACAACTCCTTTAGCTACTTAGTGATCGCGATAACTCCCACTGTAGTGATAGGTTGGTTTCAGCCCACTTTCTTCCTGAAGAAAGTATAAGCTGGTGATCGCTGTTTCATTCCCGTATGAAGCTAATTTTTCCCATACTTTTAAAGCTTTGTCGATTCTTCCTGTATAAAAGGCAGCAACACCGAGGTGGTAATCAAACATTGGAAAGTCACCGAATCCTTTTTGTTTCAGATAAGCTAAACGGGCATAAGTTACCTGATGTAGACCGATTTTCCCAAATGAAACGGCTAAGCTATAATTTTGTTCATCATCTATGCTCCGAACATTTTCGAGTGACTTGGCTATTAATTGCGCATTTTCTATTTCACCAATTTCATATGAATAAATCATGTAATGACAACGGGCGATAAGATGATTTTCTTTTTCAAGCACAGCTTGCAGTATTTTCAATGCCCTTTTTGAATTTCCAGCGCAGTAATAGGCTTCGGCTAAACGTATATGAGCCATCCAATAGTGAGGCTTTTCATTGATTAGCTCAGAAAAATAGGATATTGCTTTCTGATAGTTTTGTTTTTTCAATTCAAGCGAAGCTAGTTCATAATGAATTAAAAACATTTCTGCCTCGGCAAATAAGTCATCTTCTTCTTGGAGTAATTCCAGTAAATCTTCAATATCTTCAATAAATTCTCCATCTGGAGCCTTTTCAATATACGTGAGCGCTTCTTTTCTAGCATGCTCAAAAAGTCCAAGATTGGCAAAATTATTTGCTAAAAAAAAGTAACATTCCGGCATTTCATCGCCTAATTTATTATTGATAATATTCATTAAATAATCATTTGCACGATAAAATTCACCTAATTCAGCATGAATGATCGCTAACTGACAATTAAAAACTGGTTCATTCGGATTTAATTTAACGGCTCGCTCAAGATAGCGTTGCGCTTTCACTAAACTTTTGCTGCGATAAGCTTCCATACCCTTGTTGTAAAAATAAATCTCATCTTGAAGATTAGAAATCACTAGCCCCATTGTTTTAGCTTTTTCATTCTGTTTACTCATTTCTCCTCCAGCCAACAATTTTTTAATGATCATTGTAGTATATCACGTATTAGCCTTTTAAAACAGAGGATTTAGAATAGAAATATTCACAGGAATTGCTTATTTTACATGTCTTTCTTGTAGTGTTTCTAGCACTTCATCTAAAGGAAGGTTTTGCTCACGTAAGACAACAAGTAGATGGAAAAGTAAGTCAGCTACTTCCCATTTCAATTCTGCTTGATCACGGTTTTTCGCAGCAATAATTACTTCTCCCGCTTCTTCGCCAACTTTTTTCAACATTTTGTCAATGCCTTTTTCAAATAAGTAAGTAGTATAGGAACCTTCCGGACGTTCTGCTTGGCGCTGGGCAATCGTCGCTTCTAAACGATTAATAATCGCAAAGCGATCCTCATTACTTGTAGTTTCACTATGTAACAACGAATGACTAAAGCAGCTATATGTTCCTTTATGACAAGCTGGACCAGCTGGATTGACTAGAACAACAAGGGCATCTTGATCACAATCGTAACGAAGATCAACAACTTGTTGGATATTGCCTGATGTTGCTCCTTTATGCCAAAGTTCTTGACGTGAACGACTATAAAACCACGTTTCTTTCGTTTCCAACGTCTTTTGTAATGATTCTTCATTCATATAAGCGACTGTTAATATTTCTTTGCTTCCGGCATCTTGTACGACAGCAGGAATTAGTCCTTTATCATCAAATTTCACGTTCATTAGCGTACTTCAACCCCTTTCTGTTTCAAAAAGCTTTTCACTTCAGCAACCGACGTTTCTTTATAATGAAAAATGGAGGCAGCAAGAGCAGCATCAGCTAGTGCATCCTTAAACACAGGATCAAAATCTTCTTTTGAACCAGCACCACCCGAGGCAATGACCGGAACAGTGACCGCTTCACTCACCGCTTTTGTTAACGGGAGGTCAAAGCCTTTTTTCTCACCGTCTTGATCCATACTTGTTAACAAGATTTCGCCAGCGCCGCGACGAACAGCTTCCTGTGCCCACGTAATCACTTCCCACTCAGTTGGCTTGCGTCCGCCATGAGTGTAGACACGCCATGAACCTAGTTCTGAATCGAATTTGGCATCAATGGCAACAACAATACATTGTGATCCGAAAAAATCTGCTCCTTCTGTAATTAACTCTGGACGAAGCACGGCAGCCGTATTTAGGGACACTTTATCCGCTCCTGCGCGTAAAATTCGCTTCATATCAGCAAGCGAATTAATCCCGCCACCAACCGTAAAAGGGATTGCTAATTGACCAGCTACTTGCTCAACAACATCGACCATCGTTTCGCGGCCTTCATGGGAAGCTGAAATATCAAGAAAGACAAGTTCATCAGCGCCTTGTTCATCATAAAATGCTGCTAGTTCTACAGGATCACCTGCATCGCGCAAATTAACAAATTGGACACCTTTCACAACTCGGCCTTCTTTCACATCTAAACAAGGAATAATTCGTTTAGCCAACATGAGCGCCACCCCGTTCCAACGCTTCCTCTAATGTAAATTGATTCGTGTAAAGGGCTTTCCCGATAATTGCTCCACCAATCCCGTCTTTGGCGAATTGTTTTAAGTCTGTTAGATCATCAAGTGTACTTACCCCACCAGAAGCAATTACTTCTTTTCCTGTTGCTCGCGCAAGTTTGGCAATCGCTTCTGTATTCGGTCCAGATAACATTCCGTCTCGTGAAATATCGGTAAAAATAAACACTTCTGCACCGTGATTTGCTAATTCAATTCCAAGCGCTTCTGCCGTTACTTTCGATGTTTCTAACCAACCTTCGGTTGCAACATAGCCGTCTCTCGCATCAATCCCGATCGCAATTTTCTCGCCGTATTTTTTGAGCATCGCCTTCACAAATTCTGGATCTTTGATCGCAGAGCTCCCTAAAATAACACGATCAACCCCATTTTCTAAGTAAGCAGCGACATCTTCAGGCGTTCTGATCCCGCCGCCAACTTGCACCTTTACATTTAATTGCTTAGCAATTTCAATCACATGCTCGTGATTTACGCGCTTGCCGGCTTTCGCCCCATCTAAATCAACGGTATGAATCCATTCTGCTCCTGCTTCCGCAAAACGGCGGGCCATGTCTAACGGGGAATTCCCGTACACTGTTTCTTGATTATAATCACCTTGAATAAGGCGAACACAATTGCCATCGCGAATATCAATCGCTGGATAAATCGTAAATTTACTCATAAACTTATTTCGCCACCTTTTCCTTCGTCACAATACTTGCAAAATTTTCAAGTAACTTCATCCCCACAAAACTACTTTTTTCTGGGTGAAATTGCGTTCCTAAAACATTCCCTTTGCCAACTACTGCTGGAACAACTACGTCATAGTCACTGCTTGCTAACAAGGCCTCTTGGTCCATGTCTTGCACAACATACGAATGGACGAAATACACATGTCCTTGCTCAACATTTTCAAGCAGCGGATGATCTTGCTGAAACGCCAAGCGATTCCAACCCATATGCGGCACTTTATAACGTTCTCCTGCTTCTGTCACCCCACGAAAACGGCGAACTTTGCCTTTTAATAAACTAAGCCCTTGTGTTTCGCCGTTTTCTTCACTCTCTTCAAACAGCAGTTGCATCCCTAAACAAATCCCTAATAACGGTTTTTTGGCCTTAGCCCACTCTATTAAAAATTCGTCTAACTTTTCATTTCGTAAAATTTCCATCGCGTCTTTAAACGAGCCAACACCTGGCAAAATAAGTCCATCTGCTTGCGCTAACTCTGCTTGGTTTGCGGATATAAAGTACTCATAATTTAAGCGTTCTAACGCTTTACTAACGCTATGCAGATTCCCCATGCCATAATCAACAATTCCGATCATTTTACAACATTCCTTTCGTTGAAGGGACACCTTTAATCCGTGGATCAACAGTCGTCGCTTCATCTAATGCTCTTGCTAACGCTTTGAAGATCGCTTCAATAATATGATGGGTATTCGTCCCGTAATGAACAATTACATGTAGATTGATTCGTGCTTCAAGGGCAAATTTCCATAAAAATTCATGAACAAGCTCCGTATCGAACGTGCCAACTTTCGCTGTTGGCATTTGGGCACGAAATTCTAAATGCGGTCGATTGCTTAAATCAACAACGACTTGTGCTAATGTTTCATCCATCGGTACGAAGGAGTTTCCGTAACGTTTAATTCCTTTTTTATCACCTAGAGCATCCTTTAAGGCAATTCCTAAGCAAATTCCGATATCTTCTGTAGTATGATGATCGTCAATTTCAACATCGCCAGTCGCAGCAAGCGTCAAATCAAACACCCCATGCTTTGTCCAAAGATCAAGCATGTGATTGAGAAAAGGAACAGGAGTGTTAATATTTGCTTTGCCTTCTCCGTCAACTTCTAACTGCAGCTTAATTTGTGTTTCATTCGTATTGCGTTCAATTTGTGCTGATCTACTCATTCTCTTCCTCCAATCGCACTTCGACTGCTCTAGCATGGGCTTCTAAACCTTCTAAGCGGGCAAAAGCTGCTATTTTCTCACCATTTGTCATCAGAGCTGTTTTACTATATGAAATAATCGATGATTTTTTCGTAAAATCATCAACATTTAATGGACTAGAAAACCGGGCAGTGCTGTTCGTTGGCAGCACATGATTGGGGCCTGCAAAATAATCGCCGACAGACTCTGAGCTATACGGACCTAAAAAGATCGCACCCGCATGTCGAATTTTCCCTAACAATTGCATCGGTTCATTTGTCAGTACTTCTAAATGTTCAGGGGCAAGCTCATTGACAACAGCCACTGCTTCTTCAAGATCCTCCGTTACATAAATTGCACCATAATCACGAATCGAAGCGGTTGCAATTTCTTTGCGCGGCAATAGTGCAAGCTGTTCTTCCACTTCACTGGCAACTGCTTCTGCTAATTGTTGCGATGGCGTCACTAAAACCGAGGAGGCAATCGCATCATGCTCGGCTTGTGAAAGCAAATCAGCAGCAATATAGCGCGGGTTCGCCCCTTCATCTGCTAAAACAACAATTTCGCTCGGCCCGGCAATCATATCAATCGCCACGTGTCCGAAAACCGCTCGTTTCGCTAAGGCAACATAAATATTTCCTGGACCAACAATTTTATCAACTGAAGGTACAGTTTCTGTACCGTAAGCAAGTGCGGCCACTGCTTGTGCGCCACCTAGCTTAAATATATTTTCAACACCTAACTCATTTGCCGCAACTAAAACACCTGCAGGAAGGGTACCATCCTTACTTGGCGGTGACACAATCACGATGTTTTTTACTTCGGCAACTTGCGCTGGGATGACATTCATTAAGATTGATGAAGGATAAGCAGCTGTACCGCCTGGGACATAGACACCTACGGAATCAAGTGGTGTAATCTTTTGTCCAAGAATCGTCCCATCTTCTTCCGTAGTCAGCCATGACTGCCGTTTTTGTCGCTCGTGAAAACGGCGAATATTGCTTGCCGCTTCGCGAATGGTAGGGATGATTGCCGGATCGATTTGTGTGTAGGCTTGGTCAATTTCTTGTTTCGACACTTTCAAATTTTCTAACTTGGCACCATCAAATTTTTCCGTAAATGTACGGACAGCTGCATCCCCTTGGCTACGGACGGCTTCAATAATCGCGGCAACTGCTTGTTGCTGTTCAGCAGTGCCTTGCTCAATGCTCCGTTTTAACGAAACTTTAGCCGTTACTGTTTCAATTCTCATCTTCATCCCCCTCGATCACCGCTGCTAGGCGTTCCACAACTTCATCAATAACCGTATCTTTCATGCGATAGCTGACAGGGTTGACAATTAAACGTGAAGTAATTGGCACAATAGTTTCTATTTCAACTAAACCATTTGCTTTTAACGTTTTTCCTGTTGATACAATATCGACAATCCGATCAGCAAGACCAACGAGCGGAGCAAGCTCAATCGAGCCGTTTAGTTTAATAATTTCAACTTGTTCCCCTTGTTCACGGAAGTAGCTTGACGCTAAGTTTGGATATTTCGATGCTACTTTTGGAGCGATGTCATGGCTTTTTTGATACGTTGGCAGAGCAGCAACAGCCATGTAACAATCACTAATTTTTAAATCTAGTACTTCATACACATCGCGTTCTTCTTCAAGCATTGTATCTTTCCCAGCGACACCAATGTCCGCAACACCATGTTCAACGTAAGTTGGGACATCCATTGGTTTTGCTAAAATAAAGCGCATTCCCGCTTCCTTGACATCAATGATTAAGCGCCGACTATCCTCAAACTCTGGCGGGAGGTTGTAACCAGCTTTACGAAGCAACTCAACAGCTTCTTCAAAAATCCGCCCTTTTGGCATTGCCACTGTTAACATTTAGTTGTCCCCCTTTCCGTTTTTACCAATACAATAAATCACTTCTTCATAAACCTCGGAAAATTGATCAACATCCTTCACCCCTGACAAATCTTGAAGGATCACCGCAATCCCTGCTTGGCGCTTTTCTTGCGCTAATTCAATCGCATCTTTTCTCCGTTCGTTTGAATAGATAATACAAGAGATTGGCTGTTTCTCAACAGTAATTCCTAAAGCTTTCACAAGCAAGTCAAGTCGAATCCCAAACCCTGTTGCCGGAGCAGGACGATTGAATTTTTTTAATAGTTCGTCATAACGACCACCACTTGCAATCGGTGTCCCTAAATTGTTGCCGTAGCCTTCAAAGACAACACCTGTATAATAACTCATATGCATCACAAGATTTAAATCAAGCTTAACAAAATCAGTAATTCCATAGCATTCTAGCACTTCCCAAAGCGTTTCTAGTTCACTAAGCGCTTTGTTTCCTTCGACGTTTGTGACAAGTTGCTTAGCCTCTTCGAGCTTCGAGAAATCACCGCGTAAATGGAGCAGTTGCAACAATCGGCCTTTATCAATCGAAGATAGGGAGAGACTTTTCACATGTTGACGGTAGCCAACGTAATTTTTTTCATAAAGGAAACGACGAAGCGTGTTTGCTCGCTGTTCGTTCCCGACAATTTCTAATAGTAAGGCATTGACATACCCAACATGGCCAATCGCAATTTTGAAGTGACCTAAGCCAGCATTTTTCAGTGCAGCAATCATTAACGCAATGACTTCACCATCAGCACTGCTCGTTTCGTCACCAATTAATTCAATGCCAATTTGTTCAAATTCTGCAGGTCTACCACCTTCATCATGCTGCGCACGAAACACATTCGTATCATAAGCAAGGCGCAACGGCGTACTCACATCTTTTAAACTAGAAGCTGCCAGTCTGGCAATCGGCGCGGTCATATCAGGACGTAAGACGAGTGTATTGCCCCGTTGATCTAAAAGTTTAAATAGTTGTTGATCTAAAATGGCCGAAGCAACCCCAACTGTTTCATAATACTCTAACGTTGGCGTCTCAATCGCTTGATAGCCCCAAAGCTTCAATTCTTGTTTCATATTTTGACGAATTTGGTTTTTCACTTCATATAACTGCGGAAGGGTGTCACGCATTCCAATTGGCTTTTCAAACATAAATGGCTTTGACATTTCTCACACTCCGATCATTTTTGCTTTATCTCGCTAATATAATAAAGTATCTTATGTAGTAGTCTACACCCCTTACAAATCAGCGTCAACTATTTTGATTATATTATTTCTGACTAAAGGAAAAACATTTGATGTTTTTGATTTGGAGACAAAAAATTTGGAAGTTATTAAAAACATATAGGAGTAATTAAATTTACTTAAATGAAAAATCGTTGTAAAAATTTTCATTATTTGAAATAATTGTTTTGGACTGACGGTCAAGTTTCTTGAACAAAAAAATACTAATTGGTTTGGGAGAAAATAATGCAGAACGAATATACAGTAAAAAATCCGTTAAAAAGCAAAATGACAGAATATAAAGTTTTATTAACGGATGCGATAGCAGAACAGAGCTATCGCTTTTCAACTATTTAGGCAGGATTGTTAAACAAGAGTAAGTTTATTATTCCTAAAATAAAGGGGTGTGAGATATGGCTGAAGCAATAATATTGATTTTAATTATCGGTTTTGTAGCATTAGTTATTGCGGTATTTTTAATGAATGATAAATTAAAAACTTTGCAATATCGCTTGGAACAACAGATAGAACAAAATGAAAAAATTATTAAACTACTTTCAAAAAAAGAAGATTAACTTTTTACTACCGGGAGCAATCCTACAAGAACAGGGTTTGCTTTTTCTCTTATTGAAAAAAAGCAAGGAGCTAGTATTCAAGTAACGGGTGAGCTTGACTTATAGTTTTTATCCTAACCATTGACAACCGTGGGGACGTATATAAATAACTTTGTAAGACCATCAGTTAGTGGTCTTTTTTATTTTCAGTGTTCTAATGAGCGTGTTCAAAAAGCTTAGTATTTTAAAAAAGGAGTTGATAATTAAATGAAGAATTTAGAAAATTGGATAGGGATAGGGATTTTATCAATAGCTGTAATAGCTGTATTACTAATAGGAACGGTATATTATATTGACGTTTTAAAACCTGAAAAAGAGGCTATAAATAAACTTCTTCAGGAAAATCCTCAAATATCTAAGGTTTATTCAATAGAAAATGTTCGAGGATGGGGAGAAAATCCAGAGTACACCTTGATTGTTAAAATAGATGGTGAAAAATGTAGAATATGGACATTTGGTGATGGTGTTATCACAGATAACGAATGTGAATGGAATTTTGATTAAACATTGAATAATTGAATAGAGTTTAAGATAGTGAGATACAAAACGCCAGGAGTTGAACTTTTCACTAACAGTACGATTTAGTAAAAGCAGTATTAATAATCTATTTAAATAAATTTAAAACCATGAATGGAATTCACTAACTTATATTTGATATAATTTAACTGAGGTGATATTTAAATGATTTCCTTAAGTGATCACGCCAAAAAAGAATTATATAATACTCTCCAAGGGAAAGAGTCGGGTATTTTTGTAATAAATAGGAAACTATTTTCAGTTGAAGTAGAAAAAGAAAATTTGGAATTAAACTCTAATTTAAATAGTGATTTATCAAAAGAAATTGATGAATATCCTGAACTTAAAGCATCATTGTCAAGATATTTAGACAACCCAGATATGAAAAGGTATTCTGGAAGTGAGTTGAAATCTAAACGCAATGGACAAAGAAAATAGCAATCAGTTTATTGTGCTTTTTACAGAATAATTTGAATTATGCTTACATAAGATTCAACATTTTATAAAATTCAAATTAGTTTGGTAAAAAGTTTGCGATCAAATGTATTTAAACAAACCTACCGTTAGTTTAGTTCAGCAAGCAATTAGATTTAAAAAAAGGCTTAGAGAATAAATTTTCTCTAAGCCTTTTTTTCACGATAGGAAAGTATAAATTTTTAGCAAGGAGGTTTATTCGACTTGGTGAAAAATGTGTGATTTACAGTTTTACACCTCTGAAGTAAACCAGTTAAGCTAAAATGCTGTAGTCAGGATTGCTTGCCTTCTCTAATCATTTGGATTGGATTGCCGCCAACAAATGCCCCTGGAGGAACATCTTTATGGACGACGGAGCCTGCGGCAACGATTGCCCCATCGCCAATGGTCACCCCCGGTAAAATCATTGTATTCGCACCAATCAACACTTCGTCGCCAATAACTACTTCACCAAGACGATATTCACCAATTAAATATTCGTGCGCTAAAATGGTTGAATTATAGCCGATGATTGAATTTTTGCCGATCTTAATTTTTTCAGGAAACATAATATCCATCATCACCATAAGCGCAACAGCTGTTTGTTCGCCAACTTCCATCCGCAAAAACGTCCGATAAAGCCAGTTTTTCCATGATACAATTGGCGTATAGCGCGCGATTTGAATGATAATGAAATTTTTCATGACTTTCATAAATGGAACGGTTTTATAAATTTGCCAGAGTGAATTCGCACCTTTAACTGGATAACGAGTCGTTCTTCTAGCCAAGCGGATCTTCTCCTAAAAATGGTAGTAAATCAGCCATCGTCTCAAGCATTACATCTGGCTCATACTTTTCTAAAAATTCCCTGCCTTTGATTGTCCAAGCAACGGCTGCTGTCTTTGTGCCTGTATTTTTCCCACCTAAAATATCGTATTGGCTGTCCCCAACCATCAGCGTTTGTTCCGGTGTAGATTGTAATTGTGCTAATGCTTTTAGAAGTGGTTCTGGATCTGGTTTAACATTTGTGACATCATCAATCGCTACGACAACCGGAAAATATGGTTCTAGTCCCGTTAGCTTTAACCCCATTCGTGCTGTTTCAGACCGTTTCGTCGTGACAATTGCTAGCTTATAGCCTTTTGCATGTAACGCTTGTACTGTCTCTTTCACCAATTCATACTCTTCTACTAGTTCATCATGCTTCTCATGATTAAACTTGCGATACATCTGAACCATTTCTTCGACATTGTCAGGGTTTAAGCGGGTAAAGCTATCATATAATGAAGGGCCTATAAATTGAATCACCTTTTCTCTTGTATATTCATTCGGAAAATAGTGATCTAACGTATGTAAAAATGAAGCAATAATTAATTCGTTCGTATTTATTAACGTACCATCTAAATCAAATAACACCGTATTTATTTTCATCGGTAAGCTCCTTTTTTATTGTTGTAGGATTGGGGTATACTGCTATATATTTTGTTGAAGTTATTTAAGAAGCAATTATTAAGACGAATAAGTCTACATTTTCTTTTGCTGCTTTTTTTGCTTTGCTTGAGTTGGCTCCTCAGCTAAATAACGAACTTCTGCTAGTCCCTTATTGTTCCGATATAGTATTAAGATCATTGCTCCAATTATTGAAACTAGCGAAACGATTTGTGCTGTTCTTAAAAGATCAAAGATCATTAAACTATCCGTTCGCATACCTTCGATAAAGAAGCGACCCAAGGAGTACCAAATAACATATGTTAAGAAAAGTTGACCGCGACGTAAGTTAACACGACGCAGGAAAATTAATAAGGCAACCCCAACCAAACTCCACAAGGATTCATAGAGAAACGTCGGATGATAATATTGTCCATCAATAAACATTTGGTCAATTATAAATTGTGGCAGACCGAGATTATGTAAAAATGTTGGATCTACAGGGCCTCCATGGGCCTCTTGGTTCATAAAATTTCCCCAACGGCCAATTGCCTGCCCTAATAAAATACTTGGTGCAGCAATATCCGCTAATTTCCAAAATGAATAGCCACGTTTTTTAGCAAACAGATAACCAGTAATAAGTGCTCCAATTAAGCCACCGTGGATCGCTAAGCCGCCTTGCCAGATGGCAAAGATTTTTTCAGGAGATTGACTATAATAATCCCATTTAAAAATAACGTAATAAAGTCGTGCCGAAATAATCGCAATCGGCAAGGCATAAAGCAATAAATCTGAGTATAAATCTTTAGGCAAGCCACGTTTCACTGCTTCACGATTTGCCAGGATATAGCCTAAAAATGCCCCAAACCCAATGATAACACCATACCAATAAATTTTTGTAAACCCTATATCAAGGGCAATTGGATTTAATGGCTCAATTTGAAAAACCATAACAACACTCCTTTTTTAAAATTCCTCCCGCTCGCCATTTTCAATAACACCAGATAAGCGTTCCGAAAATTCTTGAGCAGCGTTAATTCCCATTCTTTTTAAGCGATAATTCATTGCCGCTACTTCCACGATGACCGCCATATTTCGCCCTGGCCGAACCGGAAGCGTTATTTTTGGTAATTCCGTATTAAAAATTCTCATTGTTTCTTCATCAATCCCGAGCCGATCATATGCTTTTTCTGGATCCCAAAGCTCAAGATGAATTACTAAGGCAATCGGTGTAAATAAACGAACCGCTCCAGCCCCAAATAATGTCATGACATTAATAATCCCTAGCCCGCGTATTTCCAACAAATGACGAATTAGCTCTGGTGGCTTGCCAACTAACATCCCATCATGCTTTTGTCGTATTTCAACTGAGTCATCAGCTACAAGACGATGTCCTCTACGCACTAAATCAAGCGCAGTTTCACTTTTGCCAACACCACTGGCACCCGTAATTAAAACACCAATCCCGTAAATATCAATTAAAACACCATGAACAGCGGTCATTGGGGCTAGTTCACCTTCTAAATAGTTCGTTAAGGCACTACTTAAACGGGTTGTTGTTAAAGGTGAACGCATCACCGGCACTCCCACTTTATTAGCAGCTTCAATTAATTGCTGTGGTGCAGCCATATTACGCGAAATAATAATCGCCGGGGTATCATATGTACAAAGTTGTTCCATCCGATCGGTTTTTTCCTCTTCCGTAAGCTGAGAAAAAAATGTTAGTTCTGTCTTTCCTAATAATTGCACACGTTTCGCCGGATAATAGTTGAAATATCCTGCCATTTCTATCCCTGGCCGAGAAATATCGCTAATTAAGATCGGACGGTAGATTCCTTCTTCCTCATTAAGTAATTCGAGGTTAAACTTCTCCATTAACTGATATGCTGTCACTTTTGCCACAAAAGCGTCCTCCAATCTCTGCTGAAAAACTTGCCGTGATTCATCTATCACTATTTTCACATCTAAATGATGACTTAATACATTTTACCATAACTGACTAGGAAGAATGTAGCATTTTGAAGGTCCTGTTAACCAAGATATTGATGATGTACTTGCAATTGGCACAAACACGGATGGTCTCGCATTATGCAAACTATTAAGGTAAACCGTAGAATAAAAGCTAGTGGTAAGGTTTTTGCCTAAACTTAACGTATAAAAAAACTGAGTGTGGAAACACCTCACTCAGTTTTTACGATATACAGTTAAGTCCACGTCCATAATATTGAGAAAATTAGAATATCAATTTTTTCTCAACTTTTATTTTTTCTGCATTGGCTTAATCACAAAATTATGAATCAGGGTATTTAAGAGACTAATAATGATTGCTGCTAAGATTGCCATCCCAAAGCTTGAAATTTGAAATGCATTACCCATTAAACTAGCGGTCATCATAAGGGTAAGCGCATTAATAATGAACAAGAAAAGCCCAAATGTAAGCACTGTAACGGGCAATGTTAAGATGACTAGGATCGGTTTGACAATAAAATTAATAATCGACAGCAAGACACTGGCTACTATAGCTGCAGTAACACTCTCTAAATAAAAGCCTGGAAAGTAACCAGCTACGACCATTAAGACGACACTATTAACGAGGATATGAATAAGCATTTTCGATAACAATTGATCCTGTTCTTGCTTCGGCTTCTACATAAAAAACAGGTTCTATTCCTTTATTTGAGATAAATGTGACATATTTATTCATTAAATCTTTTTTCTCATCTAAAATTTGCAATTTTGGCAAATCACACGTAAAACCACCAACAACCGTCTTAAATTGACCTTCCGTTTTGATATTTGCCGGAACGTTTATTTCAATACTGCCAGTAGTTGTCTTTAAGTATGCTTTGCTACATGCTTGTTCAATCAACTCATACTTAATCGTTCCATTGATCGTTTCGATCTCCGCCTGACCGCCAGTAACTACGATATGAATGGTTCCGTGCACCGTTTTCGCGTCTACTTTTTCAGCCGCAAGTTTCTTTACGGAAACACTACCATTTACGGTTTCTAATGTCGCTTTTTCACTCGTGAGTTTATCGATAGAAATCCGCCCATTGACTGTTTTGGCTTCAAACAAACTAGCTTCGATCACTTCTCCATTCAGATGCCCATTAAACGTATATAGTTTAACAAATTCATAAGTTTGTCGAGGGATATAACATGTTGCTTGAATCTTTAATGATTTTTCACGAGATTTAAAATGAAGCTTATCATCCGTTACTTGAAAAGCTACTTCATCTAGAAAACGTTTCCGAGCAACTTCTACTTCTTTTTCATGGTATACCTTGACTTTACATTCAATCCGAATATCTTGCTCATCCCATGGAACGAAGCGAATACTTCCATTTTCAATAGCAATATCAACTTTTGAGATTGTACCATCACGATTTTGAAAAATGTGCTCAATTTCGACTGAATTTCCGAAATTTAAATCAAGATCAAACTCTTTAATTTTTTGAATTGCCTGTTCAATAAAGTCGGTAAACCGATTGGTAAACGAAGGTTGATTATACTTCCCACGATAATCATAGCCATTTTCCCAATCGACATTATTAGAAAGATTCGTACTGGCATTCATTTTTTGGGTCGTTGCTCTGATTTCCGCTTCTCCTAATTGCTTTAATAAAGCGACTCCCTCATCAGCAGTAATTTTTCCTTCGTCAATCATCTTCAAAATCATCATGCGCTCTTCTTGCATCTGCATTTCCCTCCTTTATTTTAGTTTCTATTAGTCAATTTTCATCAATTGACTAACGAGCCGCTTTGTTAGCTTGTGACTGTCCGCATGCGCTCTTCCATTCGTTCTCGGTCACGTTCAAGTATCGGCTTTAAATATTGACCGGTATAAGATTCAGCTGCATTTGCCACCGCTTCTGGTGTACCAGTCGCAATAATAGTTCCACCTTTGTCGCCACCTTCAGGGCCTAAGTCAATGATATGGTCAACCGTTTTAATGACATCTAAGTTATGCTCGATCACTAATACGGTGTCCCCTTGCTCAACGAGACGTTGTAGTACTTTCAATAAGCGATCAATATCAGCAACGTGCAGTCCAGTTGTCGGCTCATCTAGAATATAGATCGTTTTCCCGGTGGAACGACGATGTAATTCTGATGCAAGCTTCACACGTTGCGCTTCTCCTCCAGATAAAGTAGTCGCTGGCTGGCCTAGTTTCATATAGCCTAATCCGACATCAACCAATGTTTGAATTTTGCGCTTGATTTTCGGAATGTTAGCAAAAAATTCAACTCCATCCTCAACTGTCATATCGAGAATATCGGAAATCGTTTTGCCTTTGTAAGTAATCTCTAACGTTTCACGGTTATAGCGTTTGCCATGGCAGACTTCGCAAGGGACGTAGACGTCAGGTAAAAAGTGCATTTCAATTTTAATAATTCCATCGCCACGACAAGCTTCACAGCGGCCACCTTTCACGTTAAAGGAGAAACGCCCTTTTTTATAACCACGAACTTTTGCTTCATTTGTCATCGCAAACACATCACGAATATCGTCGAACACACCGGTATACGTTGCTGGGTTTGAACGAGGCGTTCGACCGATTGGCGATTGATCAATATCTATTACTTTATCAATATGCTCAAGACCATGGACTGATTTATGATTGCCTGGCTTTTCTTTCGTTTTGTATAAATGTTGCGCTAATGATTTATAAAGAATATCGTTAATTAACGTACTTTTTCCTGAACCAGAAACGCCTGTGACTGCTACAAAAATACCGAGTGGAATTTGTACTGAAACATTCCGCAAATTATTTTCAGAAGCACCTTTAATTTCCAGGGAACGTCCGTCAGACTTGCGTCTTTCCTCAGGGAGCGGAATGAATTTCTTTCCCGATAAATATTGCCCGGTTAAAGAAGCAGGGTTTTCGATAATTTCTGCTGGTGTCCCTTGAGCAGTAATCGTTCCACCGTGAACTCCCGCGCCTGGGCCGATATCAATAATATAATCAGCAGCAAGCATCGTATCTTCGTCATGCTCAACGACAATTAATGTATTTCCTAAGTTGCGCATATGCTCTAATGTTTTGATTAGACGACTATTGTCCCGTTGATGTAAGCCGATCGAAGGTTCGTCCAAAATATATAAAACTCCCATCAGTGAAGAACCAATTTGCGTTGCTAAGCGAATTCGCTGTGCTTCTCCTCCCGATAATGTTCCTGCTGCTCTCGATAAAGATAAATAATCAAGACCTACATTGATTAAAAAACCTAACCGTTCATTAATTTCTCGTAAAATTAAGCGGGCGATTGCTTGTTCTTTTTCCGTTAAATCTAGCGTTTCAAAAAACTGTTTTGCTTCAGTAACCGACATAACGGTAATTTCGCCAATATGTTTTTGATTAATCAGAACAGCTAAGCTTTCTTTTTTCAAGCGATTTCCTTTACAGGTTGGACAAGGCTTTTGCGCCATGTAGCCTTCCATTTGTTCACGAATATAATCGGAAGTTGTTTCTTTATAACGACGAGCTAGGTTATGAAGCACACCTTCAAACTCAATCTCACTTTCGCGAACATGCCCAAATTCATTTTCATAACGGAAATAAATTTTTTCATCATTACTGCCTGCTAATACTTTTTCGAGTTTGTCTTTTGATATTTCTTCAATCGGAACATCCAAATCAATCTCATAATGCTTGCAAACACTTGCTAGTAGTTGCGGATAGTAAGTCGAGCTTGTTGATTCCCAGGCGGCAATCGCATGGTTGCGTAAAGACCGAGACCAGTCAGGAATGACAAGATCTAAGTCTACTTCTAGCTTTGTACCTAAACCATCACAAGTCGGACAAGCTCCAAATGGGCTGTTAAACGAAAACATCCGCGGTTCAAGTTCATCAATAGAAAAACCACATTGTGGGCAAGCATGGTGTTGGCTAAACAAAAGCTCCTCTCCATCAATAACATCAATCATCACCCGACCATCGGCAAGCTTTAAGGCTGTTTCCAGGGAATCAGCAATACGAGATTCAATTCCTTGTTTAACGACAATTCGGTCAATAACAACTTCGATATTATGCTTTTTATTTTTATCTAATTGAATGTCTTCAGCAACTTCGCGGATTTCACCATCAATTCGCACACGAACAAAGCCTTGTTTTTTAATATCTTCAAGCACTTTTACGTGCTCTCCTTTACGTCCTGATATGATCGGTGCCAAAATTTGCATTTTCGTGCGTTCCGGAAAAGCGAGAATTTGATCAACCATTTGTTGAATCGTTTGCGATGATATTTCAATTCCATGCTTTGGACAAACCGGACGCCCAACTCGGGCATATAAAAGTCGTAAATAATCGTAGATTTCTGTGACTGTTCCTACCGTTGATCGTGGATTGCGACTCGTTGTTTTTTGATCAATCGAGATTGCCGGTGACAACCCTTCAATCGCATCGACATCCGGTTTGTCCATTTGCCCTAAAAACTGGCGCGCATATGCCGACAGTGATTCCACATAACGTCGCTGCCCTTCAGCATAAATCGTGTCAAAGGCTAACGATGATTTCCCGGAGCCTGACAAACCAGTAAGGACAACGAGTTTGTCACGAGGAATCGTTACATCAATATTTTTTAAGTTATGTGAGCGAGCTCCTTTTACTACTATATTCTCTAAAGCCATTCATTTATGTCCCCTTCCACTTTCATTTCAAAGCTATAGGCTAGTGTCAGAAGCAAGCCTCATTGTTCTGCTTTTAATTCCAAAATTAAATCACGTAATTCAGCCGCTCGCTCAAAATTTAATGCTTTAGCAGCTTCTTTCATCTCAACTTCTAACCGTTCAATCATTGCCACACGTTCTTTTTTACTTAATTTTGCAACTGGTGCTGCCGTGTAGTCTTGATCTGCTTCAGCAACTTTAGTAGCTTTAATTAAATCAGGAATCGCTTTTTCAATCGTTTTTGGAACAATCCCGTGTTGTTGATTAAATTCTGTTTGAATTTTTCGACGGCGTGCCGTTTCTTTAATCGCAATATCCATCGAATTTGTAATTTTATCACCGTACATAATCACATGTCCATTTGCATTTCGCGCAGCACGGCCAATTGTTTGGATGAGCGAACGCTCTGCACGTAAGAAACCTTCTTTATCGGCATCTAAAATCGCAACGAGGGACACTTCAGGGATATCTAAACCTTCCCGGAGCAGGTTGATGCCGACAAGGACATCAAAAACCCCCATCCGTAGTTCACGAATAATATCAATCCGCTCTAACGTTTTGATTTCTGAATGTAAGTAACGAACTTTAATTCCAAGTTCTTTTAAATAATCAGTGAGATCTTCCGACATTTTTTTCGTTAATGTTGTCACTAGGACCCGCTCATTTTTTGCAATCCGCTCATGAATTTCACCGAGGAGATCATCAATTTGACCGTGAATCGGACGTACATCAATTGTAGGGTCTAACAGCCCAGTTGGGCGAATAATTTGCTCAACCATTTGTGGCGTATGTTCTAATTCATACGGACCTGGAGTTGCCGAAACAAAAATCGCTTGCTTCATTTTCCGTTCAAATTCTTCATAGCGAAGCGGACGATTGTCTTTTGCTGACGGTAAGCGAAAGCCGTGGTCGACTAACACTTGTTTCCGGGCTTGGTCCCCATTAAACATTCCCCGTACTTGTGGTAACGTGACGTGGGATTCATCGACGACAATTAAGAAGTCCTCTGGGAAGTAATCGAGTAATGTATAGGGGGTTGCCCCTGGCTCACGAAACGTTAAATGTCGTGAGTAATTTTCAATCCCACTACAAAAGCCCATTTCTTGCATCATTTCGAGATCATAACGCGTTCGTTGCTCTAAACGTTGTGCTTCGAGAAGCTTGCCGTTTTCCTGCAGCTCTTTCAACCGTTCTTCAAGCTCCACTTCGATGTTGACAATCGCTTTTTTCAACTTTTCTTCGCGAGTAACGAAGTGGGAGGCAGGGAAAATGGCAACATGGTTGCGCTCGCCTAAAACTTCACCTGTTAGTGCATCAACCTCGGTAATCCGCTCAATCTCATCACCAAAAAATTCAACGCGGAGGCACCGTTCATCTCTAGAAGCTGGAAAAATTTCGACAACATCACCACGAACGCGAAAAGTTCCTCGCGTAAAATTAATGTCATTGCGATCATATTGTATGTCGACTAAATCTCGTAACAATTCATTGCGTTCTTTATCCATCCCGGTTCGTAACGATACGACTAGATCACGATATTCTTCCGGAGACCCTAAACCATAAATACATGACACGCTGGCAATAATGATCACATCATTGCGCTCAAATAAGGAACTCGTTGCCGAATGGCGTAGTTTATCAATTTCATCATTAATACTCGCATCTTTTTCAATGTACGTATCTGATTGTGGAATGTAGGCCTCTGGTTGAAAGTAGTCATAGTACGATACAAAATATTCAACAGCGTTGTTCGGAAAAAATTGCTTAAACTCACTATATAACTGCCCGGCTAACGTTTTATTGTGGGCAATGACAAGCGTCGGTTTATTTACTTCTTTAATTACGTTCGAAATCGTAAACGTTTTCCCTGTTCCAGTTGCACCGAGCAATGTTTGCATCCGTTTACCTGCTTTAATTCCCGACACTAATTCAGCAATCGCCGTCGGCTGATCACCTTGCGGTGCATATTTTGAAACTAGCTGAAATTGCTCCAAAGTTACCCCTCCATTTTTGAAAAATTGGTCGATAATTATCTATTTGATGTTTTTTACGTTTCTAATTTAGTTTTCTAACTATCATTATAACACAAGGATACCATATTCAAACAAAATTGACGAACGTATATTCTTGGTAAGGTTGTTTTAGGGAATTTAATACATATAGATAACAGCAACGCTTTTCTCTTGGAAAAATTGAAAAAATCAAGTTTATCAAAACTCAGTTTTAATAGAGATGATTGTTTTGTTAATCGAAAATTTTTATCGGACAGAATCCGCTATTCTTAAAAAATCTTATACTTTTGTAACGCTTGTGGACACAATGTCCGTTACAAATAAATAAACAAACTGACCCTGTTTAAGTGCAGGCATCAGCTTGTTTCATTTTATTTTCTTATTGTCTATTTATTGGGGGCTTAATCATTTTCAAAGTCATTGACTTTTCATGGAAATACCTACAACAAGAGTCGTTATAGAAAACTAAAATTCTGCTAATCTCAAAAATGATTTACTCGTCTCTTTCAAAATCAACAATACGTTTGGCAACTTGTTTAATGTTAAGAAGATCTTTGTAGCTGATGTTATGAGAAATGTAGTTGCCGCCTGCTGAACCGCAACCGAGAGTAAGAGAAGGTGCCATGTTGTTGTAAACAAGCCCTACGCTACCATGGACTGCTGGTTGATTTAGAAGTAGTCTGTTCGCTGGAATTTCAAGCGCATATTTATTTAGAACTTCCTCATCTAAGGCATGAACAACAGCAGTGTGACCTGCGCCTCCCCATAAGAGTTGAGCTTTGGCGGCGGCAATTGCTTCTTCAGTGCTGTTGTAAGAAATATACCCTATAACTGGCGAGAGTTTTTCATGGCTGAACCAGTCTTCCGGACCAATCGTAGTAAGTGGTACTAAAAGTAATTTTACGTCTTCAGAAATCTCGAAACCGGCAAGTTTGGCAATTGCTTGAGGAGACTTACCAACGATAGCTGAAGCAGGAACTTCTTTTTCCTTATCAAACATAACGGCTTCAAGCTTTTCTTTTTCCTCAGCGTTGACGAGGTAGGCACCTCTTTCTTGTAAAAGTTTCAATGCTTGTTCTTCAACAGTCTTGTCGTCAAAAATTAAAGACTGGTCAGCGGAGCAAATCGTACCGTTATCAAAAGTCTTAGAGGCAATAACGTTGTTGATCGCAACGCTAAGATTAGCTGATTTGGAAACGAAAATTGGTGTGTTTCCTGGACCAACGCCGATCGCCGGGTGCCCTGAGCTATAGGCTGACTTAACCATCGCGCTACCGCCAGTAGCGATGACAAGGTCAATATCAGGGTGCCTGAACAGAGAATTCGTTGCTTCAATTGATGGATCTTCGATCCACTGAATGCAATCTGCAGGTGCTCCGGCACTTATTGCAGCTTCTTGCATAATCTTAGCTGCTTCGACACAACATTGCTGAGCACGAGGGTGGAAGGCGAAGATAATGACGTTACGAGTTTTTAGAGTAATAAGGGACTTAAACATAGTAGTAGAAGTTGGGTTCGTCGTTGGCGTAGCAGCAGCTATTACTCCAAAAGGTTCGGCAATAAACATAATTCCGTCTTTTTCTTCAATAATGCCAACAGATTTTTTATCTTTTTGCCATTCGTACACCATGTGAGCGCCAAGGTGATTTTTAATTGTTTTGTGATCGACTCTCCCCATTCCTGTTTCAGCAACCGCCATTTCCGCTAATTTCACTTCATTAGCTACGCTGACAGCGTCCATTGCTGCACAAATATTATCAACTTGCTCTTGCGTGAAATCTCTCATAATTGCAGCTGCGTTTCTTGCCTTTAATACTAATTCATTAATTTGATTCATAATAATATCCCCCTATTTTTTGATTATTCTGAAATTTTTACTTATAATTTGTTCTACTTTCAGTTGCCAAATTCATTATTGACTTACTGGATTTTTATCTGTAAAGCCTTGAGAACAGAACTCTAATCGTCATTAGACTGTTTAAAACCATGGATTATCCGGTGAGTAATCCACAAACTTCCATTTATGAGCAGTTGCGTTCTTTGTCTCAATGACCTTGACGATCTTAAATTCAATTACCCGCTCTGCTCCAAAGAAGGGAGTTATTCGTTCTTGGTTCCAAATAATTTTTGCAGTTCCAGATAACTGCAATGTTGCACCTTGTTCAAAGTCAAGGAAAAGTAAACCAATATTATTGTTCTCAACGATATTACCTAATGAATTAAACATGCCATTTCCATGGTAATCGGGCCACATAAGTGTTTGTTCATCAACAACTTGGACGAAACCAGGAAAACCACCGCGATGTGAGGCATCGGCACCACCAAGAGGATGAGAACTCCCAAGAAAAAATGTATCGGCTTTACTAATCCACTGGGTATGTTCAGTATTCAACGATGTAGAATGGCTTGTGGCTCGCTCGGAAATAGCGATATCTTGGCTTAATTCACAGACGCGTGATTGGATATATCTAGAGCAATTTGCATAAACTTGACCAGTCTGTACCGTCAAACCATTTAGTCCCATGACCACTTTGCCGTTTAAGCGTAATCTGCGTTGAGTAGAGAAGTCAATTAACAGAAGTCCGAGTTCACGATTGTCTAGAACACTCTTGCATAAGGGGTCTGCATCGTCGGGTAAAGCATTAATTTGCAAGGTCCTTTCGTCTATTACTTTCATGAATCCGGGCTGGCTACACAAGATAGATGTCCATACCATGCCATCTTCGTCTTCAGAACTGATAATTGCTAGCGGTTGAGTTTGAATAAAATCAACGAAAACATAGGCAATAACTGGATAGATCATGCGACTAATATATTTTGCTGTTTGGCTGGCACCAGCCAGCGTCTGTACCCTGAGTTCACCAAGATGATAGACTGAGCACATTATATTTCACCCCTCCTTTCATTAAAATTTTTCCAGCAATTCCTCTGAATTCCTCCTCTGATTAAAGTGTATACCACATGTACTGTTATTACTAATGACTAATAATGATGACAATATTCACCAAAAGTGATATCATGAAACTATGGATATTAATAAACTTCTCATTTTCAAAACAGTTGCTGAGGAAGGTAGTGTATCACGCGCCGCAACACGGCTTAATTTCGTCCAATCAAATGTTACTTCCCAAATTCGTCAGATGGAGGAACATTTAAATGTCACCCTCCTTCACCGCAAGAGTCGCGGTGTTGAACTGACTTCAGCTGGAAGGGTTCTGTTGGATTATGCCGGACGCATCCTAGCTTTGGTTGATGAAGCAGAACGTATAGTACAAGAGGAAGAACCGCTTGCCGGTAGATTGATTATTGGCTCATTGGAAACTACTGCAGCAGTCCATCTTCCAGCAGTACTATCAAAGTACCACCGCCAATTTCCGGGCGTTGATTTGCAACTTGTCACCAGCACAGCTTTAGATCTAATCAATCAAGTCTTGGAATATAAGCTTGATGGAGCCTTTGTAGATGGAATAATTGATCACCCGGAGCTAATTGTAGAAGAATGTTATATTGAAGAAATGGTTATGTTATGTGCGAAAGACGTTGATCCGCATCTGCATGAAAGACCGATCACCATCTTAGCCTTCCCAATTGGCTGCTTTTACCGAAATCAATTAGAAACATGGCTGCACAAATCAGGTTTTATTCCTTACAGGATTATGGAGTTTAGTACGATTGAAACGATCATCGGTTGTGTTTCCGCTGGAATGGGCATTACCTTCTTGCCAAGATCCGTCTTAGCAGGAAACTTAAGCACTGAAAAGATAGACATCCATTCGCTCCCAGCTGAAGTTTCCCATGTCACTACCCGTTTTTTGAGGCGCAAAAGTTCCGTGGAACCGAAAGTGCTTAGAGTATTTCGGACGATTGTCCAAGAATTGATGCAAAACGAAAAACAGTGAAGGAGGTAAGTGGGTTCGATTTAAAGGGGAGTTAGCACAAAATAGGAAGACATCAACTAACTCATACATAAGAGGATCGTTTTATATTCAAAAACGTCCCAACCTTAAAGGAGCGTAATCATTTTAACTAATGATTACGCTCTAATATTTTTCATAACTTCTTATAGCGTTACTGTGACCTTTTCTATCCGATTATTTGATTGTTGAACTTCATGAATAGAAAATAGTTGTTCACCTAACATATCGTAATCTTTATTGTCCATAGCTTTTTGTAGTGAAACAATGAATTTTTTCCATTTTCTTTCGTCTGCAAACATTTGTGCTGCCATACAAGTAGTTTGAAATGCTATCAATCGTTGTCCCCATCCATCTAGAGGATGAGACTTATCATTAGGTAATGAATCAATATGAGTTAATCCTTGG
>JAKFDP010000024.1:0-6696 GCA_036676095.1 Anaerobacillus sp. | reverse complement strand
AAAGTAATCGTCTTTCGTATTTGACTCTTACTGTGCAATAAACTATTAGGATTAAACTATATTTTTTGTAATTCGAAAGCATAAACTCAAATAAGGATAACTATTTCCATTTTTTATGAAAATTAAGAACAACAATTCGTTATTTTTTGGTATTATTGTTTTATGAAGATCCATGTTATTGTGAAGGTTTTCACTTAAACTAACGGGCAGGATAGTTCAACAAGACTGGGAAAAACGAAATTGAATTTATGTATAGATTTTAAGGGGGAGTTAATTTGTTCATATTAGATAATATTGGATTTATTATAATAAGTATTATTGTAATACCTTTAATAATACTTTTTATACAAAGTTTAATTGACCGTTCAATAAATTTATTCAAAAGAACGGAGTATGAATTAAAAATAAAAGAACTTGAAAGTAAAATAGAAAAATTAGAAAAGCAAATTAGACAATAATCACTTTCTTATTATTAAGCTAACGGAGGCGTTAGTTGAACAAGAGCTATCATTTATATATGATCTTTTACTGCGTAGTACAAATATACTTGTAATATATTATACATCTAAAAGGCGATTACTAATAGATTGATCGTCTTTCTTATTTGACTAGATAATGTGCAGGAAATAAAAATTTCATACTCTCTCTATTTGATAAGCAAATAACAAGATGTTTAATTTATTTATCAAGAAACAAACGATAAAAAATAATACCTAAAACAAAGCCTAATAGCAACATTCTAAAAATTAGGAACCTTAAGTAGCCAATAGATAAAGTAATTTTTTCATTGTTTTTTGGGATACGTTTAAACATTTTTGTAACTCCTTTAAAAAGGTATATATATGGTATTTTATACTATACCGATTTTTAAAAAAAGAAATAACTTTATAAGTATCGTCAGTTGATTTAATGCACATTCCGAAGATGCGGTACTGAGAAATAATACGACACATTTGAATAAATGAAAAAGGGTTACTCCTTCTTCATTAGACTATACTCAGTCTATTTCAGCAGAATGTCCGAGTGCAAATACCATAAAATTATAGGCTTTAATACGAAAAAAAGCTTCAATATAAATATGATGATCCAAACGGAAATAAATATCAACCCTAGCATGTTTTGTTTAGTCTTAATAAAAAAAATGCCAAGAGTAAGTAAATCAAAAAAGAAGCCTAATATCGCCCAAATCCATCTGTTTTTACTAAATTTAGGGGTTTGGACAAACAAGTATAGTGCAATCGCTATGCCAAGTAATAGTAAAAGTAAACCTAGTATTTCCATTAATCAATACTCCTTTAAAATTTGTTTTACTAGTACCAGCATATTACAAAATGTATTGAAGGAGTAGAAAAAAGTTTATGTCACAGTACAAAAATACTGACAATAGAATAACCAACTAAGAGGGACGATTGCATTCAAAGTGATCGTCTTTCTTAGTTGAAGGAAACTGTGCAAAAGAGATCAGTGTTTATTTTGTAAAAATACAAAAAGACAGAGATGAATTTTCCCTGTCTATCAGATATTTAATATTGTTAAGATGTGTCTGATATTTTTAAGAAATTTTTTTTAAACGTTAAAATACCTCATTTACTTCCCAAGATTCAACAATCTGGTAAGCATTTTGTAGATCATAACCTCTTCCAAGTAAATAACTAATTGCAGCGACTTCTCTCATTGCATGTTGAAATGAAGTAGCTTGAGCTTCTTTAAGACCATATTGAACGATTGGTTCTACTGTTGATAAAGTGTGTTGTTTTAACTGGACGGTTTGAGGGGCAAGATATTGTGCTTGACGATGATAAGGATTATGGAATTGATTGAAATAGTGAGGATTTGGTGACCAATTATAGAAATTATTATTCATAAATTCAGCTCCTTTAATTAATTACACATTAACCTATGTTTAATTTACAAAATGGTTAGCCTATTTTCGCATGATCCATAAATTATATTTTAAATGTACAGTTCAACGATACTGGTAATAGATTAACCATCAAGAGACGATTGCTTTTAAAGTGGTCGTCTTTTCTTATTTGACTCAAACTACACAACAAATAACGTTTTTTTTGAGAGAATATACTTAAAGTAAAGAAGTTTTATTTATATGTGATTGAATTCAACAATCGGGCCCTATTGTTGAAAAAGCCTTAACTTTTCTGAAAACCTTTTTAAGCATTTAAGGCTAATTACTTTTATATTTTATTCCTTTGCGGGAATATTCCTATAATGGTATATTATATTCATGGAATACTATAATTAAAAAGGTAGGTGTCTGTATGGAAAATGAAAACGAAAATTTTAAGCGCTCTTGCCGAGCCCAGTAGGTTGCAGATTGTGGATTTACTGCGCAAGGAATCGCTAACAGTAGGTGAAATTGCGGATCGACTTCACATTCGTCAACCTCAGGTGTCCAAACATCTCCGTGTATTACATGAAGCCGGAGTGGTAGAGTTTAAAGCAGAAGCTAATCGTCGCATCTACAAACTGAGGTCAGAGCCCTTCGAAGCTTTAGACTTATGGCTGAAAGAATACCGTGATATTTGGGAAGAAAAATTCGACAACTTGGATCGTTATTTGCAGGACTTACAAGAAAGTGAAAACAAAAAAATGATAACTAAAATTATTGGAGGAAACACAATGTCAACTCAAGTCAAAATCACTCATACTTTCAATGCTACACGTGAACTGGTGTTTAAGGCATTCATCGAATCAGAACATTTACAGAATTGGTGGGGGCCAAAAGGATGGACGTTTAATGTTTCTAAATCAGATTTCCGCGCGGGTGGTGTCTTTCATTACAGCCAGAAACCTGCTGACGGTGATGTAATGTGGGTTAAGTTTGTATATAGTGAAATTATTAAACCAAAAAAAATTGTTTATACCAGTTTCTTTTCTGATGAGGAAGGTAACATTGTACGTGCACCCTTTAACGCAAATTGGCCTTTGGAAACACTGAATACCATGACGTTCATCGAGGACGAAGGAAAAACAACTGTTACAGCTATTGTGGCTCCTGTATCAGCAACTAAAGAGGAACTTAAAACCTTTAGAGAATCACAAGATATGGTTCATGAAGGATTTTCAGGTACCTTCAGTCAATTAGAAGATTATTTGTCAAAGGAATTAAAATAAGCAGAACTGTGGTAAGCAAATGGTTGACCACCTTCCACAAACGTGCGCAATTCAAGAATATTGGATTACGTCCTTTGTTCCGTTAAAAGGGGCAATAGCTGAACAAGTGGTTGTTGATGTAGAAGCTCCTATTGTGCTAAAGCCGCGGTTTAGTGTAATAAAGAAAATGACTTATTTATTTTGCATTCACCTAATATATAGCCCCCGTTTGTATATCAATATTTAAAAATTTGTAACGTCTTTAAGTGAAAAATAAAAGAGTCAGTATTGGCTGACTCTTTGTTAAGAAAAATATCAATAATTTTAGTGCCTTATAAAAATGAATACATGAGCATCACTGATTTGCTTTTTTACATGGTTGTTTGCTCTGAATATTTTTTGAAATTATTTAGAATCGCCTGCCATCCTTGTTGTTGTACCTCAATTGGATTCTCAGTTTCAGCATCAAAAGTTTCAATTATTTCGGTTTCGTTTTCTTGACCTTTAAAAGTGATTTTAACTTTTCTTCCATCACCCATTGTATAAGCGATAACCTCATGTAACTTTACTTCATCATAAATGCCACCAAAATCGAAACCAAAACTGCCATCTTTGGCTTCCATTCTGGAAAAGAATTTCCCACCTGCTCTTAAATCATTCTCAGCAAATGGTGTGTGCCAGTCATCCGAAGCTGAACTCCATTTTGTTATATGAGTAGGCTCTGTCCAATATTTCCATACCTTTTCTACTGGTGCTTGAACTGTTGTTTCTACTTTTATTTTTTTAGATGTTTCCATTTCAGTTTAACTCCTCTTTTAAAACGAAAATTTTTTGGTGATTTGTCCACAAAAGATGCCTGATTATATTATATATTTTTTCCAAATATCAGGCTAATATGCCTTAGCTGATGTGAATGAATTTCTTGTAAATTCCCTCGTTTTGAAATTCGCTTGATAAAATTTCTTAACTGGGCGATGCCCATACGTTGAGGATGACGTTCGGTTACTAAAATAGAAAAATTGTGAATTATTGCACTTAAAGTAAACGGGTGAGTATTTCCAATGACAATGAGGTGTGTTGATTGAAAAAAAGTGACATTAATTTTAGTTGTTTTATCGGACAGCTAGTAATAGAAGTAAATACAGAGTTAGATCTTCCACTTGGTATGAGCTTTGATAAAGGTGGATTAATAATAGAATGTCCGTGGAGAATCCGCAGAGAAAAAGAAATATTAATTGGAGCATCTTAATTTCTTTACACAAAAAAAAATATCAACTCCAAAATGATAGGATTTAAAATGAAATATAATCCAAAAAAAAATGGTTATGAAATATTCATACCCATTGAAAAATAGGAATTTAACACAATGGTGAATTCAAATCTTGATAAGGATTATGATTTAGTTGGAGATAGTAAAAAGGACTTAAATGATCGAAATGAATCATTTATAAAAAAGAAAGATATTCTTATAGCAACTACTCAAGGAACTCTCCCCTTTACAGCTAAAGGATTTGAACATATAGAGATGGAATTGAATGTAGTAGCATATAGAAAAGTTATTGAGGAAGAGCAAAATAGATTGAAGGAATTAGAAGAACAACGAAAAAAAGATCTTAAGGTCAACCAAAAGGATACCTCGAATATGAAAAATGAAGAAGCCGACATTCAAATTCTTGCTAGTTTGGTAAAACGCAACAAAGAATTATTCGATACGCTTCCTTTGGATGTTCAAAAGTCAGTAATTCTTTATTTAGCTGGTGTTAGTGAAGAAAAAAAAACTAATAACCAAAAATCAAAAAATAATAATACTTATAGAAAAATGATGTTAGACGATGAACGTTTTAGAACAAATTTTAATAATAACTCAGACGGTAGAATTAAGGGTGCATTTTATTCCGGTCAAGGAGATATGCGTAAAAGATACTAGTCTCTATTGTAGTGTTCTACGAATTTCACTAAATAAATATAATAATTAGAACCTATTGATTTCATATGGATCTTAGTAATTACGAACAAAAGAATTATTAATTAAACGATCTTCAACAATCTGGCGCTATTCTGAAAAAGTTAATAAATTAAACATACGCAGTACAACGAAGCTATGTATTCAATGCTTGTTTGTTAAATAAATCATATCGGGCGCTTTCTCTCAAGAGAAAGTGCTATTTTAGTATCGTGAATAATATTTAAATATAGAATTCATAAAAAAATTTTGATAATCAGGGAGCTTAAAATTATGAATTTAAAACTAGAAAAGTTTGTGATGGAAGAAAAAATAAGGAAAATGGCCATCAAACTATTAGAAGCAAAGGACGATACGTTAGCAATTAATCTTCTCAAAGAAAACACTTCTGTTGGAGAGCTTAAGAAATTAAGAGTGTTTTTAAAGTGTCAAAAGAGGGATATTGGTAATAACTTTGCTGCTATAGCTATATATATATCTTCAATTGCACTAGTCTTACCTGCAATTGATAAATTATTTGATACTGTACCTTATGTATATATTATTTTAAGTATTTCCTTAGCGATAGGATTAGGCTGGGCAGTATTCAAGGAGGGGGTTCCCTTTATTAACAAAACAAATGAGCATAATAGTAAAGTGGATTATTTACTCTGGTTAATAGATGAAGAATTAAATAAAAGGGGAAAGGCTAATTAAAGAGAGGACAATTAGTTTTACAGCTGTTCAATAATCAGGCGCTAATGTTAAATAAGCAAAACGAAAAAACACAGATCTATTTACTGCACAGTCATTCATGTATTTTAAAACCAGAGATACACCACCGAGAATGAAAATAAGTATTTTCATGGCAGTACAAATATACCGGTAAATAATATCTAGAGACGACACTTTTCGAGTGGTCGTCTTTCTTATTTGACTCTAACTGTGCACAAAATTTTAATAAAATAAAAAGCCCCCTGAAAAGGGAGCTAATCTTAGATTAAAATAACCCTGCTTCTTTAGCAGCTTCAAAACTATCTCTAGCAAACTTAAATGGATTACCGACATTTTCCCAGTGGATATACATCAACCTTGGCTCATCAAATAACCAATGGTTATGGAGAGCTGTAACTAAAATTCCTCTTTCTCGAAGTGCCGAAATAAAAGGATTGATTTCCTCCTGAAGTATAACTGTTTCACCTAAATTTAGAGTCTCCCCACCTATATTGTTTTCAAATGATAAAGCAAATGGGAGAGCTAAAGGGGATCGGGTTCTTCTGTTTAATATAGTAGCATTAATGTTTCTTAGTCGCGATACTACACATACACCATTAGATTCTTGAGCAGTACCACCTATTATCTTTGCTAATCTTTTACAAGCTGAAGACATTTTCTCTCACCTCCTTACATTTATTAATACTTTATGTAAGAAGGTATAGGCTTGTTTGGATTAAAAAACTATCTTTTCAAGAATGTATTAACACCCGTGAAATAACAAGCGTTTATTGCGCAGTACAATGATTATTGGTAATAGAATAACCATCTTAAGAGACGATTGCTTTTAAAGTAATCGTCTTTCGTATTTGACTCTTACTGTGCAATAAACTATTAGGATTAAACTATATTTTTTGTAATTCGAAAGC
>JAKFDP010000023.1:0-5876 GCA_036676095.1 Anaerobacillus sp. | reverse complement strand
TTATAGGTTAAATCTTAAACTTTTAAGAATAATTAATAATATAATTTCTTTTTAACTCTTAATTGAGGGTTTGTGATTAATTTTGCTTTCGCAATTCCTCTCTTAAATCTTACATTGTTTAACCATTCAACGATTGCATTTGCGTCATAATTAGGAATTCTCTCTCCATTTTCTAAAGCCCAATATTTTGTATTCTTTTCATCATCAAAAATCCACATTAGAACGTCTTTTTGAATACAGTTCATCTTCCTACCTACTTTTGTAGAACAAGAAATATATTGAATAAAATCGTCACCAAAATCAATTTTAATAATCATAAGATTTTCAACTCCTAAAAGCGTTACTTTTTAGTTTAGAAACGCCCCCGCTAGTACAATAAGTAAGTCACTACTTCGTTGTTAAACAAGTGAACCTGTTAATTCAAGATAACATAAATATATTAAAGACATTACAATTGCTAATCCTAAAAGGAAAAGCAATAATCTTCTAAGAAAAGGCGGAAATAGTTTGAAAAAAACTGTTAAAAAGAAATCCTCAATACTTGAAGGAAAACCAGAGTCAAACTCTTTAACATCTTCCTTCTTACCAAAGATTGCTATCCACATAACAAATAGACCAGCTAATATTCCAACTATCGAAAATAGAACTAATTCCATCTTTCCACCATCATTTCATTCTAGTTTAGTTGTTTTAATATTTATTGTAAGACCTATTGTACAAAATAAAAACCTTACCTTTCACTGTTTGTTATTTCCTTATTCAATTATCCTGTCCACTACTTGAATAAGAAATAAGGACCGCTACTGCGATCCATTTTTGTTCGGTTTGAGTTTCTATTGAAAAAACCATTAAACCAACTTTTATCTGGTATTACTACAATTTGTGAGTTAAACAAATTGGAATATGAAATTCTAGCATAGATGCAATAACCAATTTGTTCCTTCGTCTTTATGCTTATTAAATAATCGAGCCGCTCGATTATTTTTTCGATTAAATCTTCTCCTTAAACCCCTAGCTAATGCATAAGTTAATCTTCCCTGTTATTTCAAACCAAATATTCTCCAATAACACTATAAATATGATTGCCAAAATAAAGGCTGTTATAGAAAGGAAAATCTTATTTCGCAACCTAGTGTTAAAACGAATATATAACTTACCTATCAGACTGATTATCAATATAATAATTGGAGCTTTTATAAATATTGCTATTAAATCAACACGGGAAAAAGGTTTACTGATGTATGGATCAATAGAAGCATTAAGAAAAAAAAGTGAGATAAATAATATGAATTGATAAATAAAAAATCTAACAGGACTCATAAATGATGGGTTCCCTTCTATGTGGTGTTATGAAAAATTATAAATCCTCAAAGAAAAATAAATATACTTTTAAGCACTTGCCTTGTTGAACTAACCGTTAGTGAAAAAGCACTATTCTAATTGAACAATAGCACCCGTTTACTTTAAGTAAATTGTTCACAATCTAAAGTTCAAACCTTTTCAATTCCATTTCCAGTAACAACAAAATGATAGCTGTTTTCTTTTCGGTTAAAGCATCTCCAGTATTCACATTGTTCATCTTCTTCTGAACTGTCTGGAAATACTTCTAACTTGTAACCACCAGATAAAAAGACATTTAATCCACCAACTTCATCAGAATCAATTTGTAATACTTTTATTTGTCGATTGTCTTTTATAAAAGTTTTTATTCGTTCATCAAATCTGTTGTTACCATGTATATCCCAATCGAAATCTTCATTTTTTTCATCCCATTGTGAGTTAGGGTAATAGAAATCTCTCGAAGCAACAACAATTTTGTTTCCTAATGTAATTCTCCACGAACATTGGATATGTAAAGCGTATTCTGCTGTTTCTTCGGTTCTTCCTCTCCGGATTATTTGAACTATATCTCCAAAGCCTAACCAAAATAGGTCACATGCCCTTTCTGCATACTGTAATTTCAAACCAACTAATTTTCCTAATTCAGAAATAATTGCATCTTTCATATACGTCTCCCTGCATTTTATAATTTTTTTGCAGAAAATTCATCACCATATAATTGACATCTAACATCCTTTTCCACAATCATCATTACCCTCAAACCATTATCACTTATTGCACAATCCTGACCTTTACTTCAATAAGCGATATTAAGGCAGGGAAGAAGCTTACCAAATGCAATTTCATCTTTTGTACCCATGTTAGGAAGTCTTAAATTTCAACTTAATTAATCTATATATTTTATATGTTCCAAAAAAATAAAGAGCAATATGAAATACTAAAACAATTAATCGAATATAACCTAACCCGCTACAAGGTAAAATTCCTTTGCTAGTTCCAAGATATCCAGCAACTATTAAAGGTAATGATACTATTCCTCCAATAACCATTATACAATTAGCTATTATTCCTTTAGAAAACTTAAAATACAAAAACAATACCAGCATGCATATAAATGTAAAGATATTAAATTCTACATAATCTTGTATCGTATTTATATGTGTATCCTCGCCGATAAAAATATACCACGTAAACCATATTAATGATAAGATCAAATAACTAATTATGCTAATCAAATTCAATAATGTAGATTTTATATTCATATATTTATTTCCTTCCAAATGTAACTATCCTGACCGTTATCAGAATAAGCGATAGCTTTGTTTTGCTATCGCTCACGTTAGTTTAATAAAGCATTATTCTTCTTTACTGTTTTCATCAGTCACTAATTTATCGTTTATCTGTGTTACAACTGTCCCTTTGGGTAAGTTCGAAAGAAATTTAACAAGGGGAAAATATTTCTCCTCGTTTGAAAATAATAAAAATCCTGCTCCATCGTGAGCAATAGTTATAAAGGTAGTTCCTGACTCAATTTTAAAGATTGGAATTGACCGTTTTCTTTTTCTTCTCCACTCAATAACTTCCGCTAATTCAAATATTAAATTGTCGGAAAAGGAAATTGAATAAAACTCATTTTGAGAGGGTAACCAAAAAGTTTCATTTAGTAAAAGGGCTAAAGTATCCGAATTTTTAATCTTTGCAGTAAAGCAAGGTGGGTGATATAGGTGCTTACCTAAGAAATCATAATAACTTCTTTTTTCATCAAGGTTATTTAACGTAAATTCAATTTTATTCTGGTTTAATAAAGTAATATATTCCTCATCCTGTTCATCGTAGACAACAAAGGTAACAAAAATAGGATACTTGTTTTGTTGAATTAAAAACTCCAGTAAAAAGTTTTTATTTTGTTCTATATAATCTTCTCCATCAGCACTTACAAAATAGGCAGTTTTCAATTCTCCATCGAGCTTTATATGATGCCCCAATTCATCTAAAAACTTTTTTGAAATACCTTCTTCTACAATCCATATTTCTGACATATTTTGCTCCCAATTACAATTTTTTAACTTTATTATCTACTGTGAAAACCGGGGCATACCTACATCTATTGTTATATATCGAAATTTTTTACTAAGTCTTAATTTTTCACAACCTTCAAAATTCCAGTACAAACCTTCTCCGTCAACTCTAAGAATTGGAGCAATTTCATCTACATCTTTATAATAAATATCGTCGCAATACTTATATAATGCCTATTTGAAGTGTGTTTTCTTCTAATGCCGTCGGGTGATTATAATTAAAAGCAATAGCCTTTAATGCAAAATATACCTCGAGAGAGAATAATAGTAAATGCAGTAATGTCCAGATATATCCTGAACTCTTGCCATTATTTTTAAGCCCAAAAAACACCGTAACTAAAATCATAATCCCCATGACAATTGAAAAACCACCGATTAACAACCCTATCACTTCTTGCTCTAATGGTGGCATAATAACTCCTTCAATTTAAATTTCCTTCTTTCATAGAAGTTCAATATGGTTCCTTTAATTATGGGTAAAGTCAATCGATATAATACCTTTTTGAGTTTCCTCACTATCATTTCTAATAAAAATGTCAACCCTAAATCCTGATGATAGTTCGATTTCAAATCCTTTTTTATTCTTTTTTTCTACGTACTTATAATTCTGAACTTCTCTCTTATTTTTCATTGAACTAATTTCATCTTGATAAAATTCTAAAAAATAATCCTCGTTTATATAAGTTGAATAGAAAGGTGAACAAGCATCTTGTTTTCCTTTATATACAGTTCTTTTGGGGAGAGGAATTAATACATCTCCGTCATCACTATAATAGCCACACTCGTAGCTTTTATCTGAAAAAAGGTAACTTTTTACATAATTATTAAAATCTAAATTCCAAAAGTAAAATTGAAATAAAACAAAAATGAGAATCGAGACAACTAAAAATTTATAAGTTATTCTATTGCTTTTCTTTAATCTAATTATTAACCCGATTACAGTTAATCCGACTATCAAAATAAAGGTATAAGGTATATACAATATACTCCCAGCCATAAAATCCCTCATTTGCTGTTTTGTTAAACTGAACTGCTTCTTAGCACAAAAGCAACTGCCTTTGTTCTAAATTAAGCCTAACATAAATTCCTAATAAATTGGGTAATTAAAGGAAACTCTTGTTAAAATCTTCTGCTATGTTTGTTTTTTGCACAATGAAAATACAGAGTATTGCAACAATAGTTTTTGGTTTATGTATGTTTTTTGGGGGGGAATTACATTTGAGGTCATATTTTCCTTATGAATGGACCATCTTATCGATTCCGACAAAGTATGCAACAAAAGGAAAGCGAACAGTAGTCACAGCGCGCGAGGTGTTTGGGGTTCTTGCCCCGAGGAGGAGCAAGAACCCCAAACACCCAATTACTCCCACTATTGGGTGTTAACATTCCTAAAGTGGCTCACTTTTGAAGTGATCGCTCTGGCTCAATTTTATATTGACAAAAACATGAGTAAAAATAAGATTATTCGTTTATAACTTTTATTGATTTAATCTTTTTAATTTTTATTATACGCGTATCGTTAGTCTTTTTTCTTTTTTCTTGTTCACCAAATAAATTTGAAGTATTGTAAACATATATTTTGTCATTATTAAAAAAAAGGTAAACTACGTTTGGTAGTTTCTGGCCGTTTTTGAGAACTATTGAAATGCTATCTCCCTCATTTATATTCTTTAATCTAGGAAACTTTTCTAATGTTTTCTTCCTCCCGTAATACTCAATTTTCTTAGTAAGAAAAATATCCGATATGATTAGTATAAGTACAATTACTAGTTTGAACCACCAACCATAATTTCTCCAATATGTAGTCACCAAAATGTAACTTCCCATGTATACTGTGAGTTTTAGTAACAAAAAAAGAATTTTCATAATACCCCTTCTTACTTATAATTGCTTAGTTCGTATTATACCCCAATAAATTGCTGAAAACTAAACTGCAGGTTGGTATTTATTTGGTTGTATTAGACACGATCATCCAAAATATTAAGAATAATACTCAATCAACCGAACTGTTACGGTAATTCTCATGCTTTCTTGCCGAGCTTATAACACTATCATGAAAAATGCGACTGTTCGAATTGAACAATAGCACTCGATTGTTGAAGAACTTTAAACTTTCAAGTTCGTTTTTGAAATTGACTAATACCAAGAAGTAAACAAATCAAACTTATAATCCATGTAATCCCTGCAAAACTGAAACGTATTCTAACTTCATCATATATCATTGATTGCGTAACTTCTGGGATTGTTGTTGGTTTTATCGCATCAAAAAACAGATAACCTGATAATGAAAGAATTAAAAAATGAATAATAAGCCATACATAAGGCTTATTACTGCCTTTTTGTTTTATCATCATAAAAATAAGTAACAAAATCGTTACAGCAATTACAATAAAAAAACCGTTTTTTATAGGTTCAAATAATGGTACAAACAAAGCTTCTGGTAATACATACATATGT
>JAKFDP010000022.1:0-16977 GCA_036676095.1 Anaerobacillus sp. | reverse complement strand
CTTAGTTATGAAAAATAATCTTCTTTTAATTAGCACAATCATTATGTCTTTGTTAAATGGTTGTAGTAAAAAACAAACGTCTACAGATTCAGCCGTTAATTTAGAAAGCGTTACTATCGGATCGAAAGTCTGGTCAAAAAAAAATCTGGATGTTACAAAATACCGTAATGGTGATGTTATTCCTCATGTAACAGATCAGGCAGTTTGGGATCAATTAACTACTGGTGCATGGTGCTATTATAATAATGATCCTGCCAATGGTGCCATTTATGGCAAATTATACAATTGGTATGCGGTGAATGATCCTCGCGGATTAGCTCCTAAGGGGTGGCGGATTCCATCGTTTATGGATTGGGATGAAATGATAAAATCATTAGGTGATCCTTCGCAAGTTGCAGGAATGCTCAAGTCAACAATGCTTTGGAAATCTCCGAATGTAGACGCCACTAACAGCAGTGGATTTTCAGCACTACCAGGAGGAAGCCGACGCTCTTCCCTTTCACCTTTTTATGATATTACTGAGCAAGGGAATTGGTGGACAAGCAGTATTCTGTATGGGGCAGCAGGCTACATTAACATGCATTACGATGAAAAAAAAATTGACTATGATTGATTATAACCCCAGTACCGAAGAACTTTTAGCCGTCGATGCCGCCAGTGTTCTGATTATCACAGATACTACCTTACGTAAACTGGAGTCGATGTGGGGGAAGGGATTGGATAAGCGCAGATTTAGACCGAATTTCATTATTTCTGTAGATGAAAACGCATTCAATGAAAGCGATTGGATTGGAAAGCGTTTAACAGTGGGCAGTGCCCAATTACAAGTGGACATTGCGTGTGAACGTTGTCCAATGATTACCATTGATCCTGATACACTTGAAAAGGATGATTCCCTGTTTATGAAATTAAAAGAGGAGATGAATTCAAATTTCGGGGTCTATGCTTCGGTTAAAAAGACAGGACAAGTTCATGTTGGTGACAATGTATATCTAGTTGATTAACCTAAGCCTATACATGTTCATGGGAACTGATCAAACAATGGAATAATGATATATTTGTTAATGCGTTGGTAGAGAAGATAGAAATTTTCTCGCCAACGCATTTAGTTTTTGTACGGAAGTATGAGTCAACGACCCACCTTTATAAGGTGAGCTAGTATCTCACCAGCAGTACAAACGTTTCTCCGGAAACTATTGCCACTTGACACCAAAAGCGTATGGATGAATCAAGGAGGCTGACAGCATTCTGTTCGATCTCGGTCATGCTTTAAGCTAGTTAACATAATATATATTAATTTTGTTGTTTACTAGACTTATCGTTTTGTTCCTATAATTATTTAGAGAGTTGGTTACAATCTTTGTCGAATGTTCGTAATGTTTGTGCACATTATGGTCGTTTATATAATAAGCGATTAACATTTAAACCTCGTTTGTTTAAAGAAGAAAAAGCACAGATCAATAATAACAGAATCTTTGCAGCTATTCATGTCATGCAAAGATTGATATCCAAAACGGAAGGGAATAGGTTCATTACTAATTTAGCAGTACTTATTTCTGAATACGAAGAACATATTGATTTTTTAAATATTGGATTTCCTAACAATTGGACAGAATTATTAACAAACCTGCAAACTAAAAAAGTACAATAAAAGGATATTGGGAATCTAAGTAATTCTTTTCAATACTCTTATAAATATTTGTATTGGGAATTAGTTGATACCGATCTTTTTGGTAATGACTTAGATAGTGATACGTTAAGTGACTCAGGTGAGTTTTGTGTTGGTAGGATATGCCTCCCTTTACGAGAGAAGGAGTACTAAAGGAAGCACACCACCAAATTGAAGCTGATAGAGCAGCCGAATATGATATAGAGTGGTTAGTTTCCGATCAGAAAGTGGTAGAACAATTGTTACGACTATTCCAAAGTAAATGTTTACCTATAAACGTAAAATCCTATCCTAAATAAGGAGCCTCCAATGAACATTATTACTAGAGAAGAAGTTGAAAAGATGTTTGGAACACTAAATTCCGAATTGGATTTATCAAATATTATCAGCGTTGAGGATGAAGAATTATCAAAGGTATTAAACAATTATTTGATTTTGAAGCAGTATGAACAAGAAATAGTTGCTAATTCTTCATTTACTTACGAAGAGATCCTCTACAGCCAGTACTATTGGTTTGTTTATTTTAAAAATTATTATTTTTCTAAGTTTGGATATGATGGAGGCATGGACCAACAGGCATTTCTGCTTATCGAGAATATAACGCAAACTTGAGGGAGAAGTAGATTGGGAATTAATTGCAAACATCTAAAAACATTTGAAAACAGACTACTAATATTAATCTAGTTTAGTGATTCGCAAAGGTCTCTAAAGACACAAAGAGGAAGGTGATTGGAATAGGTAAGATTAGATGTTCGTAGTAATAAAAAGGGAATTAATGCACAATATTAAACAATGGACCGACCACTAATGTTAACAAAAAGACCTGTAAGATTAAGTTTAAAGGTTAGATAGCCGTTGATAACGCAACATTTTCTTTTGTTATCCCAGTATAGATTAAGTACCAATCTGTACATGGAGTTACCATAAGCATAATAAATCCAATGTATAGTGTTGGATGATCACCTAGAAATGCCATTGCAAGTAGCCATGCTGAAATAGGGATCCAAACAAAGTTAATGATAACCTTATCATAATTGAATGTATATATTTTTTGTTTAATTAAGAACGGGTTAGAGAGTTGGAGATCGAATCAATAACTCTTTATATTCTTTAAAAATATTCTTTAAAAGAATCTTCTTATGTTTTTCGTTAAAAAAGAATTAAATATAAGCATGATTGGTGAAGCGTATTTTCCTTTAGGAGAAATGATTGAAAATTCCCTAGCGCACTCATCTTTTAGAGGTATTTTAAATAATAGATTATGCTTCAATTCTACACGAATAGTTGTAGAGGAAAGCAATCCAATTCCACTATTATTTAAAATAGCTTATTTTATCGCTTCATTTGTACTTAATTCAAAGATTTTTTGAGAGAAATCAAGTATGTTTAATTGTTCTTCAATACATTCCCTGGTGTGGGAACCACTCCAATACTTATTTAATGACCAGTATGAGTGATTTTTCCGATTGGAAAGAGGAGTGGCGGACAAGGGTTTTTGATAAAATAAGTGAAAACCCGCAGCATGTTTATCTGTTCTTAACCAAACGTCCAGAATACATAAAGTTTGAAATTGACCATAATCATGTATGGATAGAAATAACTGTTCCAACTGAACGTGAAAAGAGTAGAGTTGCAGCTATGCGGGAAAATATCAAGGCCAATAATTATTTTATTACATTTGAGCCGCTGTTTAGTGAACTTGGAAGCCTTGATTTGGATGGAATCGGTTGGGTGGTAATCGGTACAGAAACGGGTAACCGTAAGGGGAAAATAACTGCAGAGAAAGAATGGATTATAGATATTACTCGACAGGCGAAAGCAAAAAATGTTCCTGTTTTTATGAAAGAATCTCTTCTTGATATCGTAGGAGAAGAAAATATGCTTCAAGAATTACCGAAAGAATTTCGTTAATGGAACTGGATAAAGAGTTAATGTTATCGGGCAGTTATATATCGCAAAAGATGATGAGCTAGCAGAAGTCTTTAAACGGTCGGAATGATACTTGAATAAGAGGCTGTCTAGAAAGTTAGTTTTCATGACTTTCTAGACAGCCTCTTATTTTGTAAGGAAGCGTATTAAAGGTTTTAGCTCATGGAATTTGAGTTATGTACTATTTGGATTTCAGGCATTACCCATGACGGAGGAAAAGTTAGGATTCCGGCACGTACTTGTTACTGCCTATTATTATTTTGGTTACTTGCGATATAGTTCAAGCCCCAATTCTCTATTTGGAGAAGTAGATAATGAAGGCTCTTCCCGGTCTCTGATAGTGAATACTCTACCTTGGGTGGAATTTCAGAATACACTTGCCGGTTAATTAGCCCATCGCTTTCGAGCTCACGTAGCTGGCGAGTGAGTGTACGTTGCGTAATATTGGGCATTTCCCTTCTTAATTCATTGAACCGCTTAACCCCATGAATCGCAAGCTGATACAAAATCAACAGCTTATATTTGCCTCCAATCATATTGACCGTAATTTCAACCGGACATTGTATCGTTTGTTGTTTATCCAATTTGCTTCCCTCCTTTTTTTAGGTATCCTTAAGGATACTATATATCCTTTATGTGCGTACTTAAAAAATCGATTGTATGCTTTTATAATATGACTGTAATCGTTAAATTACTCTTAGTCAATGAAAGGATGATGAATAATGGAAAAGAAGAATAAAGTATTGGTTTATGGAGCTGGCGGCGTGCAAGGCGGTGCAGTGGCCCATAAGCTTCTGAAAGAAGGATACACCGTTCATACGATCGTAAGAAGTTCTGATAAAGCCGCTCAGCTTAAAAAGGAAGGCATTACAGCCTTTGTTGGCGATCTATCAGATGCAGGCAGTCTCGCTTCAGCTCATGATGGAGTCAGCAAAGTGTTCTTGCTGTTGCCGGTAGACTTTAACGTGGAGCGTGTACGCCAATTCATCCGCAATACCGTCGATACTGCCAAAAATGCAAATATTAAGCTTCTCGTTATTAATACCAGCGGTTTCGTTCCGGATGATATTACAGATGTCACTGCCATTGATATTAAGAGAGAATTGATTGCCTATGTGAAGCAAAGCGGCATTCCGTTTATCATTCTTCAACCTACATTTTATTTGGAAAACTTCCTTATCCCCGGCGTTGTAGGTAACCAAACACTAGCTTATCCTGTACCGGCTGATAAGGCAATCGCCTGGATTAGCATGGATGATGCTGCTGCTTATGGAGTATATGCACTTAATCATCCCGAGCTAGCAGGGCAGACATTGCATATCGTAGGTCCTGAGGAACAAACAGGAAATCAACTGGCTGAGCAATTTAGTGCTATCATGGATCGAGAGATACAGTTTTCCCCTCTCCCAGTGGAAGCTTTCGAAGAAGCGTTAGGTCCAGTACTGGGTAAGGAAACAGCAGCAGGTCTTGCAGACTCGTACAAATGGATGGGATTAAATACGAATTTACTGCCCAAGCCAGATCAAGTAATTCACGAGCTGCGAACTGCTGCACCTGGCACTCCACTCATAATGTGGGTGAAACAAGCTGTGCAGCGTGGATTTTTCACCCAACACTAAAGTAAGCATGGAACTTCGAGATGCAGAGTGAGCAGGTATCGGAATGGATGTTTAGTGAATTGGAACGTCCATGAATGTCTGTAACCGTCTAGTTGACGAACATGACTTTTCAACGGGTTTGGAACAGGAAGTGTAAAGTGGGGGAAATGCTAAATAGATATAAATACTTTATGTTCAAAATTAACTTTGTTCTTTGGTACATTCGCTGAACCGTATCATAAGTAAATGAGGTTTTTTCATTCAGGTTCCTCATTTTGATAGATCACGGTGAACTGTACCATAATTAAATAATGTTATTTAGTTCGTTTAAAAAGTTTTAATCAAAACATAAAATAGACAGGAATAACCTGTCTATTTTGGTATATATAATTAGAAGTAATTAAATAATATGCAATATGATAAAACCAGAAATGAGAAGGGATCCGATTATGGTTGACCAGATAACAACATTAGTAAGTTTTTCAGTGCTAAGTTTTTTTGAAATACTTGTTTTTGAGAAGACAAAACCTAAAATAAGAAAGAGAATGATGGTAAATACACCATGTGTTACCCAATGATGCCCAGTAAGATTTGCCATCCATTCTTTTAATCCCTCATTAGTTTCTTTAACGATGACCAATAAACTAGTAAAAATACTACTAATTGCAAAAGATAGGATAAAACTAATTGTCATAATATTTAATTTTGAATTCTCCATATTACTAACCTCCTAATAATCCCATTTTTACACCTTTGGCTATTAAAGAACCGAAACCTTCCATACCAAAACCTAGAATTAATATGAGTATAGTAACCGTTAAAGCTAACTTTTTAATACTCTTATCTTCAACTAAACTTTTGTTGTAAACAATCATTGGTAGAATGGAACTCAAAAGTAGTAATATAAAGAAAATATGTTCTTTTGCCTCCATAAAGAAAGTGTGTCCTTCAGGGAATGAACCAGCTAAAATCTTGTATTTATCTCCTACTTCTTGTACTCCGTAATATACTTTATACCACCATCCACCAAATATATAGGACAACCAAATAAAAATAGCAGTAAAATTGCTAAAAAGTTTCAGTCTATTTAAATTTGCTTCTCTAAGATTAAGTAGCTCTACTAGAACCCAAACTGAACCTAGTATTCCTAAGACTCCAAAAATAACATGAGCGATATCCCCGAAATTTTCTAACATCTTTATCAACCTCCTTTACATTTGTTATATTGTATTGAGGCGAAGATGTTAGTAAGCTTATTCATTTTGACAGGATTGTGAAAGCATTTAAAGAAAATAAAAGCCAAAAAATTTATAGAAGGTAAGCGGATAATAATGCCCACCTAATAATAGATGGGCATTTAGATATTATTTAGTTAGCCTTTAAAACACGACAAGCTTTAGGTCTTGTGTCTGACCATGGAAGTAATTGATCCAATGCAGTTTGGCGTAAATAACAAGGAGTATTGTAAGTTGATTTTAAGGCTTTTACAAAAAGGAAATGAATTAATCATTGGTGGTATGAAAAAATATTTACCCAATTTATAACCTCAATTAAACACAATACGGAATGCCTTAACACAAGTGACAGGAAAAACAGAGGTCCCAGCATAATCTATACATATATATTTCAACAATCTGGAACTATTGATGAAGTCGTTTCCTCTGTTTTGTTAAAGAAATAAAGAAATTATGCAGCATAAAATTTTATGAGCTACTTTTTTAAAAATATTGGATAATATTTTTAAAATTATTGTGAAGTATTTAAAAATCGGAAATTTCTGCATTTTTAATTGGTATGCTAAATTTGACATGTAAGATTGAAATTTCGTTGATTATTTAGATGTACTTGTAAATTGGCGGAAAAAGATTCAGTCAAATTTAAAGCGCATATTCCATACAGGAGTGATGAGTTGATAATAAGAGATAAAATTAAAGTACTCATAGAAGAGAGTAACTGTTGATCATCGTTAGATGAAATTATCGATCTATTGACCGATTAAAAGAGATAAAGATACGTGTAGAGAAGGTAATGTCGCGGATGGTAATAATAAAGAGTTTAGCGGAATTGAATCAAAGCTCAATACAAAAAAAGGGGAGGAATAGTATATTGTCCTTATTCCGGTTGCGGCTATTGGGCTGCTTAATCCAATTCTTGCTGGTGGGGCCATGGCATTTAGCTCTGTATCTGTTGTAGGAAATACTTAACTTTGCGAAATTGGAAACCTAAAAGATAGTAATCTAAAGAAGGAAGTAAAGAAATTCAATCGAAATATAAAAATTATATGTTCTGTTGTGATATAAATTCATTTTTCAAAATTCCACCCGAAAACTTGTTTAGTGTCAAACTTTTATGCAGACTTATCTTAGAGGTGGAAGTTTTCATTCTTTTCATAATGATTGTAAAGGAATCATCTTAAAGGAGAATCTTATGAATAAATTATCCATGCGATTAGGTTTGCTATTTTTTATTTTTATTTTGTTAATAGAGTCTATACTTTTTTTCTTACTATATTCAGGAATTGTTAGTGAAAGAATTCAAAGTGAGACAGCAAATTTGCTAGCTAGAGGGACGACTCATCGTAATGTTTTAGAAAAAAACTTTAAAGAATCTACTATCATGCATGTAGCATTAATGGAAACGGAAGCGGAAACAGATGTTGTTATTACTGATGCTTTTTATAATGTTATTGAAATATCTAATGGAATCACAGAGGGTATGGAAAAACTTATTGATAAAAGTAAAACATTTCGCTATACACACCACGGCGAGTTACTTGAAGATAGGTGGAAGACAGAAAAGTATTTAGCTACTGTTAGTCCAATTATGGTAGATAACAAGGTTGAAGGGTTCGTATTTATGTTCCTAGATACAAAAACAATCCGTAATATGATTCACCAATTATCTAGTAAGTTTATACTGATAGGTATAGTATCAATAATTATAACTTTGATAACGATTTTCTACCTTTCCAAATTTATAGTATCACCATTAATTGAGATGAAGAAAGTTACGGAGCTAATTAGTCAAGGAAATCATGAAAATGAATTAAATACAAATCGTGATGATGAACTCGGAGATTTAGCTCGGTCAATTCAATTTCTCTCCGATAGTCTTGAAAGACTAAAAAAAGATCGTAATGAATTTCTTTCAAGTATTTCGCATGATCTTAGAACCCCATTAACGTATTTAAAGGGATATGCGGATGTTGCAACAAGACCGAATTTATCAATTGAACAAAGGAATGAATACCTAGTTATTATTAAGGAGGAAGCTGGAAATGTAGCGACTCTTATTAACAATTTATTTGAATTGGCAAAAATGGATGAAAATCAATTTACTATTCGTAAACATCCAGTTAAAATTAAAGAATTTCTTGATAAAATTAAACACAAATTTCAACCTGCTTTTCAAGAAGGATATAAAAAATTGATTATCAAATGTGAACCGACTATCCAAATGTCTATTGATGCTGAACGATTCAGACAAGTAATCACAAACCTATTAGATAACGCTCTAAAGCATTCCCAGCCTAATACAAGCGTATTAGTTGAGGTAAATCAACACAAAACATTAACTACAATTTCTATATCTGATGAAGGTGAAGGGATTCCGGAAGGTGACCTCCCTTATATTTGGGACCGGTTGTTTAGAGTAGAAAAGTCTAGGTCACGCTCTACGGGGGGAAGTGGATTGGGACTAGCAATCGTGAAAAAAATTATTGAAAGTCATGGGGGCGAAATTACAGTTACGAGTAAATTGAACCATGGAACAACATTTAAAATTCAGATGAAGGAGGGTGATGCACAATGAAAAAAATATTAATAGTAGATGATGAAATTCGGATGTTGCAATTATTAAAGCTTTGTCTAGAACCTTATGGTTATGAGTGCATCACCAAGACAAATGGTAAAGACGCCATAAATTATATAGAAGAACAAGAAGTAAGTTTAGTTTTACTAGACATTATGATGCCTAAAATCAATGGATGGGAGACTGCAAAAGTAATAAGAGGCTTTTCAAAAGTACCTATCATTATGCTAACTGCAAGAGATCAAAGTGCTGATATGATCAAAGGATTAGGAATCGGTGCTGATGATTATATTACGAAACCTTTTGAAGAAGAGGTCCTCTTAGCTCGTATTCAAGCATTGCTAAGAAGGGTAAGCCCGCCAAGTAAAATAGAAGAAAGTGGATTGATTTGGGATGAAGAAACTCATGAACTAACATATAATAATGAAATAATTAATCTTACACCGAAAGAGTTTGAAATGTTGGGCTTATTGTTGCAACATAAGAAAACAGTTTTTAGTCGAGAGAAATTAATTGAAACAGTATGGGGAATTGATTCAAATACAGAGGGTAGAACAATTGATTCGCATATACGGAACATACGTGATAAATGTCGTCGAGTAGGATTTTCGATTGAAGATCATTTAAAAACAGTTTGGGGAATAGGGTACAAATGGGAGTGAATTCTCGATAAAATCTGCACAAATGAGTGATACAATTAAAATGCAAGAAAGGAGAGGACATGTGATGATGAACTGGATTGATAATTGTCTTGGATTCCAAGGAGGTGGCATGATGATGTTATGTATGGTTGTTTTTTGGGGATTTTTAATATTACTTGGTTTATACTTCTTAAAAAGGTTTCAGAACGGTAAAAATATAAATAATTATCATCATATTAATATTCTAAAAGAGCGTTTGGCAAGGGGAGAAATAACCGAAGAGGAATATGAAAGTTTAAAACAAAAACTTTATTAAGTGAGAGGGTTATGTCTCTCATTCTTTAATGTTAGGAAATTATTAAATTATCAACTTTTGGAGTGACACGGAAATGAGTAAGTAAAAACGGAACGGAACGTAATTAAACAAATTGAATTAGAAATTAACTTCGCTCCATTAATATACTACATAGAAATTGTAAATTCCTTTACTTGGGCTGCAATTTTGTTGTATATTTATCTAAGTTTTTTATTTTATTGAAAACTACAATTATTGAAACAATTATTTGGAGGCAAAAGATGTCGCATATAGCAGTTGAAAGTAAATCTCAAAGTTTAGTATTTGAAAAGCTTATTGATTTCATTTTATATTTGGGTACATTTACTGGTATTAATTTAATTGCAGGCAGTGTTATTCATATCCTAGAGTATTCCGTATACAACTATTTATTAATGATTGTAGGAATGGTACTAACACCAACCTTTATACTTCTTAGAGATATATTAATTGATAAGAAATCCATACAGGCTGGATTCTTTGGGAAATTTATTATTACTCTTATTTCATCAGTTATGGCTGGTTGTATCACTGGTGGAATTTCACATTTTGAACAAAATACACAGTATGCTTTATATCTTATCATTAGTGGATTTGTTATGTCGTTTACTACAACCTTACTATACACTCAAAAACCAATAAAGACGGCAATTTTGGATTATTTTCTCTGGATTGGTACTTTTTCTGGGATGAGTTTAATTTCAGGAACAGTCGTACATATGCAAAATGAATGGTTTACTAACTGGTGGTTAATGCTTGTTGGTGCTGTTTTAACACCTATAACGATTGTAGTTCGAGAAAAAATTATTTTCAAAAGAAAAGTAGAGAATCTTGTTCAAAAATTTATCCTATTGTTCTTGCTATCATTTGGTGTAGGTGCTTTTGCAGGAGGAATTGTTCATATTAATATTAATACAACTTACTCCATTGGATTACTTATTATTGGATTTACAGTTGGGCTTTTAGCAGCCATGATGAATAAAAATGGGTCACTAACAGATTTACGTAATATTTAATTTAACAAGAAAAGGATTTGGTGAAAATAATGTCTCAATTTATGAAAGCAGTTGTTTTATCACTTGTTTTTGGTGTGGTTATTGGTACTGGAGTAATTTTAAATGTTTTTGAAGTTGAAGGTGATGGACATTCCCATTCTCATGGTGAAAATGTTGTACAAAATGAAGGGCACCACAAAGTTGAAAATGGCCATCATAATGAAGACGGTCATACTCATTAATTAAGCACCACTAAACCCCTAATGGGGTTTTTTTTTGACCAAGCAGTTATACAACGTTTAGTTCAAACTTTATGTACAAAAACTGTTCAATCAGCGAGAATAAGTCAATAGTGTAATGGTGATCAATGGTGATCATCCAAATAACAGGTATAATTATGATGCTAGACTAAAAAGTGGACACGGTAAATTGGGGGAAAATCAAGTATAATTATAACTAACAATTTACTGGGAGTGGCCAACTGGACCTCTGTCAAGAAAGTGGACACCCAAATAACGAAATACTTTATTTTGCAGCCTCCTCTTCACCTTATTAAAGTGTAGATGATAGAGTGGATGCGTCAAGCCCAAACCGCTTGACCCAACCACTCTATCATCTTGTTGATGGTTGGGTGAAGAAGGGACATTTCTGCTGATAAAATACAGCCCAGTTAAGCAGCTTTGTTAGTAAATTGTTTTGCAAATTGAACCGGAGACATGTAGCCAATGGAACTGTGAATCCTTTTACGATTGTAGAAAAACTCTATATATTGATAAATTTCATTGTAGGCTTGTTGCTTTGTTTTAAATCTTTTACCTTGAATTAACTCTTTTTTTAAAAGGCTAAAAAACGACTCTGCACAGGCGTTATCATAACAGTTACCAGTGCGACTCATACTAGCTATCATTTTGTATTGTTCCAATCTATTACGATAATCATTAGAAGTATACTGACTTCCACGATCTGAATGGTGGATTAATCCTTTTCCTGGCTGTTTTAATTCATAAGCATTTTCTAGCGCTTGTAGTACGAGTTTATCTGCCATATTATCTTTCAGTTGCCATCCTACAATTTCTCGAGTGCAAAGATCCAAAACAGTTGCCATGTATAACTTCCCTTCACGACAAGGAATATAAGTAATATCTGTTACCCACACCTTGTTAGGCGCCGACACAGTAAAGTCTTGATTTAATAGGTTTGGAGCGATTGGATTCGTGTGGTTTGAGTCGGTTGTGACTACCTTGAACTTCTTAGAAACGCAAGAACGCAAACCTAGTTCTTTCATGTAAATACCAACAGTACGTTCACTAATGGTGAATTTTTCTTTAAGCAACTTTTGGGTGATTTTTGGACTTCCGTAACATTTTTGATTGTCATAATAATGAAACTGGATCCGATCTTGGATTTCCTTTTTTTGAAGCTCCTGCTGGCTGGGCTCATGTTTTCTCCACTTGAAGTAACCGCTCCGAGAAACTTCTAATACTTTACACATCTTCATCACGGAGAACTCGGAGCGATGGTTCTCAATGAATTCAAACCTCATGGTCTTGGTCTGCTGAAGATGTGCACCGCCTTTTTTACGATAGCCAGTTCTTCTTCTTTTTCGGCATTTTTTTGTTTTTCTTCTTTTAACTGACGCTCGAGATCCCGTAGCTGTTGTTCCAAATTACGAATACGTTCATCACTGGCCACTGGCTCGTTGTCAAATTCGCGATATTTAGTCATCCACTCATGTAAACAACTTAGTGGAATATCTAATTCTTGTGCGATATCTCTCATTGTTTTTTTCTGCTTTTGTTCCTGTGCAAACTTAACGGTTTGACGTTTAAACTCTTCATTGTATGTTTGACGATGTTCTCCCACGGGAAACCCCTCCTTGTTTTATCATCATACCCATGTATGATGTTCGTTAAAGGGGTGTCCACTTATTATTCTATATTCATCAGGTTCGCTATTTTCGTAAATTAGCTCCAAATTTAGTAGATTTTCATGAAATAACGTACCTCATGTCCGATAGCTCGAAAAATTTGATCAAATCGGTAAAATAAGGTCTCCTGTGTCCGTTAGCAGAGCAATTCTTACTAATTATAGTGTTCGTTATTAAACAAACGCGTGCGTTAACACAATAAACATTGTTACTTTTGTTCCTATATTGAACAGATTAGCGGAAGATAAGGTGGCTAGAAAAGATGTTTTTTTGGAGGGGAGATTAGCTAGTGAATAACCTAGACCCTTGGTATGTTTGGACTTTTATGTTTATGCTGGTATTTATTTTTTCAATCCCAGTAGTATTTGTTGTTTTTTATTATCTACGAAATCGATTTAAAAAAGATTATTATTGGGTTGTTATTTCTTTAAACATTATCTTTATTATGTTCATTTTATATTTAGGTATTGATTCATGGTTTTCTATGGAACAAGACTTAACCACCAATGAAAAATTAATTAAATCCTTAATTGAAATAGGGACGGAAATTCTAAGGTATATAATTTGGGGTTTAATTATGGCAGGAGTATATGTTTTTTCTCGGAAGAAAGAAAATGAAAATCCTTGATTAATTATTATATTGTGAAGATGGAAGTTCTACACTTATAGACAGCACAATAGAGCCGAAATTGCTTCTTGATTCGAAAGATACTGAAGGTGAACTTCAAGATTGTTTCCTAGAATTCATAGAAGTGAAGGACTTAAATAAATAGTGGGGCTTCTTATAAAGCTAACGGGTGGTTTAGTGGAAGAAGCGAAGATGTTTTCGTAGCGATTTTTCTAGTTATGATCTTCAGCAATCAGGCGCTAATGTTGAATAAGCAAGACGAAAAAACAACAGATATATTTACTGCGTAGTACAAAGATACTGGGAAATGAATATAATAATTTAAAGGCGCTCACTTCAAAAGTGATCGTCTCTTCGTATTTGACTGATACTACGCAGCAAATAATTTCGTTTATGAAAGAATGTACTTTATTAAAGAGGTTTTATTTATTGGAGGTAGGTATTCAACAAACGGGCCATATTGTGGAATGTATCATTGTCAAATCTGGCGATATTTGAAATAATTGTATTAAATGAAAGGTGGTGGTTAGATGAGGTCTTTGAATGATCAAAACAATATAAATGAGGGTAAGTCTATTAGATTTTTTGAAGGTGTTATTGAGGACTATGGCTGGAAGTACAGAAGGCAAGAGAAGGATAATGATATTGATGGTGAGATAGAGGTTTTCTCTGAGGAAGGGGAAACTACTGCCAAAATCATTAAGGTACAATTAAAAGCCACTACTAACCCTGTTTATAAAGAAAACTCAGTAACATTTAGTGCACCGGTAAAGTTTCTGAACTTTTGTGATGTATGTGATATTCCAACTATTTTAGTTGTTTACGATGTTGACCAAAATAGAGGCTTTTGGTTATGGACTCAACAATATATTTCTCAAACCTTAGATAAATTTAACGCTAGTTGGCGAGGAAACACTTCAAAAGTTACTATTCATATACCTTTAGCCAATGAAGTTTTAGGAGAAGAGAAATTTTATAGTGAGTTAAAGAACATATCTGATACGGGAATTAATATGATTCAACAATTTAGGAAGAGAGACACTAGCGAATATTACTTTACAATATTAGAAGAGAAAGATTCTTCTAATACTTTACATAAAAGGATAAGCTCTAAAATCTACATAGAACGCTCTTTTGCCACCTCAAGGGACTCAATGATAGAACTCATTAAGAAAATTAATCAAAAGATTATGGATAATTATTATGATAGAGGAGTCTGGGAAGGTAAAGAAAACTTCTCTGAACCAGATTATATCTGGCTTTATTTCTATGATGACCTAATTCAATTTGAATATGGAATTCCATTTTGCAGAACTGAATGGGTGAAAGGAGAAGAAAATTCTCCTTTGTTACTGAAAGATAGTGATAAAACACAACTGATACAAGAAAGTATAAGAGTGAGCTGGGAACATAACAGACCATTAAATGAATACTTAATAAGAAATACAACTTCTAAAAATGATTATTTAAAACAAGTACTAAATACTATTTCCTTCACTCTTGAAGAGCTTAAAATTCTTAGAGTATATTTTCTGGAGGAAGATAAATCAAATTTCTATAATCGCATTAGTGAGAAACATAAAGACTATACCAGCAAATACTTATTGCTAAGCGATATACTTCCACCTTTTGAATGTAAAACCTTACATGAGGAGCTTACAGATGCATTGGGTGATATAGATAATTTAGCCATAGAGATTAATAATGGAGAAGATAATGAACAATATATTTCTAATCACTATGTTTCTGCGTTTTTCCCTCATATGATTACTCTAAATAAGGAAATTAAAAAGTTGAGGTAAACCAGGGTATTTGATGTAGTTATGGCTATTGTGGAGCAGCACAAGTAGAAAATGATCAAACTTTATTTTAAAACTACAATAGAATAGGAGAATTGACTGTTTCAGCTCTAAAAAACGGTCTACTACTATTAATGATTTAATCATTGAGGGGACCTAAAAGATGGAATTTAACTTTTTTGTACAACAAGAAAAAAGAAATTTAATACCCCTAGAAATACCAAGTAAAAAAGATTATTTTTTTGATTTGTTTCAGCTTGAAAATAGCTTTGTAAGTAGGGTTGATGTTTTTCAAATAGCTAATACTTTTTTTATGGAATCGGTGCAATTAATTACAAATGCTATATCATTATTTGAGAAAGGATATTTTGATAGCGCTTATTACTCTTTAAGACAATCACTTGAAACCGCACTTACAATGGTCTATTTATCGGATCTTGAAGGAGATAAAAGAGAAAAAGAACTCCTAAAATGGAAGGAAAAGAGCAGGTTTCCGATGTATAAGGCTATGATTGAATTATTAGAAAAGCAAATGGCAATATTTTCGGATGTAAAAGAAACAATGACCGATTACTTTGATGAAGTGGAACGAACTAAGAAACACCTCAATAAATATGTTCATAAGCAAGGATTTAATACTTTTTATGTTTCTAGAAACCATTTTTTTAATAAAGAAAGAACTCAAACTCCTATCATTGAAGAGTTTGAGTTTTTCTTAGAACGATGTATCAGTGCAATAACAGTATTCAGACTGTGTATTGATCCTTTACCTGTATTATTAATGGATGAAGAAATCTATTCACGAACAGAAGTATTTATGTCAGATGCTTTTTCAAGCGAATTTATTGAAAAATACGTTGGCATCAAAAACATAGAGAAATATAAACGAACAAATATTTATAAAGATGCTTATGACTATTTTATAAAATTTGAAAAAAGACTACCTGCGGTTTTAGATGTTACGAAAAGTAGATATATTGATAAACGAAAAGTAGATGGAATTTTATCACAGGCTCATATACTAAAAAATACAGAAATACAAGCAGTTGTAATAGCCATGATGTCGGAAAAGGTCACAAGGATTATGCCCTCTGAATTCACTATAGAGTTTTTTTTTACAAATACGATGTCAGTTAGGGAAGGTTTGGGTTTATCTTCGGAGAAATATTTGGAGTTACGAAATCGGAATATGACTGTATTAAACTTTCCTATAGACAATGCGTTTATAAGTAATATAAATGTAGGAGGGGATAATTTCTTCATAGAGCATAATCAAGAGTTTGATTTTGAAGAATTTGAGGAATTTCAAACCAAGGCGAGAAATAGATTTAATGAGATTGTAACCCCAGTAAAATAAGTGAAGTGGTTATGGAAACATGATGGCTTTTGTATATGCTATCCAATTGCCCGAACTGGAACTTAAATCGATTCAATTGTTATTTTAATGTTGTTCAATTAAAGGGTAGCTATTGTTGAATAAGTCAGACGAAAAAACAACAGAACTATTTGCTGCATAGTACAAATATTATTGGTAATAGAATAACCATCTTAAGAGACGATTGCTTTTAAAGTAATCGTCTTTCGTATTTGACTCTTACTGTGCAATAAACTATTAGGATTAAACTATATTTTTTGTAATTCGAAAGC
>JAKFDP010000021.1:0-8276 GCA_036676095.1 Anaerobacillus sp. | reverse complement strand
TTGTAACCTCATCTTTCAAAATGATTAACTTTATTATACAATAAATAAATGTATAATTGTGTCATAAAAATTAAATAAAATGGAAAATAATTCAATTGAATTTTAAATGGGGGGTGTGTGTTTGGATTACGTGATTATCTCTGCAATTGGTGGAGTGCTGCTTTTTGTCTTCTTTTATTTTGTGCCAATAAATTTAAAACCTCTTTATAAACTTGTTTATGTACTAATTTCTTTACTATTTGCAAATTTATTTTTGACTATGTATCCTCACCTTGGTATATTGCAAACGGCGTTAATTGTATTTTTATTCCTTTTTTTAGTTACATATTTTTTGGCGAAGCAAAGTTTCTTCCAACACTTCATGATAAGCAACTTAGAAAATGAATACGAGGAATACCAAATTAGTCTGGATGAAAATGAAAATACTTCAAACAGTGAAGGTGCTCAAATAAATCAAGTATTTTCTGAACGAGAAAACATCGTATCTAATTTTGCTGCAAAGGAAAGTAGTTTTCTAGAGAATACCCAAGCTGCTGGTTTACTCGTTGTAGAAGATGTAATGGAGGACTTACCTTCGGAACAGGTTCAAAAGGAGCCTACAAATGAATTAAATAACGATGAAAGTATAACTACAGTTGATTCGATATCAGCATTAGTTCCTACAGAAAGTCCACTTTCGGAAATTGACATGCTTGAAGAAATTCCGTTAACTGAAACAACTGCTGCTCATTTAGATGAGGTGACTAAACTTTCTCAACCTGAGACAAATGATGATGAAGAAATTTTTTTAAACCGTCAATTTGTAACAACGGAGGATCAAACAGATCATCTGATTGATGAAGAAACCATCGTATCTGATAGTTTTGCAAGCAGGGAAAATTTATTTGACCAGTTAGAAGCAATTGATGAGCTTGAAATAGATGAGCACCAAAAAGTTGAAGCATTTATAACTGAAAGTGATTATTCTACTATTTCTGAGGTAGATCTCATTAATATTGCTGAAAATTCTTCATTGGTAGAACCAGAGCTGACAGAAGTTAACTTGGCAGAGATTGATGAACTTGATAAGCAAAATACAACAAACGAAACGCTAGTAGAAATTAACCCTGAAAGTCAACCAATACTCGAAGAAATCAATGCAATCCAAGTTAACGAATTACTCGAAGAAGTTGACGATGCAAGTCAAGTATATGAATTACTCGAAGAAAATGCTAACGCTAGTCAAGAAACCGAATTACTCGAAGAAAATGCCAACGCAACTCACGAAACCGAAATACTCGAAGAAAATGACAAAGCAAGCCAAGAAAACGAATTATGCGAAGAAAATGACGATGCAGATCAAGTAAATGAAATACTCGAAGAAATTGACAATGCAAGTCAAGAAACTGAAATTCACGAAAAAATTGATAATGCAAGTGAAGCAATCGAATTACTCGAAGAAGTTGACGATGCAAGCCAAGAAATCGAAATACTTGAAGAAAATGACGATGCAGATCAAGTAAATGAAATACACGAAGAAATCGACAAAGTAAGTCAAACTAACGAATTACATAAGGAAATTGACATTGCCAATCATATTATCACTTTAAACGAAGTACTTGAAAAACATGGTAGCGCTTTTGAGGAAAGCCAACTGTTTGAAATGGAAGCATTGAACATCATACCTAATGATATTGAAGCTAAACAAGAAACGGTCGCATTACTTACTGCGACAAAACCACGGCTAAATCGACAAATACGTAATATTTTTATTGAACAATTACAAGTGATTAAGCGCTTTGAAAGTTCAGAAACTTATGAAACAAATTTATTGGCGTATGTAAACGAAGATTTAGATGATCAAGATTACTACATTTTTGCTTCATTACTACGTGATCATTATATTGAAACAGGGCAATTTTCCAAATTAAAAGATTTAATTACAACTTTAAAGTTTAGATTTTCTAAACAAGCGATTATAATGGAAGAGATTTCATTTTTCGAGAAAAATTTTTTCTGAAGCTTATGCCTAAATTCGTGGTAAAATAAGCATAGAGAGTAATTGACACAGAAAAGGATATTCAATAAGAATTAGGTGTGGTGAACTAGATGAAAACAAGTAAACAAATAGTTGGGTTACCAATCATCGGCATAAACGATGGGAAAGAATTAGGAACAGTAAAGTCATTAGTTGTCAATCCTGAACAAGGAACGATTGATTTCATAACTGTCCATCATGAAGATTGGCAAATTAGTGTTAAGGCAGTTCCCTTTAAAAAAGTGATTGGTGTTGGCGACTATGCTGTAACAATCGAAAGCGAAATGAATATTATTGATTTAACAGAAATCCCAATTGCCAATACATTAGTAACGAAAAATATTAAAATTATCGGTGCTCGCGTCATGAGCAAAAAAGGTCAACTTCTCGGCAAAGTTACAGAATATTTTGTGAATGAAGATAACGGAAGTGTGGTTGGCTTACAATTAGCTAATCAAGATTCTGAAGTAATCTTAGCTGCCACCTACGTTTATACATTTGCTAAGGATATATTAATTGTCAATGAAGATGCGGATCAAAACTTTTATACACAACCGGAAGAATTACTTACCGGACAAGCAGCTGCTTCAACTAAACAAGATGAAATTGAATTAATTGAGGCTGTTACAGAGCAAGAGCAAGAGCAAAAACAAGAACAAGAACAAGAAACTGTAGCAGAAATTTTACCAGAAGTTTTACCAGAAATTCAGTATACAAAAGAAAAAGCAGACTTAACGCAAGAATTGTTAGATCGACAAATTGCTTTATTAGCAGGGAAAAAGGTAATGAGCGATATTTACAACAAGTCAGGACAAATAGTAGTAGAAAAAGGAACATCATTGACGAAAGAAATGATCTTAGCAGTAAATAGTGATGGTCCAGCTAGTATGGTAGAACTATCAATGAATGTAGAAACTGATTAAGGAGGGAGCTAAAGATGGCTTCCAACATGTTAAAAGCAGGCATTTATTCGTTTACGATCGTCTTAGTATGTACTGTATTTTTAATTAGTTTTTCCGTTGCTGGAAGCTATGCTTACGAAACTATAAACCCACCAGAACAGCAATTTGCACAAGGAACGCAAATTTCAGCAATCTCAATTGGAGAATTAACAAATGAAGTAGCAAAGCAGAAGATTGAACAAGAAATCGACAATTGGAAGGAAAGCAAGAAAGTTACTTTTCACTATTTAGATCAAGAGGTAACTCTTCTCGCCGGGGAGCTATTTTCTTTTGATAGCGATGCTTCCTTACAGTTAGCAAAAACAGAGAAAGTAGTACCGTTGGTAGTTACAGTTAAAGACAATCAGATTACTGAACTACTTTCACAACTCTCTAAGCGCGAATTAGGGAGATTACTTAATCAAGATGTATTACACGAAGATTTAAAAACGTATGCTTGTAATTTGCCAAATGAAGAATTCCATGTCAATGTTCATGATTATTTCCTTGATAAATTTAGGCAAAAGGAAGTAATTATTTCTGAACATTACATAAATAACTTAACGGTAACAAATGAGTTACAACAATTTGTTCACAATTTAAATGGCTATGAAATCGTTCCAAAAACAGAATTATCTTTTCGCTCGATCCTTAAGGAGCTTAATCTTTCATCTTCTAATGGTGAAGAAATGAATATTGTAGCGACAGCGCTTTATAAAACGCTGCTTGCCACTAATTTTGAAATTTTGCAAAGGGAAACGAGTGTCTCTTTACCTGAGTATAGTGAATTAGGATTTGAAGCATTTGTTTCCGGAAAAGAAAGTGATTTACGTTTCTATAATCCGAATATTTTGCCCTATACGCTGATCGTAAATTTAGATGGAAATGTCCTGCACACGGCACTTAAAGGTTATCAGTTAGAAAATATCTACAAAATCAAACTAGCTGAAACAGAAACGTTTGAACCAAAACGTGTCTTGCAATATTCTGCTGAAGTTCCAATCGGACAAAGAGTAATAAGCCAAGAAGGCAAAAAAGGGTATGCTACTGCCGTTTATCGTGAAGTGTATGATCGGCTAAATCGGAAACTTGACCAGAGCTTAATTTCAAAAGATTTCTATCGGCCAACACATATCATTGAAGTTCGCAGTCTTATCGCCGCTGAACCTGCCTATTCACCAGAACAAGAAGGACTGACAAATCCTTCCAACGAAACTGAAGAAGATCAGCATTCAACAATGAATGAGAATGAAAAGATAAGTGGACAATCCCTTGATCAGCAAAACGATACAAGTGAGCAACATGTTGATGAGCAAGACGATGAAGAAAATAAGCAAATCGATATAAATGATGAAATTGAACCAATAAAAGGTTATTAAAGTGGGGGTTCAAATGTCAAAAACACGGAAACGTTTAGGGGATATATTAGTTGAAGCTGGTTTAATTACAAATGACCAGCTTCAACAAGCATTAAAAGAAAAAACCGATAAGCAAAAATTAGGCGATGCCCTGTTACAACAAGGCTTTATTACAGAGCAACAATTAATTGAAGTGCTCGAATTTCAGCTTGGTATTCCACACGTAAGTTTATATCGTTATCCTATTGATCAGAAAATCACTTCACTTGTCCCAAAAGAAATCGCGACGAAAAACTATTTGATTCCTTTAAAACAAGAGGGAAATAAGCTGTTTGTAGCGATGGCTGATCCAATGGATTTTTATGCAATCGATGATTTACGTTTGTCAACTGGGTTCCATATTGAACCGGCGATTGCCACAAAAGACGATATAATTCGGGCAATTAATAAATATTATGATATGGATGATGTCGTTGGCGATATCCTTGAAAATACAAAAAAGGAAAAGGAACAAGAAGCAACCGTTACGAACGAAGATTCACCGATTGTCAAACTCGTCAATCAAATTTTACAAAGGGCTGTTCAACAACGTGCCAGTGATATTCATATCGATGCTCATGAAACAAAGGTGATGGTTCGCTACCGGGTTGATGGTGTGTTACGAACAGAACGAACGCTACCAAAGCATATGCAAAATATGTTAATTGCTAGAATTAAGATTATGTCTAACTTGAATATTACCGAAACGCGCGTTCCACAAGATGGTAGAATTAAAGTAACACTTGATTTTCAACCAATCGATTTGCGAGTCTCAACTTTGCCAACCGTTTACGGGGAAAAAGTAGTTATGAGAATCCTAGATTTAGGAAATTCTTTAAATGATTTAGATAAGCTAGGATTTAACAAATTAAATTATCAACGTTTTCTAGACATGATCCGTCGTCCGACGGGAATTGTTTTAATTACTGGTCCAACCGGGTCAGGGAAATCTTCTACCTTATATGCGAGTTTAAATAAATTAAATAATGAAGAAGTGAATATTATTACTGTTGAAGATCCTGTCGAGTATCAGTTAGAAGGAATTAATCAAATTCAAGTTAATGCAAATGTTGGGATGACCTTTGCCGCTGGTTTACGCTCGATCTTACGTCAAGATCCAGACATCGTCATGGTCGGGGAAATTCGTGATCGAGAGACCGCGGAAATTGCCGTTCGTGCTTCATTAACTGGACACCTTGTGTTAAGTACTTTGCATACTAATGATTCTATTAGTACGGTAACAAGGTTAATTGACATGGGCTTAGAACCATTTCTTGTGGCATCATCGTTAGCTGGCGTTGTTGCCCAAAGACTTGTCCGGCGAATTTGTCGCGATTGTAAGACCGAACATGAGGCGACTGTTCGCGAAAAGGAAATTTTTGCGAAACGTGGTCTGAAAATTGCGAAAGTTTACAAAGGAGCTGGTTGTCCAACTTGTAATATGGTTGGTTATAAAGGACGTGTGGCGATTCACGAAATATTAGTAATTGACGATACGATTCAAAAAATGATTATGAATAACCGTCAAGTACACGAAATTCGCGAATATGCGCTGAAAGTCGGTACCGTTTTCTTAATTGATGACGGACTCTTAAAGGTAAAACAAGGCTTAACAACAACGGAAGAAGTTCTTCGGGTCGTTACAGAATAAGTTGGATAACTCAATTTAGCAAAGGTGGTGAGGAGCTTGAAAGAGCGTATCGAGAAATTAATGAAAGCTGCTTTTGAGCTAAAGGCATCTGATTTACATTTAACGGTTGGTGTGCCACCAATTATGCGAATCAATGGCGATTTAAAGCAATATGGAAAAGAAGTGCTAAATCCTGCCGACACAGAGGGAATGTTAGCGGCGATTCTTTCGCCACAATTAAAAGTTACCTTTAAAGAAAAGGGGGAAATTGATTTCTCCTACGGCATCCCGAAAGTTTCTCGTTTTCGAATTAATGCTTTTCAGCAACGTTCTTGTGTGTCATTAGCGATCAGGGTCATCCCAACGGTCATTCCATCGCTTGAAGATTTGAACATGCCAGAAGTGTTGAAAAAAGTGGCTACTAAGCCGCAAGGGTTAGTGTTAGTAACTGGTCCAACCGGAAGTGGGAAATCAACAACGTTAGCAGCGATGATTGATTACTTAAATAAAACAGTACGAAAGCACATTATTACACTCGAAGACCCGATCGAATATTTGCATAAACATCACTATTGTATTATCGACCAACGTGAGGTCGGGTTTGATACGCAAAATTTTGCCAATGGTTTAAGAGCATCACTGCGCCAAGATCCAGATGTTATTCTTGTCGGCGAAATGCGCGACTTAGAAACGATTGGAACGGCAATTACCGCAGCGGAAACAGGTCACTTAGTATTAGGTACACTTCATACAACGGATGCTCCAGCGACGATTGACCGGATTGTTGATGTCTTCCCTCCAAATCAGCAACCTCAAATCCGGATTCAGCTCGCATCCGTGTTAGCAGCGATTCTTTCGCAACGTTTATTTCCAACTATCGATAAGCAAGGACGCTGTGCAGCTACTGAAATTCTCATTAATAACTCAGCGATTGCTAATTTAATTCGCAACGAGAAAATTCATCAAATTCATAACATTATGCAAACGAGTAAAGCAAGTGGAATGCATACGTTAGAAATGTCGATCAAAGAATTGTTGACAAGGCAAAAAGTTTCCAAAGAAACGGCAGAGCCTTACTTAAAGGCGGTTGATTTTTAATGGCTCAGTTTCAATATGTAGGGAAAACGCGCGCCGGGAAACGGCAAACAGGCACGATTAACGGGCTAAGCAAACGTGAGGTCATTACTAAGCTGCGCGAAAAAGGTGTTGCCGTAACGGAAATTAATGAAGCAAAAGCAACGCTGTTACAAAAAGAGATTGTCATTGGCAATCCCGTCAAACATCAAGATTTTGTCATTTATTTACGCCAATTTGCGACCTTGCTGCAAGCAGGGGTATCGATCGTCGATGCCACCAATATCCTCGCTAAGCAAACAGACAGCAAAGCGTTGAAAAAAGCGCTGAATGCGGTTGAAGAAGAATTGCGCTCAGGCCAGCCATTTTCTGATTCCGCAGCCAAGCATCATAAGATTTTTCCGGCAATGTTTATTAACATGCTTCGCGCAGGTGAAGCTAGCGGTTCAGTCGATGAAGCGTTAGAACGACTGGCGACCCATTATGAGAAACAACACCAGACGAGGCAAAAGGTTATTTCAGCCTTAGCTTATCCGGTCGTTATCGGGATTATCGCGGTTGGCGTTGTTATTTACTTGCTGAGCTCTGTTGTCCCAACCTTTGCCGAAATGTTAAACAATCTTGGCGGCGAATTACCAGCAATTACGAAATTTGTCTTAGCGGCTAGTGATATTGTGCAAAAGCTTTGGTGGTTAATTATTATTGGCATCACTATTTTATTTATTGGCTTGCAAATGATAAAGAAAAATCCAGTAAGTAAATATTACTTAGATTATGCTATTTTGCGCATGCCGGTATTTGGAAAGTTAATGCAAAAAGCAGTCTTGGCACGGATGACGCGTACATTAAGTTCGTTATTTTCAAGTTCTGTTCCTATTTTGCAAGCGATTGCCATTGTTGAAAAAGTTGTTGAAAATGAAGTCATTGCCAAAACAATGAAACTATCAAGACAATCACTGGAAACAGGGCAGCCATTAACCGCACCGATGCGCAACCATTGGGTGTTTCCACCACTCGTCGTGCAAATGATTGCCATTGGCGAGGAAACAGGTTCGTTAGATCAAATGCTTAACAAAGTAGCCGATTTTTACGAAACTGAAGTCGAAAATGCGACCGATCGCTTAAAAGCAATTATCGAACCGCTAATGATTGTCTTTTTAGCAGCAATTGTCGGCACTATTGTCATTTCCATTATGGTACCAATGTTTCAAATATAT
>JAKFDP010000020.1:0-3451 GCA_036676095.1 Anaerobacillus sp. | reverse complement strand
TTCAATCTTTAATTTTTTGCATTCGGTCTTAACACTTCTTCCGGATTAAACTCTGCTAATGGTTCTCCATTTCTGACTTTGTGGACCCAATCATGGTTAGCCAGGGCTCCCTTACCTAGAGTAATCACATCGGCTTCCCCTTCTTCAACGATTTCTCTGGAAAAAGGAAAATCCCTGATGGCTCACCTTTGGTTTTTGTTCATAAACGTTGGCAAAAACATGTTTTTGATGATGAAGGTAATATTAACCGTCAATATTATGAAATGGCTGCCTTAACAGAACTCAAAAACTATATCCGTTCTGGTGATGTTTGGGTTGAAGGTAGTCGATTACATAAGGATTTTGAAGAATATTTAGTGTCAAAGGACAATTGGGGAAAAACAAAAGATAAAGGGACTAATATAGCTGTTAATGTAAGTTTTGATCGGTATATACAGGATAGAATTGAAACTTTAAATACTAAACTTCAATGGATTTCACTGACATCTTGTACACTCAAATACAACACGCTAAATGCTTTATTTATCATCAAGGGTTTATTAAAGATAAAGGAACTTCATGAAGAAGTAGTTAATAAATATCCTTAATACAAAACATCATTTATCGTTTCTGATAACCCTATAACTAACTTATATGTTGTTTCTTCACTCAGAAAAAAATAATACATAAACATAAAGGTTTCAGTTTTCTGCTGAATCCTTTTTTTTGGGTAAACAATTAATGATTTCCGGAATAGTGCCACCTACCATCCTTTATATCGGGTAAAATGCACATTATGTAATCCTTAAGTTCTTCTGGCAGTTCATCCTTCTCCAGCTCATCCAGCGTGAAATAAATAATCTGTGGAGTCCCTGTATCCATTACCTGAACTTGAATTTGTGAGTGCCCTTTTATATTTTTCTTATCAGCATTATATGATAAGACATGAAATCACCTCACATACATAATATAGAAACACTTGTTCCTATTGTTAGATTCAAAATAAAAAACCTTCCCAAAAGGAAGGCTGAAGCACACGGAACATCTCAATTATATTTTTTTGGGTCTTTTAATACTAGTAGTGAACAATACTCCACATGTGTGGACTGTAATTGACAACACAATGGATGTTGGTGGGTTTATCAACATTATTGAGTCATTTTTCACTTAGAACATCACACTTGTTAAACTAAAGCACCCGTTAGTCATAATGAACGAAACGGCTCCCATCGCTTAACGTAGGTTGCACTTGGTCATAATGTTACTACCCAAAATAAAAACCAAGTGTAGAGCTACACACGAAAAGGAGCCGAATATTATGAAGGATGTACAAAAATTTGTTGGTTTAGACGTATCTAAAGATACAATTGCTGTTGCGATTGCTGATCCTGGTCGTGGTGAACCTAGATTTCATGGAACTATTCAAAATAAACCCGAAGACATTCGCAAACTAATGAAAAAGTTAGGAAATCCTGACAACCTATTAGTATGTTATGAAGCAGGGTCTACAGGATATGGAATTTACCGATTACTTCTTTCAATGGATATTGAATGTATGGTTGTGGCACCCTCTCTTATCCCAAAGCGATCTGGCGATCGTGTAAAAACAGATAAAAGAGATTCTATTAGATTAGCTCAGCTACTTCGTGCTGGAGAGCTTACTTCTGTATGGGTTCCAGATGAAGATCATGAAGCATTGAGAGACTTAATTCGTGCACGTCATGATGCTCGTGAGGATTTACAAAGTTCTCGTCAGAGACTTATTCACTTCTTACTTCGCCATGAAATACGTCCTCCGCAAGGAGTACGAAATTGGTCTGTAAAACATCGTGAATGGTTAAAACGATTAACATTTGAAAGAGCTTCTCATCGTATTGTTTTTCAAGAATATCTCCATGCAATTTATGAAGTTGAAGATCGTATGAAACGTATCGAAGCACAGATTCATGAAGAAGCCCTTCAAAGTGAACATGCTCCCGTCATACAAGCACTTCAAACCTTAAGAGGAGTTGCTGAAGTTACAGCAGTTACGTTAGTTGCGGAAATCGGACAATTTTCAAGGTTTTCAAGTCCTAGACAATTAATGTCCTATGCTGGTCTTGTTCCGAAGGAATATTCAAGTGGGTCTAGCCGTTGGCAAGGTTCGATTACCAAAACCGGAAACTCCCAAATTCGTCGTTCCATAGTAGAAGTTTGTTGGTCTTATCGTCACCGACCATCTCTCAAAGGTGAATTGCTTAAACGTCAAGAAAACCAAGATCCAGAGGCAAAACGAATTGCTTGGAAGGCTCAACACCGTCTTCATATGAAATATCATCGCATCTCTGCTAAAGGAAAAGGTGGAAAAGTAGCTGTTGTTGCTGTCGCTAGAGAATTACTTGGCTTTATTTGGGCTATCGCTTGTTCTATTGAGGATAAGCTAGTAAGTGATTCGAATGCTGCTTAAGTAGATTGAAAGTAAGACATAAATGAAATTTTTTATTAAGTAATAACTTTGTAATTGAAAATTAAAGATTTGGCTCGAAGGCAAACCCCCGGGAAGGAGAACCCTCATGTTCAACTATGCACTAGGTCCAAGGACTGAACGTGCGCCGTTAGTCAGAGGCAGCTCCGTGACGGATGGAGTGAAATGTGGTACCCAACCCACGCATATCAGTTTGTATACCACCGTCAGTGTTTTTGCCTTCGTGCCAAGTTTTTAAGGTTATCCTTGTTCAACTTTTAGGATTGTATCCATTTCGGATTCAGCTTATCAAGGGAAAGTGCGCCCTTGACAAGCTAAATCCGAAAGGATATTTCGTCTATAAGTTGAACAAGGAATAACTCTATTCATACTGAATAAAACACCATTTCAAAAACATTTGTGTGTGGTGGGTTGACAGTTTCGTTCATATCAGTTGAATAAGCTCGTTTAAATTTTAAAGGATTGAACCAAACATTCTTCATTATCAACAATTTTCTTCTCTTCTTCAAAGACTATATCTAGCTCACGATAAATTTTTCTCCAAAATAAAACAGCAGGTTTATTATTAGCTAATTCAACAACAAAATATCTACCCTTTTTCTGTTTAAACAATTCCTCTAATAATGAAATTGCAATACCTTTTCTCCTGAATTTTTTCAACATAAAAATATCATTAATACTGAAATCATAGTCTTTATTTAAAAATGGTCTTTCTAAGAGTAGTAAAAAACCTACAATTGCCTTATCTTTTTTAAGAAAATATGGTGTTAACCCCTCTCTCTCCCAGATTAATTCAAATGAGTCAAACTCAAAAGAACCACTTGTTGATATGTCTAAACCATCGGTAAATTCAGAAAGGTCGTGTAAATAAAGGGAATATAAGTTGCGAAGAATATGCTTTTCATCTTTAGATAGTAATTTTAATGAAACAGTCATTTTTATACCTCAATTTCAATTAAATAACTTCTCTTACTTTTTTAATTTCTACATAGACTTGAATTTTTCCTT